>CAWAET010000007.1:0-374773 GCA_963781065.1 Thermoanaerobaculia bacterium | reverse complement strand
CGGATCCATGCCCGCGACGTGATGGGCTACCTGGTGATCCCGTTCGGCGTCATCTACCTGCTGACCGCCGTGTTGTTGACCTGGCTGCCGAGCTGAGCGGTGCGTGCAGAGCACCGGAATGGACTCCGCGGGCCCATGACCCACCAGGACAAGCTGGCCCACTTCGACGCGCTGCTGGAGGAGCGGGGCCTCTGGAAGTCGAACGCCAAGCCGCCGGCGTTCTGGCTGCTCTGGAAGCTCGGCTTCGAGGTGCCGCCGCCCTATTTCCTAGCCTTCACCCAGGCCTGGATCGGCGCCGGCGTGTCGTTCGGCCTCCCGTTCGGCGTCGCCGCTGGTCTGATCCGCTACTTCCTGGTGGGCGGCTGGAAGGCGTTCTCTCTTTGGTCGTTCATGGCGTTCGCCGGCGTCGCCGGCGGCACCGCTTTCGGGCTCTGCATGGCCTACATCTGGGGCTGGCAGCGGGAGAAGCTGGACCTGCCGCCGTGGAGTGAGTTTCCGCGGCCGGAGGTCACGCCGCCGAACCACATCTGACCCACGGATCCGTAGTCTGTGTATCTGGGTACTGCATAGCCCGATTTCCTACTGTGTAGCAGCGTAAATTGCCTGTTTTCAGTACTATGTGCTACGGTCCGATTTCGGGGGTTCGCGGCTCATCCTGGTAACTCCGTGGTAACTCAGGCCGGAGCCCCCTCCGGGGCACCGGACCGTGAGGCTCTCCAAGACAGTCGTCGACGCGGCCAGATACCGCGGCCAGGGCAACGCCCAGGACATCCGCTGGGACGACACCCAGCCCGCCTTCGGCCTCCGGGTCTACCCCTCGGGCGCCAAGAGCTTCGTCGTCGCCTACCGCATCAAGGGCCGCAAGCGGATCGTCAGCCTCGGCCGCTACGGCCAGCCGACGAAGGACGGGCCGCTGACCGTCCAGCGAGCTCGCGCCCTGGCCCAGCAGGTGCTCGTCGCGGCCCGCGAGGGCGAGGACCTCCTCGAGAGGCCGCCGGAGGGCCTCACGGTCGCGGAGCTGGCCCAGCAGTACATCGAGGAGCACGCCATCCCGAAGAAGAAACCCGGAAGCGTGCGCGAGGACAGGAGTCTCCTGCGGCAGATCATCCTGCCGCGGCTCGGCTCGCGCCGGGTCGACTCGATCACCCGGGCCGACGTCGCTCGACTCCACCACTCGGTGCGCAAGACCCCGGGTCGCGCCAACCGGGCGCTGGCGCTCACCAGCAAGATGTTCAACCTGGCGGAGAAGTGGGGCCTGCGCCCCGACAACTCGAACCCCTGCCGGCACGTCGAGCGCTACCCCGAGAAGGCCCGTGAGCGCTTCCTGAGCACCGCCGAGCTGGCGAGGCTGGGCGAGGCCCTCGCCGAGGCCGAAGCGGACGGCACGGCGCCCGCTGAGCGCGATCGCCGCCCTGCGTCTCCTGATCCTCACCGGCTGCCGGCGCATGGAGATCCTCGCCCTGCGCTGGGACCAGGTCGACTTCGAGCGCCGTCTGCTGCGGCTCGAGGACTCGAAGACCGGCCCCAAGACCGTGCCCCTCGGCGCCGCCACCTTGCGCCTGCTCGCCGATCACCCGCGCGTCGAAGGCAACCCCCACGTCATCGCCGGCAAGAAGGCCGGCACCCACCTCGTCGGCATCGCCAAGATCTGGGACCGGATCAAGACCCGGGCCGGCCTGGACGACGTCCGCATCCACGACCTACGCCACAGCTTCGCCGCCGTCGCGGCCGGCGGCGGCGAGAGCCTGCTCGTCATCGGCAAGATCCTGGGCCACTCCCAGGCCGCCACCACCGAGCGCTACGCCCACCTCGGCGACGATCCCGTCCAGGAGGCTGCCGACCGGATCTCCGGAGAGATCGCGGCGGCGCTCGAGGGCAGGGAGCAGGCCGCCGTGATCAAGATCGACCGCTGAGACTCTCCAGACTTCGCTACCGCCCGGCACGCAAAGGACTTCGCAGCGGTCCGAGGCGCCGGCAATGGCTCGAGCGTGAGACCCCGCGGTAGCATAGGTTCACCATGAGCGGCATGCTCGAGGATCTGGACCACGATCGGCTTGCAGAGTTGTGCCGCAGGCACGGCATCTCTCGTCTTGCCCTGTTCGGCTCGGCAGCCCGGGGCGAGCTCGGAGAGGAGAGCGACATCGACCTTCTGGTCGAGTTTGTCCCCGGCCGCCGCGTCGGCCTGCGCTTCATCACGGTTCAGGAAGAGCTGCAGGCTCTCCTGGGCCGGAAGGTGGACTTGAATACGCGCGCCTTCTCTGAGTCCCTACTTCCGCGATCGCGTAGAGGCCGAGGCAGTGCCCCTCTATGAGGCCGCCTGAAGACGAAGCTCTTCTTCGCGACATGCTGGCCCACGCGCGGCTGGCGGTGGCGGCGGTCGCCGACAAGGAACGAGGAGATCTCGACTCGGATTTCATTCTGGCCGCCGCTCTCGAGAGGTTCATCGAGGTCATCGGCGAGGCTGCGAGCAAGGTCTCTACAGCAGTTGATCCTGTTGGGATTCTGCGAGCTCTGGGCCTCGCTCATCTGTTCGTCTACGGGCTCTCAAGTCCGACCTTCTTTGTGGATCCGTTGGGTCTCGACGCCATCACCGACGACCCAGCCATGCAGGATTGCCTCTTCTGTCTGCTGAAGGCTGCGGGCTTCGGTTTCTCACCTTTCGAGAAGGCAGCATGGCTGACTAGGAACGACGACGTGCTGGACTGTGTCACGAAGGGCTGGGTCTCTCAGCAAGGCCAGGCAACTTGGCCCGGTGGTCAGCCACTACCTCTCGGAACCGTGGCGCTGGCCCACACTCATCCTACGAGGGCCAGGCCTAACCGGAGCCGACCAGAGCCGAGTGTCAACGACCACGCTACAGCAGGACAGAATTCAAAGGCCTGTCTACACGATCACACCCCAGGGAATCTGGAAGTACGATCCTGACACTGGCCGGACCACTAAGGAGGCACCTGCAGGCTGGACCAAGGGTCCGAAGAAACGCTGCAAGGGCGATCGCTGTAAGGAGATTCTCCAATGAAGGTATGGATCTGGTGCTGCGCCCACAGGCTTGTGGTTCTGCTAGTATTGACCAGTTGTACTTCCGGGCCTGGACAGGCCACGACGGACTGGCCACGGGATGCAGCCGAGATTTGTAAGAGAGATTCCTTCGGGGACCCGGCTGACCTCCGTAGGGTCGGCACAGAAGGGATTGCTATTGTCGTACGCTGGCTCGACAGCTGTGAGCTGGACCGCGAAGTCAGGCTGTCACAACGTGGAGGTGAGACTGCTCAACTGACGGCCACAACTGCGGTCGGCGCGTCCATCGAGTCGACAGCTCCAGCGCTTGCGTGAGGCCAAGCCAGAACTTGAATTGAAGACGGCTTGCCAAGCGGTTGTGGTTCGCCCTCTAAACGCGGAAGTTAAGCTGAACTGCTCACCGCCCTGATCAGTAAGTTCCGGTCAATCAGAATGAGCCCGACAATTGAAGCCCCGTTGGTTGTCCACGGTGAGCTGTTCGAGTTGTGGGTCTTCTCGGGCGCGAATCACAGCTACTTCCAGTTTCAGACCATTGCCGGACTGACAGGTAGCGAAAGACCTCTGGAGGCTCGGACCGACGACCTCATCAGCGCTCTCGGTATAGGGTGCAACTGAGATTGGCGGAGCCACTGCCGATCCCGCGTCGCTGACGCCCGGCGCGCACAGACAGGCTGGCTTCCCCGGCGGTCGCGATAGGCTGCCCCGACGCTCGGTATCGAGGCACCAGCTGGTAACTCTCTGGTAACTCCCGCCCCTGGAGAATCAACCGTGAGAGCCGTTGGTCCTCGCTAATTCTCTGAGATGTAGAGACTTACATGGCGCACCCGACAGGTTCCGAACCCCCAACCTACGGATCCGTAGTCTGTGCTTCCGCTCGCGCCGCAGCAATCCGCCGGCGAGCGGACGGCGAGGCCCTGTCTCTTGGGGTGGTGACGGGGCCAACACATTCAGGTGTGGCCTCTTGCCGGCCACGCACCTAGACTCGGCCTACCACAGCACCCAAATGCCGCAGTGGCCCTGCATTTCGGTATCCCCTTGGGAGGTGCTCGATGGCCTTGAGGCGCTTCCAGCACGGTCGCGAAGCCCTGATCCAGAAGTCCCGTGTGCGTGAAGTGTTCACGCCGCACACGCCGATCAAGTCCGCCGATCTGTTCTTCGGCCGACAGTCGGAGCTGGATCGACTGATCGCCCAGATCAACACGCCGGGCCGGCACGGCTTGCTTTGGGGCGAGCGCGGCGTCGGCAAAAGCTCTCTTGCCAACATCGCGGCCAGCCTGCTGCAAAGCCAGATGCGTGGCGGCCTCCATGTCAAGCGTTGCGACAGTTGGGACACCTTCCCCAGCATAGTCAGCTATCCGCTCGCCGCCTGCGGCTGGGACGTCCAGGTCCTCCAAGAGACGCGAACGAGCAGGCACGGCGGCTCGGCCAAGATCAACGTCGCCTTTGTCGGAGTCGGCGCGGGTAGAGACCAGTCGGTCTCCCAGACCATCGCCGGTGCCGGTGCGAACGCCGCCTCGCCCTCCTGGGTGGCCGAGCAGCTTGCAGGCTACAAAGCACTGTTCGTCATCGACGAGGGCGACGCCATCTCACACAAGGAGGATCGCTGGAAGCTCGCCGAGCTGGGCAAGATCCTCAGCGACATGGGCTCTCCTTTCAAGCTGCTCCTGGTCGGCATCGCCGACGCGGCGACCGACCTCGTTGCCGGCCATCCCTCTCTGCAGCGTAGCCTCATGGAGACGAAAGTACCGCGGATGTCCAACGAGGAGCTCGATGAGATCGTCGAGGGCGGTGCCAGAAAGCTCAAGCTCAACTTCGATCCCGTAGCGTCGCGCACCATCGTCGAGCTCTCAGCCGGCTATCCGCACTTCGCTCATCTCCTCGCCTTGAAGAGCGCGGAGGAGACGATCGCCGGGGGACGCCATCTGGTCCTTGAGAACGATCTGCAGAGAGCTCAGAGGTCTGCCGTTGACGAAGCCGAGGCGACGTTGAAACACGCCTATGAATCGGCGGTTCGGTCAGCCACGACAGAGAAGTACCGCATGGTGGTGATCGCCGCCGCGGCCTGCAAGGGACCTGAGTTCTCGATCCAGCAGATCCGTGAGAAGGTCGAGTCCCTTTTTGCGGTCACCCTCACTCAGGCGGCACTCAACAACTACCTGCGCCGCCTCGTGAAGAACGACACCTCGGCCCTCATGTGCCGGGTGGCGACGGGCATGTATCGCTTCACCGATCCTCGCATGCCCAGCTTCGTACGGATCGCCGAAGCGAACGCACACCGGCGGTAGGCGCCGCCTCCCCCAGATCCGCCAGGAACGGCAGCGCCACGGTCTCGTACTCGTAGTTGTCGTCGTTGAGCACCCCGTCGGCGTTGGTGTAGAGAGTCGCGGCCAGGAAGAAACCACGGCCGGTATCGCGGTCGACCACCCAGGCGTTCTCGGTGGTGAAGCCGTAGGCCTGGCCGATCTTGTTGGAGATCCGCAGGCGGTCCTTCTCCACTACCCGCTCGAGGCCCGGCAGCAGGAACTTGCCGTAGTCATCCGGGTACTCCGCTGGATCGTAGGCCGGGTTGGCGGACTCGCGCGGCAGCTGGCTCATCGCTTCGAGCAGCAGGGCCCGATCCTCGTCGGTCAGGGCGAAGCCGGGGCCGCCGCAGTCGACGTCGGGGCGAACCACCATGCACAGCCCGCGCTGGAGCGCGGCCAGGGGGAACCGGTTCTTGGGCGCGAAGTCGAGCGGCTCGTCGACCCGCTCGTCGCCGGAGATGTGGGCCGAGCCGACCTCGAGCCCGGGCACCGGCGGCGCCGGAGGCAGGGGCTCGGAGCGGCGCTCCGGCAGCGTGTAGAGGGCCCCTTGGCCGACGAAGTCGATGCGCGGCAAGCGCCGGTTGTCCTCGGCCGAACGGAACTCCGACAGCCGGTGGACGATCCGGGCGTCGGCCAGCCCGGCGCGGACGAGCGAGGCCGCCAGCCGGTCCTGCCCCACCAGCTCGTAGAGGCGGTTGAAGGCGCGGTTGTCGGAGACCAGGAAGAGCTTGCGGATCTCGTGGCGGACGGTGATGCGGCCCCCGTCGAGGTTGGACTCGTCGGCCTCGTCCAGCGCCTCGTCCTCGAACAGCGGGTGGAAGACGAGCGGCGTGTCGACGTCGAGCGGCAGCCCGGTCTCCCGGCGCAGCTCGGCCAGCCGCTCGAGCGCCGCCACCGCGGCGAAGAGCTTCACCGCGCTGGCCGGGTAGAAGTACTCGGCGTCGAGGCGGAAGCCGTGCTGGACGAGGCGCGGGCCGTCGGGACCCTGCTCGACCAGCCCCAGGACGGCCTGCAAGCGGTGGTCGGGCGCCGCCGCCAGGACCTCCGCGAGGCCCGGGTGGGAGCGCAGGATCTCCTCCATCGGTCCGCTCGGTTCCTCGCCGGGCGTGTTGCAAGCGGCCGTCATCAGCAGAGCTGCCAGCGCGCGGCCAACCCGGACCGCCGCCGGCCCACAGCCTAGGTCCCGACCAGCCGCGGCGCCGCCTGCAGCTCGCGGGTCACCCGCTCGGTCTCGAGGATGGCGGCCAGCTCCTGGCGCTCGCCGATGACGGTGGCCCGGTCGCCGTCGACCAGCACCTCGGCCGGCCGGCCGTGGTCGTTGTAGTTGGAGGCCATCGACATGCCGTAGGCGCCGGCCGAGAAGACGGCCACCAGGTCGCCGCGCTCGAGCGGCGGCAGCGCGCGGCCGCGGGCCAGGAAGTCGCCGGTCTCGCAGATCGGGCCGACCAGATCGCAGGAGGTGAAGCCGGGGCCGGTGAGGTCCTCGCGCCGCCGCGGCGCCGACCCCTCCCAGCGCACCGGCCAGACGAAGTGGAACGCCCGGTAGAGGGCCGGCCGGATCAGGCTGTGCATGCCGGCATCGCAGATGACGAAGGTCTTGGCGCGGCCCCGCTTGACGTGCTGCACCCGGGTCAGCAGCACCCCGGAGTTGGCCAGGATCGACCGGCCCGGCTCCATCAGCACCCGCAGGCCGGCCGCGGCGCGCTCCTCGAGCAGCGGCACGATCCGCTCGGCGTAGGCCTCGAGCGGCGGCACGTCGCCCTCCTGGTACTCGACCGGCCAGCCGCCGCCGAGGTTGAGCACCTCGACCCGGTGCCCGCGCCGCTCGATGTCGTCGATCAGCGCCAGCAGCACCTCGACCGCCAGGGCGTAGGGCTCGACCTCGCGGCACCGGCGAGCCGATGTGGGCGTGCAGCCCGACCAGCCGCAGCCCCGGCGTGCCGGCCCAGGCGTCGAACAGGTCGGCGATCCGGTCGGCGTCGATGCCGAACTTGTTCTCCTCCTTGCCGGTGGTGGTGTACTCGTGGGTGTGGGGGTCGACGTCCGGGTTGACCCGCAGGCAGGCCCGGGCGGTGACCCCGAGCTCGACCGCCAGCGCGGCGATCGCCTCGAGCTCGCTCTCGGACTCGACGTTGAACAGGCCCACCGGGCCGCGGTCCGCCGGGTCGGCGGCGCCGAAACTCGCGGCCGAGCCGCGCAACGGGCTGAAGCGCCCATCGAGCGCCGAGCGGATCTCGTCGTCGGTCTTGCCGACGCCGGCGAAGACGATCTCGGACATCGGCGTGCCGGAGAGCCAGGCCCGCTCGAGCTCGCCGCCCGAGACCACGTCCATGCCCGCCCCGAGCTCGCGCAGCAGCCGGCAGAGGTGCAGGTTGGGGCTCGCCTTGACGGCGTAGCGCAGCTGGGCCCCGATCGGGCGGAAGAGGGAGTCCAGGCGCTCGTAGGCGGCCCGGATGGCGGTGGCCGAGTAGATGTAGCTGGGGGTGCCGACCTCATCGGCCAGAGCCGGCAACGGAACGTCGTCGGCGTGCAGGACGCCGTCGCGCCAGTCGAATCCGCTCACCCGGTCAGTATAGCGGCGCCCTCAGCGCATCGCGGGCTCGAGATCGGTCCGCGCGAAGTCGTCCCCGACAAACAGAAGCGGCATCCCCGCCACCCTGGCCGTCGCGTAGGTCAGACAGTCACCGAAGTTGAGGGCGGCCGGGTGGCGTCCCCGGCCGAAGCGGTCGAAAGCCTCTCTCGCCGCGCGGGCGTGGGCGGCCTCGAAGGGCACGATCTCTGAGATCGAGGTGCTCCAGCAGCAGAGCAAGGGTCGGCCTCGCTTCCTCCGAGATCCGCGCCGAGAGCACGATCCCGGTCTCGGCCAGGGTCGGGGCCCCGACGCCGACCCAGTCAGCCGCCGCAACGGCGGCCAGGACGCGCTCGTAGCCGGGCTCGCGAAACACCAGCGCCAGCAGAGCCGAGCTGTCGACGATCAAACGCCGTCGCTCCCGTAGCCGAGGATCGCCTCCCGTTCTCGTTTGTCGAGACGGGTACCGAGCTGGTCCTCGGGAACTCGCGGCCAGATGCTCTCCTCCAGAAGCCGTTCGAGAGCTCCGCGGCGGCTGTCCACAGACCCGGGCGTCGGCGCGGCCACGGCATCCGGCCGCGCCGCTTCATACCGGCCGGCGGGCTCGCGGACCTCACCGGGGAGATCGAGAGCCCCCGGTCTCCTCCCGGACGTCGGCTCCAGGCGGGCCACCGGCCGGCCGTGCCGGGTCAGGACGATCGTCTCGCCCCTCTCCGCACGCCGCACGCACTCGGCAAAGCGGGCCTTGGCCTTGGCGATGGGGAGCGTCCGCTTCACTCCATCAGTATGACCAGAATAGTCATAAAGGTCAATCCTGTATCAGGGTCCAGAACCGGGGGCTCGTAGCCTGCCCGATCGGGTGGCGACCTCGCCGCCGGCGTGGACCGACAATCGTCCTGTCCGGGCCGCCTGCGTCGGCGACAGAGCAGCGTCCCGGGGGAAGGAGAGATCATGGAGCCGAATGCGAGCTCGGCACCGGCAGCGCCGACGTCGGGAGGCGGTTCCTCCCTCGCTCCTCCAGATCTCTTCCTGGCGGCGGTCTGGGTCATCGTCTCGGCCGCGGTCGTCCTGATGCTCGCCCAGGGGGTACGGGCGACGGACGAGCACGACGCGGTCCGGAGGCTGCTCCAGGTCGGCTACGTCGCGGCGCTGCTCTGGTATCTCGCCCGCCGCGGACCGTCGATCGGCCGGCTCCCCGAACTCGCCCCATGCGCGCTCCTCCGCTGGACGGGCGGGGTCTGGCTGCCGGTGGGGATCCTCGGGCTGCTACTGGCGCTGACGGCGCTCTCGGACGACGGCTTCGACATCCTGGCGCTGCTGCTGATCGTCGCCACGCTCTGGTGTCTGGCGGTCTGGTGGCGGGCGATTCGCTGGCGCGCGGTGCTCCAGGGGCTGGCCTTGGCCGGCGCTGCCTTGCTGGCCGGTCGGCCGGCGGCGGAGAACGGGCTGATCTCGGAGCGGGCGATCATCCTGCTAGCCGCTCTGGCGGCACCGATGTACGTGGCCGGCGGCCTGTTGTTCGAGCGCACCCGGCTGGGAGGGGCTCAGCTCCAGGCCGGGCGGTATGCCGCGGCGCTGGGCGGGGTCCTCTGGGGCGCCCTGCTATTCGTGCCGCTGGGCCTGCTCAACGCGGCCGACGGCGCGCCGGAGGGCGACGTCGGCTGGGTGACCGAATGGTGGATGCCGCTCTCACTGCCCTGGTTTTCGGGAATCGCCGAGGAGACGCTGTTCCGGCTGCTCCTCGTCGGGCTGTGCTACTACCTGCTGCGCCCGGCGTTCGCGGACCGGCCGGTCGCCGCCGTCGTCGCCGCGGTGCTGTTCAGTGCTGTGGTGTTCGGCCTGGGCCATGGCCGCAACCTGGACCGCCTGCTGTCCACCGGGCTCCTCTACGGCCTGCCGCTGGCGATGGTCTTCGCCCGGCGCGATTGGGAGCACGCGGTGGGCGGCCACTACATGATCAACGCCGTCTCCTGGCTGATGGCGTTCCTGGAGTCCTGAGCGGGTTCAGCGCGATTCCGGATCGGGCTCTATCGAGGCAACTGAACCCCATTCAGTTTCGGGCTGTTTCGGTCGAGTACGCTCAGGTACGCTTTGACCCTCTAAGTTATTTAAAACAGTTGACTTATGTTGTTTCTGGCCTCCAGTGGATCGCGGGTGTCTACGGCTCCTTTCGGAGTTCGCGGTGTACCGGAAATGTACTGCCCGCAGATCTGGAGGCACTGTGGCCATCGTCCCCAAGCTCACCGCGAAGATCGTCCGCGAGGCGCCGTTTGCGACCGGCAGCTCCTACTACCTCATGGAGGGCCGCAGCCGCCGCAGCCTGCGCGGCTTCGGCATCCGCGTCTACCGGACCAAGAAGGAGTACGTGGTCCGCTACCGCGGCAAGCCCCACACCATCGGCCGAACCGACCTGATCCCGCTGCGGCTCGCTCGCGAGGAGGCCCGTAAGCTCCTCCTGGGCCTACTGCGCGGCAAGCAGTTCGCCCGCTCGCGCAAGACCATGGAGGACCTGGCCTCCGACTACCTGCGGCGCCATGCGCGGCCTCACAAGGCGCCCAGGAGCGCCGGTGAGGACGACCGGATGTGGAGGCTCTACGTCCTCCCGGCGCTCGGCGACCGCCTGGTCCACGAGATCACCTCCGAGCAACTCCAGGACCTCCACGTGGCGATGGAGGCAACACCCTTCGCCGCCAACCGGGTCCTGGCGCTCCTGTCCAAGGCGTTCAACCTCGCCGAACTCTGGGGCTGGCGCGAGCGCGGCAGCAACCCGACGCGCGGAATACAACGCTACCCCGAGCCCTCTCGGCGACGAAACCTGAGCAGCGACGAGTATCGGCGTCTCGGCACCGCGATCTCAGAAGCGAGGCGCACTCGAAGCTTGCCAGAGCCGTCGCTGTCCGCCATCGAGCTGCTGATCTTCACCGGCTGTCGACCCGGAGAGATCCTGGGGCTTCGGTGGGAGTGGGTCGATCTCAGCGCGAAGCAGATCCGGCTTCCGAAGGCAAAGGCGGATCGGCCGGGCAAGCGGGATCGTGGACGTGTGATCTGGCTCAACGATCCGGCGCTTCAGGTCCTGGCCGGGCTGGAGCAGCTGACCGGGAATCCCCACGTCTTCGTCGGCAAACAAGCGGGCTCCCACGTCAAGTGCATCCGAAGGGTGTGGAACGATCTCTGTGCTTCGGCCGGGATCGACAAGGCGACGCCGTACACCTTGCGGCACAGCTTCGTCAGCGAGGGTGTGCCGGCTGGCGTACCGCTCGAGATCCTCTCCGATCTGGCAGGCCACAAGGATGTCGAGACCACAGACCGGGTGTATCGCGCTCGCAGAGACGACTCTCAGAGAGCCGCCGCCGAGGCACTTGGAGAGCATCTGCGCCGGCTCACCAACGCAGAGGAGGAACCGCTAACGGCACCTTAGAAGGACTGATGCCGCAGAGCATCAGATGACTCCCGCGACGAAGCTAAGCAACGGAGGCTAGGCAACGGAGGCGAGCAATGACTTTGTGGCCCCAGACGAGTTTCGTCTGGAGCGCCAAAGTCGCAAAGCTCCTCGCCGGTGGAGCCGGCTGCGGTCTCGCAGCCTTCGGCTGCTCGGAGCGCGGAAAGGCGATCCGTAATCGACAGGTCAGTCCCCACAAGCGGCTTCGCGGACGGTCGACAGATTCGTCATCATTCGGCGCTCTCCCGGGCAGGCCTCGGGTACGGTCGCACTGTCTGCGCCCGATAACTGCGACTGCGGCCCACGCGCCAGGGCTGGCCTGCAGGGGGCTCGGCGGTGCCAAGCCTCTCCATTCCTTCGTCCTCGACCTTTTCAGGCGAGTGCACGAATAGGCACCTTCGTCCGAGAATCCAGTGCAGGCTGGCGGAGGCACCGCTTCAAATCCTGAGCAGCGCGGGCGCGCCCCACGCTGGCGGGGCAGTGGTGCCAGCCGCGGTTCCCCGCTACACTCGGTGTCAGGAACTGGCAACGGAGGCGGCGCGACCACGGAAGCGATAGCTTGCCCAGCTAAACCTGGATCGAAGGTGGGCCGCGTAGTTGGCGATTGCCATTGAGGGCTTCGGCTCGCCGGTGATGTGGCGCCGCTCGACCAATACTGGCCTGCACTCGCGAGTTTCGCGGGGACGAATAGTGGGACGCAGATGAGCCGCGACTCGATCTTCATCAGCTACGCAAGAGAAGACAAGAGCAGTCGGGACGAGCTGCTCAAGCACCTAGGGGTGATCCTCGGCGAGCCGCCGGCCGTTCGCGTCTTTGCTGACACCAGCATCGATGTAGGCCAGGAATGGAGCGAGCGCATCAAAGAGGAGATGGACCGAGCTCTAGTCGTAGTTCTACTCGTATCTGCGGATTTCCTGATTAGCGAATACGTCAAGACAATCGAAATCCCGAAGGCTGCTTTGGCAGCAAAGCGTGGAGACACCACGATCGCCTGCCTGTACATTAGGCACTGCGCGGCCTCCTCTTTCCGCATTCGAGTCGAGAACGGTGACGGCGGTGATTTCGAGGTGGGAGTCAGCGACTATCAGGGGATCAACGACCCTGAGATGCCGCTGATGTCGCTAGACAAAGCAGCGGACCGGGAGCGCCACTACTCCTTGGCAGCCGACAAGATAGTGCGGTTGGCCAAGAAACGACTCGCGAAGTTGCAGGCGGAGGCCGACAGGGAGGCGAAGCGTGAGGCTCGGGCCGCCGAGGAGGCGAAGCGTAAGACTCGGGCCGCCGAGGAGGCGAAGCGTAAGGCCCCGGCCGGCGAGGAGGAAGAGAGGCGCCAGCAAGACGAAGCAGACGATAAGCCTGAGCCGCCGGTGGACGCTGTCAAGACTCGGCGCCGGTGGATCCTGTGGTCGGTCATCGCGCTGACTGGACTGCTGATCGCGGTGGCCTATTTCGTCTACTTCTCTGGCCCAACCGGGAAGGAGATGCGGAGAGCCCGCGAGCTTGCAGATGCCCTCGCGTCGGAGATTCCTCGCAGTCGTCTTCAGGGGACGGAGATCTGGTATTTCACCAAGCGGAGAGAGGCCGCCGATCTGAGCGTCGCGCTGTCGAGATTGGAGGCCTACGGATTCCGGCTCCTGAAGCAGGAGCCGAAGAACTTTCTTCAGACGAATTCCCTCTGGGTCGGACAGGAAGTGAGCCCGGACGAAGCGAAGCTGGTTGCCTACACGCTGATTGCTGCTGGCGTTGAGATCGCTCGCGTTGAACGATTCAAGGACTCGATATACCGTCGGCCGTACCGGCTGATCCAGATCGGAGCCGCCCCGTTGCTGATCGGTAGGCCGGCCCTACGGGTCAATGACATCGAGCGCGCCGAGGGACTCCCGTGGTCGCACTGAATCGACCAACACCCGGCCGAGGCAGGGTTAGTGGTCGCCCTCTTCCGCTCTTCTGTCCGCTCGCACAGTCGAGACGACCAAGACGAAGGCCATATCGAGAGGTTAAGGGTCTGGCAACGGCAGACACAGGACTGTGAACCCCCGCGGCGGGGTGAGTTACTGTCTTCCCGAGGCGTCTTCGTTGGAAGTCAGGGCTTGGTGCCGGATGATCGCCTGTCAGTTGCCCGCTCACAGCTGAACCAAGGACTGGGCGGGTCTGCAGCCCAGCAGGCGCCCCCTTGCGGAGCTGAGTCGAGACGAAGGCGGAAGCGCTAGCTGGGCGGCCTCTGGCAGCCTAGGCGGGAACCTAGAACTGCGCGTCCCTAACGACACCTCCACTTGGCAGGAGCCTCTCGCGGCCTCACGAGGCGAGGCTCGCGAGAATCTCCCGGGGGCCGATGTATGCTTGATCAAAGCGACTTCCCAGACCCGTCTGCCACTATGTAGTCCGACCGAAGGGGAGCATCATGGCACTACCTGACAGCTACACCACGAAGCCTGGATCTGTGTCGGCGTACTTCGACGCAATGCTCGACGCCGAAGCGCCCGACCGGTTCACCGTCCGCTTCTTGGAGAGCCTTGAGTTCAAGAGCACGAACGACCGGAAGTTCATCAGCGTGCTCAAGGAGCTTGGCTTCCTAGATGCCGATGGAGTTCCGACCGATCGCTACTACGAATTTCTCGACCGATCGCAGTCGGCGAGAGTCGTCGCTGATGGGATCCGAGAAGCCTATTCCGACTTGTTCGCAGTGAACAAACAGGCTCAAGAGCTATCTACGGAAGAAGTCAAGAACAAACTCCGCACCTTGTACAAAGGTGCCAAGAAAGACGGTCTCATCGGCCGGATCGCTAGTACCTTTGCCGCGCTCTGCGAGTACGCTGACTTCACCCCGTCCAAGACAGCAGCTCGCCGCGCGCCGAGCGAAACGAAGGTGAAAAGAGCAGCGTCGAAGACTGAGCCCAAGGGGGAGCCGCAGATTCCGGAAGAGCTGCCAGCAGATGCAGGCCTGCCGGGCCTGTCGCTCGCAGGCCTGCAGTACCACATCAACATCGTGCTGCCTGAAAGCCGTGACCAGGCCGTATTCGACGCCATCTTCAAGAGCCTTCGCTCTCACCTGGGCAAGCCGCGATGAACGATCTCTACGACTTCGTCTATCGAGGCGTCTTAACCGAGGAGAGCCTCGACAAGGTTGGGCGGAGAACGCGGCGGTCTTTCGGACCGGAGGACGCCGAGAAGGTAAGGGCAGCTTTGTCCTTCGAGTTGCTAGATTCAGAACGCGTTGTTGGCGCTCAACGGATGGCGATCGTCTACACTGCGTTGCACGCTTTCGAGAACTCGGTTCGGCACTTTGTCAGTACTGCGATGGCGGAGGAACATGAGGAAGTGTGGTGGTCGAAGGTGCCAACGAAGGTCCAAAACAAGGTGAAGGGTCGAATCGAGGAGGAAGCGAAGTTCCGCTGGCACGGAGCGCGTGGCGGCGCAGACATCGAGTACTGCGACTTCGGAGACCTCTCTTCCATCATCGCAACCAACTGGCCGGTCTTCGAGGATGTACTGACTGACCTTGAGTGGGCCAAGGCAACGCTGAGTGTGCTCGAGCGGTCGAGGAACATCGTTATGCACGGAGGGCAACTCGAACGCCAGGATCTTGAGCGTATTGGCGTCAACATCAGAGACTGGGTCAGGCAGGCCGGCTGAGAATTCGCTGCCGCTGACGGCGTTTCGCGCCGGACCTGACTGTCAAGAACCGTTACGCGTCGGTATCATTGGTGTCGTGAGGTGCGCCGCAAGAGGAGGCCAGAAGCTAGGGGTCGAGAAGTAGTACCAGAAATGTACTGAGCCAGTTGGGCTCGTCGTAAGTGCCACCCATACAGGCACTTACGAAACAGCCCTTCTGAACCCCATTCAGTGGGCCGCCTGCGCCACGATCGACAGCAGCCAGGCGCACAGCAGGCTGCCGTAGATCCCCACGACATACCCCGACACGCCCATCAGCACCCCGACCGGCGCCAGGGCGGGGTTGAAGACCGAGGCCACGACCGGCGCCGAGACGGTGCCGCCGATGTTGGCCATGCTGCCGGTGGCGACGAAGAACAGCGGCGCGCGGATCAGCCGGCCGACGATCGAGCAGCACGACGATGTGGACCAGCACCCAGAGGACGCCCGCCGCCAGCAGGAGCGGCAGCTCGAGGACGGCGGCCAGGTCGGCCTGGGCACCGATGGCCGCGAGCATCAGGTAGAGGGCGAGGTAGCCGATCCGCGAGGCGCCGGCCCGCTCGAGCCGGGCCAGGGGCGTGAACGACAGCGCCAGGCCGAGCGCGGTGACCAGGATGACGGTCCAGGTGGTGTGGCTGATGATCGTCGGGTCGCCGAGGCTGGGCAGCCGGTCGCCGACCCAGACGCAGGCCGCGGCGCCGGCGAGACCGAGCGCCAGGATGAAGGTCAGGTCGGCCAGCGTGATCGGGCGCCGGTGCGCCTCGGCGCCGCTCAGCCGCGCCTGCACCGCCTCGAGCGCGCTGGTATCCGCCCCCACCCAGGCGTCGTAGCGCCGCTGGTAGCCGCTCATCACCAGCAGGACGCCCATCCAGCTGTAGGCCACCAGGGTGTCGACGACGATGATCGGCCCCAGCAGCGCGTCGGGGGTGCCGATCGCCTCCTTGATCGCCACCAGATTGGCCGAGCCGCCGATCCAGCTGCCCGACAGCGCCGCCAGCCCCTTCCAGGCGTCGGGCGGCAGCCAGCCGCCGAAGACCGCCAGCGCCAGCGGGCCGCCGACGATGATCCCGGCCGAGCCCGCCAGCATCATCACCAGCGCCGTGCCGCCGAGCCGCAGGATCGCCTTGACGTCGACCGTCACCATCAGCAGCATCAGGCTGAACGGCAGCAGATAGCGCACCATCCAGTCGTAGGCCGGCGAGGCGGCCGGGCTGACTCCCAGGGCGGTGCCGACGGTAGGCAGAAAATAGACGTAGAGCACCGCCGGCGTCACCAGAAACAGCCGCCGCAGCCAAGGCCGCCCGCTCGCCCACTGGATGGCGGCCAGCAAGCACGCCAGGTAGACAAACAGCGAGGTCGGATCAGTGATCATCGGCAGGCGCTGTCGGAAGCTCAGGCTAGATCTTGATGAAGATCTTCTTTCGGTAGAGCACCCAAGCCAGGCCCAGCCAGACCGTCACGAACCCGAGCGCCCAGCCGAGCGACGCGACCTTGGGCGGCAGCCACGAGGCCAGCAGCCCGTCATAGAGCCAGTCGTGCAGCGTCACCGCCTCGCCGCCGGCGCCCTGCCAGCGGATCAGCCCCAGGATCCTGGCCATCAGGCCGCTGCCGACGTAGGCGACGATGGAGTTCATGCCGAAGATCTCGAAGGGCCGCGCCCAGCCGTCGTTCTTGCGCAGGTCGATGAAGTAGAAGGCCACGGCCAGCACCACCAGCGCGAAACCGGTGGTGAACAGCACGTAGGTGCTGGTCCAGAGGTTCTTGTTGAGCGGCATCCAGCCGGCCAGGGCCAGGCCGGCGGCGAGCAGCAGGTTGCCCTGGACGAACAGCCCGATCAGCTTGTCCCGCGCCTCCCGATCCGAACGCAGCCACTCGCCGACGAAGATCCCGGCCAGGGCCGAGACCACCGCCGGCACGGTGCTCAAGATGCCCTCGGGGTCGGCCGGCCCCGGGGCGTACCGCCAGACGTGGTCGCCCAGCAGACTGGCGTCGACCCAGGCCGCCAGGTTGCCGGCCGGCCCCAGGTCGCCGGCGCCGAAGCCGGGCACCGGCACCAGCTCGAGCGCCGCCCAGTAGCCGGCGAGCAGGCCGCCGGAGAGGATCAGGCGCCCGCGGGCGCGCAGATGCAGAAACGCCAGCGAGGCGCAGAGGTAGACCACCGCGATGCGCTGCAGCACCCCCGGCAGCCGCGCCATCGACCAGTCCCGGCCGATGAAGGGGAACCAGGTGAGGAACAGCCCCAGCGCCAGCAGGATCAGCGTCCGCCGCAGGATCTGCCGGTAGAGCGGCCCGAGATCGCCGCCGGCAGCCTCGAGCCGCCGGGTGAAGGCGAACGGGATGGCCACCCCGACGGCAAACAGGAAGAACGGGAAGACCAGGTCGGTCGGCGTCCAGCCGTGCCACTCGGCGTGCAGCAGCGGCGCGTAGACGTTGCCCCAGTCCCCCGGCGTGTTGACCAGGATCATGCCGGCGATGGTGGCGCCGCGAAAGACGTCGAGCGAGCGCAGCCGGCGGGAGCCCGGCCCACTCATCGGGCTGCCGGTGCGAGAGAATGGGCCGATGATCGCCGCGGCACGATCTGCGCACTCTATCCGAGGCCGCGCCCGTGGGTAGGCCGATCCGCGCCCGGATCGACCTGCCGGCGATCGTGGGCAACGCGCGGCTGGCCGCCGAGCTGGCGCCGGCGACACGGATGATGGCGGTGGTCAAGGGCGACGCCTACGGCCACGGCGCCGCGGAGGTGGCCCGGGCGCTGGCCCCGCTCGCCGACGGCTTCGCGGTCGCCGGCCTGGAGGAGGCCCTTGCCCTGCGCCGAGCCGGCATCGAGGGGCCGATCCTGCTGATGGCCGGCTTCTTCGCCGCGGCCGAGCTGCCGGAGCTGGCCGCCGAGCGGCTCGACCCCGTGGTCCACTGCCGCGAGCAGCTGGAGCTGCTGCTCGCCACCCGGCTCGATCGGCCGCTGCGGGTCTGGCTCAAGCTCGAGACCGGCATGCAGCGGCTTGGCTTCGACGACGGCGCCTTCGGCAAGGCCCACCGGCGCCTGCGCGCCGCGCCGCAGGTCTCCGAGATCGTGCTGATGACCCAGCTGGCCCGCGCCGACGAGCGCGACAACGACTTCACGCCGCGGCAGAACGACCGCTTCCGGCGCGCGACGGAGGGCCTCGAGGGCGCCACCAGCCTGGCCAACTCCGCCGCAGTGCTGGCCTGGCCCGAGTGCCACGGCGACTGGATCCGGCCCGGCATCATGCTCTACGGCAGCTCGCCGCTGGACCGGCCGGCGGCGGCGGCGGCGCGGCTCGAGCCGGCGATGGAGCTCGTCTCAGAGATCGTCGCCGTGCGCGATCTCGCCCCCGGCGAGCCGATCGGCTACGGCGGTCGCTTCGTCTGCCGGCGGCCCACCCGCATCGGCGTGGTCGCCGCCGGCTACGGCGACGGCTACCCGCGCGACGCGCCGGACGGCACCCCGGTGGTGGTCGGCGGCCGGCGGGCGCGGCTGGCCGGGCGGGTGTCGATGGATCTGATCACGGTCGATCTCGAGGGCGTCGAGCGGGCCGCGGTGGGCGACCCGGTCGAGCTGTGGGGCAAGAGCCTGCCGGTGAGCGAGGTTGCCGACGCCTGCGGCACGATCGCCTACGAGCTGGTCACCGGCGTCACCGCCCGGGTGCCGCGCATCTACCGCCGCTAGCCCGACCGTGCCGCCCTCGGTCACGCGCCCCCGGTCACACAACGCCGTCAGGCGCCACCGTCGCGGGTGGCGTCCTGGACGCGAGACACCGTCACCGCCGCTCGCCTGACACCGAGGTGTATTACTCTCACCCTCACCCTCACCGCCGCAAACAAAAGTGAGACACCCGATGCGACGAATCGCCCCGCTCATCCTCCTGCTCCTCGCCACCACCCTTGCCGGCGCCGCCCTTGCCGCCGCCGCGCCCGATCCCGACGCCTGGTGGCCGCAGTGGCGCGGCCCGCTGGGCACCGGTGCAGCTCCGGCGGCCGACCCGCCGATCCGTTGGAGCGAGCGGGAGAACCTGCGGTGGAAGGTGGCGGTCCCCGGCAGGGGCCACGCCTCGCCGGTGGTCTGGGGCGACCGGGTCTATCTGCTCACCGCCATCGCGAGCGCCGACGGCGCCGGCCCGACCGGGGGCGGACGCCCCAAGATGGCGGCCTCGGCGCCGGTCCGGTTTGTCATCCTGGCCATCGACCGCGCCACCGGCGAGACGGTATGGCAGCGGACCGCCCGCGAGGAGGTCCCCCACGAGGGCACCCACATGGACGGCACCTGGGCCTCGGCCTCGGCGGTGACCGACGGCCGCCGGGTCTTCGCCCACTTCGGCTCGCGCGGCCTGTTCGCCTACACCGCCGACGGCGAGAAGCTGTGGGAGAAGGACCTGGGCGACATGACGACCCGCAACGGCTTTGGCGAGGGCGCCTCGCCGGCGCTGCACGGCGAGACCCTGGTGGTCAACTGGGACCACGAGGGCGCCTCGTTCATCGTCGCCCTCGACGCCGGCAGCGGGCGCGAGCTGTGGCGCCGCGAGCGCGACGAGGTCACCTCCTGGTCGACCCCGCTGGTGGTCGCGGTCGACGGCCGGCCGCAGGTGGTCGTCGCCGCCACCGGCCGCACCCGCGGCTACGACCTCGAGACCGGCACGACGGTATGGGAAGCGGCCGGCATGACCACCAACACCGTCCCCTCACCGGTCCACGGCGACGGCCTGGTCTTTGTCACCAGCGGCTTCCGCGGCAACGCGCTGCAGGCGATCCGCCCGGCCGGCGCGCGCGGCGACCTTGCGGGCAGCGAGGCGATCGTCTGGTCGTACGACCGCGACACCCCGTACGTGCCGTCACCGGTGCTGCATGACGGCATCCTCTACATGCTCAAGAGCAACAGCGGCATCCTCACCGCCCTCGACGCCGCCACCGGCAAGGTCCTCTACGGGCCGGAACGGCTGCCGGGGATCGACGGCGCCTACGCCTCGCTGGTGGCCGCCGGCGACCGCGTCTACGTCACCGGGCGGGACGGCGTCACGCTGGTGCTGGCGGCCGGCCCGGAGCTCGCCGTGATCGCCGAGAACCGGCTGGACGACGGCTTCGACGCCTCGCCGGCCCTGGCCGGCAAGGACCTGCTGCTGCGGGGCCGCGGCCACCTCTACTGTCTGAGCGAGCGGCCCTGAGGACGGCGACCGTCGGTCGGTCGCAACCGGCGCGCGAGCCGCCACGGCCCGCTCGCCGCCTCGCCTCCCGTCAGTGCGGGCTGCCGCCCCGGAAATAGCCGTACAGGCGAGGCACCGGCGGGTCCGCGGAGCCGATCGGCGGATAGGGGTTCGCCACCTCCGCCGGCCGCTCCAGGTGGTCGAGGATGTCGAACAGATGGTGCTCGTTCAGCAGGTGCCCCCAGCCGCCACCGGTGGTCTTGAGGTAGACCGGCCCGTCGATCGAGATCA
The DNA here is from genome assembly GCA_963781065.1 of Thermoanaerobaculia bacterium. Lineage (GTDB taxonomy): Bacteria > Acidobacteriota > Thermoanaerobaculia > Multivoradales > JAHEKO01 > CALZJC01. The sequence continues at coordinate 354,349 of CAWAET010000007.1, read as the reverse complement.
GCTCCGGCCGGTCGCGGTAGGGCGACAGCACCCCGAGCCGCGCCACCATGTCCCGCTGGTTGGCGAAGTTCTCGATCCAGGGAAAGACGCGGTCGCCGCGGCGGACGATCCAGCGCATCTTGTCGGCGCAGTTGGCGAAGGTGTAGACCTCGAGCTTCTCGACCCGCGAGATCGCCTCGTCGCGCTGGTCGATGAAGGCCGTCAGGGTCGCCGCCAGCCGGTCGCTCAGCTCCCGCGCCCGCGGGTCCAGCCGCGCCGACAGCTCGCCGGCGAGCCGCCGGGCCGCGCGCACGACCAGGGCGCGGCGGCGGGGAGCCTTCGCCACGCCGAGAGCCGCGGCCGCCGCCCGCAAGACGTTGGCGGCGATGATCGTGCCCTGCGAATGGGCGATGAGCACCACCTTCTCCACTTGCGGATCGTTGAGCGCCGTCAACACGGCGATCGTCGCCTCGATCGCCGGCTCGGTGAAGGTGACGTGGTGGGGCAGCTTCGGGTCGGTGCGGAACTCCTTGCCGATGGCGCACTCGGCCAGATCGACGCCCAGCGACAGGGTCACGTTCTGGATCACGGTGATCGGACGGTGGAACAGCCGGGTCAGCAGCCGGGCGTTGAGCCGCGCGACGTCCTCGTTGGTGGCCACGCCGTTGATGAAGAACCAGCGCTCATCGGCGGGGCCGCCACCGCCGGCCGGCCTCTCCGGGTGCTCGAACAGCGTCGTCCGGCGCCAGAAGAGCTCCTCCAGCAGATCGGGCAGCAGCGGCTGGATCGGCGCCGGCGGCCGGCGGCCGACGGCCGGCACGTTGATCTCCACCAAGTAGCGCAGCGATCGGATCGCCCGCCGCAGGTCGATGATGGAGAACTCCGAGAGCTCGTCGTGCGGCGGCAGCCAAGTCCGCGCCGGCCCGAGGATCGACTGGACGTAGAGCGGCGGCCAGAATCGAAGCGCCGCGGCGGCAATCGCCGCCAGTTGGCCGAGGCCGGGTTTCTCGATCGGGCTGCGGATCAGCCGGGTGCGCTCCACCCGGTCCCCCTGACGCGAGAGCTCGACTGCCGGAGCGCTCATTGGACACCTCCTTGTCGTCCGAACCCGACCCCGACGGCAACCACCTCAGCACACCTCGGCGGCGGCGGCCCCACCCGCCGGGGTAGCCGGGCGGACCGGCCGCCGCGCTCCACCGGACCGCCCAACCACCGGACCGCCGAACCGTCGAATTCGCCGAACCGCTGGAGCGCCGGACCGCCGCACCGCCGCAAGGCGCGGGCTAGAATGGCGCTCACCGATGGCCGTGGACAAAGCCGAGGCCCGCGAGCAGGCTCTCCGTTTCCTGGCCGGCGAGAAGCTGAGCTTCCAGGAGGCCGACGGGCTGTGGCGCCAGTTCAAGAGCGAGCCCTCGCTGGCGCGGCTCGTGCTCGAGCGGATTCGCACCTGCGACTCGCTCAGCGACGGCCTGCCCGAAGAGCCGGAGCTGCTCGACAAGCTCTGCCAGCAGCACGCCCTGCTGACCGGCAAGGACCTCGAGCTCAACGCCGGGGTCCGGCACGACCGGGCGCTCCAGATCCTCGGCGAGCGGTTCGACCTGGCCCGCCCCCAGCTCGACGGCGATCCCGAGACCCTGGGCATCGCCGGCGGCATCCACAAGCGACGCTTCGACGATCTCGGCCAGGTGGAAGACCTGCGGCGATCGGCCAGGTACTACCAACGCGCCGCCGCCGGGCCGCTGGGTGAGGACGCCTACACCCAGATCAACGCCGCCTTTCTCGAGGACCTGCTGGCGGACACCGGCGACGAGCCGGACGCGCGCCGCGCGCGGGCGGACGCCCTGCGCCGCCGCATCGTGACCGATCTGGAGCCGCAGCCGGACAACTGGTGGAACGTCGCCACCCGGGCCGAGGCCCACGTCGGCCTCGGCGACTACCCGGCGGCGCTGGCGGCCATCCGGGTGAAGAACCGGCCCGAGCCTTGGGAGCTGCAGACGACGGCGCTGCAGCTGGCGCGCCTGGCGCGCCTGCGAGCGTCCGGACCGCTCGACCAGGTGCCCGGCCTGAACGACTTCTTCAAGGAGCTCCTCGGCGGCTCGGCGGCGGCGGTGCGCTCGACCCTGATCGGCCGGGTCGGCATGGGGCTGTCGGGCGGCGGGCTCCGGGCCTCGTTCTACCACCTCGGGGTGCTTGCGCGACTCGCCGAGCTCGACGTTCTGCGCCACCTGGAGGTCCTCTCCTGCGTGTCGGGCGGCAGCATCGTCGGCGCCTGCTACTGGCTGGCGTTGCGCCGGCGGCTGAGCGACCCCGACGCCGGCGGGCCGGTCGACTACCCGGCCCTGGTGCGCCAGTTGATCGAGCACTTCGAGGCCGCGGTGGGCACCGGCCTGCGCGAGCAGATCCAGGGCCGCAGGTGGAAGCGGGCGAAGACCGCCCGCAACCTGTGGCAGAAGAAGGGCGCCCTCGACTCCGAGGCCGCGGCGCGGCTGCTCGAGGAGCACTTCTACCGCCCCCTGATGCCCGGCGACGGCACCCTGTTCATGGATCAACTCGACTTCGAGCCTCCCGACCACGACCCCAGCCAGGCCGGCGGCGCCCGCTTCGAGCCGACCCGGCACAACTGGCTGCGGACCGACAACGTGCCGGTCCTGGTGCTCAACGCCACGACGGTGAACACCGGCCACGCCTGGCAGTTCACCCCCACCTGGATGGGAGAGTCGCCCTGGTCGGTGCAGCAGGCCGCCGACACGGTGCCGCGGCTCGAGAAGCACGACTACAAACCGGACGCCGGCTGGCGCATGCCGCTCGCCAAGGCGGTGTCGGCGTCGGCCTGCGTGCCCGGAGTGTTCGCGCCCCTGAGGATCGAAGGCTCCTACCCAGACCTCGACGTCGAGCTGGTCGACGGCGGCGTCTATGACAACCAGGGGGTGGCGGCGCTGCTCGCCCACAGCTGCAACGTGGTGCTGGTGAGCGACGCCGCCGGCCAGCTGCGGCTGGAGCGCCATTCGCAGACCGGTCCCATGGGTCTGGTGGCCTTTTTCGGCCGCGCGATGGAGACGCTGATGGAGCGCATCCGGCAGGCGGCCTACGGCGACCTGTCGGCGCGGATCCAGTCGGGGCTCCTGCGCGGGCTGCTGTACGTCCACATGACCGATGGGCTGGACGCCGAGCCGATCCGCCTGCCCTTTTCGCTCAAGCCCGATCGGCCGAAGCTCACCGAGCGGACGCCGCTGGGCATCCGCCGCGACTTCCAGCAGGCCCTGGCCGAGATCCGCACCGATCTCAACCGGTTCACCGAGCTCGAGGCGCGGAGCCTGATGGCCTGCGGCTACCGGATGACGGCCGGGGCGTTCGAACGCGACCTGCACCACATCCCGGAGCTCGGCAGCGGCAAGACCGAGGCGGATTGGCCGTTCGCCCCCCAGCTGGCGGCAATTACCACCGCCGAACCGCTCGACGACGAGGGTCGCGAGATGCTGGAGACCCTGCGAAGCGGGAGCGAAGTCCCAGACTGAGGACATTGCGGGCTAATAAATCGGTTTCGGTGCATGCAAAACGCCGATAATTCGGCTGCTTTTTCATAATCTTTCATTTCTCACCCAGCGCACCACTCTTGCGCAAGGGCGCCACCACTCGCTGAGCCGCCCGCCATCTGTAGTCCCAAGTCGTTGTAATCAGGTGGTTTCCACCACCACGCGAGGAGCTTCCGATGACAGCGGGACCTCCCGGCGAGAGAAGAACCGACGCGCGTCGGGCGTGGCATGGTGCTTGCGGTAGAACATCCGCGAGAGCAGGAAGGGCAGAAAGCAAGAGAGAACAATGAACCCAAAGTCGACAGCCATCCGCTCCGGGCGCTCGAGCTGGCTCGCGCGCCGCGACTTCCCCGGCCCGAACACCACGCTGACCCAGGTCGCCCTGCAGTCTCGGGAGCCCCTCCGCCGCCACACCCGCTACGCCACCCGCAACTTGCAGATCGAGTCGCCGGCCTACGGCTGGGCGGTCAACGTCAGCCAGTCCGGCCTCTGCATGGAGTCTCTGAGCGAGCTCGTCAGCGGCGCCCGCTATGTCTTTCGCCTCCGCTACGGCGCGCGGTTCCTGAGCCTTCCGGGCCGCGTGGCCTGGTGCCGCGTCGACCGCACCGAGATGACCCGCAAGGGCGGCGTCAAGGTCCACCAGGCCGGAATCGAGCTCGCCCTCGACGAGTCCGGCGAAGCCTGGCTGGAGGCGGTGGAGCAGCTCACCGGCACCACCCTGCGCGCCTGAGGACCTGTCCCGAGTTCCTCCCAAAAGCAGTCACGTTCTAGCCAACCGTAGCCCCCGCGCCGACCTGGCCGGCGCGGGGGCAACATCTATCGGGTCCCCGCCATCGAGGTCTCGTACGCCCCGGGCGCCGGTCAATCCGACCAGGTCAGGCCGCGCGCGGCGCGATCGGAGCCGGCGGCACCCGCAAAGGCGCCGTCCGACCAGGTCAGGCCGTGCAACGCACTGTCCGACCAGACCATGCCGTTCAGGGAGCGATCGGACCAGGTCAGGCCGCTCAAGGCGCTGTCCGACCAGACCAGGCCACGAGCGGCCTGTTCGTCAGCGGGGACGGGCAGGCTGAGGCCCTCGACCGCGGCGTGCGCGTCGACCACACCGGCCCCTTGCCGGTGGATCGACCGCACCTCGCCGATCGGCTCGGCAAGCGGGCGGGCGAAGAGGACAAGCCGGTCCTTGACCTCGACCGGGGTCAACCAGGGCCAGGCCTCGAGCACCAGCGCGGCCACTCCGGCAACGACGGCGGCCGAGTTCGAGGTGCCTCCCACCGCCCGCCGGATCCGGCCGTCGACCGGCGGCGACGCGAGCGGCTCGCCGAACCCGGCCGGCGCCACCACCTCCGGCTTGACGAAGCCGCCCCGAGTGGTGCCACTCGCCGAGTAGGCAGCCACCTCCCAACCGCCCGCTGTGGTGGTCGCCGCCCCCACCGTGACGACATGGGGCAGATCGCCCGGTGAGGCGACGGTCGCCGGCGCGGGGCCACCGTTGCCCGCCGCGGCGACGACCACGATCCCTGACGTCCAGGCTTCGAGCACCGACCGGCGCAGGGGGCCCTCGGGCGACGACCGCTCCGGCACCACGGCGAGCGGCAGGCAGAGCACCCGGATGCCGTAGCGGTCGCGGTTCGCCACCACCCAGTCGACGCCCCGCGCCACGTCGGCCGGGCGGCCGGCGCCGGCGGCGTCGAGCGCCCGCACCAGCACCAGGTCGGCGTTCGGGGCGACTCCCTCGAAACGGCCGGCCGCGTCCCGGCGGCTGGACAGCATGAGGTCGAGAAGGTGCGACGTTGGCCGACTCTCGAGCCCCGGCGCGGGGCGCGCCACGGGCTCTAGCACCGAGCCGGTGACGGCGTCGAAGACCGCCAGCAGCCGACGGTGCCCGTCCGCACCCTCCAGGACCTCGGGGCCCGGCGCCGCCGGGCCGTCGACGACAGCGACGGTAACCCCCAGGCCGGTGATCCCCTCGGCATGCACTCTCTCCACACCGATCCCGGTAAGCGGGCGCTCCTCGGGCGCATCGGCGCCACCCGGAGGCGGTCCGGAGCCGGCGAGGACGACCGCCAGGCAGATCCTGCCCAGCATCCGCCCACCGCGGTTGGGTGTCGAGACTCTGACGTCGAAGCTGCTATCGAAACCGCTGTCGAAACCGCTGGCTGGCCGCATCATGGTCCCGGAGTCAACTCCGGGACCAGATCGTTACGGCGCCACCCGGCCCGACCAGACCATCGGCTCTCGCCGCCGGGCTAGACCGGAACCGGCTCCGGCTCCGGAGCGCCCGCCGGCGCCGGCGCCACGCGGTCCTTGACCGGGACGAAGGCCCGCTTGCCCGCACCCTGGTAGATCTGGCGCGGACGGCCGATCTTCAGGCCCGGTCCGGTGCGCAGCTCCTTCCACTGCGCGATCCAGCCTGGCAGCCGGCCGAGGGCGAACATCACAGTGAACATCTCGGTGGGGATGCCCATGGCCCGGTAGATGATGCCGCTGTAGAAGTCGACGTTGGGGTAGAGCTTGCGCTCGACGAAATACTGGTCCTCCAGCGCCACCCGCTCGAGGTTGCGCGCGATGTCGAGCAGCGGATCTTTGATCCCCAGCTCGGTGAGAACCTCGTCGGCCACCTTCTCCAGGATCCTGGCCCGCGGGTCGAAGTTCTTGTAGACCCGGTGGCCGAAGCCCATCAGCCGGAACGGATCGCTCTTGTCCTTGGCCTTCGAGACCCACTTCTTGTAGTCGCCTCCGTCCTGGCGGATCTTCTCCAGCATCTCGATGACCTTCTGGTTGGCGCCGCCGTGCAGCGGGCCCCACAGCGCCCCCACGCCCGCCGAGATCGAGGCGAACAGGTTGGACAGGCTGCTGCCCACCAGCCGCACCGTCGAGGTCGAGCAGTTCTGCTCGTGATCGGCGTGCAGCACCAGCAGGAGGTTGAGCGCCTTGTCCAGCACCGGCGGCACGGTGTAAGGCTCCGTCGGCACAGAGAACATCATGTGCAGGAAGTTCTCGGTGTAGGACAGGTCGTTGCGGGGATAGACGAACGGCTGGCCGATCCCGTGCTTGTAGGAGAGCGCGGCAATCGTCGGCGCCTTGGCCAGCAGCCGGATGATGTTGAGATCGATGTCCTCGTCATCGGTGCCGGTCGGATAGTAGGCCGACAGCGACGCCAGCATCGCCGACAGCACCATCATCGGATGGGCGCTGGGCGGGAAGCCGACGAAGAAGTTCTTCATCGACTCGTGGATCATCGTGTGGCGGGTCAAAAGCCCGCGCAGGTCCTTCAGCTGGCTCTCGGTGGGCAGGGTGCCATAGATCAGCAGGTGGCAGATCTCGGAGAATCGCGCCTTGCCGGCGAGCTCCTCGATGGGATAGCCGCGATAACGCAGGATGCCCTTCTCGCCGTCGATGAAGGTGATCGTGCTGTGGCAGGATCCGGTGTTGCCATAGCCCGGGTCCATCGCTATCGCGCCGGTCTGGGCTCGCAGCTTGCTGAAGTCGATGCCGACCTCGTTCTCGGTGCCGACGACCACGGGAAACTCGTAGTCGCGGCCGTTCAGGGTGAGCTTGGCGGTGCTCATATCGGCCTCCTTCCGTGGGCACTCCACGACCGCAAAAGGGTGGAAAAGAACTGATGAAGGGCCCAACGGCCCTGGGTGTCTGAGTATCCGTCCAGTCGAGCGCGGCCGCGCCGCCCGCAGGGGTGGGAATCCAACTCCCGCGGGACGGCTGGCCCCCCTACCCGCGTCGCGCCCGCACCTCCCGGCTCCGGGTTGCGGCGCCACCGGCGCGATCCCGTACGATAGAGGTCGCCCACCCAATGAGGATCCCCATGCCACGCAACGTCTCTCGTCTCACCGCCAGCCTCGGACTGGCGATCACCCTGCTCGGGCCCGGCCGGGAGCTCGTCGCCCAGCGCACCGTCAAACCGGTGCTGCACGGCAGCCACTGGGTCGCCGTCACCGGCAAGCCGCTGGCGGCCACCGCCGGCGCGCTGACCTTTGCCCGGGGCGGCAACGCGGTCGACGCCGCCTGCGCCATGCTGGCCGCCACCTCGACCATGTGGGACACGCTGGGCTGGGGCGGCGAGACCCAGGCGCTGGTCTACAACCCCGAGACCGGCAAGGTGATCGGGGTCAATGCCCTCGGCGTGGCGCCCACCGGCGCGACGGTGGAGTTCTTCAGACAGCGGGGCGACCCCTACCCGCCCGAGTTCGGACCGCTGGCGGCAGTCACGCCGGGCACGCCCGGCGGTCTGATGACCATGCTGGCCGAATGGGGCCGGCTGAGCCTGGCCGAGGTCCTGGCGCCGGCGATCGAGATGGCCGACGGCTATCCGATCGAGGCCTCGCAGGCCGACAACATGGAGCGCCGGCGCGCCATGCTGGCCGAGTGGCCCTACTCGCGAGCCGTCTTCCTGCCCCACCTCGAGGCCTGCCGGGCCGAGGATGCCGCGGCCGACTGCCGGGCGGCGCCCCGGGCGGGCGAGATCTTCCGGCAACCCGACCTGGCGGCGACGCTGCGCCGGCTGGTCGAGGCCGAGCGCCAGGCGCTGGCCGCGGGCAAGAGCCGCGAGGCGGCGATCCAGGCCGCCTACGACCGCTTCTATCGCGGCGACATCGCGCGCGAGCTGGTGCGCTCGACCCGCGAGCAGGGCGGGCTGATCACCATGGCAGGACCTGGACGGGTGGCAGGTCGAGCTCGAGGCGCCGGTGAGCACCAACTACAAGGGAATCGAGGTCTACAAGCTCACCCACTGGGTGCAGGGGCCGGTGATGCTGCAGGCGCTCAACATCCTCGAGAACCTGGACCTCGCGGCGCTGGGCTACAACTCGGCCAGCTACGTCCACGCCCTCTACCAGGCGATGAACCTCGCCTTCGCCGACCGCGACTTCTACTACGGCGACCCCTACTACCCGCCGGCGGAGCCGATCGCGGGCCTGCTGTCCAAGGAGTACGCCCGCGCCCGGTTCGAGACCATCGACTGGGAGCGCAACAACGCCGACGCCAAACCCGGCGACCCCTACCCGTTCCAGGGCGGCGAGAATCCCTTTCGCGAGCTGCTCGAGCGCTGGACGCCGATCCCGCCCACCGGCGAGGCCGAAGGCGAGGGCGGCTGGCAGCAGAGCCTGATGATGAGCCAGGAGGAGGCTTTCACCGCCGGCACCACCTCGATCCAGGCCGCCGACGCCGACGGCTGGGTGGTCTCGGTGACGCCCAGCGGCGGCTGGATCCCGGCGGTCGTCGCCGGCAGCACCGGGGTCGGCCTGTCGCAGCGGATGCAGAGCTTCGTCCTCGACCCGCGGCTCAACCCCTACAACCTGCCCGAGCCCGGCAAGCGGCCGCGGGCCACCCTGACCCCCGGCATGGCCCTGCGAGACGGCAAGCCCTACCTGTCGTTCGCCGTCCAGGGCGGCGACACCCAGGACCAGAACCTGCTCCAGTTCTTCCTGAACGTCGTCGAGTTCGACATGAACGTGCAGCAGGCGGCCGAGGCGGCCAACATCGTCAGCTACCAGATGCAGTCGAGCTTCGGCGCCCACACGTCCGAGCCGGGGCGGCTGGTGCTGCGCGAGGACGTGCCGGACTGGGTGCGGGCCAAGCTGCGCGGCATGGGCTACCGGGTGGAGAGCCGGCGGCGGACCTCGGGGCCGATCACCGCCATCTACTTCGACCGCCGGCATGGCACCATGTGGGGCGGCGCCTCCGACTACGGCGAGGACTACGGGCTGGCCTGGTAACGGATCCGCCGCACTTCCAGAGCCTGTGATGACCGAATCGATAACGAGCTTCCTGACCGGGGCGGGCTACTGGCTGGCCGCCTTCATGCTGGCGGTCTTTCCGGCGGCGGTGCTCTTCTGGCTGCTGATCCACCCGTTCGCCGGTTTCTGGCGGAGGCGTGGGCCGGTGGTCGCCTACACCGTCGTGGCGGTCATCTGCCTCGGCGTCGTGTACCTGATCCTCCAGGTCCGCGAGCCGCTGCTGGCAACGCGCTGGCCGTTCTTCTGGTGGCTGGCGGCTCTCGGCCTGATGCTCTACGGCGCCGCGATCTGGGTGGAGATCCAATGCCGCCGCCACCTGAAGCTCAGCACGCTGCTCGGCGCTCCCGAGCTGGGCCGGGACCCGGGCCGGTTGCTCACCGGCGGCATCTACGCACGCCTGCGCCACCCGCGGTACCTGTCTGTGATCCTGGGCGTCTTCGGCTGGGCGTGCCTGATCAACTACCCGGCGATCTGGATCCTGGCGGTCGCCGTGGCGCCCGCCTTCTATCTCGTCATTCTGATCGAGGAGCGTGAGCTGCGAGAGCGCTTTGGGGATGAGTACGAGGCCTACATGCGGGCGGTGCCCAGCCGACTGATTCCCCGCTGAGCCGAGCCTTTGGAGCAGGCATTCGCTCTTGTTAGGCTCGGCGCCATGACACAGCGAAACGTCGTTCACATACTCTTCGTCGTCTTGACCGTCCTCGCCTTGGCCGCCGAGGCGCAACAGGCCGGCTCCACACCAGCTGCCGCGACCAGCCTCGAGAACGGCTCCTTCACCGCCAACCTGGACGGCCGCGAGATCCACTACGAGGTCCACGGCTCGGGCCCGGTGCTGATGACCGTGCCCAACTCCTGGGGCCTCAGCCTGGCCGGGCTGCGCGCCCTCTACCGGCCGCTCGAGCAGCATCTGACGATGGTCTACTTCGACCCGCGCGGCATGGGCGGGTCCGGCCCGGTGGTCGAGGAGACCGACATGTCGCTCGAGGCGGTGCGCGACGACTTCGACGCCCTGCGCCGCCATCTCGGGCTCGAGCGGGTCAACGCCATCGGCTGGTCCAACGGCGCCACGAACCTGATCTTGCTGGCCGCGCAGAAGCCCGAGACTCTCGACTCGGCGATCTTCCTGCACGGCGTCGCCCGGGTGGCGGTCGAGGACTTCGCCACCTTCGACGAGGACTACCCGGAGTGGAACGCCGCCTCCGAGTCGCTGCGGGGGGATTTGGCGCGTGAGGACGTCGACGACGACTGGCGCACCCGGCGGTTCCGCCGCTACAGCCTGGAAGAGGCCTACCCCAACCTGTTCGCCGATGCCGCGGCCGGCCGCGAGGCGCTGGCGCGAGCCTGGGCCGAGGCCGAGTTCAGCTACCGCCACGGCGCCTACTCGCAGCGCGAGCTGCCGATCTGGGACCTGACCGAGAAGCTGCCTGCGATCCCTGTCCGCAGCCTGGTGGCGGCCGGCGCCCACGACCTCCTGCCCGCCGAGCGCGCCGAGGAGATGAGCGCCGGGCTCGCCGACGCCGAGTACCGGGTCTTCGAGAACAGCGGCCACTTCGCGCCGCTCGAGGAGCCGGAGGCGTTCGTGCGGGCGGTGGTGGAGTTTCTCATCGGGGCCCGGCGTCAGCAGCGGGTGAGCCGGTCCGCCGCGACTGCAACGGCCGGCCGAGTACCAGACCGACGGTCAACGACCCGCCAGTGGCACGGGATTAGAGCCCGACTGCAGGGCCTACGAGATCTTCACCGCGTCCGCTACGGCGCGCAGGCCCCGTCGTTGCAGATCTTGAACGATGTCGAGGCGCTCTTGCCGCCGACCTTGGCGGTGACGAGCACGACCGGGTCGGCGCTGATGTCGGCCAGGCCCCAGTTGAGCTTCGCCGTGGACACCTGCTCGCCGCCGACCTCTTCGCTGCGGGTGACGTCGCTGAACTCCATGTCAGTGATGGAACTGCCGTCGGCCAGCATGACCGTGTAGTCGACCACCGTGCTCGGCGACACGTCGCCGATGTCCCGGGTGAGGGTCGCGGAGATGGTGACCGAAACTGCCGGCGGCACGAACGGCGGGGTCGCCGAGAGACTCAGCACGATGAAGTCCGGCAGCGCGCGGACGAAGTCGATCAGCTTGTCCGAGCTTTGGACGGTGCTGTCGTCGTTGAGCGTGATCTGCGCCTTGAGCAGCACCTGCTTGATGGTCGTGTCGGCCATCAACCGCACCGTCGCCCGGTTGCTGGCGTCGGGAGTGGCGGTGATCGTCTGCATATCGGCGCCAGTGCCGCCAACGAACTTGCCGCCGGTCGTGGTGAAGGTCACCACGCGATTCTGGATCCCGGCGGCGATGTCGGCAAAGACGCTGATCTCGGTCGCGCCGTCCGCCGGCACGTTGTTGGTGGAGGTGCCGATCCGGACCGCGTCCGGGTTGCGCTGATCGAAGGCGATCAGCTCGGAGACACTGATCGACGGGAACTGCTCGATGGTGGCGGTGACGGTGCCCGAGATCACGTCGACGCTGGTCAGCTGGACCCGGGCGACCCGGTTGGAGTCGGTCGGCACCTTCATCCTCGCCTGGCTTCCGTCGGAGAACTTCCCGGCATCGGTGGTGAAGTTCACCTGGTTCCAGGACGCTGGGGATTCGGCGCTGATCGTCGCCTCGACGGTGATCGGCGACACGCCGTCGGCGAAGGTCGACCCGGACAGCGGATCCAGGGTCAGCGACAGCCTCCCCTCGACCTGGGTGAACGTCACCTCGCCGGTGGTGGTGGCCAGGATGGTCTCGACGTTGTCGCTGTTCTTGCCGACCACCGAAACCGTGACCACGGCGACGCCGGCTTCGGCGGCGGCCTTCAGAAACGCAGCCGCCTGCCCCGCGGTATCGGCCTGCCGGTCGACGGAAACACCCTTGTCTTCCTTCGTCGTGGGATCCACCCAGGTGCCCAGCGTGGTCTGGAAGCGGACGGTGCGCTTGTCGGCGTCGGCGTCGGGACTGATCTGAGCCTCGATCCTAACGGTCGAGGCGCCGTCCGCCGGCACCGACAACGCCGCCAGGACGATCTGCAATGCCCCCTGGAACGCTGGCGACGAAGGGAGGTAGTCGCCCCGGTCGATCTTCCGGCCGCAAGCGCCCAGGCCGGCCATCAAGAAACCGAGAAGAACGAGCGCTCTGTACCGTGGGACGGACATCTCGAGCCTACCCTTGGAGCTCTTTGAGCTTCGCCATGATCGTTGCGAGCGACTCATCGCTGACGGACAAGCCTCGTTCCGCCCGGGAGATCGTCGAGACACTGAGGCCTGAATACGCCGCGGCCTCAGCCTGGGTCTTCCCCCTCGAGGTCCTGAGGTCTACCAGGGTCTCGGCCAGTGACGCCCTCTCGTCGTCTGTCGACCGGCGGATCCTGATCGTCGTGCCCGCGGTCAAGGGGCTGCTGCCCTTCACGGGAAGCAGCTTGGAGCTCAACTCTCGCACCTCCAGCGACATCTTCAGCGTCTCCACGGTTTCGGTTCCGCTCCTGCGGATCTCCACGCCCATCCGATAGGTCGCGAAGTTGCCGCTTTCGCCACGACAGTCGAAGATCGCCTCCTGCTCCGATGCGCCTCCCGCCAAAACGTAGGAGTCGGGGAAGATTCCCACCACGGCCTTGAGCTTGCGCTTCTTGTTGCTCATGGAGACGCTGAAGCTGGCATTGACGTCTCCTCCGTGCGGCGGCAGCTGGGGGCTGGCCAGGGGTTCGCCCGGCGCCTTGATCTTGAAGGAACTCGGTTTGAGGGTGATGGCCATGGGCTCTCCTCCGCTTCTCGGTTAGGGCAAGATCTTCGCGAACGTCTTCGACGCGTTCCAGTCGACCGACAGGGCAACGTAAGGGGACCAGTTCAACCGGGTCGTGCTGATCAGCGGGCTCGGGTCTTGGCCCTCGAATACCATCCCGCCGACACTGAGCCGCAGGGAATCATTGATCCGGAAACCGGCACCGACCAGGGCCGCGCTATTGCCGATCACGCCCTCGATCCTGCCCGGCTCCTCCTTGAAGCCGCTCTGAACGACGCCAAGAGTAAAAGAGAATCTGCGCAGGAACTCCTCGCGCAGCGTGAACGGCCGGCCGGGCCAGGACAGCAGTGCCTTCTTGTTCACCGGCCGCAAATAGATGTTCCAGCCAACGTAGGTGAAGAGGTCCTCCGTCTCGGAGGAGACACCGAAACCGAGGTCCGCGCTCATGTACCAGATCGCACGGGTATTGTAGTCGGCGACGGTACTGCCACCGATCGTCACCACCCTCCGGACCTCGACCAGCAGGGCTTCAAGCAGGTTGTCGATGAGCCTGGCCCGCTCCAGCGCAAAAGGTTGCAACGCCATCAGGTAGGCAACGGCACCGAGCTCGGTACCGCGAATGCCCAGGTTCTGGGTGATGTCGCTGATGTCGTCCGCGAGGGCCACGTCCTCGTCTCTCTTGCTCTCGAGCTCCTGTGGATCTTCACCCACCAGCTCGGCGATCTCGTTTACCGCCGCCACCGCCGACGACAGTCGATACAGATTGTCCAGACGATCTTGCAGCAATTGCGCCTTGGGTACGGAGAAGACCTGGTTCCAGGAGTCTTCCTCGCCGGTGCGCAGACCGCGGGTGAGAACCCTGATCTGCTGGCTGGTCGTCGCGCCGCCGATGTCGAACAGCTTTACGAGATCGTAGCCGGTCTCCTGCTCGACGGTGGCGAGCCTTGCCTTCGCCCTCGGCACGCTATCCGCCCTGCGGAGGATCTGGCTGATGCTCAAGTCATCCGGGCCGTACGCTTCCTCTCTGGCCAGCAGGAAGATCGTCGCGGCGTCCTCCGATTTCTTCCCCAGGTTGTCGAAGAGATCGTAGGCATCGTCCTGTTGGTTGAGGATGGCATCCACCTCGTCCTTGTAGGCGTCGTCGAGCGCACCATAGGGCGTGAAGGGATCGAAGAACGAGCCCCGCTTGATCTTGAGCGCGCGCGGAGGCTCGATCAGGTCCTCGAGGAGAACTCTCAATGCAAGCCGAAACTCCTCGTAGTCCTTGAGCGTCGCGATCGGGATGATCGTCCTTTCGCTGGACCCAACCTGCGCCTTGCCTTCATATGCCGGCTTGCGCAGCTCCTGGTCTATGGCTACCCTGAAGCGCTTTCGCACTGCCTTCTCGTCGGCGTCGTTCAGCTGCCCGCTCTGAGCGAATTGAAAGCAGTAGAACCGGTTCGGCCTGAGAGGCAACATCTCGACCTGGAAGAAGCGTTTGTCCCCGTCGCCCGAGACGAAGCCGGTAATCCACTCGGTCTTCTCTATCGGCCTCGCCGGTGAGCTAGGTCGAATCTCGATCTCCCTGACCCGGGGCGGATCCTCCCAGTCGAAATCGAACCTCTCGATGGCGAACAGACCCGGGCAGTCGGGCGTCTTGGCGAACTCCACGAACCGGCCTTGCACTGCGGTGATGCCCTCTTTGACCTTGCCTTTGACGACAAAAGGAACGTCGAACGGCAACTTCACCTTCTGCCCGTTCTCGTCCTTCCAGGTCTGGCTCGCCGCATCAATAATGTACTCCCCGCCGGGCTCGACGCCCTGGTAGCCGGGCGCGGTGGAAGGAAGGTTGGAACCGAAGTACCTTGTTGGAATCGGTTGGTCCGCCAAGTCCTGTGGCGGCTCGGCGGCCTTCGTCTCGGCCTCCTTCTTCTTCTCGGCGTCTCCCTCTACGATCTGCGCGGCCTCCGCCAAGCCCCCTTCTGCTTGTTGAGCTGCAAACGATGCCGGGGCTCCCAGGAGCACCACCAATGCCAGCCCGGTTCGCAGTATCGGGTGACTCTCTCTCAACAGGTGGGTCATCCTTCGTCCCCTTCTGCGTCGGCCACCGCTCTTTCCACCAAAGAGGGCCGCAAGTAGTTTCCTAAATGCTATCAGACCCTCCTGCCGGAGGACCACCCGCTGGCAGCGGGAGCGCGTCGTGTGGCCTGCGAGGCAGCGTCATGTTAATCTCCAGCCTCGCATGTCTCGGGTTTCTTTGGCCTCACACGAGGTTCGACCGCCCTGCTGGAGCAGGTCTTGACAGGAACAGCACGGCTGGTGATTGCCGTTCTGGCCCTCTCCGGGGTGATCGCCGAGCCTTGCCGTGCGATCGATCTGGCCGCTATCGAGGCGCTGGCCGGACAGGGCAAGAAGAAAGAGGCCCTGCGGCGCCTCGAATCAGAGCTGGCGCCGGACGATCTCCCCGGTCAGCTCCTGCGTGCCTTCCTGCTGGCCAGCCTCGGCAAGACCGTCGAAGCGACGCGCGCTTTCCGCCAGCTTAGCCAGCAGTACCCGGATCGGCCCGAGCCGCGCCACAACTGGGCGGTCTTGCGAGCGCAAGGCGGAGACGACTGGGCCGCCATCACTGCGCTCCAGGACGTCGTCACCCACTACCCGACCTACGAGACGGCGGCGAGCAACCTCGAGTTGATCCTTCTGACGGCCGCGGATGAGGACTTCGATCCGCTGGTTGCCGGTGCCCAGCGCCCAACGCTGACGCTCACCAATCGGCTTGGCTCGTATCCACGGGTCGATCCTCTGCCGCCGCCGGATCCCACAGTCGCCGACAGCGGAGAGCAGGGAATTGGGGTCGTTCCCACGCCCCCGCCCGAGCAGACAACTGGGTCTGCATCTCCCACGCCGGCTATCCCGACGATGGGTGTGGAGGCGGAGCCGACAACGCAGCCTGCCGCCCTGTCCCAGGCGCTCGCTGCAGAGCCCAGCCCCGAGCCCGGGGCTGCCCAGTCGGCCGCCCAAAGCCCGCGTGCCGAGCTCGAGCACGTCGTCACGGCCTGGGCCGCCGCCTGGTCAGAGCAACGCATCAAGGAGTACCTGGCCTTCTACGCCGCCGATTTCGAGCCCACTGGCTATGCGTCTCGCCAGGCCTGGGAGACGGTGCGCCGGCAGCGGTTGGCGGCACCGGCCTTCATCGAGGTCAAGGTCGATCTCGAGACGTCGACGGTACGCGAGACCGGCCCCGGCGAAGCCAGCGTGACCTTCACCCAGAGCTACCGTTCCGACAGCTTCAGCGACACCGTCGAGAAGACCCTCGACATGGTGCGCGAGGTCGGCGCCTGGCGGATCCGCCGCGAGACCAGCCGCTAAACGCGGCCGCCGACGATCCCGCGCAGCTCGGCCAGCTGCCGGATCTCGTGCCGCGGCTCCGGCCCGTCGCCCAGCTCCAGCCCCGCCGGGTTGTACCAACAGGTGTCGATCCCGTAGTCGACGCCGCCGCGCACGTCCGAGCTGAGGCTGTCGCCGATCAGCAGGATCTCTTCGCGCCCGGGGTCGCCCATCCGCCGCAGGGCGATGTCGAAGATCTCCGGCGCCGGCTTGGCCACTGCCTCCTCGCCCGAGATCACCACCACCGGGAAGAGCCGGTCGAAGCCCGAGCGGCGGATCCGGGGCCGCTGGACCTCGGGGATGCCGTTGGTGATGAGGGCCAGCCCAAAGCGGTCCCGCGCCCACTCGAGCAGCTCGCGGGCGCCCGGTAGCAGGAAGGTCTGCCGGGCCAGTTGCACCAGATAGTCGCGACTCAGGGCCGCGGGGTCGGCCGCATCCTCGAGCTCGGCCAGTAGCCGGACAAAGCGCTCGACCTGGAGCGCCGGCTGGGTGATGCCGCCGGTCTCGTAGACCTTCCACAGGGCCGCGTTGATCCGGCGGTAGGTGGCCACCAGACCGGGCGGCTGGGCCAGGCCCAGCCCGTCCCAGGTGGCCTCGAGCGCCACCGCCTCGGCAGTGTCGTAGTCGAACAGCGTGCCGTCGGCGTCGAACAGCAGCCAGCGATAGCGGCTCAAGACGGCGGCGGCCGGCCGGCGGCCGGCTAGAAGTTCAGCACCAGTCCGAAGTTGACCCCTACGCCACTCATGTCGACGTTGAAGTCCCGGATCTCGGCGCTGTTGGCCCTGGCCTTGATGCTGCGGTAGATCGCCTCGGCGAAAAGCGACAGCTTGTCGTTGGTGATCGGGTAGTCGAGCCCGGCGATGAGGTTGATTCCGGCCTCATCGGGGATGAGGACCCTGACGCGGCGCTCGATCTCGGTGGACTCCGCCGAGACGTTGACGTTGAGGTAGGTGAGGCCGACGCCGACGTAGGGCTCGACCTTGCCCGCCGTGTCGAAGCCGTAGCTCAGCCCCATGTCGATCGGGAACGCCTCGATCCTGAACGGGATGCCGTCGCCCACCTGGGAGAAGTTGCTGAGCCACGAGCTCCTGAGCTCGAGGTTCCACTTGGGACCGAGGTCGATGGTCAAACGCACCCCCGCCCCCTGGTCCTGGTCGGCGTCCCGGGTGTCCCAGTAGGCGAACATCGGACCGATGCCGCCGGCGTGAAGGGGCCCTGCCAGGACGACGAGAGCGAACAGGCCGAGAATCCACTTTTTCATCTGTTTCCTCCTCGACTGCTCGCGTCCACCGGACCAGTCGTCGACAATTATCCTTTGATTATCGGTGTTTAACCATCGACGCGCAAGTCCCGGCCGCAGCGGCCGCCACCGCCGCCACCGCCGCCACCGGCTTCGGGCTGCTCGGCCGCCTGGCCGAGAGGACCGCGGGCAGCGGCGCCCGGGGGCCACCTCGGCTTCGCCCGGTTGCCCTGCCCGAGCTCGGAGTCCGCACGGCCCTCCGCCGGCAAGCCACCCCTCTGCGCCTGGGTACCCTACCCCCCTGGGTATGTGTCGCGTCGAGCTCAGCTGCGACGGTAGATCGGAACCGGGCCCGTGCCCCCATTGACGACGCGTCACGCGCAGGCCCGGACCAGGCGCTTTTCGACGGAGGAGCCAAGATGATGAGAGTTCGAAGCTCGCCTCTGGCCTTGCTGGCGATCCCCGCACTGCTGGCGCTGCTGGGCACCGTTTCACCGGCCGCCGGCCAGGAGGCGGAAGCCACGAAAATCGGCAGCGACACCTGTCTCGAGTGCCACGAGGCCGCCGAGATGAACCTGCGCAACATCCATTTCCGGATCGAGGAGTTCGAGGTGCACGGCCGGGACGTCGGCTGCGAGAGCTGTCACGGCCCGGGCTCGAGGCATGCCGAGGAGGGCGATGCCGCCCTGATCCGTCGATTCGCCGCCGACGACTATGAGGCCAACGAAGCCTGCGCCGGCTGCCACCGCGGCAAGGGCATGCACCAGTGGCAGGCCTCGCTGCACGCGGCCGAAGGCATCGGCTGCACCGAGTGCCACTCGGTGCACGAGGTCGAGGCCGCCGCGCCGGGAGACTCCTGCGCCAGCTGCCACGCCGAGCAGCTCGCCCGCTTCCGGCTACCGTCGCACCATCCGCTGCCCGAGGGCAAGATGGACTGCGCCAGCTGCCACAACGTGCACGCCGCCACCGAGGGCATGCTGCGCGTCGGCGGTCTGCGGGGCAACGACCTCTGCTACACCTGCCACCAGGCGAAGGAAGGGCCGTTCATCTTCGAGCACGCGCCGGTCCAGGAGGACTGCAGCCTGTGTCACCAGCCCCACGGCTCGGTGGCCGACAACCTGCTGACGGCCAACGAACCGGTCGTCTGCCTGCAGTGCCACGAGTTCCACTTCCACGCCGGCTACCAGAGCTCGGTTGACGACGAGGTAGACGTCGGCGGGATCGAGCGTGACAACCCGTTCGGCATCCAGGGCTTCAACATGGCCTACACCACCAGCTGCACCCAGTGCCACTCCAGCATCCACGGCTCGGACCTGCCGTCCCAGACGGTGACCAACCGCGGTGGTCTGGTGCGCTAAAGGAGAGACCCTGATGAGAAAGCATTTGAGCCTGCTCTTCGCGGCCGTTCTCCTCGCTGCCGCGGCGGCCGGAGCACAGACCACCCCCACCGGAACCGAGGGCAGCGCCGAGGTCGGCGCCTGGGACGCCTCGGCCGAGGGCAGCCCCGACAAGGTCGGCGAGTACCTGCCCATCGACGGCGGTCCCAACCTCTACCTCGACATCTTCTCCAACTTCGACGGCGGCGCGCTGGAGGTCGAGGCCGAGGTCCGCGACGACAACGACGCGGTGCTGTCGCTCGGGTTCGACATCGGCCGCGCCGTGCGCTCGTATACCGACTACACCGCCCTGGTGCATCGCCTCGGGTTTCGCGACCTGGAGCACTTCGACGCGGCGACGGTCCACGGCCGGGTGACCCGCCAGACCGATCTTGTCCCCGGCCAGATCTACGAGCTCGACTACAGCGTGCTCGATCACCGCACCGAGTTCCAGCCCCGGGGCATGAGCAACCTGACCCTGGCGGTCGGCTACCGGCAGCAGGAGCGCGAAGGGGTGCGGCAGCAGACGAACATCTCCCACTGCGACTCCTGTCACGTCATCAACCAGGCGCGCCGGGTGGACGAGTCGACCACCGACGCCCGCCTCGAGGCCCAGCTCGCCTGGACCGGCGGCCAGGTGACGGCCAGCATCGTCAACCGCGAGTACGAGGACAACGCCTCGCCGCTCAGCCTGCTCTACGACGACGCCCTGCACCCCGAGCTGCGCGCGCCGGTGTTCGACAACCGACTGCAGTACGACTCGGCCGAAGGGCCGCTACCCGTCGGCCGCCAACCCGACGTCGACAAGGAGATTCTCGAGATCGACAGCTCCTTCGACAATGTCGGCGGCTTCGCCCTGACCGCCGGCGGCGCCTGGTCGACCACCGAGAACCGGTTCACCGGCAACGAGGCGAGCTACTCGGGGGCGATCGTGACCGCGGCGCGCCCGCTCAAGAACTGGAACCTCTCCTTCCGCGGCCGCTCCTACACCCTCGACAGCGACGACGTGTTCGTCGACGCGGTGGAACGGCTGGGAGTCGCGGGGCCCCAGGCGGGCAAGACCTACCGCGAGATCTACGGCTTCGACCCCGACTACCTGCGCCGCTCGGTGCTCAATCGCGACGTCCTCGAGACCAGCTTCGACCTGTCACGCCGGCTCAAGGGCAAGAAGGGGCGGGTGCGCCTGTCCTGGGATCGCAAGGCGATCGACCGCGAGCACCTGCAGGTGGCGCCGGGCGAGACCGAGACCGTCACCAACGTCCTCGGCGTCTCCTGGCGGGCACGCCCCAAGAAGGGTTGGAAGACGCAACTGGCCGTCGAGCACGGCGAGACCGACAACCCGTTCATGAACGTCAACGGCGCCTACTCGACCCTGGTCTCGGGCTCGTCGCCGAACCCATTCCTGCCGCAGGCGGCCCAGTACTACGTCTCCCACGCCGCTCGCATCGCCGAGACCACCGCCTCCCCCAGCTCCTGGGACGAGTTGACCGCCCGCGCCAGCCATTCGGCCGGCAGCAACACGCTGACCGCCAGCTATCGCCTGTGGGACGGCGAGAACAACGACGGCGACCTGACCGACTGGTCGCGCAGCGTGCAGGCGGCGACCATCGCCTTCTGGTCGGCGCCGGCGCCCGACTGGCAGTGGCACATCGCCTACAACTGGAACAGCACGGAGCTCGATCTACCGGCGTCGATCCCGCTGTTTGATGGGTGAGCGGGCTCGATCCTCTCGGGCCAGTTTGGCTCGGATCGCGCCCTGCTCGACTACGACACCAACTTCAAGACCGTGGTGGGCGGCCTCCGCTTCAAGCCCGCCGAGCCGCTGACGGTCAAGCTGGACCTCGCATGGAACACCGCCGAGGCCAGCCTGGCAACGTTCCGCTTCCCGGCCGGTGAAGACTTCGCCGCGGCGCGGCCCAACCAGTCGTTCGACTTCTCGCAGACCTTCACCTACTCCGACCTCGACACGAGGTTCTTCGAAGCCGGGATCGAGGCGCGCTACGACGTGCGGCAGGATCTCTACCTGATCGCCGGCTACCGCCATCTCGACTTCGACGACAACGCGCCCTATCTGGGTGACGACTCCGGCACGCTGGAGTTCGTCAGCCTCGGGGTGGGCTGGGCTTTCTAGCCTGCGTTTCTCACCAGCCTCGTAGCGAAATGCCGTAGATGCCTGCAGATGCAGTGCTTTGCGACCGAGGCCACCGCAGGCGTACTTGAAGTACGCCGAGGATGGCCGACCGAGAAAAGTGCAGCAGATGCGGGCAGATACGGCCTTGCAGTAGAGGATTGGTGAGTAATGCAGGCTAGGTGAAGAGAGCCGCGAATCGGTCGGCCAGCGCCGGGCCGCCGGCGGTCTTCTCGTGCTTGAAGAAGACGAAGGTCTCCTGCCAGCGGCTGCTCGCGGACCCGCGCCGCCCAGCGCTCGAGATCGGCCTCGGCGTAGTCGGTGCGGCGCAGCCGCAGATAGCCGAAGCCGGCGGTCGGCACGACCGGCGGCTCGGCGCCGTCGCCGCGGTCGGAGGTCACCAGGGCGGCGCCGCCGTGGCCGGAGAGCAGCCGGTAGACCTCGTCGTCGAGCCACGAGTCGTGGCGGAACTCGAACGCCGCCCGGCAGCCCGCCGGCAGCAGTTCCAGGAAGCCGCCCAGGGCCTCGTCGTCGCGCTTGAAGTTGGGCGGCAGCTGGAACAGCAGCGGCCCCAGCTTGGCGCCCAGCACCTGCACCGTGTCGAGCAGGTACTGCACCAGCTCTTCCACCCCGCGCAGCCGGCGGAAATGGGTGATCCGCCGCGAGGCCTTGATCGCGAACCGGAACTCCTCGCCGGTCGCCTCCGCCCAACCTTCGAGAACCGACTCCCGCGGCATCCGGTAGAAGGTGTTGTTGATCTCCACCGCCGGCAGCCGGGTCGAGTAGTAGGCCAGCATGCGATCGGCCGGCAGGTCCTCGGGGTAGAAGGACCCCTTCCACTCCTTGTAGGCGTAACCGCTGGTGCCGGTCAGCAGTCGCATCGGCTCAGCCGTCTTCACGCAACAGGTGGCGAACCGCGTCCAGGCTGCCGTCGTTGGCCGCCGGCTCGAGGCCGAGCAGATGGCACATCAGCTCATAGAGATGGACGCTCGACAGCGGCGGCACCGACGCGCCGCGGCGCAGCCCCGGCCCGGCGGCCACGAACAGCGCCCCCATCTCCTCCATCTCGTGGTGGTAGCCGTGGTCGCCGAGCGACAGCCGGCCGGCCCGCAGCTCGAGGTAGGCGCGGCTGGTGACCCGCCAGCCGCCGTCGACGAGGCCGATTATCGGCGCGATGCGCGAGCTGTCCCGGTAGTGCCAGTCGTCCGGGATCTCGTCCTTGCGGTAGACGGCCAGGTGGGGGTGGGCGCCGGAGAGCGCCTCGTAGACCGCGCCCACGTCCTCCGGACGCGGCCAGACCGCCAGCACCGGGGCCCAGTCGACGACGTTGGCGGTCTCGAGATCGACATAGTCGTCGAGCACGATCCGCTGCTCCGGCGGCGTGCCGATCATGCCGTGATCGGAGACCACCAGCAGGTGCGCTCGTCCCCACAGGCCGCGCTGCTCGAGGCCGGCGATCAGCCGCCCGAGGCCGGCGTCGACCCGCTCGACGGCGGCGTCGACCTCGGCCCGGGCGTCGGGGCCGAAACGGTGGCCGGCGTCGTCCGTGTCGCTGAAGTAGACGGTGGCGAAGGCGGGGCGCTCGGCCGGCGGCAGGTCGAGCAGCGCCAGCACGCGGTCGACCCGCTCCTCGTTCGGCACCGACCCGTCGTAGGCCTGCCAGTGGGCGGCGTGCTCGCCCCCGATCGGCGCCTCGGAGCCGGGCCAGAACAACGGCGCCGCGCTGCGTCCCTGGCGCTGCGCGGTGCGCCAGATCGGCTCGCCGAGCCACCAGCGGGGATCCCCGACGGCGGCGCGGTTGCCGAGTGAAAAGCGCTCCTCGAGAGCCGGGTCGCGAATGGTGTTGGAGACGATGCCGTGGTGCTCGCTATAGAGGCCGGTGGCGATGGTGTAGTGATTGGGGAAGGTCTTGGTCGGGAAGACCGGGACCAGCCGTTCCGCCCGGACGCCCGCGGCGGCGAGGCGGTCGAGCGCCGGCGTCGGCACCCGGTCCATGTAGTCCCAGCGGAAGCCGTCGAAGCTGACCAGGATCAGCGGCGGCGGCGCCGCTGGCGGCGGCCGCAGCGTCGAGCATCCGCCGGCCGTCAGCAGGAGGGTCGCGAGAGCGGCCGCCGTCACCCGCCGGCCGCCAAGCCCGCCCCCCACGTTGCCGACCTGCGCCCGATGGCCCATCAGCGAGAAACGCTAGCACAGGATAGAATCAGGCCCCGCCCCGGGCGTCGGCGATCGTCGGCAACCGCCCGCAAGACCAGTCGCCGCATCACTCCGAGGAGATCCAGACCCATGCCGAGCCGCTTTCCCAAGGAGACCGTGCTGCGCGACGGACGGCGCGTCCTGATCCGCCCGTTCACCTCGCGCGATCCGCGGGCCCTGTTCAAGTTCTTTCGCGGCCTGCCGACCGACGTGCGCCGGTTCGCCTGGGACAACATCGACGATCCCTCCCTGGTCAAGAGCTGGGGCCGGCAGATCGACTACGCCAAGACCCTTCCCCTGCTGGCGCTCGACGGCAAGAAGATCGTCGCCGACGCTACGCTGCACCGCCGCGACCGGGGACCACTGCGCCGGGTGGGCCGGATCAAGTGGCTGCTCGAGCCCGAGTACCGCGGCCAGGGGCTGGGCACCAGCCTGGTCAACGACTTCATCGCCATCGCCCGTGAGCAGGGGCTGCGCCACCTGACCTGCATGCTGGTCGCCGACTTCGAACGGGACGCCATCGCCACCCTGCGCGATCTGGGCTTCGAGGAGCACCCGATCGCCGGCTACGGCACAGATCCGGACGGCAGCCAGCACGACATGGTCAAGCTGGTCCTCAAGCTTTAGCCGCCGCTCGGCGCGAGCCGCTCAGGCGCCGCCCGAAGATGCTGAGGGTGCCGACCGGGGGCTTCGCCGCAGCGCGACCGCCCGCCCAGACATGCGACAGCCGGCCCCTTCGGGGGCCGGCTGAAATACACCGAGCGGCGTGGCCGTCGGGTCAGGGGTTGACGATCGAGTTGACGTCCGGCCGGCGCGGAGGATCGTCGCGCGGACGGATCTGCTCGGGAGTCAGCGGGTCGTTGTCGGCCCATTCGGGCGACAATGCGGCGTTGATCTCCGCGTACTTCTCGTCTTCTTCCTCGGTCTCGACGATGGCGTCGATCGGGCAGGCCGGCTTGCACAGCGAACAGTCGATGCACAGCTCCGGGTCGATGACCATGAAGACAGCCGGCTCGGTGAACTCCGTGGAGTCCGGGGGCTGGTACTCGCCGGGATAGATGCAGTCGACCGGACAGACCTCGACGCAGTCGCCGTACCGCTCTCCCAGGCACTTCTCGGTGATCACGTAGGACATTTCTGGCAACCCTCCTCAGGCATTTGACTGCTAAAGGCGTCGGGAAAGTCTACTGCGCCGTCGCCTCGCTTGGCAAACCCCGGCCGGGCGGCGCGGACGACGTGCGACCGGCGCCGTCGAGCGGCCGGCCGAGTCGGGCGCGTGGTAGCCTGCGCGCGCACGCCGGTGGCCGAATCCCGCCCCCCATCTCCACGCTCCGAAGCCAGCGTCGCCTGGGCGCGCACGGTTGGGATCGTAGCCGTTGTGGCGCTGCTGGTCGGTGGCGCCCTGTACGTCTTCGAATCGCTGCGCCGCCTGCCGGGCGAGGCCGCCGCCGGCTCCAAGAAGCTGGCCCGCGACCTGGTCGAGGTGGCGGCCGCTTTCCGCCAGGGCCGGATCGAGGTCTCCTTCACCAGCTACGCCACCAGCGTCACCGGCTCGAGCTACCTCCAGTTCGCCACCCTGCGCCAGACCGAGACCTACACTCGCCAGGACGAGGCCTCGCTGCTGTGGGGCACGCTCGAGCTGCCGGACGTGGTGGTCTCGGCCACCGCGCCGGTCGAGTACACCTACTTCCTGGATCTCGACGAAAGCTGGGAGTTCCGCCTCGAGGGCGACGCCCTGCAGGTCCTGGCGCCCCCGATCCGCTTCAACCGGCCGGCGATCGACGCCTCCGAGATCGACTACGAGGTCCGCGCCTCGAGCCTGCTGCGCGACGAGGAGGCGGCGCTGGAGCAGCTCAAACAGGGCCTCACGGTGATGTCGAAGCAGCGCGCGGCCGCGCACGTCGTCCTGGTGCGGGAGGTCGGGCGGACCAAAGTGCGCGAGTTCGTCGAGCGCTGGCTGGCGGGCAACTTCGGCGACGGCGAGAGCTACCGGGTGGTCGTGCGCTTCGCCGACGAGGCGCCCCTGGCCGCCGAACGGCCCGAGCGGTAGCGGCCCCTGGCCTCTGCTAGACTTCGCCCAGTTCTCCCACGCTGGCGAGCGGGCGGCGCCGGCCCGGACATTCCGCCCTGGAGGAGGGGATTTCCATGAAAGTCAGCGAGATCCTGAAGCGCAAGGGGGGCAAGGTCTGGACGATCGGGCCCGACGACACCGTCCGCGCGGCGCTCGAGGTGATGGCCGAGAAGCACATCGGCGCGCTGGTGGTGACCGAGGACGTAATACCGATCGGCATCTTCTCGGAGCGTGACTACGCCCGCAAAGTGGTCCTTCGGGGCCGCGCTTCCGACACCAGCCAGATACGCGAGGTGATGACCTCGGACCCCTGCTGCATCCCGCCCGAGCGCACCGCGGACGAGTGCATGGCGCTGATGACCGAGAAGCGGATCCGTCATCTGCCGGTGGTCGTCGACCGGCAGCTGGTCGGCATCATCTCGATCGGCGACGTCGTCAAGACCGTGCTCGCCGACCGCGAGTTCGCGATCCAGCAGCTCGAGAGCTACATCTCCGGCGGCTGATCCGCCCAATGGCCGACGATCGCCGCCACGCCGACAGCCTGCGAGCGATCGACGGGCTGCTGGGCAGCCAGCTACAGCAGCCCACGCTGGACGGCCGGGCCCTGGCCAACCTGGCGGTGGCGATCGCCACCGAATACAGCGGCGCCCGCCGCGGCACCCTGCTGCTCGACCAGGGCCGCGGCCTCGAGCCGGTGCTGGCCCTCGGGCCCGACCTCAGCTCGGCGCCGTGCGATGCCAGCTCCTTCGACGCCGAGCTGGTAGAGCGGGCCCGGGCCGCCGGCCGACCGCTGACCCTCGCCGCCGGCCTGGCGGCGCCGATCCTGGTCCAGGACGGCGTCCGCGGCGTGCTCTACCTCGAGGGCGAGCGGCCCTTCTCCGCCGCCGACATCGAGCTCGGCCGGTCGGTCGCGGCGCGCATCGCCCAGCTGCTGCGCAGCGCCGAGCTGGTCAGCGAGCTGTCGCGGCGCACCCGCAACCTGGAGCTGCTCGAGGCGCTGGGCCAGTGCCTGACCGCGGGCCAGCTGGCGCCGCGCCACCTGGCCCAGACCGTCGACGCGGCGCTGCGGGCGACCGTCAGCGACGAAGCCCTGCTGGGCCTGCTGGGGCCGGACGGGAAGGTCGACGACCTGCTGGCCCGCGGCCTCGACCGCGAGTCGCTCGAGCGCGAGGCCGACGAGCTGGCGCGACGGCTGACCAGCGGCGCCGACGGCGAGCCGCGGCACGCAACGCCCACCATGCTGGCGCCGCTCACCCGGCGGGCGGAGCTCGACGCCGCCGGCGAGGCCACCGAGCCGGTCGGCTTCCTGCTCGTGCGGCGCAGCTCCGGGCGGCCCTACGACGAGGCCGACCGCACCTTCTTCCGCGCCCTGGCCCATCTCGTCACCGGCGCTCTCGAGCGGCGCGACTACTACCGGCGGGCGGCCGAGGACCCGGTCACCGGCACCGGCTCCCGGCTGGCGCTGCAGCTCAGCCTCGCCCAGCTCCAGGCCGGCGCCGACCGCTCCGGCATCCCCTTCTCGGTGATCATCGTCGACGTCGACAACTTCAAGGAGATCAACGACCACCACGGCCACCTCCAAGGCGACCGGGTGCTCAAGAGCCTGGCCGAGACCTTGCGCCACCGCCTCCGCGACCAGGACTTCCTCGCCCGCTACGGCGGCGACGAATTCGTCGCCCTGCTGCCCTCGACCGACGCCGCCGGCGCCGTCGAGCTGGCCGACGAGCTGCGGCGGCGGGTGCGCGTCGAGACCCAGCTGCCGCCCGGCGCCGTGCTGTCGGTGTCGATGGGGGTGGCGACCTACCCCGACCACGCTGCCGAGCTCGGCGAGCTGATCGACCTCGGGGACCGGGCGCTGTATGCGTCGAAGGCGGCGGGGAGGGATTGCGTGACGGTGGCCGAGGGCTAGGGGGCCCGGTTTCCCGAGGTCTCCAGGAAGATCCTCGCGCCGGTTCGGCGCGAGGCGTGACCGGAACCCTGGCGAGCTAGAGACCCAGCTGAATCCGGATCACCGCCGCCAGATCCCTCATCTCGGCGGCATCGAGGCGACCGATCCTCTCTTGCAGGCGCCTCTTGGATACCGTGGCGATCTGGTCCGCCATCGCTTTGCTCTGCTTCCCATTCAGGGTCACATACGCCTCCGAGGGATAGAGCCGGCCCACGTTCGACGTCAGCGGCACCACCTGCACGCGGTTGAGCGCCTTGTTCGAGGCGTCGTTGCTGACGATGACGGCGGGCCTCGTCTTCCGGACCACGCCGCCGATCGACGGGTCGAAGCTCACCCACCAGACGCTAGCGCGTCTCATCGGAGACGTCACTCACCAGGCCCTCCACCCATTCTCCGGCTTCGGCCTCGCGAACCTCGTCCGCGGCCATGGCGGCGTAGCCCGCCTCGAGCTCCTCGTCCAGGACGTGAGGCCTGGCCAGGGCCTCGAGAAAGCGGCTGATCCGGCGCGGGCCAACCCGCCGGTAGAGCCCCTCGTAGACCTCGTCGGCGATGGTGATGGTGAGCTTCTTCATGCACGTATATTACACGTGTAGCCGGGGTCAGCATTCCGGGGTGCGGTCCTGGGCGGACACTCCCTCACGCCCCGAGGACCTCACGCCGCGAGAACTACATCAATCAGTTCTCGACGACCGGCGACGCAGGACTTTAGGCGAAGGGTCCCGGGCACCAGCGCACGTTCGGCGGGCGCGATGAGCGAAACCGGGAGTTTGCGTCCGTCTCAGACGGCAGAAGAGCGAACCGGGACTAAGCAGAGGCATCGCTGCCAGCGGATCCGCAGGCTGCAGCCCGGGACGACCAGCAAGATGCTCACGCGCCGCCTCCTCCCAGCTCTGCTCGCCGGAGGATTGACGCTGAGTCTCGCCAGCTGCATCAACTGCGGGAATCGCGCCGTCGCTCCGCGCGACCCTGGTGCCACTTCCGGAGCTTCCATGGTCGAGACCTCGCCCCTGGCAGCTTCCGCAACCGGCTGGGATGCGGCCCCCGCAGAGCGGATCGTGTTCGTCCGAGCCTCCAATACGGCCGAGAAGCCCACGCGGGTAGCTTTCGAGCTCGACCCGGTGCTCTTCAACGAGATCGAGGCCACGGCTCGAGAGCGAACGGTGACGATCGCCGGTGTCTCCAGCTTGGATTCACCGGCAGAGGGGCGTTATGCACGCGAGGCGTTCTATGCCCAGAGTCTCCGCGACGAGCTCGAAGCCCGCGGCCTGCCCGCCGGCCAGATCAGGACACTGAGCTACGGTGAAACGCCAGCCGCTCCACCCAGCTTCGAGGGCGATGGGGCGATCGTCACGATGCCGGCGCCGGGCACAGAGCCCCGCAGCCTCGGCTATCACTGGAACATGTGGCCGCGGGAGGTCGGCGACAAGGCCCCGGTGGAGGCTCTCCTGCCAGGCGGCCAGCAATACGAGGTCGTCGTCGACCTGTCCGGAATCGGGTATAGATGGTCGGGCGTCGATTCGATCCGGGTCGAGAAGGAGTTCCAGGGCTTCCTCGAGGCGGAGGCGCGCGCGTCTTTCGAGCGGCGCCTGCCTCTCAGCGTCGTGCTCCTGGCCGATCCGCGCTTCTTCGAGACCGTGCCCGCCATGCGCGACCTGACCGTCTACCTGGACCGGGTGCAGGCGTTCAGCGCGGTGGACGCTCCGCTGTCCGGCTGGGACTTCCGCAAGGCCATCTTCGAGGGAGTCCAGGCCCCCTACATCTTCGGGCGCCTACGGTTCCCGCTGACCACGACCAGCAAGCGCGGTTGGGCCTCGTTCGGCCTATCCATCTGGCACAAGGGCCGACCCTACGACGAGATCTCCTTTGTTCGCTGCGTCGGCGATCCCGGACGGGACTGCCCCGAGACGAACAAGCCGCCAGGCATGACCCTGGGAGGGGCGGAGCTGTTCGAGGTGTCCGCCGACTCGACCGCCAGCCGGCCGGCCGCGGCGCTCCACGTGATCGAGTTCTCGGACAGCTTTGTCGCGGGTGTCTTCGCGCGCGACACCGCAGAGGAGGACGCGGAGGGGGCGGCGGAACCGACGTCGCGGATCGCCCCCTATCTTTGGTGGACGATCCACAACGACGCCGAGGCGTTCCGCCGGAGACTGGCGCAGGCGCAGAGGAGATTCGGCGTCTCTGGAGATTCTCCAAGCATCGGCGGCGAACTGACCGGCATCTTCTTCCCCGACAACGTCGCCGGCAATCGGGCTCTCGACGCGGTGCGCGAATTCGTTCGCGAGCATGCCGGGGAGCCCTTTCGCGACGACCGGCCGGTGCTCTTCCTACGCATGATCCGGCGCACCGGAGAGACGCTGCCGCTCTTCCCGATCGGCCTGCTCAATGTCGACACCACGACCGACACCGGCTTTCTCGGCTACCACACGCGTATCCAGACGCCGCTGCCCGAGCAGCGCTACGGGGCCACCCGGTGCCCCGGGACCTGGCAGGCGGTACTCCCCAGAAACGGGATCGACGGCCCGCTCACCGAGGCGCACGCGCGGATACAGAGTCTGGTCAGGACGGACCTCTTCGATCGGGAGAATCGAGTGCTCCGCCTGCCCGGTTCAACCAGGACCGCGCACGTCTTTTCGGCCTTCAAGCCGTTCAACCGCTGGATCAACCCGCGCCTCAGTCACCCGATCGACCAACGGCCGACCTACCCCGCCACCATGCTCGCGGTCCTCAGCCACCACAACGAGCAGAGCCTCTACTTCACCGAGAACGGCTCGGCGGTCGGCGCCGCGTCGATCAGCGCTCGCTTCGCGGGCCCCTCGATCGCGATCCTGGCGGGGTGCTCGACCGGCGAGAGCGGCTCGGACAGCGTCGTCGGGCAACTCAGCCGAACCGGGATGGTGTCGGTCATCGCAACCAACACCGGCATCAGCGGCAGCCTGGCCGGTGACTTCATCGTCAAGGCCAGTGAGCGGCTCGCGGCGCTCGGCGGGCCAATGCGGGTCGGCGATCTGTTCGACGCCGTTCAGCTCGAGATCTACGAGGAGGGCGCCCGGCGCAACCGAGGTGCCCAGGCACTCAGCTTCACGCTCGCCGGCAACCCGGAGGCCCAGATATGCCCACCCTGAGAGACCGCTCCCTTCTCCAGGCGCTCTGCGCCGTGGCGCTGTCATTCGCGCCCGTGTGCGTGAGCGCGGACCTTCTCCCGCCATCCCCACTGCCGCCGCGGAACGAGATCGGCGCCCCCCGGAACATCGTGGTAGTGAGCGACCTGCACATGGGCGTCGGCCACGACCCCGCCAACCCGGCGGTATGGCACCCGACCGAAGACTTCCGCTGGCATGAGGAGTTCGCCGACTTCCTCGACGCCATGCAAGCCGCCGGGAAGGGACACGTCGACCTGGTGCTGGCGGGCGACATCCTCGAGCTCTGGCAATCCGCCAAGCGCCCACCCGACGTGCAGATCGACACGCCCGCCGACGGCGGAGGGAACCGCACGATCTGCGCGCTGCTCGACAAGCGCCCGCACCGGAAGAGCGTCGGTGACTGCGACCATCCCGACCTGGGCCAGGACTTCGGCTGCAACGAGGCGGAAGCGGTACGGCGCGCCAGCCGCGTGGTCAGCGAGCACCGGCGGGTCTTCGAGGCCCTGGGCAGCTTTGCCATGAAGGGGCAGAACCGGGTGACGCTGGTGCCCGGCAACCACGACGTCGCGCTAGCCTTCGAGGGGGTCCGGGAGGTCGTTCTCGCGGCGATCCCGCACCAGAACGAGCATGCCGAGGACCAACGCGTGCGGATCGCCACCGAGGGCTACTGGCTCTCCGCCGACGGCAGGGTGCTGGTAGAGCACGGCCAGCAGATCGGTGCCGACCCGAACAGGTTCGACAACTGGCCCACCGCGCCGTTCAAGTACGGACCCGATGGCACCCCCTACCTCAAACAGCCATGGGGAGAGGAGCTGGTCCAGCAGCTCTTCAACTGTGTCGAGCACGACTACTCGACAATCGACAACCTCTCTTCAGAATCGGCGGGCCTCAAGTACGGCTATCGCGATCAAGGGCCGGCCGGCGCCATCCGCCTGGTCGGCCGCTTCGTCCGCTTCCTGCTCTTCCAAAACTCCTTTGCGCAGGCGGGACAGTTCCTGGACAACAGCAAGGTCCCGGGAGAGGAGGACCTGAAGCTGGACGAGATCCAGGCGGAGCTGACGGACGATCATTCCCGCTGGCTGTTCCTCGCCCAGTCCCTGGCCCAGGGAGACCCCGTGCGCGCTGAGATGGAGGGCGCCCTCGACGAGCTGGGGCCGATCGATCCCTTCACCACCGAGGAGATCGTCGCCGTCTGCGGCCAGCGGTGGCTGGCCAACGAGACTCTGCCGGATGCCGGCATCGAGCTCTGTCCGGTCGAGGGTGACCTGAGCTTTGTCGCCGCCAAGCTCGAGGGTCTGATCAATCCGCGGGCTCGCCGCCGGCGCTTTCGTCGCTACCTGAACGAACTCAGCGGCTCACTACCAGCAACCGCGAGGCCGAGCGGGGACTTCGACCTTTATGTCTTCGGCCATACCCACCGCGAGGAAGTCGACTACCGGCCGTTCAAGGACGGCGCCAAGTGGGCCCCTGTCGTCTACAACGACGGCGCCTGGCAGAGGACCGCGTCGGGAGAGGTCTTCTGCACCATCCTCCAAAACCAGGACACCAGCGAGGAGGAGGCACTCCGCAAGACCCGTGTCGAAGACCTGCCCGCCTGCTATCCGTTCGTGACGATCGGCCGTGACGCAGACGGCAACCCGGCGCCGAGTCTCTTCTACTGGATCCAGAAAGACGCCAACTCGCCAGGCGACTACGCCGAAGCCTGCACCGAACTGCCGAAGATCCACGAGCTGTGCAACAAGCAGAAGGCCCCGCCAGGCAAGGTCATCCGCTGAGCTGACCGCCGAGAGCTCTGGAGAAGGCCCGTTACTCGACGCTCCAGAGCGTCAGCCGGCGCTCGTCCTTGATCAGGAGCCGGTGGCCGGCGAGCCGCGCTCCAGAGCCGGCTCAGCTCGGCAGGCCAGGCTGGAGGAGCAACAGGGCGAGGCATGCACGCGTTCTCGGCGGGCGTCGAGCGTACCAACAGGACCCGCCGGGCGGACCACACCTGGCAGACCGTTCTCGAGCACACCGGCTCGGACAAGATGACCCTCATCTTCCCCGAAGGACGCATGGAGCGGGCCGATGGGCTCGACAAGCAGAGCTGATCCGCACGGCCTCGCCGACCGAGCTTCTTCGGCTAAGCGCAGATCCTCTCTAGGGCAGCAGCGGGTACTCCTCGTACCCCGGGTCGACTGAGGTCGACGCGACGCAGCCGTCCGTGCCGAAGGTGAAGCCCGCCCAGCCGCGAGCTATGGCCGCGTCTGCGGCGGAGCTGAACGTCCCTATCTCACAACTCTCGATGAATGGCTCTGCGCCCGGCAACACCGCGTGCACCGTCACCTCGAACGTGCCTGCCGTGGTGTCTTTCGAGGTGGTGTAGCGGCAGCGATTCGGCAGCGGCGCCGGCGGCTCTCCGTCGTCGAATCCCCCCTGGAAGGCCTCGACCTCCTCGAGGTCTTGCTGGATAAGCGGACCTTCGGGCTCCACAGGCAACACCGTCCAGGCAATCCCCTCACTGAACGCCTCGCACTCGGCCACGGTCAGCGGGGTGTCGCCTGGCGTCATGGCCACTTCGAGTCCCATTTCGACTCCGAAAACCCCGGTGCCGACCGCCTCCGGCCCCGGCGGGCAGCCCCACGCCAAGCACACCAGCGGCGCTAATATCAGCCTTCTAACAACCCGGCCCCTTGGGTCGCGGTATCCAGTCGTCATTCTCCAGTCTCCTCTGCCGCGGCTCGTCTGCGGCCTGCTCGAAGGGTCAAAGCTCCGAAGATCCGACCATTCTCAGCGACGAACCGGCCAGACACAGAGGTTGCTGGTCTTGCTGTGGGCGGTGACCGTATCGCTATGGGTCAAGACGTTGCAGAGAGCTTGGCTAATCCGATCTCCCCCGCCCAAACGGCAACAACGAAGCCCCCGACGCCCCCCCCGAAGCACCACCCGCCGCGTCGTCCTCCTCGTCCTCCCCCAGCTCATCCCCCTCGCCCGGGTTCACGAACCGGTCGGACTCGAGGTTGAACTGCTGATCGTGCAGCTTGCGGTAGGCCCCGTCGGCCGCCATCAGCTCGTGGTGGGTGCCGCGCTCGACGATCCGGCCGTCCTTGAGGACCAGGATCTGGTCGGCGTTGCGGATGGTGGAGAGCCGGTGGGCGATGACGAAGGTGGTGCGGCCCTTCTTGAGCTCGCGCAGGCCCTCCTGGATGCGGGCCTCGTTGTCGGAGTCGAGGCTCGAGGTGGCTTCGTCGAGGATCAGGATGCGCGGGTCGGCGAGCATCGCCCGGGCGATGGCCACGCGCTGGCGCTGGCCGCCGGAGAGCTTGACGCCGCGCTCGCCGATGACGGTGTCGTAGCCGTCGGCGAACTGCTCGACGAACTCGTCGCAGCGGGCCAGCCGGCCCACCCGCTCGACGTCGGCGCGGCTCGCGGACGGCCGGCTGTAGCCGATGTTGTCGGCCAGGGTGCCGTCGAACAGGAAGTCGTCCTGCAGCACCACCGCCAGCTGTGAGCGGTAGTCGCGCAGCCGCACCTCGGCCAGGTCGACGCCGTCGATCAGCACCCGGCCCACCAGCGGAGTGCGGAAGGCCATCACCAGGGAGATCAGGGTGCTCTTGCCCGAGCCGCTGGGGCCCACCAGGGCGGTGGTCGAGCCGGCCGGCGCCAGCAGTGAGACATCGTTGAGGACCGGCACACCCGGCTTGTACTCGAACGAGACCTGCTCGAAGGCGATCTCGCCCCGCACCCGGCCGAGCTGCCGGCGGCGGCGCTCGTCCTGGTCCTCGGTGGGCTGGTTGAGGAGTTCCCGGATCCGGTCCATGCCGGCGAAGGCCTCGGTGATCTGGGTGCCGATGTTGGCCATCTGCACCAGCGGCGTGACCATCAGGCCGGTGAAGACGACGAACATCAGGATGTCGCCGACGGTCATGCGGCCGGCCATCACTTCGCGCGCGCCGAGGATGCCGACGGCCAGGGTGGCCAGGCTGAACAGCAGCCCCGAGATGCTGGTGATCGCCGACACCCCGACCATCGTCTGGACCACCTTGCGCAGCAGCCGGTGGGCGCCATTGGCAAAGACCCGCGCCTCGCGCTTCTCGGCGCTATAGGCCTTGACCACCCGGATGCCGCCCAGCGCCTCGGTGAGCCTGCCCGTCAGCGCGGCGTTGAGCTTGCTGCGCTCGCGGAAGATCGGCCGCAAGCGGTTGAACCCGAAGACCATGATGACGGCGAAGGCCAGCAGCATGACCAGGGTCAGCAGGGTCAGCTTCCAGTTGAGCCACAGCAGCACGCCGAAGGCCACCACGGCGGTGATCAGGCCGCCGACCAGCTGCACGAAGCCGGTGCCCACCAGGTTCCGGATGCCCTCGGCGTCAGTCAGGATGCGCGAGATCAGCTCGCCGGTCTTGTGCTCGTCGAAGAAGCTCACCGGCAGCTGCCCGACGTGCTGCTGCACCCTGAGCCGGAAGTCGTTGATCGCCCGCTGCGCCGCGACGCCGAGCAGGATCGCCAGCGAGAACGAAGTGGACGACTGGATGATCGTGGCGACGAACACCGCCGCCGCGATCCAGGGCAGCAAATCGCTGCGGCCCTTGCCGATCACGTCGTCGATCAGGTACTTGGTGCTGGCCGGCAGCACCATGCCGGCCAGGCGGCTGATCACCAGCAGCCCCAGGCCGAGCCCCAGCCGGCGCCGGTAGGTCCAGATGAGCTCGCGCGCCTCGCGCCAGACAACGTCGAGCTTGGGCCGCTTCTTCTTGGGCGCCTCGTCAGCCATGGCTCGCTACCCTACCTAACGCGAAAACGGGAAGCCGGCGCCCAGCCGGCCGGCGATCCGGGTCTCGAGCCAGAACGGATCCCACCACTCGCGGGCATCCACCGGCACGCCGCCGAGGAGCATCGAGAAATGGAGGTGGTCGCCGCCGGCCAGGCCGGTGACGCCGGTGCGGCCCACGGTCTGACCGCGGGTCACCTCGTCGCCCTCGGCGACCGCGAGGCTGGAGAGATGGCCGTAGAGGCTCATCAGGCCGGCGCCGTGATCGATCGCCACCGCGTTGCCGTAGATGCCGAAGTAGTCGGCCAGCACCACCACGCCGTCATTGGCCGCCGGCACCTCGGCGCGGCGCACCGAGGCCAGGTCGTAGCCCAGGTGGACCTGGCGATCGACCTCGCGGCCCTCATAGACGTAGGTCCGCCGGTCGGCGAAGGGCGACATCACCTTCGACCCCGGCAGCGCCACGAACGGCCGATGCCACAGCGGCTCGTCGACCGAGGCCGCCGCCAGCTCGGTCAGCCGGGCGGCGTTGCGATGCCTGAGGGCGCCGTTGATCTCCAGGTAGTCGGCCAGCCGGTCGCCGCTGTCCGGCAGCCCCGATCGCGCCAGCACCTCGGGCACGACGCGCTCGAGGAAGCCGTCGTCCAGCCGCATCGTGTCGCTCGACGCCGGCCGCTCGGTCAGCCGGTCGACGAAGGCCACC
Organism: Thermoanaerobaculia bacterium; assembly: GCA_963781065.1. Taxonomy (GTDB): domain Bacteria; phylum Acidobacteriota; class Thermoanaerobaculia; order Multivoradales; family JAHEKO01; genus CALZJC01. The sequence continues at coordinate 318,424 of CAWAET010000007.1, read as the reverse complement.
GTGGCGCGGTTGCCGGCGTCGTCCTCGGCCGCCAGCCGGATGGCGTCGGCGTCGGCATGGTCGAAGGGCACCGCGTAGAGGGCGAACCGCAGCCCGTCAGCGCCCCCCGGCACGTCCCGGCCCGGAAACCACAGCTCGCCCACCGCGACGCCGTCGCGCATGTTGCCGGCGCCCACCGTGTAGACCACGAGGTCGGAGCCTCCCTGCACCGGATAGTGCTGGCTCGAGATGGCCACCAGGTCCGGCGGCCGCTTCTTGACCACCAGCCGCAGCTCCTCCACCACCGGCTCCGGGCCGCGCAGCCAGGTCCCGGCCTGGGTGGCCACCGCGCGCAGCACAGCCTCGCCCTCGCTCAGCCCCTCCCGGCTGCGCCAGCCGGCGTCGGCCGTCAAGAGATCCTCGCGGTCGGCCGGCGCCCACAGCTTCCAGCGCGGCCGCGGCTGGTGCTGGCGCCGCGCGAGCTCGATCGTCCGGTCGCCCTGCGACAACTCGAGGCGCACCTCGGCCAGGCCGCCCGAGCCGGCGTTGAACCGCGCCTCGACCCGGGTGCTCGGTCCGATGGCCGGCCGGTCGGCGGCCAGGCTCACCGTCGGCGGCTCATCGATCCACAGCCCGGAGACGGCGGCGACCGCCACCGCGGCGAGCGCGAGAACGAGGATGAACCTCCGGCTGATCGATCGTTTGCGGCGCATTTCGGGGGGTCCGGTCGTGCCGACCGGAAGGCGGGCGTGGGGAGAATACCCCAGCAGCCCATGACGGGCTCGGTCAGCGATTCTCGCGGAACGCCCGCATCACCTCGCGCTGGTCCGAGTAGGCCAGCCGCGCCGTGACGAACTCGCGGTGGGTGAAGCCGAGCTCGCTGGCGATCTGCCGGATCTGCGACTCCTCGGCGCTGGAGATCGAGTCGTCGGCGGCTGAGACGGCGAACATGCAGTCGAGCAGCTGGCGCCGCTCGGCCGGGCTCGAGATCTCACGAAACTCGCGGGTGACGAGGAAGTTCTCGGTGCCGCCGAAGAGGCGGTTCTGGCTCTTGGCGATCTGCACCACCAGCACCGCCTGCTCCTCCGGCAGGTCGCCGAAGCCGCGCACGACCCCCTCCATCGCTTCGGTCTCCTCGGCACTGAAATGGTGGTCGGCGTGCGCCACCCGGCCGAGGATGTAGGCGAAGGCGGCGACGAATCGCGCCCTCTCGGGCGCCATCGCCTCGAGCTCGCCGACGATCTTGCGCACCGTGTCCGTGTCGCCGCCGGCGGCGGTCGACTGCTGCGCCGCTTCGTTGCCCGTGATCCACTGCAGAATCCCCATCGCCGCCTTCCTCCTCTCGGCCACATCCTAACCGCCCCGGGGCGCCAGCCCGGTAGCGCCAGCCCGGTAGGCCCGCCCGGTAGCGCCGGCCCGCGGGTGCCCACCGCCGCGCTTCACGCATCCGCCCAGCCGGCCAAAGCCGTAGACTCCGCCGGTACGATGCGCGGCGCGACCCTACCCCTCGCCCTCGTGCTCGTGGCGCTCGGTTGCGCCACGGGGTCGACTACTCGCTGCTTCTGGCCGGCACGAGCGACAAGAGCAAAGCGGCCGCGACCCTGCCCGACCTCTCCGCCGTGGTGGCCTTCCCCACCACTGTCTTGATCGGCCGCGACGGGCGGGTGCGGAAGATCCACTCGGGATTCGCCGGGCCGGGTACCGGGAGGCACTTTCAGCGGCTGGTCAGCGAGCTGGAAGGGCTCATCGAGGGGCTCCTGGCCGAGGCCGGCCCGGCCAGCTGGTCGAGCAACCACCGCCTCAACGATAGAACCCCGATATCGTGCGGGCGCTCAGCCCCGAGCCCTTGACGTCGACCTTGAGCTTCCGCCACTCCCGCCCGTCGCCCTGCTTGGAGTAGTAGCCGATGAAGTACTGGCTCTCGAGCTCCTCGGCGATCTCGCGGTAGACCGCGTCGAGGTCGTCGCCGACGCGGGTGAAGTAGACCCGGCCGCCGACCTCCTCAGTCAGCTCGCGCAGCCGGCCAAGGAACCCGCGCACGCTGAGGCCCTTGCCGCCGGTGCGGACGATCTCGTTGTTCGAGAGGATGAAGTAGATCGGCGCGCCGACGGTGCGGGCGAACTTGAGACAGGTGCGGTAGGAGAACTCGGGGTCTTCGTCGGCGCCGTCGGAGTAGACGATAAGAGCCTTCTTGCCCGGCACCCCCTGGAGCTGGACCAGGCTGAAGGCAACCGCCTCCCAGATCGCCGTCTGGCCGCCTGGGCTCAGCCGGTCGAGCGCCTGGACCACTTGCGGCAGGTCGGTGGTGGGGGTGCGCGCCAGCCGCGGCTTGCTGCCGAAGCCGACCAGGAAGGCCCGGTCACGGCGCGACTCGAGGCCGCGCACGAACTCGCGCGCCGACAGCTGCACCCGCGGCAGCTTGACGAACATCGAGGCCGAGGAGTCGATCGCCAGGCCCACCGTCAGCGGCAGGTCGCCGGCGTCGCCGAAGGTGGTGATCTCCATCGGCTTGCCCTCCTCGAACAGTTCGAACCGGTCGCGCGGCAGGTCCTTGACCGGCTGGCCCTGGCGGTCGGTGACCACCGTGTAGAGCTCGACGAGGTCGATGTCCAGCCGCTCGCTGGGACCGGAGCTGTTGAGAAAGACCACGTCCTCGCCGCTGGTGCCGTCGGCCAGCCGCGCCAGCACCCGCACGAACCCGCGCGGCGAAGCGGCGTCGATCTCGCACGCGCTCGCGGAACGGCGGCGCGTAGCGCGTGGCGACGAGACGGTCGCGCCAGAAGAACTCGACCCGATCCAGGCGAGCGCCCTCGGGCACGTCGATCTCCGCCCGCACCTCCACCGAGCCGACCCGCGGCGCGGCGGCGCTGCCGGCGCGCGCCGCCCGGGGCTCGACGATCCGCACTTCGAGCAGCCCGCCGCCGCCGTTGACCAGCAGACTGTCCCGCGCCAGCTCGCCACCGGCAGCTCCGAAGGCGACGGCAAGGACCCGCCGCGTGCGCGGCAGCGGCCCCAGGTCGAGCTGGGCGCTGAACGGGGCGGTGTCGCGGGCCACCGCCAGCTCGCCGTCGAGGTAGAACTCGACCCGGCCCACGGCCCGCTCGTCGACCAGCGTCCGGAACAGGGTCGGGCCCATCACCATCGACGAGTCGGGCGGCAGCAGCCGCAGGATCCGGCTCTCGTCCGGATCGAAGACCGGCGCGGCAGCGGCCTGCGACGCCGCCTCCGCCCGCAGGCTGGCGAAGGTGGCGCCACGGCGACCGCTCGCGGTCTCCTCCACCAGGACCGCCAGCGGCTCGTCGGCGGCCACGAGCAACGACGACGGCAGGGCGAGGCGGATCAAGCCGTCGACCGCCGCGGCCGGGTCGAGCGGCTGGTGCGTCACCCGCACGTCGCCGGCGTAGCCCAGCGCCGCCAAGGTCAGCCGCAGCTCGCCGAGCTCACCCTCCGGCTCGAGCTGCAGGGTGAGCCGCGACTCGCCGTCGCCCTCCGGCTCCCCCCCGGGCTCGAGCACCGCCTCGACCCAGAAATCACCCTCTTCGAGCTCGTCGCGCAGCAGCTGGCGAGCCCGCGCGGCGGAGACCGGCAGCGGCAGCTGGGCACCGATCCAGCGCCGCGCCCGGACCTCGTCGCCACCGGCCAGGACCCGCACCGCCACCGGCTCGACAGGGGTCGGCTGGAGATCCAGACGCAGCCGGTGGCGCCGGCGCAGCCGTTCCGAGAGGTCCGCCAGCCGCAGGGGGTCCACCAGCACCTCGCCGCCGGTCTGGCCGGCGAGCTCGACAAGCGGCGCCACCGGATCGGCCAGCACCGCGATCCGGCGGCTGTCGCGCTTGCGCCGGCCGAGGTCGCGCGGATCGACCCCGACCGCCACCTGGCCCAGGCCGCGGCTCTCGTCGAAGCGCCGCTCTTGCCGCTGGGTGTCGCTCTCCTCGGCGGCGGCGAGCAGGGCGTCGCCGCGCGCCGGCGGCTGGAAGGCCACCACTGTCCAGCCCAGCATCGACAGCGCGCGGCCGATCTCGTCGGCGGAGGGCAGCGGCGAGAGGGCGGCCAGCCCGGGGCCGGCCTCGTCGTCCTGGCGCAGGGCTTCGGCATAGAACGCCGCCGGATCCGCCTCGTAGCCGCCGCCGACGTAGAGCAGCAGCTGCGGGCCGGCGCCGGCCGTCTCCGCGGCCCAGTCGAGCACCCGGTCGAGGTGAGCCGCCAGCGACTCGCGCTCGGCGACGGCGGCCGCCTCGGCCGCCGCCAGGGTGGGCCGCGACCGCTCGGCGAACTCGCGGCGACGCTCGACTTGCAGGTGGCGCGAAGACTCGCGGACCCCGACCCAGCCCAGCGCCTCGCCCAGCGCCGGAGCCGAGGTCGTCGGCGGTAGCGTCGCGCGCAGGCCGTCGCCGGCCAGCACGATCTCCACCGGGCCTAGCGCGGTCAGCTCGGCGGCCCGCTCGGCCAGCATCGCGGCGCCGTTGCGCAGCTCGACCGGCTCACTGAGCTCGAGGTCGAAGAGGACGACGACGCGCCAGGACGCCGCCAGCGGACCGGCATCGGTCGCCGCCACCTCGGCGCCGTCCACGGAGACGGTCAGCGGGCCGGCGGCGGCGGGCAGCTCGACCCAGAGCTCGGGCGGCGCCGCCGCGCCGGGCAGGACGCCGGCGACCGCCGCGAGCGCCATCACGGCGCCGCTGACGATCGCCATCGCGACAAGCGAGCGGCGCATCGGGCTGGGGGACCTGGGGGACGGCACTCTGGGGTATCGGGTAGCGGGGATCTTGCTCATCGGGGTTCTCTAGGCGGCCCTTCTCACCAATCGTCGTAGCGAAACGCCGTAGGTGCCTGAAGATACAAGGCTTGCGACCGAGGTCACCGCAGGCGTGCTCGAAGCACGCTGAGGATGACCGACAGGAGCGTAACGCAGGAGATTCAGGTACATACGGCGTTGTAGTAGACGATTGGTGAGAAGGGCAGGCTAAGCGGCCAGCGAGAGTCCGCCGTGCTCGTTGCCTGGATTGTCGGGCCGCCCGAGCAGCCGGCCGCCTGGATTGACGGCTGCGGACGCCGGGGCTATCCTAGAAGCCCTTGCAAGGTGAATGCCGTAGCAAGGCGAACGTCTTAGCAAGGTAACTGCCGGCCGGCCACAAGGTCGCCGGCTTCCCCCCAAGAGGCTGATATCCGTCTCGCGGCAGGGCCGCCGTAGGCTCCGCCTGACCCCATCGCAAGGGATTTCAAGGAGGAGTAGATGATGAGTCAATCGATTCTCGACATGTTGAACGGCCAGCTTGGCGGTCAGGCCCTGGAGATGATCGCCGGCCAGCTCGGCACCGATCGGTCCAAGGTCGAAAAGGCCGTTCCCGCCGCCCTCGGCGGCCTGATGACCGGGCTGGCGCGCAACGCGCAGAGCGCGGACGGAGCCGGCGCCCTGTTGTCGGCACTGAGCAAGGACCACGACGGCAGCGTCCTCGACAATCTCTCCGGTGTGCTGTCGGCGCCGGAGCAGAGCGCCGGCGCCGGTATCCTGGGGCACGTCTTCGGCGGCAAGCAAGCCGCCGTCCAGTCGGCCCTCGGCCAGAGCACCGGCCTCGACGCCGGCTCGATGGGCAAGCTGCTGACCATGCTGGCGCCGCTGGTGATGGGCGCGCTGGGTCAGAAGAACCGCCAGGGCGGCCTCAACCCGAGCGACCTCGGCGGCCTGCTGCGCCAGGAGCAGAGCTCCGCCGCCCGGCAGGCGCCCGACCTGGGCATGCTGGGCAACCTGCTCGACGCCGACGGCGACGGCGACATCAAGGACGACGTGGCCAAGCTCGGCGGCTCGCTGCTGAAGAGCTTTCTGAAGCGCTAGCGACGACAGAAAAGCAAGAAAAAGGAGACTTGAGATATGGGACTTTTCGATTTCGTGAAGGAAGCGGGCAAGAAGCTCGGATTTGGCGACGACGAACCCGCGGCCAAGCCGGCCGCGCCGGCCGGCCCGAGTGCCGCCGACATGAAGAAGGCCGCCGATCGGCGCCGGGCGATGGGCATGGGCAAGATGATCGCCGAGCTGGGGCTCGGCGTCGAGGATCTGACCATCCGGGTCGATGACCACACCGTCACCGTCGGCGGCACCGCCGCCACCCAGGCGGACCGCGAGAAGATCGTCCTGGCCTGCGGCAACGTGGCCGGTATCGCGCAGCGTCGACGACCAGATGACGGTGGCGGCGCCGAAGGCGACCTTCTACACCGTCCAGTCGGGCGACTCGCTGTCGAAGATCGCCAAGGCCCACTACGGCGATGCCATGAAGTACCCGGCGATCTTCGAGGCCAACAAGCCGATGCTGGAGCACCCGGACAAGATCTACCCCGGCCAGGTGCTGCGCATCCCGCCGCTCGAGGGCTGAGCCGCTGACGAGCACCGCCCAGCCGCCGGTCCGCAGGCGCGAGATCTTCGGCTGGGCGATGTTCGACTTCGCCAACTCCAGCTACACCACGGTGATCGTCACCGTGGCGTTCGGCGTCTACTTCACCACCCTGGTGGCGCCCGGCGCCCGCGGCGACTGGCTGTGGGGCGTGGGGGTGATGATCAGCAACCTGATCGTCCTGCTCACCGCGCCGGTGGTGGGCGCCCTGGCCGACGGCTCGGGCCGCAAGAAGCAGTTCCTGGCCGCCACCTGGCTGGCCTGCGTGGGCGGCACCGCGGCGCTGTGGTTCGCGGTGCCCGGCGCCGTGGTCCTGGCGCTGGCGCTGTTCGTGGTCTCGAACATCGCCTACGCCATGGGCGAGTCGCTGGTCGGCGGCTTCCTGCCCGAGATCTCCACCCCCGGCAATGTCGGCCGAATCTCCGGCATCGGCTGGGGGCTCGGCTACTTCGGCGGTCTGGCCTGCCTGCTGCTCATCCGGCCGCTTCTGGCCGGCGACTTCGTGCCGGCCAACGTGGCCTCGCTGCGGCTGGTCTGGCCGCTGACGGCGGCGTTCTTCCTGCTCTCCGGCATCCCCACCTTCGCCTTGCTGCGCGAGCGGGCGCAGCGGGTCGAGCACCGCTCGCTCACCAGCTTCGCGGCCGAGGGCTTTCGCCGCCTGCGCGACACCGGCCGGTCGATCCGGCGCTTCCGCGAGCTGGTCAAGTTCCTCGCCTTCTTCTTCGTCTACTGCTGCGGCCTGATGACCGTCATCACCTTCGCCGGCATCTACTCGCGCAAGACCCTGGCCTTCACCGGCAACGAGCTGATCGTGCTCTTCCTGGTCCTGCAGCTGTTCTCGGCCGCGGGCGCCTTCGGCGGCGGCCCGCTGCAGGACCGGCTGGGCTCGCGCCGCACCCTGCAGTGGATCCTGGTGCTGTGGATCCTGGTCTGCCTGGGGGGCGCCGCGGCCACCACCAAGACCGCCTTCTGGTTCGTCGCCATGGGGGCCGGGCTGGGCATCGGCTCGCTCCAGGCCGCCTCCCGGGGGCTGGTCGGGCTGTTCTCGCCCAAGGACAAGAGCGGCGAGTTCTTCGGCTTCTGGGGCCTCGCCATGCGCGGCGCCTACGCCCTGGGGCCGTTCGTCTTCGGCTCCATCTCGCTGTGGACCGGCTCGCAGCGGACCGCCGTCCTGATCACCGCGGTCTTCTTCGTCGTCGGCTGGGTCGGCCTGCTGTACGTCGACGAGGAAAAGGGCCGGGCGGCGGCCGAAAGCTGGCGCGCCGAGCGGGCGGCCGGCGCCGCCCTCGGCCGCTGAGCCGCTGTCGCGGCGCACCGCGCCCCCGGAGCCCCGGGTCCGCCACGAGGCGCTGGAGGGCGCCGCGGGACCCCTTGCGCCAGCCGCCAGACGGTGGGCGCTGGGCGGCGCGGGCGCGCGTGTAGAGTAGGCCGTCGCTAGCCTGAACTTCTCACCAGCTCTCTACTACGCCGACGGCTCGCGACGCGAGCCGGTGAGAAGCTCAGGCTTCCACGGAGAAGGAAGGGGGATTCCGTCATGAGCCAGATCGTTCCGCGTCTCTTCGAGCAGGCGGCGCGCCAGCGCGGCGACGCCGACGCCATGCGCTACAAGCGCGACGGCGAGTGGCTGCCGATCTCCTGGCACGGCTATCGCCAGGCCGTTTGGCAAGCGGCCGGCGGCTTCATGCGCCTCGGCCTCGAGCCCGGCAAGGGGGTCGCCGTGCTCGCCTTCAACCGCCCCGAGTGGTTCATCGCCGACATCGGCGCGATCGTCGCCGGCGGGCTGCCGGCGGGCATCTACACGACCTGCACGCCGGAGCAGTGCCAGTACGTCGCCCACCACTCCGAGGCGGCGGTCATCGTCGTCGAGCACGCCCAGCAGCTGGAGAAGATCCTCTCGGTGCGCGATCAGCTGCCCGCGTTGCGGGCCATCGTGATGATGGAGGGCGAGAGCGACGATCCCGGCGTCCACACCTGGCAGGAGCTGCTCGATCTCGGCTCCGGCGTGCCCGCGGCCGAGATCGAGGCGCGCATCGAGGCGCAACGGCCCGAAGACCCGGCGACCCTGATCTACACGTCCGGTACCACCGGGCCGCCCAAGGCGGTGATGCTGTCGCACACCAACCTGGTGTGGACGGCGGCGCAGGTGCTGGAGTTCCTCGAGCTCGAGCAGGGCGACCAGTTCCTGAGCTATCTGCCGCTGTCCCACATCGCCGAGCAAATGGTCTCGCTGCACGCGCCGCTCCACGTCGGCGGCTGCAGCTGGTTCGCCGAGTCGATCGAGAAGCTGCCGGTCAACATGCGCGAGGTACGGCCGCACGTCTTCTTCGGCGTGCCTCGGGTGTGGGAGAAGATCCAGGCCGCGATCGAAGCGGCCGGCGCCCAGAACCCGCCGCTCAAGCGCAAGATCGCCGCCTGGGCCCGCGACATCGGCAAGCGCGCCGGCTACGCCGACCAGCGGGGCGAGCCCCAGCCGCTGATGGCGCCGCTGGCCGACAAGCTGGTCTTCTCCAAGGTGCGCGAGAAGCTGGGCCTCGACCGCGCGCGGGTCTGCGCCTGCTCGGCCGCCCCGATCACCCTCGACACCCTGGAGTTCTTCTTGAGCCTGGGCATCCCGATCCTCGAGGTCTACGGCATGAGCGAGTGCACCGGCCCCGGCACCATGTCGCTGCGCAAGAAATACAAGACGGGCCGGGCGGGCTTCGCCATCCCCGGCACCGAGCTGCGGACCGCCGACGACGGCGAGGTCCTGATGCGCGGCCCGCACGTCTTCCTGGGCTACTACAAGGACGAGGCGGCCACCCGCGAGACCCTGGATGAAGACGGCTGGTTGCACTCCGGCGACATCGGCGAGGTCGACGAGGACGGCTTCCTGAAGATCACCGACCGCAAGAAGGAGCTGCTGATCACCTCCGGCGGCAAGAACGTCGCTCCGGCGCCGATCGAGGCCCAGCTCAAGTCGATCGCCGGGGTGGCCGCGGCGGTGGTGATCGGCGACAGCCGCAAATACCTCGCGGCGCTGCTCACGCTGGACCCCGACCGGCTGCCCGAGACCACGGCCGCCGCCGGCAGCCCGGCCACCGAAGAGGCGTCTGCCGCCGCCTGCCCCCGGGTCCACGCCTGGCTCGAGGCCCAGCTCGCCACCGTCAACCAGCGGCTGGCCAGCTACGAGACGATCAAGCGGTTCGCCGTCATCCCCTCCCAGTTCACCCCCGAGAGCGGCGAGCTGACGCCGACCATGAAGCTCAAGCGGCGGGTGATCTACGAGCGCTACGCGCGCGAGATCGAGGGGCTGTACCAGCCCTGAACGGACGGCGCTCCCTTCCGCCTACCTGTAGATGTCCTTGCGGTGCCCGACCTTCAGGATGATCACCAGGATCCGCTCCGACTCCACGCTGTAGAGCACGCGAAACGTGCCGACCCGGAGACGGAAGACATCCTCGTAGCCCCGTAGCTTCCGACAGCCGCGCGGATGGGGCTCATCCGACAGTTCGCGCACGGCGCGCAGCACCCGCAGCTGATCTCGGCGCGCCAGGCGCCGGATCTGCCTTTCCGCCGTGGCCGAGACCTCGACCCTATAGCTCGCCATCGAGCCCAAGCTCTTCGATGATCTCGCTCAGCGGGCGGGTCGTCTCGAAGCGGATCCGCTTGAGATCCTCGATGTCCTCGAGCTCTTCGAGCTTGTCCAAGAGCGCCTCTTCGATGAAGCGGTTCATCTTGAGGCCGCGGGCGTTACAGATCTCCTCGACCGCCTTCTTGACGCGGCCGTCGATGCGAGTGGCGAGCTGGGCTCGAGTCATGGCTTCCTCCGGTGCCAAGCTAGCATATGCTAGCTTTTTCTACCAAGAGACTGGAGGGTGGGTAGTGGCTCGCGAGCGGGCTTCCGCCGCCCCTTGACAAGCCGTTGCCGGCGGATCCCGGTGACAGTTCCGTGAGCGCGAAGCTGCCCTCACTCCAGGTGCCGCGAGGCGCGCTGTCCCACGGCTTTCGCGTACTGCGGCGCGTAGTAGTGGATCGCCAGATCGGCGCTGAGCCCCGCGGTTCGGATCACCAGCGGCGCGACCATCTCGGTCGTCATCCGGCTCGCCCACTTCGCGCCGAAGAGCGCGGTCTCCCGACAGGCCTTCTCCAGCCGCCCGAGCATCGCCGGCTCGGTCAGATCGTCGATCCCGTCTCGCTCCAACGAATGCAGCAGGGCCTCCCGGTTGGCCTCGATGGTCGCCGAGGGATCGGCCAGGATCCGCATCACCTCGCCTCCGAAGTAGACCGGCAGACAGGTCCCGAGCCGGGTGTCGAAGTCGAGCGGGTCCGGGCAGTCCCAGACTTTGTCGTCGAAGCCGCTCTCGACGTGCCGGCGCAGCAGGAGCGGCGAGATCCTGACCGGACAGGATCCGCAGTCGTTCCTGAGCAGCCTGCGCTCCCAACCGGGCGGCGGCTCGACGTCGAGATGCAGGAGCGCGACCGTCAGGTATCGGACCGAGAACCCCTGTCCGAACTTCGTGCAGTGTGGGCAGAGCGACAGCTGGTGGTCCGCCGCCGTGAGGTGCCAGGCTCGGTCCTTGTAGACAAACCCCTCCGGCGCCAGCAGCCTGCGTCCGACGTCCTCGAACCGGGTATGGAAATCAGCCGCCTTCACGACCCCTGATCCGGAGTTGGTCCCGAGCCGAGATTTGAACTGCCAGCGAACGCCGCATGTCACATCGGTGGTCAGCTCTGAATTGTCAGGAGGCGGTAGCCAAGCAGCCCGGCGAGGACCAGGGAAGCGACCCCCGCGTTGACGAGCTGCGAGGGCTTGCCTTGCGACGGGACCCGCATCTTGCGCAGTTCTCTAGCCGTCCGCGCTGAGGAAGTGCCGGTAGCCCCGGTTCCAGTAGACCAGCGGCTCGTCGTCGGGCCGCGGGATGGCGTGCGACTGGACCTCGCCGACGTAGATCGTGTGGCTGCCCGCGTCGAAGCGGTCGTGGATGGTGCAGTCGAGCCAAGCCAGGGCGTCGCGGAGGATCGGCGCGCCGGTCGCCGCCGTGCTCCAGTCGCCCATGGCGAAGCGGTCCTCGTCCTTGACCCATGCGAAGCGGTTGGACAACTCGGCCTGGTCCTCGCCGAGGATGTTGACCGCGAAGACCGCGCCGGGTTCCTCCAACAGTCGATAGCCGTGGTGCTCGTGGTCGACGATGACGCAGACGAGCGGCGGGTCCGGCGACACCGAGGCGAAGGCGGAGACGGTCAGGCCGTGCCGGATGTCGCCCGCCTTGATGGTGACGATGGTGACGCCGGCCGGAAACAGCCGCATCGCGTGGCGGTACTCCTCCGAGGTGATCGCCATGGGGGCGCGAGTCTAGCAGCCGGCCCGAGCCCACCGCGGGTCCGGGCAACAGACCCCGAAGCCGGGACCGGACGTCGGCGGGACGGCCGAAGACCAGGCCAAAGGCAAGATTGCGGCCTCCGGTTTCGTCTCTTCAGGTACGGCCGGGCTCGACAGCCTGGCCGGTCACTCGATGAACCACCGCACTCGACGACGACGACGATCCAGGACCCCCCGCCGGTTTCCCCGCCGGCGGGTGCGCGACGGCCGGCTGACCGGGCCGGTGATGACCGCCCGGGTGCTCGACCTCAGCCCGGCCGGCGCCCACGTCGAGACCGGCAAGGCGCTACGGGTGGGCGCCCCGTACACCTTCACCCTCGAGGTGGCGGGGGTCAGCCGCCGGCTGAACGGCAGCGTCCGCTGGTGCCGCCTGGTCGGCACCCGCGACGAGGACGCGGGCGATCGCGCCCCGGTCTACCGCGCCGGCATCACCTGGGAGGCCGACGAGCCCCGTCCAACGCGAGCCGGCAACTAGGGTGCGTAGAGCCAGGGGATGCGCCGCGATGCCAAGGCGCGCGACTGAGGCATGGCAGGGCTATGCCGCAGGGAGCGCAACGCCGGCAGCATGGATGCAGCGCCTGGGGATACGTGCCCTGGATGCCGCCCAGCGGCACTGGCCGCCGTCAGTCAAGGTGCCCGCGCTCGGCGTCGCCCATCTCCACCCCGCCGGCGGGGAAGTACTCCGCCCAGCGGCGGTCGACCTTGCGGGCCACCTCGGGGTCGCAAGAGAGCTCGTCCGGGAACCCGGGCTTCAGCCGCGCGTCGATGAGGATCGGCGGCCGATAGGAGAGGTGGTTGCGCAGCGGCTCGCGGCCGGCGGCGTGGATGTCGGCCGCCGGCTCGAAGCGGGTGAAGGTGGTCCACAGGAAGTTGATCGGCGAGGCGGCGGCGCGCCGCGGCTCGTCGGTCAGGACCACCAGCGGCCAGCCGGCGAAGGCGGTGTTGGCGGCCAGCCGGCCGGCGGCCTCGGGCTCGTCGGCGAAGCGGGGGCCGCCAACCACGAGACAGCCCGGGCAGAAGACCTCCACCGCATCGACCCCGACCGGCAGCTCGCCCGAGAACTCGCGCGGCAGCTCGCGCACCGGATCGCCGAGCCCCAGCCAGACGCCCTTCGAGCCCTCGTTGACCTTGGGGCCGGTGTAGTCGAGGGTGTCCATCGACAGGTTGGCGAAGACGAACAGGTCGGTCTCGGGCCGGGTGCGCGCCAGCAGGTGGGTCAGGGTGGCGCGAAAGTCCTTCAGATCGACCTCGCGGTCGACCACCAGCAGGAACTTGGTCAGCGACAGCTGGCCCTCGCCCAGGATGCGGAAGGCGCTGACCATCGCCTCGCGCCGATAGCGCTCGCGCACCACCGCCGCGGCCAGCGAGTGGTAGCCGGTCTCGCCGTAGGACCACAGGTCCTTGACCCCGGGCATGACCAGCGGGAACAGCGGCGAGAGCAGCTCCTGCAGCAGGTCGCCGATGAAGAAGTCCTCCTGCCGCGGCTTGCCGACCACCGTCGCCGGCAGGATGGCGTCCCGGCGCCGGGCCATGCGCCGGACCTCGAAGACCGGGTAGTCGTGGGTCAGCGAGTAGTAGCCGTAGTGATCGCCGAAGGGCCCCTCTGGGCGCCGCTCGTGCGGCGGCACGACGCCGCTCAGGGCGATCTCGGCCGTCGCCGGGATGGGATGGCCGCCCGGCCCCTCGACCACCGGCAGCCGGCCGCCGGCGATCAGCGAGGCCAGCATCAGCTCGGGCAGGTTCTCGGGCAGCGGCGCGATCGCCGACAGGATCAACGCCGGCGGGCCGCCCAGGATCACCGTCAGCGGCAGCGCCTCGCCGCGCTCCTCGGCGAGACCGTAGTGGAAGCCGCCGCCCTTGCCGATCTGCCAGTGCACCCCGGTGGTGCGCGGGCCGTGCACCTGCAGCCGGTAGAGGCCCAGGTTGTGGCGCCCGTCCTCGGGGTGCTGGGTGTAGGTCAGGCCGAAGGTCAGAAAGGGGCCGCCGTCCTCGGGCCAGGTGGTGAGCGCCGGCAGGCGGGTCAGGTCGACCTCGCTCTGCACCCGCTCGAGGACCGGGCCGCCGCGGGTCCGCTTGAGGCCCACCTTGACCGCCTCCCAGGCCAGATCGCGCGCCCCCCAAAGCCGGCCGGGGGTGGGCGGCAGCAGCTCCTCGGCCAGCGCCGCCAGCCGCCGGATGAGCCGGAACGGACGCTCGCCGAAGGCCAGCTCGGCCCGCCGAGCGGTGCCGAACAGGTTGGTCACCGCCGGCAGCTCGGCGCCGCGCACCCGGTTGAACAGCAGCGCCGGGCCGCCGGCGGCGATCACCCGGCGGTGGATCTCGGCCGCTTCCTGGTCGGGGTCGACCTCGGCCTCGATCACCGCCAGGTCGCCGTCGCGGCGCAGGCGGTCGAGAAAGGTGCGCAGGTCGGGAAAGGTCTCGCCGGGCATGAGCTCTGGGCGGCAGGATACCAGCGGGCGAGGCGCCGCAGGGGCTACCGGCGGGGCCACTAGTGTTCCGTGCGGGAAGTTCGCTGCCCGGGTCTGCCAGTCATCCGCGTTGCTGGCAAGGCGCGCCGACGAAGTGACTAGCGGGCCTAATCCGAGGAGGCGGAATGCGGCCAGCGACGTGGAGGGCCGCAGGACTGGGTAGTGGCCTTCCCGCACGGGACACTAGCCGTCCGCGAAGGGCTGCCAGCAGCCCGTGGCCCTTGTCGCGCGCGACCATCCTGACTCCACAACGGACTGCTAGACTGCCGCGAAACCGTTGGCGGGGTTTGCGGCCCCGCCGGGGTCGATTCCATGGGCGCGAGAACAACCGTCACCGATGCGCCGACGCCCGTCGCCGAGGCGATCGCGGCGAAGGACCTCAACAACCTCTACCTGACGAGCTGCTACTTCGCCGATCCGGCGCGGTACGCGGCCTTCTGCTCGCTCTACGCCCTCATGCGGGTGATCGACGACCGGGTCGACGAGCTGCCGCAGGACCCGGCCCGCTTCGACGCCGTGGCAGAGCACGACGTGCTGCGCTCGTGGGAGCAAGCGCTGTTCGCGGCGGCCGGCGGCGGCGAGCCCGATCCCGGGCTGGGCGAGCGGTGCGGCATGGCGGAGGCGCGGCTGCTGGTGAACGGCGCCGCCCGGGCGATGGAGCGGTTCCCCATTCCGCTCTCGCTGTGGCGGAACTTCTTTCTGGCGATGCACCGCGACGTCCAGCAGGCCCGCTTCGACACCTACCGCGAGTTTCTCGACTACACCGAGGGGGCCAGCGTCGCGCCGACCTCGATCTACCTGTTCCTGGTCGCCGCTCGCGAGGCCGGAGACACCGGCGTCTACCAGCTGCCCGGGGGCTTCGATCTCATCCGCTGCGGCCGCCGTCTGGGCACCTTCTCCTACCTGGCCCACATCCTGCGCGACCTGGCCCTCGATCTCCGGACCGGCGAGCGGGGGCTGCTCTATCTCGCCCGCGAAGACCTGGAGCGGTTCGGCCTCGACGAGGCGATGCTGCGCCAGGACCTCGAGCAGGGCCACGGCCGGCAGGCGCTGCGCCGGCTGGCCGCCGAGCTGGCGAGCCGGGCGCGCACCGAGAGGCAGCGCGGCGTCGCCTACCTCGAGGCCCTCGACGGCAAGATGGAGCCGGACTGCGCCTTCATCCTCGAGGTCATCCTGGAGATCTACGGCCAGGCCCTCGACAAGCTGGCCGCCGCCTCCTACGACCCGATGGCCGGCGAGCACCGTCTGAGCCTGGAGGAGAAGTTCGCCACCGTCACCCGCACCGCCGAGCGCCTGGGTTTCGAGCTGCCGGCGGGGCTGCCCGACGGACGGCTGGCGACGGCGGCCGGCGAGGCCTCCACCTAATCTGGCCGGCCGGGCTAGCGTCCCCGCGGCCAGTCGCCCGCGGGGCGAACGAAGTCGAACAGGAATCCGGGCCGCAGGATCTCGCTCTTGGGCACCGCGTGGCCCATCAGCCCCATGAAACGGTCCGCCCACCGGCGGCTCGCCGCCGCCCGGGCCACCGCCAGATCCACCAGCACCGGCCGGGCGTGGAAGCGCTGCAACAGCCCGCCAAGCCGGAACTCGGTCAGCATCCGGCGGCGCCACGCCCGCTCGAAGCCGCCGATCGGCCCGGCCGCGGTCGGATCGCCGGCGGCGAGCGCCCGGTCGGCGAGAACGGCCGCGTCGAGGCCGCTGCGCATCGCGTTGTGGATGCCGTGGCCGGTGAACGGATCGATCAGGCCGGCGGCATCGCCGACCAGCATCACGCCGTCGGCCACCGCGCGGCGGCCGCCGTGCCCGCCCGGCAGCAGCCAGCCCTCGACGTCGCGGACGGTCCCGGGGTCGGCGTGGCGCCGCAGCAGCTCCTCCAGCCGCCGCCGCAGCCCGACGCCCCGGGCGCGCCGGTCGGCCTCGATCATCCCGACGCCGATGTTGGCCCGCCCGCCGGGCTGGGGCACGATCCAGGAACAGCCCGGCACCAGTTCGCGATCGGCGATCACCGTGACGCAGGGGTCGTCTTCGGGCCAGTCCGCGTAGGCGCGCATGCCGACATAGAGGTGGCGAGGGTCGTCGCCGGCGGCCGGGCGCAGACCGCTCTCCCGCGCCACCCGGCTGGAGGCCCCGTCGGCGCCGATGACGACCCGCGCCTCGAGGGTCTCGAGGCCCCGCGGGGTCTCGATCCTCAAGCGGCTGGCGCGGCGGTCGCCCTGCCAGCGGAGGGCCACCAGGCGGTGCCTCTCCCGGAGCTCGGCGCCGCAGCGGACGGCGTGGGCGGCGAGACGGGCGTCGAGCGTCCGCCGCGGCAGGATGCGCCACGGCCGGATCCCGCCGCCGGCGTCGCGAAAGCAGCCCTCCATCCGCCGCCCGCCGGCCGAGCGGTACCGGCAGCCGTCGAGCAGATGCGCCTCGGGCGCGATCGCCTCGAAGCTCGTCCCCACCTCGGCCAGCGACCCCTCGACCTCGGGCAGCAGGACGTCGCCGCAGACCTTGTCGCGCGGGAAGCCGGCCGCCTCGAGCAGGACCACCGACCGGCCCAGCAGGGCCAGCCGCGCCGCGGCCAGGCTGCCCGCCGGGCCGGCGCCGACGACGACGACGTCGGCGCAGCTCACGCCCGGCGCGCCTCGCCGGGCTCGCCCGGCATCATCTCCGCGCCCCGGCGCCGCCGGCCACGGTCGGCAACACCCGGGTTCCCGGGACCCTGTCGCCACCCAGCGCCCGCGCCAGCCTGCCCGGCGCCAGGCCGTCGAGGATCCACGACTCGACGCCGCGCCGCGCCAGGGCGGCGGCGGCCTCGAGCCGGTGGCGCATGCCGCCGGTGACGTCGGTGCCGGCGGCGGCGCCCGCCGCCGCGAGGACCCGGGGCAGGTTGGCCCGGGTGATCTCCTCGACCAGCTGCCCGCCCGCGTCCCAGACGCCTTCGGTCTCGCCCAGCCAGAGCACCCGCCCGACCGGCCGGCCGCGGCGCGCGAGCGCCCGGATCAAGGCGTCGAAGACGGTCTCCGTCGAGCAGATGGTGGCGCCCTGCCGCCGATCGAGGACCACGTCGCCGTAGGTCACCGGCAGCAACGACCGGTCGAGGGCGAGCAGCAGCGGCTCGAGCGACAGTCCCACCGGCCGGCCGGCGCTGGCGGCCATGAAGCTCGACGGCGCGAGCGAGAAGGGCGCCGCGCCGGCCTCGAGCAGGGCGTCCACGACCAGCCGGTGGAGGGCCGCGGCGCGCGCCTGGGTCTCGGCCACGCCGGCCGGGCCGCCGCCGTCACCCCGGTCGACGCCATGCCGCGCCGCCGCCGGGTGGCCAAACGAACCGCTGCCGTGGCCGACGATCAGCCGGCCCGGGCCGGCGGCCGCGGCGGCGGCGGCGACCTCGCCCGCCAGCCGGGCGATCACCTGGCGCCGCGCCCGGCCGGGCCGGCGCTTGTCGGTGATCAGGCTGCCGCCCAGCTTGACCAGGGTCAGCGGCGCCGCTGTCAAAACAGGTGCTCCTCGATCCGCCGCGGCCCCGGCCCCACCCGGTCGCGCAACACCGAGATCACCCCGGGCAGGCCGGTGAGCGTCGACGCCACCGCTTCCTCGTCGCCGGGCTCGCAGATGACGTGCACGTTGGGCCCGGCGTCCATCGTGCTCCAGGCCCCGACGCCGTCGCCGCGCAGCCGGCGCACCGCCTCCAGCACCTCGAGCGTGCCGGGCTGCCAGTAGAAGATCGGCGGCCGCGACGACATGGCGATCAGGTGCAGGTCGATCGCTTCCCGCTCGACGATCGGGCCGAGCCGTTCCAGATCGCGGGCGAGGATCGCCCGCTCCACTTTGGCCAGCCGCTGGCCGAGCCGTTCCTGCCGCAGCCCGAAGTAGGGGCTGCTGGGGGCGCGGCGGTGGCCCTCGCGCGACGAGACCGCCTTGGCTGCGGTGTCCACCACCGCGACCAGGTCGCACAGCCGCCAGTGCTCGGCCGGCGCCAGCACCGCGGCCGGCCCCGCGAGGTCGGCGTCGTCGGCCGGCCAGCGAACGTAGCCGCCGAGGACCGAGCGCGCCGCCGAGCCGGAGCCGCTGAGCCGCGCCAGAAGCGACAGCTCGTCCCCGTCGGGGTCGCGCTGGAGGCTCGCCGCCACCGCCACGGCCAGGGCCGCGAAACCGGCGGCGGAGGAGGCGATGCCGGCGCCGGTCGGGAAGTTGTTGCGCGTGGCGACGCGAAACCGGTGCTCGACCCCCGCCCACCGCCGCAGCTGGTCGAGGTGACGCCGAACGCCCCGGGCGAAGGCCGCCGGGGCCTCCGCCAGCTCGCCGCCGGGGCCGGCCAGCAGGACCTCGTCCCGACCGTCGGGCGCGCTCTCCACCGTCGTCCGCGCCCGGCAGCGATCGAGGGTCATCGAAAGCGAAGCGTTCGCCGGCAGCGCGGACTCCAGGTCGCGGGCGCCCCAGTACTTGACGAAGGCGATGTTCGCCGGCGCCTCGACGGTGACCTTCACGCCGCCTCCACCCTCAGGCCCGGCCCGCCCAGGGCGGTGTCGATGCGCCGCCAGCCGGACGGCTCCGCCGGGGCCGCGGTCGCCGCCGGCGGCACGTAGACCAGCAGACAGCCGGCCGCCGCGCCGCTCAGCGCCCCGGCGCCGGAGATCTTGGCCGCCCCGCCCGCGCCCTCGAACCGCCGCACCGCTAGCCGGACGGGCTCGGGCACGACGCCGATCTCCTCCAGACAGCGCTCGAAGTCGCCTATCGACGGCACGACGGCGGCGGCGTCGCCCCGCTCGAGCGCCGCTCGCAGGCCGGTCACCGCCGCTCCCATCCTGGCCAGCACGGCCTCGAAACGGGCCGGCTCGGCCCGTCGGCGCTCGGCGACCGCCGCCACCACGGCGCCGGTGGTCTCGGCGGGCGGGCCGCTGTCATAGACGCGAAAGGCCCGCAGCAGCTCGGCGCGCACCGCCACCGGCCGCAGGCGCAGCCCGCCGTCCTCCCGTCTTACCGCCCACTGGACGCCGCCGCGCAGGACGGTGCCGTGATCGATCCCCGACGGCAGCCCGTGCTGGCGCCGCTCGACCTCGAGCGCCAGCCGCTCGACCCGCTCGGCGTCGGGCTCGGCGCCGCGCCAGGCGTCGAAGCCGGCGATCACCGCCACCGCCACCGCGGCCGACGAGCCAAAGCCCGCGCCCACCGGCAGCTCGGAGCGCAGGCGCAGGCGCAGCGGCGGCAGGGACGCCGGGTGCCGGTTCCCCAACGCCTCGCCCAGGGCCACCCGCACAAGCGCCGCCGGATCCTCGTCCCGCTCGAAGGCGCCGCCGTCGCGATACGCCTGCCAGCGCGCTCGGGCACGCGCCGCGCCGGCGGCGATCTCCCACCAGCTGGCGCCCACCTGGACTCCGAGGTCCGGCAGACCCAGGTCGACGCCCGGCTCGACGCCGCGCTCGAGCTCGGCCCGCACCCGCAGACCGAGCGCCGCGATGAGCGCCGGCTGGCCGTAGACGGCGCCGTGCTCGCCCATCAGGATCAGCTTGCCGGGGGCGGAGACAGCGACCACGGTGCGCCGCGCCCCGGAGCTAGGAGGTGCCGTTGCCACGGCCCAGCCGTTCGTGGGCCCCGGCCAGGTCGCCCGAGGTGAAGGCCGCCATCAACGAGATCTCGCCCGCCAGCACCGTGGCGCCCAGGATCTCGGCCAGACGCATCGAGCCGGCGCCGGGGTTGCCGTCCTCGGCCTCGGCGCCGAGCAGCTTCAGCGCCTCGCGCTGGGTGCTCAAGGCGGTGCCGCCGCCGACCACGCCGAGCGGCACGTCGGGCATGAAGATCGACGCCAGCACGCCGCCGTCGCCCGCCGGCTCGATGGTGGTCATCCCCATCGAGCCCTCGACGACCTGGGCCACGTCCTGGCCGGTGGCGATGAAGAAGGCCGCCAGCACGTTGGCGAAGTGGGCGTTCGAGCCCATCGCCCCGGCGGCGATCGAGCCCAGCAGGTTCTTGCGGTACTGCACCTCGATCATCGCCTCGGCGCCGGTCTTGAGACACTCATCGAGGATCTCGCGCGGCAGCTCGATCTCGGCGCGGATCCGCTTGCCCCGCCCCTCGAGGAAGTTGATCGCCGAGGGCTTCTTGTCGACGCAGTAGTTGCCCGACAGCGCGACGCAGCGCACGCCGGTCTCGGGCTCGATCAGCTCGCGCACCACCCGGTCGCAGGCGATGGTCGCCATGTTCATCCCCATGGCGTCGCCGGAGGAGAAGCGGAAGCGGACGAAGATCGAGGTGCCGATCGCCTGGGTCTTGATCTCGGCCAGCCGCAGGAACCGGCTGGTGCCCTCGGCGACCTGGCGGATCCGCTCCTCGTTCTCCGCCAGCCAGCCGAGAAAGCGC
Organism: Thermoanaerobaculia bacterium; assembly: GCA_963781065.1. Lineage (GTDB taxonomy): Bacteria > Acidobacteriota > Thermoanaerobaculia > Multivoradales > JAHEKO01 > CALZJC01. Next base: position 297,896 of record CAWAET010000007.1, on the reverse strand, counting down.
TCGCTCTGCTCGATGCCGCTGGCGCGGAAGACCGGCGCCCGAGTCATGCCGACGTCCTCCACCCGCACCACCGCGCCGCCGGCCTCGACGATCGCCCGGCAGCCGCGGTTGACGCTGGCGATGAGCGCCCCCTCGGTCGTCGCCAGCGGCACGTAGAGGGTCTCCTCGGGCTGCACCAGGCGGCCCCGCACCCGCAGCGGCCCGGCGATCCCGAGCGGCACCTGGCTGACGCCGATGAAGTTCTCGCAGTGGCGGCTCGCCGCCCGCTCGGCGTCGAGCGTGTAGCGCGAGGAGTGGGTCAGGTCGCTGCCGCGCAACGCCTCCACCGCCCGCCGGCGGACGCCGGCCGCCTGCTCGGCGCTGAGCTCCGGCGGGATCTCGTGCAGCCGGCGCTCGCCGGCGACGATCGCGCGCACCAGCTCGGCCAGTTGGTCGGTCGGTGTCTTGGTCGGGCCCATCGGCTCAGATCCTCTCACTGCGCCGCCGCAGGGGCACGCGCCGCAGGGCGGCGAGGTCGGCCGCACCACAGCAGAACATGGCGATCTCGAGCTCGCGGACGACCCGGGCGGCGCGCTCGACAACCGCCTCGGCGGAGTCGTCGGCGGCCTCGAGAAAGCGCTGCGCCAGGCCCGCCAGATCGGCGCCGAAGGCGATCGCCTTGGCCGCGTCGAGCCCGTTGCGCACGCCGCCGCTGCCGATGACCGTGACGCCGGGGATCGCCGCCAGCTCGCGAATCGACAGCGGGGTCGGCTCGCCCCAGTCGGCGAACAGCTCGCCGATGTCCGCGTCGCCCGCCCGCGCCGCCTCGATCCGCGCCCAGCTCGTGCCGCCGACTCCGGCGGTGTCGAAGATCTCGACCCCCACCTCACGCAGCCGCCGCGCCGTTGCCGCCGACAGGCCGCAGCCGATCTCCTTGACGATCACCGGCACCTCGAGCTCCCGCACCACCGCGCCGATCTTCTCGGCCAGGCCCGAGAAGTCGCACTGCCCTTCGGGCTGGATCGCCTCCTGCAGCGGGTTGAGGTGGAAGACCAGCGCGTCGGCGTCGATCATCTCGACCGCGGCGCGACACTGTTCGATGCCGAAGCCGTAGTTCAGCTGCACCGCGCCCAGGTTGGCGAGGATCGGCACCGACGGCGCCTCGGCACGGACCTGGAAGCTCTCGGCCAGCACCGGATCCTCGATCGCCTTGCGCTGCGAGCCCACGCCCAGGGCGATGCCGGCCCGTTCCGCCGCGCGCGCCAGGTTGCGGTTGATCCGCCGCGCCTCGTCGGTGCCGCCGGTCATGCAGGAGATCAGCAGCGGCGCGCGCAGCCGCCGCCCGAGGAAGCTGGTCGAGATGTCGATGTCGGCGTAGTCGATCTCCGGCAGGGCCGCGTGCTCGAGCTCCCAGGCGTCGAAGTAGCTGCCGTCGACCTGCATCCGGCGGTCGAGAGCCAGGCGGATGTGCTCCGCCTTGCGGTCGCGCTCCTCGCGCTCGCCGACCGGGGCGGCCGCCTCGGCCGGCGGGGACTGCGGCTTGATCGTCGGCATGGGCTTGCGGGTCGCGGCCAGCTGGGACGCCACGGCGGACCCGCCATCTTACTTTGGCGGCGGCGACGCCGCCAGCGGCGCCAGGGCCTCGTCGAAGCGCACCGGGCCGTCGAGCGGCAGCCGCGGATCGTCCGACATCAGGAAGCCCAGGCTGGCGTCGCGCTCGAGCGCGCCGTGGGTCCAGCGCAGCCGGCCGCCGGTGAGGCGGGAGGCCTGCTCGGTCTTGCGCGCGCCGAACATGTGGCCGGACCCGGTGGAGCAGAGGACCGAGGCCGGGTTGTCGACCAGCTCGAAGCCGAGGGCCAGCCGGCGCAGGGCGTCCGGATAGTGCTGCTCGGCGGTGGCCCGCAGCCACCAGCGGTCCGCCCGCCACGAGCCGTCCGTCAGGCCGGAGTAGCGCAGCGGATCGCTCCCGGACGGCCGGTAGGCCCACTCGACGCCCGCCGCCGCGGCCCGGCGGCCGAACCAGGCCTCGCCCGCCCCGTCCGCCACCACCCAGCCGTCATCCCCGCCGTCTTGCTGGCGCCGGACGCACAGGTCGACCCCTTCGACCGCCGCAACGGCTCGGGCCACCTCCGGCTCGACGCCACGGGCGGTGTAGATCTCGAAGCTCGAGACCAGGCCGAAGGGGGTCAGCGCCACGTCGCGGCCGGTCTCGAGACGCCGGCGGTAGCGGAAGCCGGCCTGGCGCAGGGCCCGCTTGACCGGCTTGAAGACGTTGCGCAGCGGCTCGCCCCCCGCCAGCCCGTGATCCGACAGCAGCACGACCCGGAACGGCCGCCGGAGCCGCGCCTCGGCCAGCATTCCCTCGATATCGGACAGCGCCACCGCGAACGCCTGCGGGCCCTGGAGATGGGCGAGGGTGTCCGTGGCCCCGTTGTAGACCAGGAAGATCGGCTGGTCCGAGCGCAGGAAGGCCGCGATGGCGGCCTCGAACCAGTGGCGCGTCGCCCTGGCCGGTCGCAGGGCGGCCAGCATCCGCCGCGCCGGGCTCCGGCGATGCCAGTCGAAGAAGTCGCGCCACTCGAACGGGATCCGGAAGTAGCTCACGAGCATGCCGCCGACCACCTTGCGCCGCCGCCAGTCGAAGAACCGCGCTTCGTAGCCGGGCGACCGGCCGAGGCCCAAAGGGCTCAGGATGCCGCCAAAGGCGATGCTGGTGGTCGAGGGGAAGCTGCTGATCAACGGCACCGGCCCGCGCAGCCCGGCCAGCAGGCGGCGATCGCCGTGGCTCGGGTCGGTCAGGCGCGCCGCCGTCTCAAAGGGCAGGCAGTCGAAGGCGATGACCAGGGTCGGCACCGGATCCGCCACAGCGCCTGGCGACGAGCCGGCGGCCGCCAGTTCGCCCGCCCCAGCCAGCGTCCCGGCCATGCCCGGCAGCATCGCGGCCGCTACGAAGGCCGCCGCGGCGGCCATTGGCCGGCGCCGGCCCGGCACTCTGCCCACCCCCATGGGCGCAAGATACAAGATGGCGTCACCGCGAGATCGCTCGATCAGCCGCGGGGGCCGCGGGGTCGTGCTCGCGGTCGCCCTGCCGGCGATCGCCCCGATCCGGGTCGATCTCTGCCAACTCGGACGGCCCGAAACCCCCGCGGCGACGGCGGTGCGAAAAAAAGATTCGGCTTCGATGTCAGAAATCGCCCCCCAGCGGCAACTACTACTACTGGAGGGCAGCGCCGTCGCTGATCTTCCGACCGACCCCAATTCCCCAGGGTCAGTCCAGCGAGCGCCGCAAGGCGCTAGGCGCGGTCCGGCCCTGTCAGGCGACTTCTCTCTGGGCGCTGTCCTCCTCTTCAAAAACATCCCGGGCGGGCACTTCGGTGCCCGCCCGAACTTTTTGCGGCCGCGGCTTCTCGTGGCCGCCGGGCACACACCCTCCGGCGCCGCAGCGCCGCGACTGCTCCCCGCGGGCCTATCGAGCCAGCTGCCCAAGCCGTTCCAGCCGGACCAGATGCGCCACGATCTGCCGCTCGGCCAGGGGCCGGGCCGCCGGAGCCAGGTCCGGGTAGACCTCGTCCAGCATCTCCCCGGGCTCTCGCCGGCCCCGCTGCCACGCCTCCAGCACCCGCGCCTCCCGCCACAGCCGGTGGCGGCTGTAGCCGCGCAGCTTGGCCCCGGCGTCGTCCAGCACCGGCCCGTGCGCCGGGAAGAGGAACCGGGGCCGCAGATCGGCCAGCCGGTCGAGGGAGTCGAGGTAGTCGCTCATGTCGCCTTCCGGGGGATCGATGACCAGGGTGCCGAAACCGGCCACCATGTCGCCGGCGACCAGCGCCCGCCGGTGCTCCTCGAAGAAGCACAGGTGTCCCCGGGCGTGGCCCGGGGTGTGAACGACGCGCAGCACGAAGGGCGGGCTGCCGGCGAGCTCGACCCGGTCGCCGTCGGCCAGGGCGCCGTCGACCGTGATGCCCCGCTCGGCGAGGCGTTCGGCGGTCAGCGGGTGGCACCGCACCGGGCAGTCCAGCCGGCGGCGCAGCCACTCGAGCCCGCCGACGTGGTCGGGATGGTGATGGGTCAGCCAGATGGCGGTTACCCGGCGGCCCAGCCGTTCGCGGGCGGCGGTCAGTGCGGCCAGCAGCCGCTCGAGCTCCTCCTCCTGGGGGCAGCCCGGATCCACCAGCACCGCCTCGCCGGTCCCCAGCAGGTAGGTGTTGGTGCGCGAGGCCGGCGGCAGGGTACGCGCCGCCAGCGGGAACATCACCACGCCGGTGCTGAACTCCAGGCGGCGGTAGGGGCCCAGGTTGGCCTCCGAGGGGTCGAGCAAGCGGCCGATTCCGGCGTTGGGGCCGTCCTCGGCCAGCACCTGCAGGATGTGGAGGATGGGCGGCGCGGCGAGCAGCTCGGCCCGCCGCCAGCGGTCGAGGGCCCGGCGCGGTTCGATCCACTCGCCAAGCTCGGCCTCGCCCCCCTCCAACACCGGTCCCCAGGACGGGTCATCCCACTCGAGCAGAAAGAACCGGTTGTCGAAGCGCATCGGCCCCAGCGGCGGCGTCAGCCAGCGCCCGGCGTAGAGCAGCCGGTCGGCGGCGATCTCGAGCCCCAGGGCGCCGACCAGGTCGGCGAAGCTCGTCTCGCCCGCCAGCAGCTCTCGTCTGGCCGGCGCCAGGCCCGCCGGCGGCGGACCGTCGAGCGGCAGGACGCCGGTCTCCTCGAACAACTCGCGGACCGCGCAGACGGCGAGACCCGGAACGAGCTCGGGGCCGAGCTCGCCGACCCCCTCCAGCACTCCTTCCGGAATGCCCGCACCGGGCGGCCCTACTCCGAGGCCCGCCGGCGCGCCGGCCAGCCTCAGCCGGCTGTCGGCGCGCCCCAGGCCGCCGCCGGGAAAGGCGTACCAGCCGCCCATGAAGGCCATCGTGCGCGCCCGCCGCACCCAGAAGACCTCGAGGCCGCCGGCGGCGCGCCGCCAGAGGACGGTCGCGGCCGAGGCCCGCGGCGGCCGCGGCGGCGGCAGGGCGCCTCCGGCCGCCAGCGTGCGCTCATAGAGGCCGGGCTCGGACATCGCGAAAGCGTACCCCAGCCTCGCCGGCACGGGCGACGCGCCGCGGCGTTCCCACCCGCGGCACGCCCGGCTGCGTCGCAGGGCCTTGCCGCCCGCCGGGGCCGCGAGTAGATTCCCCACCACCGTGCCGCGTCATCCCCACGTCGCCGCCAGCGTCCGCGCCATGCCGGGCTCGGTCTACTCGGCGCTGGCCCACCGCCTCGCCGGTCATCGCGGCGAGACCTACCCGCTGCATATCGGCGACACCTGGATGGAGCCCGCCGAGGGTTGCCGCATGGGCGATCTGTCGGTCGCCGAGAATCCGGGCATGCACCGCTACGCCAGTCCCCAGGGGCTGCCCCGGCTGCTCGAGCTGGCCGCCGGCCGCATCGCCGAGCGCAGCGGCGCGCCGTGCTCGCCCGAGCAGGTGCTGGTCACCACCGGCGCCACCGGCGGCCTGGGCGCCATCGCCGGCGCCCTGGTGGAAGACGGCGACGAGGTGCTGCTGGCCGCCCCCTACTGGCCGCTCATCTCGGGCATCGTGCGCTCGTTCCACGGCCGGCCCGTGCCGGTGCCGCTGATCGGTGAGGCGGACTCGGCCCAGGGCGCGGTCGAGCTGTTCGAGAGCCGGCGCACCGACCGCACGATCGCCGTCTATCTCAACAGCCCCAACAACCCTACCGGCCAGCTGCTGCCCCGCGGCTGGCTCGAGGCGCTGGCCGAGTGGGCCACCCGGCGCGGGCTGTGGATCCTGGCCGACGAGGTCTACGAGGAGATCGTCTACGAGGGCGAGCACGTCTACCTGCGGGCGCTGGCGCCCGAGCGGACCTTCTCGGTCCACTCGTTCTCCAAGGCCTACGGCATGGCCGGCAACCGCTGTGGCTATCTCGCCGGGCCGCCCGCGGTGATGGGCGAGCTGCGCAAGGTCGGCACCCACACCTTCTACTCGGCGCCCACCGCGGCCCAGCTGGCCGGCATCCGCGCCCTCGAGGGCGCCGCCGACCGCTGGCTCGCGACCGCCGTGGAGCTCTACCGCGGCGCCGGCCGGGCCGCCGCCGAGCGGCTCGGCCTGGCCCCTCCGGGCGGCGGCACCTTCCTGTTCCTCGACGTCGCCGACCGGCTCGACGAGCGCGGCCTCGAGGGCTTTCTCGAGGACTGCGTCGACCGGGGCCTCTTCCTGGCTCCCGGGCCCAGCTTCGGCCCCTACCCCACCCACGTGCGGCTCTGCTTCACCTCGGTCGAGCCGGCGCGGGTCGCCCGCGGCGTAGAGATCCTGGCCGGGCTGCTCGGCCGCTGAGGCCGACGCGCCAGCTCGGAAGCCTCAGAGGCGCCGGTGGGCGGCCATCGGGATCGCCGCCCGCACTCGCCGCACCCGGTCGAGGTCGATCTCGGCCATCGCCAGCCCCGGCCCCTCCGGCGCCATGGCAACGACCTCGCCCCAGGGGTCGACGATCATCGCGTGGCCGAAGCTGCGGCGCAGGCCCCGGTCGTCGTGCCGCCCCCACTGCGCCGGCGCCAGCAGCCAGCACTGGCTCTCGATCGCCCGCGCCCGCAGCAGCGGGTGCCAGTGGTCGCGCCCGGTGGCGTAGGTGAAGGCCGAGGGGACGGTCAGGATCTCCGCCCCGAGCTCCACCAACCGCCGGTAGAGCTCGCCAAACCGCAGGTCGTAGCAGATCGTCAGCCCGAGCCGCCCGAGGCCGGTGGCCGCGACCACCGTCTCCTCGCCCGCGGCCACCGTCTCCGACTCGGTGAACCGCACCTCCGGCGAGACGTCGACGTCGAACAGGTGGATCTTGCGGTAGGCGGCCAGCCGCCCGCCATCGGGCCCGAACAGAACCGACGTGTTGTAGCAGCGCCTGGCATCGGGCCCCCGCTCGTTGAACGAGCCCAGCAGCAGATGGATCCCCAGCTCCCGCGCCAGGCCGCCGAAACGCTCGCAAGTCGGCCCGTCCAGCCCCTCCGCCCGCCGCACCTTCTCCTCGTGCGGCCCCAGGAAGTTCGTGTTCTCGGGCGTCGCGACCAGACTGGCACCGGCCCCCGCCGCCCGCTCGATCAACCCCCGCACCACCCGCCAGTTGCCCTCGGCATCGGAGGTCGAGTTGAGCTGCACGACGGCCGCGGTGTAGCGGCTGGAAGAAGTCGGCGCATCGGCGAATTCCGACCGCAAATCTAACACCTCACTCGGGCTGGCCCTGGTGCCTGCGGATCGTCAGTACAGGTGGGTGCCCAGCCCGCGCCGAAGCGCCCGCGCCTACCTGGCCCCGGCCCTGGTCTTGCGGATCGCCGCCACGGGTGCCCAGCCCGTGGCGATGCGCCGCGCCTACCTGGCCCCGGCCCTGGTTTTGCGGATCGCTGCCAGGGGTGCCCAGCCCGCGGCGCTGCGCCGCGCTGACAAGAAGCGCGACCGAGGCATGGCCCAGCCATGCCGCAGGAAGCGCGCCGCCGTCAGCGCGGATGCAGCGCCGCGGGATGGGTGCCCCTGGCGGCGATCCGCGAAATCAGGGCCGGAGGTAGATCTGAGTCAGCCAGTAGGTATCGCCGCTGCGCGCCACCCCGACGCCGGCGAGCTGGAAGTTCTTGTTCAACATGACCTTGCGGTGACTTGCGCTGTTCAGGAACTGGCTGTGCGCCTCGCCGGCGGGGTTGGGCACCGACTGCAGTAGCGCGAGGTTCTCGCCGGCGCTGCGGAAGGTGACGCCCGCTTCCCGCAGGCGGGCGGCGAGGACGCCGTCGGGACCGTCGTGGCCGAAGAAGCCCTCGTCGCGCATCGCTTCGCTGTGCGCCCGGGCCACCTCGGCGACCCGATCGTCGAGGTCGAGCGGGGGATCGATGTTGTTCTGCTGGCGCGCGCTGTTGGCGAGCTGGAACGACTCGAACTCGACCTCGGAGACCGTCGTGAGGTTTCCGGTGGGGCTGTCGGGTCCGCCACCGCCACAGGCGGAGCCGAGCACGGCGATGACGGCCAGCAGACACAGGCCAGAGCGGGTGCGGCTCTTGTGGTTCATCTCGATGTCTCCGAAGGGCCCCTCCTCGTCCTCGTCGCCAAAGGTAACGGAGGGCTCGCCGCGGGGCTGTGGAGTATTCCGGACTCGGAGTGTGGAATCCGTCACACCGCGGACGACTCGGGCCTTCCGGCGGCCTGGAGACAGCGGGTCCGGAAGCGCGAGAGCCGCCGCAGGTAGCGCACGCCGCCCTGATCGTGGAGGTCGTTGTGACCGGCGCCGGGCACCAGATAGAGCTCCTTGGGCTCGGCCGCCGCTTCGTACAAGCGCCGCCCCAGCGCCGGCGGCACCCGCTCGTCGGCACCGCCATGGATGAAGAGCTTGGGCAGGGTCAGGCGGCCCACCTTGTGGATCGAGCGGAACTGGTTGCGCGCCACCAGGTGCAGCGGGAGCCTGGGATAGCTGGCGCGCGCCAGGTCCCGAACCTGGGTGAAGGAGCTCTCCACCACCAGGCCGGCGGCCGGCCGGTCCAGCGCGCAGTCGATCGCCACCGCGCCCCCCAGCGAGTGGCCGAACAGCAGGATCTCCGCCGGCGGCACCCCCAGCTCGTCGACCAGGTGGTCCCATGCCGCGCGGGCATCGCGGAACAGCCCGCCTTCGCTCGGCTCGCCGGTGCTGCGGCCGTAGCCGCGGTAGTCGAAGGCGAACAGGTTGACGCGCAACCGCCGGAGAGTGGCCAGCAACTCGATGCGGTGAACGATGCTGCCGCTGCTGCCGTGGCAGTAGAGGACGGTGCCTCGCGCTCGGCGCCGCGGGATCCACCAACCGTGCAGCTCGACGCCGGCCTCGGCGGCAAAGAAGCGGTCTTCGACCGTGAGCCCGAACGCCGCCGGATCGCGCTCGTCTTCGAGGTGGCGGTCCGGCCCGAACAGCTTCTGCCGCTGCCACCGGTTGCGCAGATAGCCCAGCGCGCCAAACCCGCCGGCCACCGCCAGGGTCGGCCAGGTGTAGCGCCGCAGCTTCTCGCCCTTCGAACTGGCGCTCATCGTCATCTCAGGAAACCACCGACGTGACCGGGCCTATTCCGGCGGCAGCGGCGGAGCGTCCGCGGACCGGGCACTAGAAGGGCCCTCCCATCTCGGTGACCAGGGGGCGGGTCTTGGCTGCCAGGCCAACCCCATCGCCAAGCGGCAGGACGACCGCGCGCAGCTGCGGGTGCATCATCAGATAGCCGTTGAAGGCGCGGATGGCCTCGGTTTCTTCATCCATGTCGTCGCCGGCCACGCGCCCCTTCCACAGCAGGTTGTCGACCACCACCAGGCCGCCGACCGACAGCTTGGGCAGCAGAAGATCGAGAAAGCGCCGCAGGTGGAGCTTGTCGGCGTCGACATAGGCGAGCTCGAAGGGCCCGGTCAGACCCGGCAGCAGATCGAGCGCCTCGCCACAGAGCAGCTCGACCCGGTCGGCGACGCCGCCGCGCTCGAGCCAGCCTCTCGCCTCGGCCTGCCTGTCGGGGTCGCGATCGAGGCTGACAACGGTCGCCTCGGGGGCGCCGCGAGCCAGGCACAGGGCGCCGTAGCCGATCGCCGTGCCGATCTCGAGCACGCGGCGGGCGCCGCAGGAACGGGCCAGCAGCTCGAGCAGGCGCCCGACCTCGGGATCCGAGATCGGTATCTGCCGCTCGGCGGCGATCCGCTCCATTTCGGCCAGAAGCGGCTCCGAGGGTGGCAGCAGCGCCTCCAGGTAGTCGGCCTGCTCCGGTCGCAGGATGGCGTCGGCACGGTCCTTCATCCGGGCGATGGTACTTCAACGATATGATTCCGGGGTTATGCAGAGAACCGGACCGCTCTTCCCGATCCGCCATCTCGCCGTGCTCGGCCTGCTGCTCGCCGGTCCCGCCGCCGCCCAGCCGGAGGCGACGGCGCCGCTGCTCCAGATCGAGGCGATCTCGGTCGAGCCGGAGAGCCCGGCGGCCGACACCCTCTGCCGGCTGCGGGTCAGGCTCAGCAACAAGGGTGACCAGATCGCCTCTCGGCTCGGCTTCGCCGTCAGCCTCAACGGCCAGGATCTGGCCGTCTACGGCAACCAGATCTTCATGGTCCCGGTGCGCCCGGGTACCAGCGAGGAGATCAGCCTCTACAACTTCTGGACCACCGAGACCTCGCGCGCCATGCCCGCCGACGGCAAGCTGCGGGTCGAGGTGACGCTGCGGGAGGCGGTCTGGACCCAGATGGCGACGGAAACCGACGAAGAGGGCGAGATCGAGGTCTGGACCCCCATCGGCCCGGTCGAGAACCTGCCCAGCCGCGCCTCGCTCACCGTGCAGATGAAGACCGGCGGCTAGAGCGGTCTCGCCGCCGATGGATCTCACTCTCCAGGTCGAGCGGGTCGCGGCATCGATCGTCGATCGCCGGGGCAGATCGAGCGAGGTCGCGTTCTTCCTCCACACCGTCAGCCCCCACCTGTACGCCACCGAGACGGTTGCCGACCGACTCAACGATCCCGAAATCCGCTTCTTGCCGTGCGAGATCGGGAGCCGGACCGAGCTGGTCCGCTTGAGCTCTCTTTCCTACGTCGAAATCCACGGCCTGGTGCCGGAGATGGAACGGCTCGAAGAGATCGGCGCCGTGCACGCCGGGGTCGAGCTCGAGCTCGACTGCGGCGACACGCTGGCCGGCGAGCTGATCTACGAGGCGCCGCCCACCACCGATCGGGTCTCGGACCTGCTCAACTCGCGCTCGACCCCCTTCCTGCTGCTGGCGAGCGGCACCCGCACCCTGTTCGTGCGCCGCGACGCCGTCGCCCGCGTGCGGCTCTAGCCTGCCCTCCAACCAACCGTCTTCTAGAACGCCGTAGCCTCAGAAGCCCGTCATGGCCGCGATCGACGCCCTGCTCCGCGCCCTCCAGCGCCACCAGATGGACTCGCTGCTGCTCGTCCCGGGCCGGCGGCCCAGGCTGCGTCAGGCCGATCGCGAGCACCCGGTGACCAAGACGAAGCTGGACGCCGAGACCCTGGCCCAGCTGCTGGCCGAGATCGCGCCCGCCGGCACCGACCCCCGGCCCGGCGGCGAGTTCGGCTTCGACTACGCGCTCGAAGGCGCGACCTTCCGCTTCACCGGCGGCGGCGACGGCGCGTCCTGGTCGGCGCGGGCGGCCGCCGTGCCCCGTGCGCAGGCCGGCGATCGCGAAGCGGCGACGGCGCCACCCGCGACGGCTGCCGCCGCGACGGGGCGACCTATCGCCGCGGTCCCCGATCTGCTCCGGCTGCTGGTCGAGCGCGGCGCCTCGGACCTGCATCTCACCGTCGGCTCGCCGCCGCGCATCCGGCTCGACGGCGAGCTCGAGGAGCTCGCCGAGTACGAGGCGCCCGCCGCCGAGCTGCTCGAGCGCCTGCTGCACGAGATCACGCCCGAGCACCAGCGCGAGGCCTTTGCCGCGACCAACGACGCCGACTTCGCCTACGAGCTGCCGGGCCAGGCCCGATTCCGGGTGAACCTGTTCCGCAATCGCACCGGGGTGGCGGCGGTCTTCCGGCAGATCCCGCACGCGATCCTGACCTTCGAGCAGCTCGGCCTGCCCGAGCAGCTGCGCCGCCTGACCGAGCTCGCCAAGGGGCTGGTGCTGGTCACCGGCCCGACCGGCTCGGGCAAGTCGACCACCCTGGCGGCGATGATCGACCTCATCAACAAGACCCGCCGCGACCACATCATCACCATCGAGGACCCGATCGAGTTCGTCCACCCGAACCAGAAGCTGCCTGGTCAACCAGCGCGAGGTCGGCGTCCACACCGACTCGTTCAAGCGGGCCCTGCGGGCGGCGCTGCGCGAGGACCCGGACATCGTCCTGGTCGGCGAGATGCGCGACCTCGAGACCATCGCCATCGCCATCGAGACCGCCGAGACCGGCCACCTGGTCTTCGGCACCCTGCACACCACCACCGCCGCCTCGACCGTCGACCGGATCATCGACCAGTTCCCCGGCCGACCGGCAGGAGCAGATCCGCATCATGCTCTCCGACTCGCTGCGCGCGGTGATCGCCCAGACGCTGCTCAAGAAGATCGGCGGCGGCCGGGTGGCCGCGCTCGAGATCCTGATCGTCGACCCCCGCCGTCTCCAACCTGATCCGCGAGGGCAAGACCTTCCAGATCCCCTCGGCGCATGCAGACCGGCAAGGCCCAGGGCATGTGCCAGATGAACGACTCGCTCATCGCCCTGGTCGAGAACGGCGTCGTCGAGCCGCGCGAGGCCTACCTCAAGGCCTCGGACAAGGAGGTGCTGCTATCCAAGTTCCGCGCCGCGGGGATCGCCTTCGAGCCGGCGGCGCCGCTCGGCGGGACGAGGCCCTGAGCCGGCGTCGCGGCGGCAGGGTGGTCAGTCGCGCTCGTCGCCGCCCGAAGCCCAGCCGACCAACTCGACAGGCTCGCCGACGAGCAGCTCGGTGACGATCGGCTCGGCGGCGTCGCGCTCGAGCCTCACCAGCCGCTCGGCAAGGGCGCGGCCGCGCTCGGTGCGGCCGCGGTCGCAGAGCAGGGCAATGGCGTTCATCCGCTCGGCGATCTGCGAGCCGTGGTCCCGCCGGCCCGTGCGCAGCAGGAGCGCGATCTGGGCGCGGTGCACCTGAATCAGAAGCCAGCGACGCTGGTTGGAGTGTTGGACCCCGCTCACGGCCCCTTGGAATACCACGGTTCGGCCATCGAAAGCCACTGTCGGCCTAGACCGGAGGCAGCAGCTGCTCGACTCGGGCGATGACCATCTCGAGGGCCACCCGGTTGCTCGCCCCCTGCGGCACGATGACGTCGGCCCAGCGCTTCGAGGGCTCGACGAACTCACGGTGCATCGGGCGCACGGTTTCGCTGTACTGGCGGAAGACGTCCTCGACGGTGCGTCCGCGCTCGTCGATATCGCGCTTGACCCGGCGCATCAGGCGCACGTCGGCGGCGGTGTCGACGTAGACCTTGAGGTCGAGCAGCTGGCGCAGCTCGGGCTCGACGAACAGCAGGATGCCTTCGAGCAGGATCACCGGGCGGGAGTCGACGTGCACGGTCTGCTGCAGCCGCACGTGGCGGACAAAGTCGTAGATGGGCACGGCCACCGGCCGGCCCTCCTTGAGCGTCCGCAGGTGCTCGACCAGCAGCTCGTTGTCGAGGGCGCCGGGATGGTCGAAGTTGTGGTGCCGCAGCTGCTCGTCCGAGCCCCACTTGACGTCGCGGTAGTAGCTGTCCTGGGCGAGGAAGGCGATCCGCTCGCGGCCGACCTCGTCGAGGATCGCTCGGGCGACCGAGGTCTTGCCCGAGCCGGTGCCGCCGGCGACGCCCAGGGCGACCGGAGGGTGGTAGGCGGCGGCGGTCATGGTCGGCTCGGAAGGATGCTACCCGACGATTGTACCGGCCGCCCTCATCGCTGGCAGCCCGGGCAGTAGAACGTGCTGCGCCCGGCCATCACCAGGCGGCGAATCGCCCGGCCACAGCGCGGGCAGGGCTCGCCCTCGCGGCCGTAGGCCCGCAGCGAGACCTGGAAGTAGCCGCTCCGGCCCTCGCCGTCGGCGAAGTCGTTCAGCGTAGTGCCGCCCTCGGCGATCGCCTGACGCAGCGTCGCCCGGACGGAGTCCGCCAGGCGGCGCCACCGCTCGATCGAGATCCGCGCCACCGACCGGCGGGGATGGACCGCCGCCCGGTGCAGGGCCTCGCTGGCGTAGATGTTCCCCACCCCGACGATCAGCCGGCCGTCCATCAGAAAGCTCTTGACCGGCCCGCGGCGGTTGCTTGCGAGACCGGCCAGCGCGTCGCCCGAGAGCTCGTCGCCCAGCGGCTCGATGCCGAGCGAGGCGAAGTGGCGGTCGCGCTCGAGCCCCGCGGTGGCGAGAGCGAGGACCAGCCCGAACCGGCGCGGGTCGCGGAACGCCAGCCGGCCGCCGCCGGCGAGGCGAAACGCCACGTGCTCGTGCGGCTGGACCGGGGCGGCGCCGCCCAGCAGGGTCAGCCGGCCGCTCATGCCCAGGTGCACCACCAGGGTGCTGCCGCCCTCGAGGTCGATCAGCAGGTACTTGGCGCGGCGGCGCAACCGCTCCACGGCTCGGCCGCGCACCCTGCGGCCCAGCCGGTATCGGTCCACCGGCTCGCGCAGCGCCGGGTTGCGGACCCGCAGGCCCACGATCGTCTCCCCCACCAGCAGCGGCTCCAGGCTGAGGCGTAGGACCTCGATCTCCGGCAGCTCGGGCATCACCGGAGGCTATCGCGAGCGGGACCGCAATCTGCCTCTTGACAAATCTATCCGGATAGGCGTAAATAGAGCGTAAGTCATGAACGAAGCCACGCTACCCCTGTTTCCGGACGCCACCCTGGGCCGCGCCCGGCCCGCCGCCGGGTCGCTGGGCCGCCACGGCGACGTCGAGTACCTGGAGATGCCGGTGGGCGAGATCCTCAACCGCAGCCGCGGCTCGGGGATGCCGCGGCAGTGGTCGATCAACCCCTACCGCGGCTGCGAGTTCGCCTGCACCTTCTGCTACGCCCGCTCCACCCACGACTATCTGGGCCTCGACCCGAAGCGCGACTTCGAGCGCCGGATCTTCGTCAAGAGCGGCGCCGGCGAGGCGCTCCAGCGCCGGCTCCGGCGAACCTCGCTGCGAAGGCGAGAGGATCGCCATCGGCACCGTCACCGACCCCTACCAGCCCGCCGAGAGACGATACGGCGTCACCCGGTCGCTGCTCGAGGTCCTGCGCGGCGCCGCCGGGCTGGATCTGACCATCGCCACCAGGTCGCCGCTGATCATCCGCGACCTGCCGCTTCTGGTCGAGCTCGACCGGCGGCACACGGTAACCGTGAACCTGGCGATCACCACCGCCGACCCCGAGCTGGCACGCCGGCTCGAGCCCCAGGCGCCCGACCCCCGCGCCCGGCTGCGCGCCCTCGCCCGGCTGGCCGGCGAGGGCATCGCCACACGCCTCCACTGCATGCCGATCCTGCCCCGGATCACCGACCGGGCGGCGGTCATCGCGCCGCTGCTCGAGGCGGCGCGGGAGGCCGGGGCCTTCGACGTCGTCGGCTCGCCGCTCTTCCTCCGCCCGGCGGCACGGTTGCGGTTCTGGCCCTGGCTGCGCGGCGAGTTCGCCGACCTGGTGCCGCTCTACAAGCGCCTCTATGCCCGGCGCAGCCACCTGCGCAAGCGCGAACGTGACGACGTGATGGCCGAGTTCCGGCGCCTCAGGCTGCGGTTCGGCTTCCCTGCCGACCGACCGGGCAGGGCCTGAGCCCGTCCGCCGCCGCGGGGCTCCGAGCCGCGGGGGGAAGGTCGCTCGGGCCTGCGTCAACGACCGGCGGCCAGCGCCGCCAGTTCCACGACCAGACCCTCGAGCGCCACCTGCGGCCGGCTGGACTCGCCCTTGAGCAACAGCTCGGTCTCGAGCAGCCGAACCGGCAGCCGTTCGAGGCCGTCGCGCGGCGCCCCGGAAGCGGCGAGATAGGCCTTGTGCAGGCGGTAGGGGTGCAGGCCCGCCAGCGGGCTGGCCACGCCGTCGGCCAGCTCCCGCTGCAGCTTCGGCGCGACCGAGTCCTTGAACCGCCCGTAACTGCGAACCCCGGCCGGGATTCCGCCCCGGGCCAGGCTGCCGCCCACCGCGGTCAGGTGGCGCGCGAACTCGGCCACCAGGCCGAAAAACGACAGCCGGGCAGCGATCGGGTCATCGGCCGCGGCCAGCAGCCGGCGCAGCCGGAGGATCGCCTCCGACCCGGCGCCGGCGCCGATCCGATCGAGGATCTGCCACGGGTCTTCCTCGCCGCGGTCCTCCACCGCGCCCAGGACCAGGGTGCTGTCGATCACGCCGCCGCCACCGGCGAGCGAGGCGAGCTTGCGGTACTCGGCGGCGAAGCGAGACGTGCTGTCGGCCGCCGCGCCGGCCGCCGCGCCACGCGCCGCGCCGCGCTCGGGGCGGGCGGTCTGCAAGGTGCGCCGAGCGAGCTCTTCCAGCGCCCGGCGATCGATGCCGACGCCGGTCTGGCGCTCGAGCTCCGCGGCCAACTCGGCGAGGCCCTGCCAGCCCCCGCGCCGGCCCGGCTCGACCCGCTCGAGCTCGACCAGGGCGCCGCTGGCGGCCAGGGCGGCCACCAGCGGATGGTCGCGGGCCACCCCGCTCTCGGCCAGCACCAGCGAGTGCCCCTCCGGCAGGCCGCCTTCGTGGACCTCCGCCAGCATCGCCAGATCCCCCTCGGCGCGGCCCTCGAGCCCGCCGGCGCGGGCCGCGTCCAGCAGCTCCGCCAGCCCCTGCCTGAGCTCGGCCAGCTTCGCGGCGGCCGGTTTGCGGCCGCTCTTGCCGGCGAAGGCGGCGGCCGGCAGCTGGTCGATGACCTCCGTGGCGGCGCCCGTCCGCGGGTCGAGCTGATAGAGGCGCAGCACCTGGAGCAGCCGCGCCGCCGCCCGACGCTGGGCCGGCGGCAGCTCGTCGCCGGCGGCCACCGGCAGCTCGCTCGTCGCCTCGGCCAGCAGCGACGCCGCCGCCGCCAGGTTCGCCAGGACCGCGCTGTCGACCACCACCGCCACCTTGGCGGTGGAGAACAGCGAGAAGGTCCGCAGGTCGGTGAGAATCCGGCCGAGGTTCTCGGGCCGCCGGTGGAGCTCGAGCTCGCAACCCGCCTGGGCGGCAAGCCGCTCGCCGAGCTGCACCGCGGCCGGCTCCGCCAGCACGCGGTCGCCCGCCACCAGATAGAGCGGGCTGCGCCGGCCGGCGCCGACGGCTTCGAGGACCTCGTCGAGACTCACGGGCGGCGGCAGGCTACTCCCGGTCGATGCCGGCCATGCCCGTCTCGGAGTAGACCGCCCACAGCGGCCGCGACCGCGCGCCGAGCTCGCCGGCCGCGGCCTCTACCTCGAAGTCGAACTCGACCGAGTTCCACGAGCCGCACAGCTCGCACCGGTCCTGCCAGCTGGAGAATCTGGTGTTGCAGATGCGGCAGGCGTATTCGGCGGCGGCGATGCCCGCCTCCTGGACGCTGGCCAGATAGGAGTCGACCGCCAGGCCCACATCGCCTCGCCGCTGATGGATCCTGGCCAGCAGCAGGTGGTAGGCCGGCGAGCCCTGGATCCGGTCGCCAAGGCCGTCGAGCGCCTTGAGGGCTTTGTCGTGCATCTCCAGCCGGTGGTAGAGACGGCCGAGGAAGAAGCGCGGCAGCAGATCGTCGGCGGCGCTCGTGATCAACCCGTGCAGTGTCTCGATCGCCTCGATCGGCCGCTCGCTCTCGATGAAGAAGTCCTCGATCCGCTGCAGAAAGACCGGGCTGCCCGTGCGCTGGAAGCCGGCTCGCCACTCGGCCACCGCCTTGGCGTCGTCGCCGGCCAGGGCCGCCGCCTCGCCCAGCATGATGGCGGCCGGAACGAAGCGCGGCTCCTGCTCGATCAGCCGCCGGAGGATCTCGCTCGCCTCCTCCACCCGGCGGGCCTCGAGCATCGACACCGCCTCCTGGTAGGCCAGACCGAGGCGGACGCCGTTCTGGCGCTCGACGCCGGCGGCCTCCTCGTCGTCGCTGAGCAACGTCTGGATCTTCTCCTGCAGCTGGGAGGCGGCCTTCCAATCACCGGCGCCGAGCGCCGTGTTGCGTCGGCGGCGCAGCACCCGCAGCCCGACCCCGGGATAGTCCCGCAGCACCCGGTCGCGGATCTGGCGCGCCACTTCGACCTCGCCCAGGACCTCGTAGTCATCGGCCAACTGGTAGAGGACGGCGACGCTGTGCGGATAGAGCACCGATGCCCGGCGGTGCACCTCCAGGGCCTCCTGCACCTTGCCCTGGTGGCGCAGCACCTCGCCGTGCCGGAGCAGCGCGGCGAACGCCTCCGGCTGCTCGGCCAGCAGGGCGCTCAACTCGGACGAGGCCCGGCTCCACTGGCCGTCCGCCTGGTAGTCAACGGCCCGGCGGAAGCTGCCGCCGCGGCTCTTCGCCTCGCGGCTCAGCCGCCGCTCGCGGCGCAGAGCCAGATCGCCCTTGAGCGTCTTGACCAGCAGCACCGTGACCACCGGCAGGAAGCCGAGCAGGAAGACCGCGAGCACCACTCCGTAGAGTGGGATCGACCTGCCGGTGGTGATCTCGAACCGCTCGCTGAGCAGTTCGACGTTGAGATGGCTGAGGTAGGAGACTGCGACGACGACCAGCAGCGCGACGAGGATCCCGACGAAAGTCCGCAGGCGCATCGGCTAGCGCCTCACTCCAGTGAGCCGCGCTCCTCTTTCTCCTGGCACTCGACGCAGTAGCGAGCCCAGGGGACCGCCTTCAGGCGCTGCGCCCCGATCGACTCGTCACAGTGCTCGCAGGTGCCGTACTCACCCAGGTCCAGACGTTCCAGCGCACCCTCGACCTGCCGCAGGAGCTTCCGCTCACCACCGCTCAAGTTGAACATGAACTCGCGCTGGTAGGCGTTGTTGGCGCGATCGACGACGTCCTCGGAGGCTTCGTCGCTGGCCTGCTGGCCGACCCGCAGATCGTGCTCGTAGAGGTCGAGAATCTCCTGGCGCTGGCTCTGCAGGCTCTTGCGAATCACCTCGAGGCGATCGCGCTTGATGGGTGTTTTGGTGCCCACCTTGGTCTGTCTGGCTTTGGCCAACTCAGCCTCCTCGACTCTCTAACGCTCGAATTCTTCGCCGCTCGGGCCACCCCGAAGCGATCGGGCCTTTACAACCGCGGCCGATGGTAATTCATTCCCGCCAGAATAGACAGTGCCCGATAAAGCTGCTCGTAGAGCACCAGCCGGGCGAGCTCGTGCGGCAGGGTGAGCGGACCGAAGGAGAGGCTGTCGTCGGCCGCCGCGACGAGCTCGGAGGACAGTCCGACGTCCGAGCCCAGGACAAAGGCGATCGGGTGCGGCCACTCGCGCCGCCGCCGGCCCAGCCAGTCGGCCAGCGCCCGCGAAGACCGCGCCTTGCCGCGGCGATCGACGGCCACCGTGTAGCACGGCGACGGCAGGCCGGCCAGCAGCGCCCGGCCCTCGGCGCGGCGCCGCTCCCGGCCCTCGCCGGCGGCCGCCACTCGCACGGCCGACTCGGTCAGCGGCATCTGGCGCTCGATGCGCTCACGGTAGGGCTGGCACATCCGGTCCCAGGCGTCACGCCGGCGGCGGCCGGCCCAGACGATCAACAGCTCCCGGCCCACCGACTCAGCCCTCTTCCCCGCTCGAATCGGTTGTTCCAGCCATGCCCGGCGCCGATTCTAGCCGCGGGCGCGTGCTATCGTTTTTTCCCCATGGCGGCCCAGACCTCGCAACAAGAGCAGAAGCGCAAGCGCCGCAAGCGGCTGCTACAGGGCCTGCTGCTCGGCGGCGCGGCGGTCGGCATCCCGGCCCTGGCCAACGCCGTCATCGCCCGGCGCACGGGCCGGCTGGCGGCGGCCCGCTGGGGCACCGCCCACCGCTACGCCTGGCGGCACGGCGAGATCCGGTTCCAGAAGCTGGGCGCCGGCGACCCGCTGGTGCTGCTGCACTCCTTCGGCCCGGGGCACAGCGGCGAGGAGTGGCGCCTGGCGGCCGAGATCCTGGCCGACCGCCACGAAGTCTACGTGCCGGATCTGATCGGCTGGGGCCGATCCGACAAGCCCCGGATCGACTACGACGGCGAGCTTTACATGCGGCTGATCCTCGACTTCCTCGAAGACGTGGTGCGCCGCCGGGCGACGGTCGTCGGTGCCGGGCTGAGCGGCGCCTACGCCGTCCAGGTGGCGGCGGATCGGCCGGAGCTGGTGCACGCCCTGGGCCTGGTGGTGCCGTCGGGCATCGACCTGCACGGCGACGAGCCCGACGTCAAGGACGCCCTGGTCTACCGCCTGCTGCGGCTGCCGGTGCTCGGCACCTCGGCGCTCAACCTCTACACCAGCCGCGCCGGTCTGGCGCACTACCTGCGCCGCGAGGCCTACGCCGCGCCGGAGCGGGCGGACGCGGCGGCGATCGACCAGCTGTACCGTTCGAGCCACCAGCCGGGCGCCCACGGCGCCCTGGCGGCCTATCTCAGCGGCTACTCCAACCACCGGGCTAGCCGCGCCCTGGCGCGGCTCGAGAGCCCTCCCTGGCTGGCCTGGGGCCGCCACGCCAGCGCACCGCCGGTGGAGTCGGCCGACTTGTGGCTGCACGACCAGCCGGCGGCGGCGCTCGAGGTGTTCGAGAACAGCGGCAACCTTCCCCACCACGAGCAGGCCGACGCCTTCTGCCGCAAGCTGGAGGGCCACCTCGCGGCCCTCGCCGCCTGAGCCGTCGCCGCTCCGCCCACCCCCGACCCCCCGTCCCTGGACATGAGCCGCGCCAATTTTCCCGCCGTCGCCACCGGCTATCCGTTCCCCGAGCTGGAGCGACGGGTGCTCGACCGCTGGCGCGACGAGCGGATCTTCGAGCGCAGCCTCGAGGGGACCGCCGACGGCCCAGCCTTCGTCTTCTACGACGGCCCTCCAACCGCGAACAACAAGCCCCACGTCGGCCACGTGGTGACCCGGGTGGTCAAGGACCTGTTCCCGCGTTTCCGCACCATGCGCGGCCAGCACGTGGCGCGCAAGGCCGGTTGGGACACCCACGGCCTGGCGGTCGAGATCGAGGTCGAGAAGACGCTGGGCTTCTCGGGCAAGGAGCAGATCGAGGAATACGGCATCGCCGAGTTCAACCGCGCCTGCCTGGACAGCGTCGCGGTCTACGAGCGCCAGTGGCGCCAGATGAGCGAACGGGTCGGTTACTGGGTCGACCTCGACCGGGCCTACGTCACCTACAGCAACCAGTACATCGAGTCCGTCTGGTGGGCCCTCGCCGAGCTCTACCGCAAGGGGCTGCTGGAAGAGGACTACAAGATCCAGCCCTACTGCGCCCGCTGCGGCACGACGCTCTCCAGCCACGAAGTGGCGCAGAACTACAAGGACGCCGAAGACCCCTCGATCTGGGTCGCCTTCCCGGTCCGCGAGGGCCAGACGATCGCCACGGTGGACGGCGACGACTGGCCGGTGCCCTCCGGGCTGCGCCTGGTGGCGTGGACCACGACCCCGTGGACGTTGCTGGGCCACTCCGGACTGGCGGTTCACGCCGACCTCGTCTACCGCATCGTCGAGCACCCGGCGGGCGGCGGCCTGCTCCTGTTCGCCGAGGACCTCGAGACCGAGGTCGTCTACCAGCCGGGCGGCAAGGAGAGCCGCCAGGACTTGCGGCAGCTGCCGCCGGTGGCTCGGGTGCGCGGCGCGGCCCTCACCGGCCTGCGCTACGACCGGCCGTTCGCCACCGAACCGGCCGACCGGGTCCCCGAGAAGAGCTCCTTCAGCCCGCCGCCCTCCGACGCCGACGGTTGGCGCGTCTTCACCGCCGACTACGTCACCGCCAGCGAGGGCACCGGCCTGGTCCACACCGCGCCCGCTTTCGGCGAGGACGACTACCGCAGCGGCGTGCGCCACGGCCTGCCATTCTTCCTCACCGTCGATGCCGAGGGCCGCATCGAGAAGCGGCGCGGCATCGAGCCGTTCGCCGGCCTGTGGTTCAAGGAGGCGGACCGCGAGATCCTGCGCGCGCTGCGTGCCGGCGGCTGGCTGCTGCACGACGCCCGCTACCGCCACAGCTACCCGTTCTGCTGGCGCTGCGACCAGCCGCTGGTCTATCGGGCCTCGCTCAGCTGGTTCGTCCGCACCACCGCGGCCAAGCAGCGGCTGATCGAGCTCAACCGCACCGTCGACTGGCACCCCGAGCACATCCGCGACGGCCGTTTCGGCAACTGGCTCGAGTCGATGGTCGACTGGGCGTTGTCGCGCCGGCGCTACTGGGGCACGCCGCTGCCGGTCTGGCAGTGCACCGGGTGCGAGGGGCGCCAGGTGATCGGCTCCTACGAAGAGCTGTTCGCCGCCGCCGGCACCACGCCGCCCGCGAACCCCTACGATCGCGAGCAATTCGACCCCCACCGGCCGTCCATCGACGAGCTCGCCTGGCCCTGCTCCGGCTGCGACGGCGGCGAGATGCGCCGCGTCGAAGAGGTCATCGACGCCTGGTTCGACTCCGGCGCCATGCCGTTCGCCCAACACCACTACCCGTTCGAGAACCGTGAGCTGTTCGCCAGCCAGTTCCCGGCCGACTTCATCTCCGAGGCGGTCGACCAGACGCGCGGCTGGTTCTACACCCTGCACGTGCTGGGCGCACTGCTGTTCGACTCGGTGGCCTACAAGACCTGCATCGTCCTCGGCCACATCAACGACGAGCAGGGCCGCAAGATGTCGAAGCGGCTGGGCAACGTCGTCGATCCGATGGAGGTCATGCCCGAGACCGGCGCCGACGCCCTGCGCTGGTACTTCTGCATCAACAACCCGGAGGTCAACGCCCGCTTCTCCGCCCGGCTGGTGCGCGAGGGGGCGCAGAAGTTCATCCTGCCGCTGTGGAACGCCCTGTCGTTCTTCACCATCTACGCCAACCTCGACGGCTGGCAGCCCGGGGGACCGGCGCCCGAGTTCGCCGACCGGCCGCCGCTCGACCGTTGGATCCTGCTGCGGCTGGATCGGCTGATCGACGCCACCACCGAGCACCTCGAGAGCTACCGGGTGGTCGAGGCGGCGCGCGGCATCGAGCGCTTCGTCGACGACCTGACGAACTGGTACATCCGCCGCAGCCGCGACCGCTTCTGGGCCGGCGCCGCCGAGCGGGAAGCCGGCAAGGAGAGCGCCTACCAGGCCCTCTACGAGGTGCTCAGCACGTTGGCGCGGCTGATCGCCCCCTTCACGCCCTTCTTGGCCGAGGTACTGCACGAGCACCTGTGCCGCGGCCGCGCCGCCGGCGCGGCGGACAGCGTCCACCTGGAGAGCTGGCCGGCTGCCGGTGTCGACCGCGCCGACCCGGCCCTGGACGAGGCGATGACCGCGGTGCAGCGGATCGTCAGTCTGGGGCACGCCGCGCGCAACAGCCACGGCCTCAAGACCCGCCAGCCGCTCGGCGCCGTCACCCTGGTGACCGCCGACGCGACGCTCGAGCACAAGGTCCAGCCGCAGCTCGACCTGCTGCGCGACGAGCTCAACGTGCGCGAGGTGCACTGGGCGCGCGAGCGCACCGACTACGTCCACCACGAGGTGGTGCCGGTCTTCCCCCGCCTGGGGCCGCGGCTGGGCCGGCGGATGCCGGCGCTCAAGCAGGCCCTGGCCGCGGCCGACGGCGACCGGCTGGCCGCCGAGCTCGAAAGCGCCGGCCGCCTCCGCGTCGAGGTCGACGGCGAGACGGTCGAGCTCGACGCCGCCGACGTCGAGGTGCGGCTGGTGGAGCGCGAAGGCACCGCCACCCAGGGCGACCGCGAGCTGCTGCTCGCTCTCGAGACCGAGCTCACACCGGAGCTCGTCACCGAGGGCTGGGCACGCGAGGTCGTGCACCGCATCCAGGCAGCGCGCAAGGCGGCGGATCTCGACTACGCCGACCGCATCCGGGTACGCTACCGCGCCGACGCCGAGTTGGCGGCGGCGATCGAAACCCACCACGACTGGATCGCCCACGAGACCCTGGCGGTCGAGTTGACGCCCGGCGACGACGCTGCGCTGGAGCCCGCGCCGGTCGAGTCGATGAGCTTCGCGCTGGCGATTGAAAGGACCTAAGGCAATGGCAGGCATCTTCAAGGCGTACGACGTCCGCGGCATCTATCCGGATCAGATCGACGAATCCACGGCGCGCAAGATCGGCCAGGCGTTCGCCCGCCTCGTCGAGGACGACGAAGCCGGCGGCCCGATCGTGGTCAGCCGCGACATGCGGTCGCACAGCGTGCCGCTCATGGAGGCGCTGATCGACGGCCTGCGCACCGCCGGGCTCGACGTCGTCGACATCGGCCTCGCCACCACGCCGATGAACTACTTCGCGGTCGGCCACCTCGGCGCCGCCGGCGGCGTCCAGGTCACCGCCAGCCACAACCCGGCCCGCTACAACGGCATGAAGTTCAGCCTGCGCGAGGCGCGGCCGGTTTCGGGGGACCACGGCATCCCGCTGCTCGAGCAGATGGTCGCCTCGGGCGACCTGCCGGTGGCCGATCGGCGCGGCAGCCTCGAGCAGGGCGACGTCTTCGACGACTACCGGCGCCACGTGATGTTCTTCGTCGAGCGGCCCGACGAGGCGCGGCGGCTCAAGGTGGTGGTCGACGCCGCCAACGGCATGGGCTCGATCTACCAGCCGCTGCTCGAGCAGCTGGGCATCGAGCTGGTGCCGCTCTATTTCGAGCTCGACGGCACCTTCCCCAACCACGAAGCCAACCCGCTCAAGATGGAGAACCTCGAGGATCTCTGCCGCGAGGTCAAGAAGCAGAAGGCCGACCTGGGGGTGTCGTTCGACGGCGACGCCGACCGCGCCGCCTTCGTCGACGAGCGCGGCCGGCCGGTGGGCAGCGATCTGATGACCGCCCTGATCGGCGGCGAGCTGCTCGCCCGGGCGCCGGGCTCACACGTGATCTACGACCTGCGCTCCTCACGCGCCGTGGCCGAGTACATCCTCGAGAAGGGCGGCCAGCCGGTCCGCGAGCGCGTCGGCCACTCCTTCATCAAGGCCACCCTGCGCGAGAAGGACGGCATCTTCGGCGGCGAGCTGGCCGGCCACTACTACTTCAAGGACAACTACTACGCCGACTGCGCTGTCCTCGCCGTGGTCGAGGTCCTGAACCTGCTGTGGAAAGGCGACCGGGCGCTCTCCGAGCACGTCGAGCCGCTGCTGCGCTACGCCAAAAGCCTCGAGATCAACTTCGAGGTCGAGGACAAGGCGGCGAAGATCGAGGAGCTGGCCGAGAAGTACGCCGACGGCCAGATCGACTACCTCGACGGCATCAGCGTCGCGTACCCCGACTGGTGGTTCAACGTCCGGCCGTCGAACACCGAGCCGTTCCTGCGCCTGGTGCTCGAAGCCGCCAGCGACAGCGACCTGGACGACCGCCGTGCCGAGCTGCAGTCGATCCTCGGCGAGCCGGTCGCGTAGGCGCGCCGCGGGCAGCCGGCGAGCTCGCGGGAAACTTCAGTCGTCGGCGACGACGGGTCGCGGGTAGACCTCGACCGTCTCGCCGATGCGGATCGTCATCAGGTCGTAGCCCACCGCCAGCGGCCCCGCCCAGGCGCGGCGGGTGGGCGGGATGAGGTCCTCGGCCGCCGCCGGCGACGGGACGATGTGCGAGTAGACCGCCAGCCGCGGCTTGATCCGCGCGAACAGGCTGCCGGCCTGCTCGGGCGAGATGTGGTGCGAGATGACCTTGGCGATCGCCGCCTCGCTCTTGACCGCCGCGCGCGCGAGCTCGACCTCGACGCTGATCACTTCCATGACCAGCAGGTCGACGCCCTTGGCGTGGGCGACGATGCGCTCGTCGTAGCGCATGTCGCCGGAGAAGGCGGCCGAGTGCTCGCCGTAGTCGATCCGGTAACCGTAGGCGGGCACGATGCCGTCGCCGTGGTCGACCTCGAAGGCGGTGATCGTGACCCCCGCCGCCTCGTAGATGGCCGGCCCGAAGCGCTCCATCGACGGCCGCGGGTTGCCGGTGCCCAGAAGCGTCACCTGCAGCGGCTCGGCAGCCCAGGCGGCCGGCGCCGCCAGCAAGGCGACGACCATGAGCCGCCTCATGCTCAGGCGCACCGGAAGACCCGAAACGGCCGAGCCGACACCCACCGGGCGGCAGCCCGTCTTACGACCTGTCGACTGCGCCGACGAATGCAGGCTAGCGCCGTCCGCCGAGTAGCCCCGACCGCAGCAGGAAGTACAGCAG
This sequence comes from Thermoanaerobaculia bacterium, assembly GCA_963781065.1. Lineage (GTDB taxonomy): Bacteria > Acidobacteriota > Thermoanaerobaculia > Multivoradales > JAHEKO01 > CALZJC01. The sequence goes on along the minus strand of CAWAET010000007.1, from coordinate 272,255 downwards.
CGTCATCAGGGTCGAGACCGCCGCCGCCACGTAGGTCATCGCCGCGGCGTTGAGCACGGCGCTGACGCCGCCGCGCTCCTGGCCGGTGACGATGCCGTACTCGAAGGCCAGGCGCTTGGCCCGCGCCGAGGCGTCGAACTCCACCGGCAGGGTGACGATCTGGAACAGCAGCACCGCCGAGAACAGCAGCGCGCCGAGCAGCACGATGCCCTGGCCGAGGGCCGGGCTGCCGCTCATCGACATCAGGATCAGGCCGCCGAACATGGCGTAGTAGCCCACCTTGGAGCCGATGTTGGCCGTCGGCACCAGCGCCGAGCGAAGCCACAGCGGCGCGTACTTGCGGGCGTGCTGGATGGCGTGTCCGGCCTCGTGGCAGGCGACGCCCACCGCCGCCACCGAGGGCGTGCCGTAGACCGGCTCGGAGAGCGCCAGCGTCTTGTTGAGCGGGTTGTAGTGGTCCGACAGATAGCCGCGGGTGGAAACGACCTTGACGTCGGTGATGCCCGCCCGGTCGAGCATCATCTGCGCCGCCTGGGCGCCGGTCATGCCGTTGAGGGTACGCACCTTGGAGTACTTCTTGAAGGCGCTCTTGGTTTTCCAGCTGGCGAACAGCGACAGCAGCAGCGCCGGAACCATGAGCATCAGATACATCGGGTCGAAGAACATTTGGTCAACCTCCGTTCAGACCAGCCAACAGCCTCAATGTCAGTGGTTATTCCTTGCCCGGACCTTCCGAACCGCTCCTCCCTGACCGGGCCCTCGCAGACCCGGCGTCGGAACGTCCGGGTCCGGTGTCCACTATAGTCTTCGCCGGATGACCGCCGCCGGTTCACGGAACGATCGCGTCGCCGCCGTCACCGGCGGCAGCCGCGGCATCGGCCGGGCGGTGGTCGAGGCGCTGCTGGCCGAGGGCTGGCGGGTGCGCTTCTCGAGCCTCTCCCGAGCCTCGGTGGACGCCGCCATGGCGGAGCTCGCCGGCGAGCACGACGACCGGGTCGCCGGCGCCGCCGTCGACGTCCGGGACGAGCAGGCGGTGACCGACTGGATCGACAGCGTCGCCGAGGCCGAAGGCCGCCTCGACTGCCTGGTCAACAACGCCGGCGTCGGCGGCTTCGCGCCGGTGGACGAGATCTCGCTCGAGGAGTGGCGCCGCATCCTCGACACCAACCTCCACGGCGCCTTCGCCGCCCTGCGAGCCGCCGCCCGGCAGATGAAGCGCCGCGGCGGCGGCTGGATCTTGAACATCGCCTCGCTCGCCAGCCGCCACCCCTTCGCCGGCGGCGCCGCCTACAACGCCTCCAAGTACGGCCTGCTGGGCCTCTCCGACGCCGCCATGCTCGACCTGCGCCAGCACGACATCCGGGTCTGCGCCATCCTGCCGGGCAGCGTCGCCACCGACTTCGGCTCCGGCGGCGGCGCCGCCTGGAAGCTCCAGCCCGACGACGTGGCGCGGGCGGTGACCGACCTGCTGCGCTACCCCGACCGGGCGCTGCCGTCCAGACTCGAGCTGCGGCCATCGCGCCCGGCGAAGCGCTAGCCACCTGGCGCGCCGGCGGTCGTCACCCGGCCGCTACAGAATCGCCATCACCTCGTCACCATGCAACACCGCCGGCCCGGTGGGCTCTCGCGAGCCGCCGGCCGGCTCGAGGGTGATGGTGACGGCGCGGGTGGCGTGGGGCATGGTGTCGGAGCTCAGCTCAACCCGCACGCCGGGGCCGACGTCGAAGGTGCCGGCGCTCACCGGCTCGCCGTCGGCGGGGACGAACCACAGCTGGTAGGAGCGGCCCTGCTTGCAGGGGTTCAGCCCTTCGATGGTCAGGTACCAGTGCTGGTGGTCGGGGGCGACGTATAGGACGCCGTGGGAGTCGGTCCAGTTCGGGCCGGCAAAGCCCGCCTCGACCGCCATCGGCCTGAGGGCGCAGATCTCGACCCCTCGGCTGGTGATCAGCGCCATCCGTTGGCGCATCTCGGCTAGTTGATTCTGCACGCCGACGACGGTGGACGCGCGCGCCTCGACCTCGTCCAGCCGCTGCGAGAGCTCGTCGATCGTGGTTCGCTGGCCGGCCAGCTGGACCGCCTGATAGCCCGAGATACCGGCCAGGGCCAGAGCCAGGGAGGCGGCCAGGGGCAGCGCCCAGCGGCGTATCGGGGCGGCGGCCGGAGCGGTGGCCGCCGGCATCGCCAACACCGGCGCCACCGGGGCCGCCGAGGCGGCCGTCGCTGCCGCGGCCGTAGTCACCGCGGCCGTCGTTGCCACAGCGGTCGTCGCCGCAGCGGTCGTCGCCGCGTCTTCGGCCCGCACCTCGGCCAGCAACCGTTCCCGGATCGCCGGCGGCGGGTCGATCGGCTCGACCGCCGCACCCAGCAGGCCGAGAATCTCCAGATACTCTCGGCGCGCCCCGGTCGCGGCCCCGCTGTCCGCAACGGCGCGGGCCGCAACGTCGCCAGCCGCAGAGCCGCCCGCCCCAGTTTCGGCGGCCGCCAGGCTACCGGCCGCGCCGCCGCCGGTCGAGGCGGCGCCCTCCGGGCCCCATGCCAGCTCATCGAGCAAGCGCTCGACGACGTCTGCGTCCGGCGGGTCTTTCCGGGTCGGCTCGTCGCTCACAGCAACTCCTCGATGTCCTCGCTCAGCGCCGCGCGCAGCTTGCGCATCGCCAGCAGCGATCGGGTCTTGACGGTGCCGAGGGGTATGCCGGTCTGATTCGAGATCTCGGTCTGAGTCATGCCGCGAAAGAAAGCCATCTCCAGAACCTCTCGCTGCTCCGGCGGCAACAGCGCCATCTCCCGTCGCAACCGCCGTGCTCGCTCTTGCCTGAATACGTCCGCGGCCCCCTCGGGGGATGTATGGCTGCCCCGCTTTTCCTGCTGCACCGCGAGCAGGGTGCGGTTCTTGACCTTGCGGCTGCGCAGCCGGTCGATGGCCCGGCTACGGGTGATCAGCACCAGCCAGGTCGAGACCGACGAGCGTTTCGGGTCGTAGCGGCCGGCCTGGTTCCAGACCTGGAGGAACGCCTCCTGCAGCACTTCCTCGGCTTCGGAGGCGTCGCCGAGGATGCGGTGGGTAAGGCCCAGCAGCATGCCCGAGAAGCGGTCGTACAGCCGCGCCAGCGCCTCGGCGTCGCCGGCCCCGACGGCGGCTACGAGCTCCGGGTCGGGCGTGGCCTCGCGATCGGCGTCTTTCGGCACGAATCAGGCGTTCCCGAGAATCAGATCGGCGAGACCGCAGGATACCATGCGCCGATGGACCCGGCCGGCCTCCGCATCGCCGTCATCGGCGCTGGCGACTGTGACGAGCGCTGCCGCCGTCTCGCCTTCGAGACCGGGCGCGAGATCGGTCGTCGGGCGGTGCTGCTGTGCGGCGGCCGCGGCGGCGTCATGGCGGCCGCGGCCGAGGGCGCGCGGTCGGTCGGCGGCCTGACGGTGGGCATCCTGCCAGGCGCCAGCGTCGCCGCCTCGCCGCCCAACCCCTACATCCAGCTGCCGATCTACACCGGGCTGGGCCAGGCGAGAAACCAGGTGCTGGTTCTCTCGGCCGACGCCATCGTCGCCGTCTGCGGCGGCTGGGGCACGCTCAACGAGATCTCCATGGCGGCCAAACACGGCATCCCGGTCGTCTGCCTGGAGAGCTGGCGGCTGGAGCCGCATGCCGGGGTCGCGCCGGCGCGCCTGATCCAGGCCGACACTCCGGCCGACGCGGTGCGGCGAGCCGTCGACGCCGCCCGCGAGAAGGAGATTTGATGTCCGACCAGATGCCCGAGCCCATGCCCCAGCCGATCCCTGAGACGCCGCCCGAGGACAAGCCCCATCTGGCGATCCGCGTCATGATGATGCCGCGCGACACCAACGCGCTTGGCACCATCTTCGGCGGCATCATCCTCTCCTACATCGACCAGGCGGGAGCGGTCGAGGCGCACCGCCGGGTGCGCGGCCGGCTGGTCACCGTGGCGATCCACGAGGTGGACTTCCTCGAGCCGGTCTTCGTCGGCGACCTGGTGAGCTTCTACACCCGCATCCTCAAGCAGGGCCGGACCTCGGTGACGGTCGGCGTCTCGGTCGAGGCCGAGCGCCGCATCCGCGGCGGCGGCACGGTCAAGGTAACTGAGGCCCGGCTGGTCTTCGTCCGCGTCGACGAGCGCAACCGGCCGATCCCCATCGAGAGCCTGGAGACCCCGTAGCGGTCGACCTCCGTGTCGGCCCTTCTAGGGTTCGTAAGGTTCGTAGCAGGCGCGGCAGCGGGCCTCGTACGCGCCGGTGTCGCCGACCTGGATCTGCTCGCGGCCGCCGGCGATCCGCTGGCTGTAGTGGGCGGCGCCGCCGCACCGCACGCACACCGCGTGCATCTTGTCGACGTACTCGGCCAGGCCGAGGATCGCCGGCATCGGTCCGAACGGCTGCCGCCGGTAGTCCTGGTCGAGGCCGGCGACGATCACCCGCACGCCCCGGTCGGCCAGCTCGGTGACCAGCTCGACCAGCCCGAGATCGAAGAACTGGGCCTCGTCGACCCCGACCACCTGCACCCCGTCCTCGAGCCGCCGGCGCAGCTCGTCGCTGCCGGCGACGCTGGCCGCCTCCACCTCGCGGTTGTCGCGCGTCACCAGCACGCCCGGGGGATCGCGGTCGTCGGCGGCCGGCTTGAAGACCTGGATCCGCTGTTGCGCGATCAGGGCCCGGCGCAGCCGCCGCACGAGCTCCTCGCTCTTGCCCGAGAACATCCCGCCGGCGATCACCTCGATGCGGCCGCGGGGTCGGTCGTGGGGGTCGGCCGGGGTCATGACGCGGCGGGATGCTATCGCAGGTCGGGCTAGCGCACTCCCCGCACGAGACACTACTATCGCCCCACGATGAGCGACGACGGCAGGATCTTCACCTACGAGGAGGCCCTCGCCACGTTCCCTCATGTGCGCCAGCTGACCGAGCGGGCGGTGCAGCAGATCGAGGCGATGGTCAACCGGCTGCGGAGCAGCGAGGAGCTCGCGGAGCGCAAGGCCGACCTGGACGAGGCGGTGCAGGGGATCGTCCAGGCCTGGGCCAAGGACATCATGGCGCTCGGCTGCGAGATCAAGGGCATGTGGCTGGTGGACTGGGACAGCGGCGACGGCTACTACTGCTGGCGCTACCCCGAGGAGGCGCTGGGCCACTATCACGCCTACGAGGACGGCTTCGCCGGCCGGGTGCCGATCGCTTAGCAGCCCGTGGTAGGAGGCTGGATGGTCTAGCGGGCCACGCGTCTGAAATATGCCCGGCCCCGAAGGGGGTTACACAGGTCGGCTAGCCGCCGGGCGATTGACTCCGCCGCGGCCCCTCGCTAGGGTGGGACTTCAGAACCGAAGACTCGCAAGGCGGGATGACCTCTCCCGACAGTTGATGCGCCGACGCCGAGCCGCGACCCGCGCTCCGAAAAAGGACAACACGCCATGACCACACCGCAACAGACCCAGCCCGAGCAGACCCCGCCGCCCGCCGGCGGGGCGCCGATCAGCGTCACGACCAAGGCGGTCACCATGATCAAGCTCACCCGCGAGCAGGAGGGCCTGGCGGAGGAGGCCGGTCTGCGCGTCGCGGTGCGCGGCGGCGGCTGCAGCGGCTTCGAGTACGCCCTCGACTTCGAGGAGGAGGCCCGCGAGACGGACTTCGTGCTCGAGTTCGACGGCCTCAAGGTCTATGTCGACCCGGTAAGCGCCCGCTACTTGAGCGGCACCGAGATCGACTACGTCCTGGGCACCACCGGCGCCGGGTTCAAGTTCAACAACCCGAAGGCCGTCGGCACCTGCGGCTGCGGCTCCTCCTTCGCGGTCTAGATTCAACCGCTGCCAAGGCGAGGCCGGCGAGCCGGTCCGCTGGGTCGCCCTCGGGAAAGGCGCTTCCCGACACAGCGTTTCGTGCCGGGCTTGGTCAGTCGGTGGTGAAAGGCAGATCCGCGACCTCGGCCGTGCCTGCGCCGACGCCAACAGCCGCGCCGATCTCGGCCTTGCGGTGCAGCACCGCCAGGGCGATTCCCACGCCGAGGGCCGGCGAGCGCACGGCGGTGCCCGACCGGCCGACCTCGTCGCCTTCGAGCACCACCGTGGTCCCCGGCGGCGGCGGCTCGCCGGCGACCAGCCGCAAGCCGCAAAGCCGGTGGTTGACCTTGCCGCGATAGTGGATCCGGGCCACCACCTCCTGGCCCAGGTAGCACCCCTTGGTGAAATCGAGCGCGTCGGTCTCGCCGACCTCCTGCGGGAACCGCTCGGGGCCGAAGTCCGGCCCGAAGCGCGCCAGGCCCGCCTCGACCCGCAGCGCCTCAGCGGCGGCGAAGCCGACCGGGCGGGCCGCCACCCCGTCGCGCGGCGCCAGCAGCTCCTCAGCCACGGTCCGGGCGGCCTCCTCGGCGACGCGGATCACGACCGCCTGCGCTCCCAGCCGCTCTTCCCGCGCTAGAGCCAGCCTGGCTCCCTGCCAGTCGGCCTGGAGCACCGCCCAGCGCTCCTCCGGCTGCCCGGCGCCCGGCGTCAGCCGCGCCGCCACCGCCCAGGCCTCGGGCCCGAGCAGGGCCAGCGCGCGCAGGTCCGGCCGCGGCGCCACCTCCACCCGATCCGCGACGATGTAGCGCGACAGGTGCTCAGCGATCGGCCCGGCCTGTCCGGCCGGCACCTCGAGCAGCAGGCTCTCATCGAGCGCCGCCACCCGTGCCTCGGCCAGGACTCGGCCCTGGACCGATGTGAAGAAAACGAACCGGCCGCTACCGGGCTCCAGGGTCTTCGTCTCACCCGTGACCATACCGTTGAGGAACCGCCCGCGGTCCTCCCCGGTCAGCTCCAGATGCTCCACCCAGAGGCGGTCGAGCAGGCCGCAGTCGCCCCGCAGCCGCCGGTACTCGGCCTCGGGGTCGCCGTAGTGGGCGGCCGCGGTAAGGCCGTCGGCGGTCTCCGCGAGCTCGCCGGAGCCGAGGTCCAGCGGGACGCGCGCTGCTATCTGGGCCACGGGGGCGGGTGGATCTGCGGGCATCCCCGGCAGTGTAGCCCAAGCAGGCTCACGCTTCAGATGGTTCAGAAACGGGAGGATCACAGTCGGTACAGCCGTCTCTTCTCCGGGCCCGCGCGATGACCTCCTGGCCGCGCAGATAGAAACGGCGAATACGGAGAAATAATGGCGCCTGTTAACAATTTCGCAGCCAAAGGTTCCCTGATTGAGTACGCTTGTAACCGTGGGAGCCGAAACCTACCGACCACTATCGAGGAGGACGACACATGAGGAAAAACAGATCCGTCGCAGCGAAACTGCTGGCCGCAGTCGTTCTGGCCATCCTGACCGTGGCGGCGGCGCCCGCGAGCGCCCAGTCGCGCTGGATCGACGCCACCCTGAGCACCAACCTCGGGCCGATCCTGCGCGACGAGATCCGTGACCGGGTCTATCTCGGTGACTCGGCCGCCAACGAGGTAGTGGTCATCGACACCCTCACCGAGCAGGTGGTCGAGCGCATCGCCCTGCCTGGCCCGGTGGCCGACATGGCGCTGACCAAGAGCGGCCACGCGCTGGGCGTTGTGGGTGGCGGCTTCTTCACCTCCATCGATCTCTACAGGCCCAGGGCCCGATCCTGGTCCCTGCCCCCGGAGGTCACCGGTGAAGCCACGTCGATCGCCTTCGGCGCGCTCGGCCATGTCTACCTGGGCACCGGGAAAAACACCTTCGGTTGGCTCTACGTCCTCAACTGGAAGGCCACGAAAGTGCTGACGGACTTCGGTCTGGGGCCGAATGAGAGCCTGTCGCCCTACAACCCGCTGCTCGAGACCGACGACACCGGCACCATCCTCTATGTCAGCGACCGTGGCCTGTCGCCCCTGTCGATCCACAAGTTCAACATCACCTATGTCAAGAACCCCGGCTATCTGGCCGACGACGCCCACGGCAGCCTGGGCAGCAACCTGCAGGACTTCGCCCTGTCCAACCGGTTCGACGAGCTCTACGTCGCTTCCGGGTCGCCGTACGGCATCCAGGTGGTGGATGCGTCGGACATGAGCCATGTCGTGACCATGACAACCGGCGCCTACCCGACGGCCGTTACCGTGGGCCCGCTGGGCAAGAAGGTGTTCGGCGCTCCGGGCAGCCCGTACAACAACTTCCTGTTCGAGTTCGACGCCGTCACCCAGACCGAGATCCGCAGCTACGTGCTCGAGGTCCAGGCGCTCAACGGCCAGGCCCAGCCCCGCGGTCTGGCCGTCGACCGGTTCGGCGAGAAGGCGTTCGTGGTCCACGGCTCGACCCACCCCTCCTACCTGGAGCTCAAGGTCCAGGTGATCGACCTGGTGCAGGCCGGCCCGTAGGAGGGACCCGGCCTCAACGCGACCGGTACTCCGCGGCGACGCTGACCGCGGGCTCCGCCGAACCGGATGGGGCCTGGGGACCGATTGCGCCGGTGTCCGAGTGGGGCGACCTCGAAGCTGCCGGCAGGGGCCTGCGGCGAGCTCTGGAGGAGTAGGCGATCGTCTGGTTGTAAGGCCGGCACGATCCCCGGCGCGTACGGCTCCACCAGCCGCCCGAAGGCGCAGCGATTCTCGGGCGGTAGTCACCGAACCGGGCTCGCGCCGCCCCGGGTACAATCCGCCGTCATGCCCGAAAGCCAACCCTTCCAGTTCGCTCTACCCTCCGGCCGCGTCCTGCACGGCCTTCTCGACCTGCCCGCCGAGCCCGGGCCGCGCCCCGCGGTGGTCGTCTGCCACGGCTTCAAGGGCTTCATGGAGTGGGGCTTCTTTCCCCATCTCGGCCATCTGCTGGCGACCCGCGGCTTCACCGCCGTGCGCTTCAACTTCAGCGGCGGCGGCATGCGGCCGGGCGAGGAGATGGTGAGCGATCCGGAGGCGTTCGCCCACGCCAAGCCGGGCGAGGAGGTGTTCGAGATCGAGGCCGTGCTCGACGCCGTGGCCGGCGGCGAGATCGCTCCGGGGCGGGTCGACCCCGAGCGGCTGGGGCTCGTCGGTCACAGCCGCGGTGGCGGCACCGCCATCCTGGCCGCCGCGCGACGGCCGGCGCTCGCGGCGCTGGTCACCTGGTCGGCGGTGGCCACCTTCGATCGGCTGAGTGAGGAAGACAAGGCCGGGTGGCGCCGGGCCGGGCGGGTGCCGATCGTCAACGCTCGCACCGGCCAGGAGCTGGAGCTCGACCTCTCGGTGCTCGAGGACCTCGAGGCGCGCGCCGCGGAGTACGACATCGAGGTGGCGGCACGGGAGCGGCTAGCGCCGTGGTTGATCGTCCACGGCGAGGCCGACGAGACGGTGCCGGCGGCCGAGGCCCGGAGGCTAGGTGAAGCCGCCGGGGCCCACAGCCGGCTCGAGGTGGTAGCCGGCGGCAGCCACACGTTCGGCGCCGTACATCCGTTCGCCGGCCCGACTCCAGCGCTGATCCAGGCGCTCAACCTGACCCAAGGCTGGCTGCGCCGGCACCTGGGCTGAACGCTCGGGCCTGGTCTGACCTCCAGTTTCTGGTCTCTCGGGCCACGTCCTGCTTGCCCACCGCCTAGCCGCCGGGCGGCTGCTGACGTAGGATCGCCCCGACCATGGACATGCACTTCGACGGCGTCATCTTCCAGACCCACGCGGCGGAGCTTCGCCGCCGGCTCGACCACCCCCATCCCCCCTTCGCCGTTCTCGACCTGAGAGACGAGCGAGAATGGGCCGCCGGTCACATCCCCGGCGCCCGGCGGGCCTCGCTGGGCGAGCTCGAGGCCGGCCTGCCGGAGGGCACGTCGGCGGCCACCGAGTTCTTCCTCGTCGGCACGGGACCCACCGACCCGGCGCCCCGCGAGGCCTGCCTGGCGCTGCAGCGCCATGGCGCCCGCCGCCGCGTCGAGTTCCCCGGCGGCATGCACGAGTGGCGCGCTACCGGCCTGCCGGTCGAACCCTAGCCGAGGTGCCCCTAGCCGAGGTGCCGCTGGTCTCGATTGCGGGTGCGTAGCGCGGTGTGATGCGCCGCGCTGGCCAGGCGCGCGACTGAGGCATAGCCGGAGGCTATGTCGCAGGGAGCGCAACGCCGCCAGCGCGGATGCAGCGCGCCGCGATGCGTACGCGCAATCGGGATCAGCGGTACCCCTTACTCGAACTGGTTGGCCAGGCCTTCGAGGCCGGTCAGGTCGAAGGCCTCGAAACCGTCGTCGGTTTGGCGCAGCGAGACGTCGAGCTGGCGCAGCTCCGAGGTCTCGGGGTCGAGCGGCCGGCGGACCGCGACGGTGCACTGACAGCGGTAGAGGCCGGCACGTTCGGGATCCTCGGCGGGCCGCACCCGCCGCAGGCTGACCAGCAGATCCTGGTCCTCGAGCAGCGCCTCGCGCAGCTTGCGCCGGACCACTTCGCTCAAGGTGTAGCTCGTCATGCCGTCGTCTGGCCTCGCCTGGACCCCGCTATTCTACCGCGCCGGGATAGCGGCGGCCGGCAGCCGTCCGGGCAAGCACAAGCAGCCCGTCGCGCAAGTCGGCGCCCCGGTCCCGCGGCGGAGCGGGACCGTCTGCGGTGCCGCCGCGTCACCGCCACCGGGGGGGCGCCTTGGTCTCGAGAAAGGTGGCGATGCCGTGCTTGCAGTCGTCGGTGGCGCGAGCGGCGGCGTTGACCTCGGCGGCGCGCTCGAGGGCGGCGTCGAGGGGCTTGCCGATCAGCTCGAGCAGCAGGCCCTTGGTGCTGGCGATCGACTGCGAGCTGGCGCGCTCGAGGATCTCGCCGGCCAGCGACTCGGCGGCCGCCTCGAGCTCGGCCCGCGGCACGATCCGGTTGATCAGCCCGATCTCGAGCGCCCGCTCGGCGCCGACGAACTCGGGGTTGAGCAGCAGCTCGCGGATGTCGCGGCCGCGCAGCCTGAGCGGCAGGAAGGTGGCCACCAGCGCGGCGACAAAGCCGATCCGCACCTCGCTGTAGAGGAAGCGCGCCCCGTCGGCGGCGATGACGAAGTCGTGCGCCGTGGCCAGCCCGCAGCCGCCGGCGACGCAGGCGCCCTGGACCGCCGCCACGGTCAGCGCCGGCTGGCGCAGCACCGACTCGAACAGCCGCCGCAGCGACTCGGAGTCGCGGCGGTTCTCGTCCGGCCCGGCGTCGCGCAGCGAGCGCAGATGGGCGAGGTCGGCGCCGGCCGAGAAGTGCTTGCCGGCGCCGCGCAGCAGCACCGCGCGCACTCCCTCGGCCCGCCAGTCGCGCTCGTAGACCGCGGTCAGCTCGACGATCAGCCGCGGCGACAGGGCGTTGGCCCGCGCCGGGTCGTCGAGGGTCAGCCAGACCAGGTCGCCTTCGCGGGCGACCGTCAGCGCAGACGGCTGGGGGGCTGGATCGCTCATCGGACGGCGGGTTCGCTCATCGGATCAGGGACCAGAAGACCCCGAAGATGCCCATGAAGCCGATCACCACGTAGAACACCGCCACCCAGGGCTCGGGCTCGGCCGCCAGCATCTCGGCGGTGAAGCCCTGCAGGAAGACGCCCAGCAGACCGGCGCCGATGAACTGGAGGAAGACGTTCTTGCGGTTGCGGCCGGTGGTCCGCAGCCGCTGGGCCGCGTACTGGACGTCCTTGAGCAGCACCAGCGGGTGGCGCCGCGCCTTGGCCGCCGCCGCCGCGTCCCGCACCAGCCGCTGGCCGTAGGAGCGCACCTGCTGCACGGCCATGGCCCGGGCGTCCTCGTGGAACTTGATCTCCGAGTCGTCGGAAGGGATGGGTTCGGGTGGCATCTAGACCTCGTAGTGGCGGGCCACGGCCGAGCGGGCGCGCAGGTTCTCCACCAGGTCGCCGGTGGCCTCGCCCAGGATGCGCCGCTCCTCGGCCGAGCCGCCGCGCCGGAAGTGGAGTCCGCCGGAGACCTGGATCATGGTCAGCACCAGGCCGATCAACAGGACCATCGCCAGGCTGAACAGGGTGATGGCTATGGGCAGCGCCCGCGGCACCTCCCCCACCCCCATCTCGATCACCGGCAGCCACGCCTCGGGCAGCACCCGCACGAACAGCGCCGCCACGCCCGAGACCATCAGCATCGAGAACAGGCTGAACAGCACCGCCGCCCGGTTGGTGGGCGCCTCGAGGAACAGGCTCACCTGCTCGCGGGCGTTCTGCAAGGTGTGCAGCTTGGCCGTGAGGGACTCTTCCTCATAGCCCTGCCGCAGCAGTCCGACGAGCGAGCGCGCCAGCTGGGCCAGGGTGCGGTCGTCCGCCTCTCCCTGCTCGGTCTCGATCTCGGCGCGCCGCAGCGCGATCTCGTCGAGCACGATCTTCGACGGCGGCGGCGGGTCGCCCACCTCCTCGGCCATCTGCGACACCCGGCAGCCGGCTTCGATCAACGGCTCGATGTCGATGCCAGTTGTGACGCCCAGGCTGTCGAACATCGAGACCAGCTCTTCGGTGGCCACGTTGCCCGCCGAGTGCCTGACCGTGATGGCGCCGCCGATGCCGCCGATGGCGGCGTCGAAGATGCGCACGCCGGCCTTGTAGGCGGCGTAGGCGTTGGTGACCCCAAGGCCCCGGCGATCGTGCAGGTGCACGCCGATCGCCGCCAGACCGATGGTTCCCGCCAGGTGGCCCACCAGCCGCTCGATGTCGCTCGGGGTCGCCAGGCCGTCGGTGTCGGACAGGGCGACCGTGTCGCAGCCCATCTCCACCAGCCGGCTGCAGATCTCCTCGACCTGGGCCACCGGCATCTCCCGGCCCTGCTCGCGGAAGGCGTAGGAGAGGTAGCCGCGCAGGCCGTAGCCGTCGCCGCTCGCCGCCGCCGCCACCCCGGCCGCCTCGTCCAGCGCCTCGCCGACGCTCATGTGGGTGTTCTTCTGCGAGTAGCGCTCCGAGGCCGAGACGAACAGCGCCACCGTGTTCACCCGCGGCGCCTGCTTGAGGTGCTCGTAGTACTCGAGGGTCGGCGCCAGCGCCGCGATCTGCCCCTCGTAGGGCGGCATCCGCCGCAGCAGCTCGCTGGTGTCGCGCATCGCCGGCACCACCCGCGGGTTCACGAACGAGCCGATCTCGATGTAGGGCAGCCCGGCCCGCACCAGCGCCTCGACCAGCTTGAGCCGCGCCTCGAGCGGGATCACCCCGTGGCGGTTGAGGATCTGCATGCCGTCGCGCAGCGAGACGTCGCAGATCTTGACCGCGGGGGCGGTGGCTGGCATGGGGCAATGATAGCGAAGGCTGCGGGGTTCTCGCCCCACCCCGGGCTTGGCCACAGGATCAGGCGGCGGCCAGCGTGCCCCGGGGGAAGGCCGCGTACGGCAGCCGACGGTGCACCCAGCCGCTCAGGGCGTAGCGGCCGACCGAGCCGACAACCCCACCGAGACCGACCAGCAGCAAGGCCCTCGAGCCACTCATCGCAGGCGATGCTACGCCCGGCGGCCGCGCCTTTGCCAGCCGCGGGGACTAGCCTGCCCGGTCACCCGGCTTGCACGCGTCGGCCCCGGCAGCCGCCAGCGCGGGATCCTCCAGCAGCTCTCCCTTGAAGTACCGACGCTGGAACGCCAGCGAGACGTTCACCAGGCCGATCAGCACCGGCACCTCGACCAGCGGGCCGATCACCGCGGCAAAGGCCACACCCGACTCGATGCCGAAGACCGCGACCGCCACCGCGATCGCCAGCTCGAAGTTGTTGCGACGCGGCGGTGAAGGAGAGGGTGGCCGTCTTGCTGTAGTCGGCGCCGACCTTGCGGCCGAGCCAGAAGGAGACCAGGAACATCACCACGAAGTAGATCAGCAGCGGCACGGCGATACGGAGCACGTCGCACGGGATGCGGACGATCCGGTCGCCCTTGAGGCTGAACATGACCAGGATCGTGAACAGCAGCGCGATCAGGGTGACCGGCGAGATCTTCGGGATGAAGACGCGCTCGTACCACTCCCTGCCCCTGGTCTTGACCAGGACGAACCGGGTCAGCATGCCGGCCAGGAACGGGATCCCCAGGTAGATGAAGACGCTCTCCGCGATCTGGCCCATGCTGATCTCGACCACCGCGCCGCTCGAGCCCGAACAGCGGCGGCAGCACGGTGATGAAGATCCAGGCGTAGACGCTGTAGAACAGCACCTGGAAGACGCTGTTGAAGGCCACCAGGCCCGCGGCGTACTCCGTGTCGCCCCGGGCGAGCTCGTTCCAGACGATCACCATGGCGATGCAGCGCGCCAGGCCGATCAGGATCAGGCCGACCATGTACTCGGGCTAGTCGCGCAGGAACAGGATCGCCAGCGCGAACATCAGGACCGGTCCGATCACCCAGTTCTGGAGCAGCGACAGGCCCAGCACCCGCCAGTTGCGGAAGACGTCGCGGCATCTCCTCGTAGCGCACCTTGGCCAGCGGCGGGTACATCATGAGGATGAGGCCGATGGCGATCGGCAGGTTGGTGGTGCCGACCGAGAAGCGGCTCCAGAACGCCGGGACGCCGGCGCACAGGGCCCCCATCGCGACCCCGCGCGCCCATCGCCAGGAAGATCCAGAGGGTCAGGTAGCGGTCGAGCAGCGAGAGTCGGCTGGCTATGCCCTGGCTCATGGTCTGCCTCCGGCGCGATGCCTACTGGGTCTTGACCGGGTCCGCCGGCCGCGACGGCAGCTTTCTCGGCTCCGCCTCGATCCGTGCCAGCACCTCCTGGATGCCCCGCTCGAGCTGCGGGTCGCGCCCCTCCAGGTAGTCCCGGGCGTTGAAGTCGACCTCGATGTCGGGGTCGACGCCGTGGCCCTCGATGATCCAGTTGCCGTCGACGTCGTTGGTGCCGAACTCGGGCACGTAGACGGTGCCGCCGTCGATCAGGGTGCCGCGGTTGGTGATGCCCACGACACCGCCCCAGGAACGCTTGCCGATCAGCGGACCGAGGCCCGCCGCGCGGAAGTAGTGCGGGAAGATGTCGCCGTCCGAGGCCGAGTCCTCGCTCAGCAGGCAGACCATGTGACCGTTGAAGACCTCGTTCGGGTAGGTCGCGGCGACCTCGCGGGTGCGGGCGAAGCGGGTGCCCAGCAGCTCGCGCGAAAGCCGGTTCGATGACCATCTGGCGAGACGTTGCCGCCGCCGTTCGAGCGCACGTCGACCACCAGCCCCTCCTTGCGGATCTGCGGGTAGTACCACTTGATGAACTCGCGGATGCCGTCCGATCCCATGTCCGGCAGGTGCAGGTAGCCGACCCGGCCGTCGGTGGCCTCGTCGACCCGCCGCTTGTTGGCCAGCACCCAGCCGAGGTAGCGCAGGCTGGACTCGTCGTCGATCGGCCGCACCTCGACCTGGCGGGCGCCTTCCATGGCGGGCTTCGAGTTGACCGTCAGCTCGACCGCGCCGTCCGACTTGTGGCGCAGCAGCCGGTAGGGGTTGTCGGTGCCGGCCAGCTCCTCGCCGTCGATCGGCCAGCACGTAGTCGCCCTGGGCGACGTCGACGCCGACCTCGGTCAGCGGCGAGCGGTAGCGGTCCTCCGCGTTGTGGCCGGCGAAGATGCGGGCGAAGCGGTAGCGGCCGGCCGCGGCGTCGAGCTCGAAGCGCGGCGCCGAGCAGCGCCACGTCGGGCCGCTCCGGGATCTCGAAGTCGCCGCCCGAGACATAGGTGTGGCCGATGTTGAGCTCGGAGATCATCTCGCCGATCACGTAGTTGAGGTCCGAGCGATGGGCGACGTGCTCGAGCCGCGGCCGGTACTGCTCGCGCAGGGCCGCCCAGTCGTAGCCGTGCATGTTCTCGACGTAGAAGAAGTCGCGGAACCGGCGCCAGACCTCGTCGAAGATCTGCGCCCACTCCTCCGCCGGCACCCGGTCGACCATCAGGCCGGCGGTCGAGACTGTCCTCGGCCGAGTCGGCGCCGCTCATGCCGACGTCGTAGAGCGTGAAGCTGCCGCCGTGATCGACGAGCGACCTTCTTGCCGTCGGCCGAGACGCGCGTAGCCCTGGATGGCCGTCGCCAGGGGCTTCGCCTCGCGCTCCTCGAAGGAGAAGATGTGCAGGTCGTTGTCGACGTCGGCGGAGCGGCCGTAGTAGAACGGCGCGCCGCGAACCACCAGCAGGTGCCCCTCGACCGCCGACAGGCCGCCGTAGTTGTCGGCCTCGACGGGGACCCGCACGACGCGCCCGGCCAGACCCTCGAAGTCGATGGCGATCGGCTCCTTGGGCGTCTCCTCCTCCTCGTCCTCTTCCTCGGCCTCCTTCTTCGCTTTCTTGCCCTTCTTCTCGCCCTTGGCCTTGTCGCCCTTCTGGGGCGCGGCCTCCTCGTCCTCTTCCTCGATCGTCACCTCGTCGCTCTCGGCCGGAAACGGGTGGGCGACGTCGCCGCGCAGCGCCAGGGCGTAGACGTAGGTCTCGCGGTCGGTGGCGAAGTTCCACTCGATCGACGAGATCTGCGGCGCGTACTCGCGGTCGGAGAGGTAGTAGAGGTAGTCGCCGTCCGGGTCCCAGGCCGGCTCGAAGTCGTTGAACATCTCGTCGGTGACCCGGCGCAGCTCGCCGTCGGCGGCGCTCCAGACTGCGATCGAGCCGAAGCCGTTGGTCGTTGCTGCAGGCTGAACGCCAGGTGGCCGCCGCTGCGGCGACCAGGCGTAGTCGCGGATCTGACCCCAGGGATCGTCGGCGATCTCGGTGATCTCGGCGGCCGGCCAGCTCGAGCACACACAGCTTGCCGTCCTTGTCGCGTGAAGGCCAGCCGCTCGCCGTCGGGCGACCACTCCGGCGCGTAGCGCATGGCGGTGCCGCCGTCGGTGAGCTGCTCGGGCTCGCCCGAGCCGTCCTGGTCGACCAGGTAGATCTCCTCCTCGCCGTCCCGGTCCGAGATGAAGGCGATCCGGCGTGCCGTCGGGCGACCAGCGCGCCCACTTGTCGTGCGCGCCGGAGCTGCGGGTCAGGTTGCGGGTCGGCCCCTTCTCGATCGGCGCCGTGAAGACGTCGCCGCGGGCCACGAACAGCGCGCGCTCGCCCTTGGGGCTGAGCTCGAAGTCCTCGATGTTGCCCGCCGCCGAGATCCGCGCCGGGCGCTTCGAGAGGCCGTCGTCCGGCACCGTGATCGAGATCGGCGTCGAGCCGCCGGCGGCGATGTCGTAGACCACGCAGCTCGCCGTCCAGCTCGTAGACGATCCGCCCGGTGCCGTCGTCGCTCGGCCAGCGCACGTCCCAGGTCGCCTCGCGGGTGAGCTGGGTCGGTCTCGGCCGAGGTGACGTCGTAGCGGTAGAGGTTCAGCTTGCCGTCGCGGTCGGAGCTGAAGTAGATGGTGTCGCCGATCCACATCGGGTCGCGGTCGGACCGCGGATGGTCGGTGACCTGGGTCAGCTCGCGGGTGGCGAGGTCGAAGATCTAGCAGATCCTGCGCCCAGCCGCCCTGGTAGCGCTTCCAGGTGCGGAAGTCGCGCGACAGCGGCGAGTAGACCACCTTGCCGCCGTCGGGCGAGAGGTCGCCGCCGCCCGAGTCGGCGCATCGGCAGCTGCACCGGCAGGCCGCCGTCGACCGAGCACGGTGTACAGCTGGGTCCTCGAGCAGGGCCACCGTAGCGCGAAGCGAGCGGAACAGGACCGCCCTTGCCGTCCGGCGTCCAGTCGTAGACCTGGTGGTCGTAGCCCCAGCGCGGCGGCAGCGGCCCGGTGGCCGGGTACCAGGTGAGCTGGCGCGGCACGCCGCCGCCGGCGGGCACCACGTAGACCTGCTCGTCGCCGTCGTACTGGCCGGTGAAGGCGATCCACTCGCCGTCGGGCGAGAACCTGGGGAACAGCTCCTGTCCCGGGTGGGCGGTGAGCCGGGCGGCGGTGCCGCCGGCGGCCGGAGCGGTCCAGACGTCGCCGGCGTAGGAGAAGGCGACGCGGTCGCCGTGGATGTCGGGAAAGCGCAGCAGCCGAGTCTGGGCCGCGGCCGGCAAGGCTGTCACGAGAAAGGACAGGGCGACGACGAGTCGCGCCAGATTCGAGCGCATGGGGAAGCTCCTCTACTCGGTGATTGTCAGCGGCGGGAACGCCACTCGCCCGACTGTACTGGACACCGCGTCGAGGACACAAACCCCCGCGGGGGGGTGCCCGTGTTCCGAGCAGGGCCGCTCGACCGGCCGCGTGAGGAGAGCTCGTGGGATAATCCCCCGGCTCCCGACCGGCGGAGCGCGCACCATGCCAGCCCGACAGATCGAGCTTCTCCTCACCCTCCTCGACCAGGCCTTCGACACGAAGTCCTGGCACGGCACCAATCTGCGCGGCTCGCTGCGCGGCATCGGTGCTTCCCAGGCCTCCTGGCGGCCGGCCCCCGAGCGCCACAACATCTGGGAGCTGACGCTGCACGCCGCCTACTGGAAGTACGTCGTCCGGCGGCGGCTGCTGGAGGAGAAGCGTGGCTCGTTCCCGCACCAGGGCTCGGACTGGTTCCCGCGGCCCGACGGCCGGGACGAGGCCGACTGGAAGGCCGACGTCGCCCTGCTGGCCGAGACCCATCGCGGCCTGCGGCGCGCCGTCGCCGCGCTGCGCCTGGCCGACCTCGATGCCCGGCCGGGCGGCAGCAAGGTCAGCAACCTCCAGCTGATCACCGGCGTCGCCGCCCACGACCTCTACCACGCGGGCCAGATCCAGCTGCTCAAGCGCCTCGGCGCCCGGCAGGCCTGAGCGCCCGCGCCAAACCACCCCCAACCGAAGATCGGAGATCTCCATGCGCATAGGAATCGCTCTAGCGGCCGCCCTGTCGGCCGTCCTCGTCTCACCGGTCCTGGCCCAGGACACGGCGATCACCTTCAAGTCGACCGAGCTGGCCGAGGGCCTCTACATGATCGAGGGCCAGGGCGGCTTCGCCGGCGGCAACCTCGGCCTGCTGATCGGCGAGGACGGCGTCGTGCTGATCGACGACGGCCTGCCGCCGCTGATCGACCAGGTCCAGGCGGCGGTCGACGAGCTGACCGAAGCGCCGATCGACTTCCTGATCAACACCCACGTCCACGGCGACCACATCGGCGGCAACGCGGTGCTGGGCAAGGAGGCGACGATCGTCGCCCACGACAACCTGCGGAAGCGGCTGGAGGCCGAGGGCATGCCCACCGGCCCCGACACCAGCGCCCCGGCCCCGGCGGCGGCGCTGCCGGTCGTCACCTTCTCGGACTCGGTCACCTTCCACCTCAACGGCCGCGAGGCCTTCGTCTTCCACGTCGAGCACGCCCACACCGACGGCGACGCGGTGATCCAGTTCCGCGAGGACAACGTCATCCACGCCGGCGACGCGATGTTCAACGGCATCTTTCCGTTCATCGACCTGGACTCCGGCGGCTCGATCGACGGCTACATCACGGCCCAGGAGCGGATCCTCGCCCTGGCCGACGACGAGACCCGAATCATCCCGGGTCACGGCCCGCTGTCGAGCAAGAAGGATCTGCAGGCGGCGGTGGACATGCTGAAGGACGCCCGGGGCCGGGTTCAGGCCCTGCTCGATGCCGGCAAGACCGAGGAGGAGATCGTCGAGGCGAACCCGCTCGCCGACTACGACGAGTGGAGCTGGCAGTTCATCACCACCGAGCGGATGACCCGGGCGCTGGCGCGCGGGCTCGAGTAGGCCCTGCCGGCGGCAGGCCGTCAGATCAGCCGGTCGCCGGCCTGGAGCTTCTTCTCCAGGGCGAAGCTGGAGGCGTTCATCGTGGCGCCGTCCGCGCGCTGCAAGCGGTCGATGGCGAACGCCTTGCCGTCGCCGCAGAGGACGGCGATCCGCCCGGAGCGCAGGCCGATGAACGAGCCCGCCCGGGCGATCGGCGACTGAATGTACTCGGCCACCGCGCCGTGCAGGATCCGCACCTGCTCGCCCTTGATCAGGGTCGTCATGCCGGGCTCCGGGGAGAGCGCCCGTAGGCGGTGGGCGACCTGGGCCGCGTCGCGCGACCAGGCCGACGTGCGGTGACGCCGGCCGAAGCGTGGGGTGCTGCTGGCGCTCTTCTCGTTCTGATTGCGCACCTTGGGGCTCTTGCTCCGCAGGACCCGGGCGATCGCCGGCGCGGCCAGGGCCGCCCCCACGGCCGTTACCCGCGGCGCCAGTTCGCCAAAAGTCTCGTCGGGCTCGATCGAGACGCTCTCCTGCTCCAGGATCGGGCCCGCGTCGGGCTCCGCGGTCACCTGGATCACGCTCGCTCCGGACTGACTCTCGCCGTGCCACAGCGCGGCCCGGATCGGATGCAGCCCACGGTACTTGGGCAGCAACGAGAAGTGGACCTTGACCCAGCCGCGTGCCGGAACGTCGAGCAGCGAGGGTGGAAAGCTACGCCCGTAGGAGACGATCAGCCCCAGATCGGGTGCCAGCGCCTCGAGCTCCCGGCGCACCGCGTCGCTGCTCGGGCGCCGCCTTCGACGCAGCTCGATGCCGCGCTCGCGGGCCCAGCTCTCCAGCGCCGCGCCCGACCACTCCTCGGGCAGGAACTCGCTATCCTCCGGTTGCGGCACCTGGCCCACCAGCGCACCAACCTCGTGCCCGGCCTCGATCACAGCCTCGATCACCGGGATCGCGAGGTCGCCGGTGGCGAGCACCACGAGCTTGGCTTTCTTCGCCATGCGACCGACCTTATCGTGCTTGCCGGGGTGACGTCGGAGCTCACGGCCATGACGGCGGCCTGGGGAACGTGTCAGGGCGGCTGGGCTCCTACCCTTCGGCGCGGCGCGTGGCGTGTCCGGGACGCATAGCCTGAAGCCCAGAGGAGAGAACGGGAGGGGAGGATCCTGGGGCGATTCCACAATCCACGTCTGGTGGCCGCGGTCCTGATGACCGGCGTCCTCCCGGCCCTGGTCGGAGTGGCGCCAGCGCCCGCCGGGAGCGTCGTCTGCGCATGCTGCGACAACGGGCTCTGCACGCTGGGGTCGGGCGGCTGTGACCACCGCCAGCCGGCGAGCCGAGGCCAGCTGACGAGTTGCTGCGTTCGGGCGCCAGAGCCGCCGGGGACGGCGCCGGCGGGCGGCGTCGGGCTCGATTCGGCGGTCCTTCCGATGGGCTCGCGCACCTCCGACGCCAGCCCCGTAGCGTGGCGGCGCGGGACAGCGCCGCCGCTGCCCGCCGCGCCGGTCGTCACGCCCGAGCGCCCGCCTCCCCGCGCGCCCTCTTGGCCACTCGCCTAGCACTGGCCCAGCCTTCAGCTCTCGCCGGCTCGCGACGAGAGTTGGTGGCACGGGCCGGCTAGACCTTCAACCGCAACCCCAGCGCGCCGCCCCCGGGCCAGGTGCCTTACCCGTGGGTGGACGAGAGGAGGCGTTCGATGAGCCGTCAACCAACGGCCGGCCTTGCCGCCGGTCACCCAGCGATTCGCGCCAGCCGGGGACTTGTTCTCGCCCTGCTGCTGTGCGCTGCCCCGCGCATCGACACGCTGTGGGCGGCGACGATCGACCCCGCTCGCGAGGCCGTCGCCGCCGAGACCACGGACGACCCCCCCCAGGCCGCCGGTAGCCAGGGCTCCGCGTATCCGGAGGAGGATCGGCCGCGCTTCGGCGAGGTTCTCGAGGTGCTCGAGCCGGGCTCAGCCATCCCCGCAATCACGGTCCTGGATCGAGCGGACCTGCCCCAGATGCCGTCAGGGGACGGCGCCGACCTGCTGCGCGGCGTGGCCGGCGTCACCCTGGGCCGGATGGGGGGCCACGGGCTCGAGCCGCGGATCCGCGGGCTCGGCGAATCGAGCCTCAACATCCTGGTCGACGGCGCCGCGATCCACGGCGGCTGCCCGAACCGGATGGACCCGCCGACCTCCTTCGCCGCCACCGCCGGCTTCGACCGCATCACCGTGGTCAAGGGCGTGCAGTCGCTGCGTTATGGCGCCGGCGGCAGCGCCGGTACCGTGCTCTTCGAGCGCCGGGCGCCGGTGCCCAGCGCCGGCAATCCCTGGCGAGCCGAGATCTCGACCGGCTACGGCAGCTGGAGCGCCGAGCCCGAGCTGGGCCTGAACGCGACGTACGCGCGGCGCTCGTTCTACCTGCGGGCGGACGCCGAGTCCCGGCGCCTGGACAGCTACACGGACGGCGCCGGAGAGGTCGTGCGCTCCGCCTTCGAGAGCCGCGTCGCCAACCTGATGGCCGGCATCGGCGACTCTGACCGCGGCCTGGTCGAGCTCGGCTACGAGCGCAGCCGGACCGACGACGCGCTGTTCGGCGGCGCCGGCATGGACTCGCCCTACGACCGCGGCGACACCTTCCGCCTCAAGGCCCATCGCCAGGCGCCCGTGGGCCGCTGGTTCGGGCTGCGGGCGGAGCTCTACCTGAGCCAGGTCGACCACCTGATGGACAACTACTCGCTGCGCCCGCGCACGGCGCCGATGGCGATGCGCGTGCCGACCAGCTCGGACACCGCCGGCGGCCGGGCCAGCGGGCGCCTCCGGGTCGGCGAGCGGCTGGAGCTCACCCTGGGCCTCGACACCCAGCGCAACCAGCGCCGCGCCATCCGCTACGCCGGCCCCGACCCGCAACGGGTGACCCTCCTTCAGGCGGTGATGTGGCCCGATGCCGAGCTCGCCCAGACCGGCCTGTTCGCCGAGGGCGACAGGGCTCTCGGCAGCGGCTCCCGCCTGCGCTTCGGGCTCCGGCTGGACTCTTTCGAGGCCTCGGCGGGCGCCGCCGACCTGGCCCCCGTTGGCAGCAACCCGAGCCCGAACCGGCTCTACGGCCTCTACTACGGCAAGACGGCGGAGCCCTGGAGCGAGACCGGCGTCAGCGCGTTGCTGCGCTACGAGCGCCCGCTGCGGCCCGGGTGGACGCTATTCACCGGCGTCAGCCGCAGCCTCAGCGCCCCAGACGCGACGGCCCGCTATCTGGGCGCCGGCAACCCCACGCCCTCCCAGCGATGGGTCGGCAACCCCGGCCTCGACGTCGCCGCCCACCATCAGATCGACCTGGGCCTGGCGGCGGCCGCCGCCGGCCGCGGCTGGAGCGCTACCGCATTCCTCGACCGGGTGACCGACTTCGTCCTGCGTGACCGGGCCCGGGGCCAGCCGGGGATCCTGCAAGCCGACCGCGCCTCGATCTACCGCAACGTCGACGCCCGCCTGGTCGGCCTCGAGCTCGACGGCAGCTGGGAGGTCACCGGCGGCCTGACGCTGCGCGGCAACGCCGCCTGGGTGCGCGGTGACAACCGGACCGACGATCGGCCGCTGGCCCAGATCCCGCCGCTGCAGGGAGTCGCCGCCGCGGAGTGGGCCAAGCGCTCGTGGCGCGCCACCGCCGCCGTACGGTGGGCCCTGGAGCAGGATCGCGTCGACGACGACCCCGCCACCGGCAGCGGCCTCGACTTCGGCCCGACGCCGGGCCACACCGTGCTCGACCTGCGGGTCGCCATACCCCTCGGCGGGGGGCTCGAGATGCTGGCCGGCATCGACAACCTCTTCGATGCGACCTGGGCGGATCACCTCAATCGCGGCAACCTCTTCGACCCCGACCCGGTGCGGGTCAACGAGCCCGGGCGCGGTGCCTGGCTGCGCCTGCGATGGCTCGGCGGCGGGGACCGGCCGCCGGCTCCGTAGCCCGAGCTACCCGGCCGTGGCCCGGCGGCCGGGGCTCTCGGTCTCAACCCGCCGCGGGCGCTTCGAGCCTGACGCGCGCGCTGAAGGCGCCGCGCAGATCGCCGGTTGAGAAGTCCGTGGCGCGATCCTCGGGGTAGAGCTCGGCAACTCTCCGCCGGACCTCGGGGTCCAGCTGCCCGACCGTCCCGTGGCACTGCAGGCAGACCTCGCCCACGCCGATCGGCCGCAGGTAGCGAAGCTCGCCCGCGGCCGCGTCGACCTGGTGAATCTCGGGCGGCTGCTCGCCACGGTCCACGGCCTCCTGGAGCCTCAGCAGCCCGGCCTGCTCCCAGGCGTCCGCGGCGTTCGCCGGGTTGCGGACGCGCTGGCTGGTGCGGCGGATGAGAAGACCCTCTCGGCTGAGCTCCGCGGCCGCCGCCGGCGCGATCGCCGAGCAGACGTCGATGGCCGCCACGGGCGTTCCCGCCTCGAGCTGCGCGCTGAGCTCGGTCATCAGCCGCTTGCCGAGACGGTCCGTCGCTGCCCGCGCCCGCTCGAGCGCCGCCTGCGCCGCCGCTTCGGGCGACTCCACCTCGGTCGCCTCCGGCGTCGGCGCGCAGCCGGTAGCCGCGAAACCCGACGACCAGCAGGAGCGCGGCAGCCCGGATCCAATGGGAGGCGCCGGCCGGCCTCCTGTCCAGAGCTCGCTTCATGGTTCCTCCTCTCGCGGACAGTCTCCGTCCATACCCGTGGGAGGCACGGGTGCGTGCCCCGGTTCCCGGCCGGAACCGTCTTTTCAGCGTTGCGCTGTCTCGGGCCTTCTCGCTCGCCATGGCCTGGGCGAATAGCGCCGGCCACATCGACAACGAGACGGCGCGGCGCGCGACCCAGGTGGCGGCGGGGCTGATCGCGGTCTACTTCGCCAACCTGGCGCCCAAGACGCTCGAGCCGCAGTCCGGGCGGCTCGCCCCAGTCGAAGACCACTCAAAGCCGCTTCAGCACGGAGACCAGGGCCACGAAGTACAAGACCACGAGTCCGGTCCCCCAGGTAGCCGGCTCGGCCAGGCTCGGGCCGACGAATCCGATGGGCCACAGCACGATCACCTCCAGGACCACGAGGACCACAATCAACGGGAGCGCGGCTCGCAGCTTTCCAAACGCAACCGACAAACCGGCGACTGCGACCAGCGCCAGAACACCGACGAGTACGGCGGGCAGCAACAGGCTTGCCCCGAGGAGCATCAGGACCAGGGCCGACACGATCGCGGCTCGCAGCGGTTTCCGCTTCCCGCCGGACCTCACCGCCTTCCTGGTGCGCAGAAACGCGACTCCACCACCGAGCACTCCTACGCCAAGCGCCAAGGCGACAAGTGTGCCACCGCCGACGCTCAGTGGATCGGCCAGGTGCTCGACGCTCTGGACGGCGTTCGATAGCCACCACCACTCCGCCAGGAGCCAACACCAGCCGAGAGCGATCAGCGCGGGCAGCCTGACGATCGTCGCCGGCACCAGGACGAAGAGAATAGACACCAGCAACAGCCAGAATGGCAGCGGCGTGAACGACTTCAGATGGCGCAGCGCCTCGCCAAGTTCATCCAGATCCTTGACGCCGGGACGCTGCTCCTCGGTCCGGTCCTCACCGCCTGGCCCGCCCTTGTCGTCTGCCAGGACGAAATCGGCGATGTGATTCCAGAAGGCCTCGTCGATGCCCGCACCGTGCCCGCCCTTTGCGTACTGGAGATTCGTGATCCGCGGCGGACCTTGATCGAAACCATTGTGACCGGCGCTGCCGAGATCCTGGATCGGCACCAGTTCGAATAGCTGAGGAAACAGCGCCACCACCCAATCGCCGGTCGCCGTGATGTTCAGAACCGACGTGGCCGGATCTCCTTTTGTAACCGGGCTCCAGTCGTAGTCACGCGAAACGACACTGCCGGCAAACACGACGCGATCGAACCGGAAGCCCTCGATCTCCCGGTAGGTCTCCAGGGCGCTCGCGAGCAGGTAGGTGCCGTTGCTGTGGCCGACATAGGACAATCGCGCGCCGGGGAATCGCGCTTTGGCCTCGAGCACCTGATCGGCCAGCCACTCCACCTTCCTCCGCCGCACCCAGGGGAACAGAAACGGCCCCATTCCCAGGTAGCCGTAGCTGGCCGTGACGCGCTCGAGCCGCTTCCGCTTGGCGGGCTCGCAGCGTTTCCAGATGTGGCGCGCGATCTTGTCGGTCCAGTATCCCTCGTCCCGGATGCCGTGGATGACAAAGACCACATGGTCGGCGCCATCCTGCTCCGATCGCTCCGCCGAATCGGCCGAATCGTAGGACTCCAGGCCCCAAGGCAGGACCCGGTTCTCCTGGATCACGCACTCATCGGCGAGAGCGATCCGGAGACGTTCCGCGCGCCCGCAATTCTCAGGATCGGCGCCGCCCATCTCGAGCACACTGAGGTGACCGGAGTGCGGGACATCCAGATAGTAGAAGCTGGCCCCGGTCACCACGTCGATAGCGTCCTGGGGTCCCACCATGTCGTCGATGGTGCCGAGAAGCTGGACGGTGAGCGGCGTCCGCGCCTCCTTGGCCAACTCGAGCCAGGCGAACCGCATCTTGGTCAGGAACAGGGAGCCGCGCCGCAGGTCGAACAGCCCGAGCCGGGCGCCGAACAGCGCCAGGAAGTGGCCGACCATCGCACCCGCCGTCCACAGGATCGCACTCTTCAAGGACAGGTGATGGGAGATGCGCCAACCCCGGTTCATCCCGCCGAGCATGACGATGCGGCCGTTCTCGAGCATCTTGTGGGCCCAGGCGCTTCCACCCTGCGCCCCCGCTACGAACAGGGCGCGCGCCAGCGCGCCACCGGTGCTGTGGCCGATGATGACCAGCTCGTCGTACTCGTCGCACCAGTGACCATCGAGCTTGGCTTTGAGGGCCCTCGCCGTCTCGTTGAGGCCGACGAAGCTGACCTTCCTCGAATGCGGCATGATCGGCACCCACGCGTCGGCCTTCCGCCGGGTCTTCTTGGCCACTTCGACTACCGAGCCGACCGTGTCGCGCCCTCCGCGGTTCCCGTGCAGGACTACGATGAGAGGACGCTTGCCGGTGGCTCCGCTGGGCACGACCTCGCCGCGGATCTCGGGGAGTTTCTCTGGCTTCATGACACCTCCTCGGCGAAGATCTACCCCGTCCCCGGGGCGGCCTCGGGCACCGGAGTGGCGCGCCACGCGGTGCCGCCCGTTGCTTCGCGGCCCTGATCAGATGGGCAGATTAGATCTGTTTTCCGAGTCCTGCGCAACGCCCGATCGCCCCTCTCGAGAGCCAAGACAGACCATTGATGTCACTACAGACGTATTGACATGAATGGGCCACCAGAGTAGGCTTCTCAGCCGATGGCCAAGTCCGAGTACTTGCAAATCCGGGTCTCGCCGGAGCAGAAGGCCGCCCTGCGGCATGCCGCCCGAGAGGCCGGGCTGGGCATGTCGGCCCTGGTGCTGACGCGCTGTCTGCCGCGGCCCAAGGCGCGATTCCAGGAGCTGGTGCGAGCGCTCGCCGGGCGGGAACGACCGGCCTATGTTCTGGCCGCGCTCAACGACCTGCTGACGGAGCTCACTCCGGCCGAGCTCGAGGTCACGGTGGCCGACCTGCCACGAGTTGATCTCGGACAGTACCTCGCCAACTACCTGGCCGCCATGGTCGAGCGAGCGGCCGATCTGAAGGCCGTCGCCGCCCCCGACTGGACGCGAGAGGTCGAGCCGCTCGAAGAGCCCCGATTCGTCCCGTCGGTGGCCGGGCTGCGCCTTCACCTGCTCCGCAGGGCGCCGGTCCCGTTCCGGCGCCGCAACATCTTCATCGACTCCTCGGTCGGCGACCGTGTCTGAGCCAGCGATGACCCAGCTGACCGGGCCGGACATCCGGCGCCTGCTCGGGCTGCTCGAAGAGGAGCTTGCCGCCGCCGGCGCCACGGGCGAGCTGTACCTCGTCGGCGGCGCCGTGATGTGCCTGGTCCTGGACGCCCGCGAGGCGACGCGCGACATCGACGCCTTCTTCAAGCCGACCCGGCTCGTCCGCGAAGCCGCGGCCCGCGTCGCGGCACGGGCGGGCGTGCCCCGGAACTGGCTCAACGACGCGGTCAAGGGATTCTTGAGCCCACGCGGCGACTTCCACCCCTTCCTCGATCTGCCGCACCTGCGTGTATTCACCGCCGAGCCCCGCTACCTGCTGGCAATGAAGTGCGCCGCCATGCGGCTCGGCGAGGAGTTCCACGACCTCGAGGACGTCCGCTACTTGCTGCGCTATCTCAACATCGAAAGCGCCGACGAGGCGCTGGCCGTCGTCACCCGCTACTTCGACGAGAGCCAGCTGCAGGCCAAGACCCGGCTGGCGCTCGAGGAACTGTTGCCGGGCAGCCTCGAGCAGCGGTAGACCAAGGCTCAGCCGCGCTCAGCCGGCAGCACCGGGATCTCGTACTCGGCGGCCACGTCGGGCCACCAGGCGATCGTGCCGTGAAGCTTGAGGCGCCAGCGGATCGAGGGCTCGCCGTCCGAGGTGGGCGGGGTGTTCGCGGGGACGTTGAAGCCGATCGAGCCGTGCTCGAGCGTCAGGTCCCGGCCACGGTCGAGGATCTCGACGGCGGGTGTGTCGAGCGGGGCGGTCTCGATCCGGATGCTCGATGCCGTGGCCCGCGCCCGGGTCTCGGTCGCCTCGAGCCAGATCCTGAGATGGCGGATGCGGCTGCCAAACCCGCGGAAGGCCCACTCGAGCTGCGCCGAGTCGCCCGCCCGCAGCGCCCCCGGGCTCAGGTGGACCCGCGGCCGGGGGTTGAGCAGCGCCAGGATCGAGTAGGGGATGCCGCTCAGCAGCAGGAGCCCGATGAGGACGAACGGCGTCAGGATGAGGGCCGGCATCCACTGCGGATTGCCCGCCCGCCAGTCCTGGACGACGTGCCAGACGAAGATCGAGATGAAGCCGTTCCAAAGCAGCGAGCCGACGATGGTGCAGCCCAGCTTGCCCAAGGGGCTGGTGGCCGGCTCGAGGACCATCGGCCCGCCCATCGAGGCCACCTCGGTCTCGCCGGAGCTCCAGCCAGAGGTCCGAGGCTCGCTCACCGCCGTCCAGGCAGGGGCCGCGGCGTCCTGCCGGGCACGGCGCAGAAGGCCGACGGCAAAGACCAGCCCGCCGAGGCCGAC
Source organism: Thermoanaerobaculia bacterium (assembly GCA_963781065.1). Classification (GTDB taxonomy): domain Bacteria; phylum Acidobacteriota; class Thermoanaerobaculia; order Multivoradales; family JAHEKO01; genus CALZJC01. The sequence continues at coordinate 243,722 of CAWAET010000007.1, read as the reverse complement.
CATGGCGAAGACCAGCGGCAGCAAGCCGAAGAGGTACTCGCCGGTGAACCCCCTCTCGATCACCGCTTCGAAGGGATCGTTGGGGTCGACGTAGCAGACCGTGCCGGCCCCAGCCGGCAGCGCCTCGACGATCCTGGCCCGGCGCTCGTAGCCGCTCGACGAGCCGCCCAGGAACCCGTACCGGTTCGAGCGGTACTCGCGCCCGTCGATCTCGTAGCTGTACAAGACATCGATGCTGTAGGTGGCGCCATCGTCGCCGGGGTGAGACCGGACCCCGCTCGCGACAACCTCGCACGCGGTCTCCTCCCACGACAGGGCGGCCATGACCTGCAGCGCCGGCCGGACGAAAAAGGGGACCAGGATCCCGGCGCCAAAGAGGAAGACGATCCCGAAGGCGACGATCATCACCCCGACGCCGATGCCCGATCGGGCAGTCCCGGGTGCCTCGTCTCGATCCGCCGTCTCCTCCTCGTCGCCACGCTGCCCGAGGGTGCGGATCAGCCAGATCCCGCCGACCCCGACGGCGACGAAGACGAGGGGAATGAGGATCCACAACCCCTGCCAGAGGTCGGCGCGCCGCAGATACGACCTGCCGGGCTCGTCAGGGTCGACCCAGCACCGCGCCTCGCTGCCGACCGGATAGCGGCTGGCCAGTACCTCGGCCTCGGAGCGCTGCTCGAAGAGCTGGCCGTCATGACGATAGGCGCCCCCGACGTAATCGTGGTCCCGGTAGGTGTAGCGATAGGAGATCAGAAGCTCGTGCTCACCGTATTCGAGCTGCTCCGCGACGGCGGACGATTCGACCGTACAGGTCGCCTCGCGCCAGAACCAGGTCTCGAGCCCCTGGATCCAGTCGATCGCGACCACGATCGTCGCCAGCAGGCCGAATGCGGCGAAGACCCCTAGCAGGGCGGTCTGGACGAGTCCGGCGGCGCGCATCGCGATCGCCAGGCGTTCAGAGCCGCGTGCCTCGCCGCGTAGAGGGGCTCGTTCCTCCGAGGGCCTGGTCCGAAGGGCCGCAGAGTACAACTGCCTGTCGGCTCGGCGCAAGGAAGAAGTCCGACCGATCCGTCTTCCGGCGGGGGCCCGGCTCGCCCGCACACACCGTGGAAACAGGTGCCTGGCCCCACTTCCTCTGGAACGACGCGTTCCTGTGGAACGACGGCACGGCCCTGGTGGCCGTCAACTCCTGGGTCGAGCAGGATTACGCGGACAAGACCCGCGCCTGGCGGCCGACCGGCCGCCGCCAGCGAGCGGCGGCCCGGCCGCAGGTCAGAACTCGTAGGCGAGAGCGACCAGCGCGAAGTACGCCGAGTCCGAGTCGACGATCGGGCTGTCCGCGAACCCGTTGGCCAACCGTTCCAATCGCAACAAGCCCAGGAAGCGGACCCGGTCCGTGACCTGGACGAACCCTCGCAAGCCGACGCCCACGTTGAGCGCCGACTCGCCGCTGAAGGCGGGCCGCCCGGGCCGAGCCTCGCTGGGCCGCACGCCGGCGTAGTAATCGACAAACGACGAGTCCTGCCAGACGACCCCGACACTGGGAAACAGCCCGGCTCGGCCGCGATCGAAGATTCGGCTCCAGGTCAGCTCCAGGCTAGCCTCGGTGCCGTCGTGGCGGCCGAGCGCATCGGTGACGGCGGTGGCCTCGAGCGCGAAACGTCCCAGCTTCCAGGCCGCTCGCAGACCCAACTCGGCCGTCTCCCGCCGTTCCTCCATACCGGCGAGGAACCTCGAGTCCTTCTCTTCATATCCGGCGAACTGCGCCCGGCCGATGACGTCGAGGTCGAAACGCTCGCTCTCGATCACCTGATAGCCGGCGAGGACGCCCCGGAAGTAGAACCGCTTGTACTCGAGGTCCAGGATCGGGATCACCCGCGTCTGGTTGTCGGCGCCGACGTAGGGCCGGGGTGAGGAGATGACGCCCAGCCCCAGCGACCAGCGGAGCCCTTCCGGCTCTGGAGGCCCCTGGGCGGCCAGCGGCGCAACGCCGAGGAGGGCGGCCAGAATCGTGAACTGCAGAAGCCTGAAGGAACGAGTCGCGAAGCTCATGACTTCTCAACTTTCGCTCCTGTCCAGGATACGGATGCTCAGCGGTCGCCGGCGCCAGGCGACAGCGGCTCGCGGGGGCTGCTCGGTTCACTCCGCCCGCGTCGCCGCGGGCGTCAGCCACCGCGCCATCCGCCGGCTCACGTCTGGGCTGCTCAGCAGCTCGGTGTGCTTCGTACGGTAGGCGATCCATTGCGCCTCTCGCGCAAACCCCAGATCTCGGTGCGGATCGTCGTGTTGGCCCAGGGCGCTGCGCAGGGGCACCAGGCCATCCCCCACCAGACGGTCCGCCAGGGCGCCGCGTTTGCTGGCTGTGGTCGCGGCAACGGTGTAGCAGGCCACACCCGCGGGCAAAGGCACGGGCTGCCGGTCATCGGCTCCGCGGCGAAAGCGGTCACGGCCTTGCCAGTCTTCGTCCAGCAGATAGCCGTACCGCAGGTCGGTGATCCCGGCGCTGCGCAGCTGGCCCAGCTTGGCGAACGGCGCGGTGTAGGGGGTGCTGCCCAGCATCGCGTCCACCCAGTTGCCGACTCGTTCCAGCGGAGCGCCGTGGTGCGGTGTTCCCAGAAACACCAGGTTCCGCAGTTTGCCCGGCCAGCGGAGGGCCTCCCGCGCGGCGGTATGAAAGGCACTGCGGATCAGCAAGCCCCCCATGCTGTGGGCCACGACGGCAAGCTCTTCAATTGGTGTCGGCCAGTTCGTGACCAGCTGCTCCAACTGCGCGGCCAGTTCGCGCCCATTCAGGGACGTGTGCAAACCGGAGTTGTAGCGCAGGTAGACCGGGGTGTAGCCGAGGGCCGTCGCCAGCACCTCACCATGGTCGACCAGCCGGCCCTTGTGCTGCGCGTGCCGCTGCAAGTCGTTCACGCACAAACCGTGGATCAGCACCAGGACCTTGCCAGTGGCCTCGGGCATTGGCGGCAAGACCCGCCAGTTCAGCGGCTCGCCCCGGTAGCGCAAGGCCATGGGAATTGCGAACGGGCTGTTGCCGGCGACCAGGCGGTCACCCATCACGCCGTTGAGTGCCGCCAGAAGCGCCTCGCGCCGCGGTGTTCCCGGTTTGGCATCAGCCGAATCAACCAGCGGTTGCAGCCAGGACAGCACCATGTCCACGCCGCTGCCCGCCAGCCGCGTGAGATTGCGGACGCTCTCGTAGACCAGACCGGTGATCCCACGGGTCTTCCCCGGCGCCCTGCCACCCGGCACGAGCATGGTGTTCCACACCGACCGGTGCACGCCTTCGGCGATATCGGTTATCCCCGTCGTTGCCTGGGTTGCCAGTTGGGCAATGCCCCGGACGTCCGAGACGCGGAGGTGTTTGAGCGGATTCCTGGATGGCGGCATGGTCATTCGCGCGCTTCCGACAGGCGACCGAGAAGCTGAAGGACGGCACGCTTGCGCCGCGCTTCGGCGGGCTCAGCCGATCAGGTCGACGACCTCCCCAGCCGAATAGCCCTGCGGCACCAGCTGTAGGATGCCACGGTCGAAGGTCGCCAGCCGGCCGCCGCGACGCATGGCCAGGCTCAAGAGGTGGGCGTCGGTCACCTGCCGATGGCCGACCAGCCGCTCGCGAAACACCGTCTGCTCGGTCGCCAGCGAGACGTCGTCGTGCCAGAAAACGTGCCCGGAGGCCGCGACCATCAGGTCGAGCAGCTCGAGTGCCTCCCTGGGGGTCCGGGCCTCCGGCGTTGTCGCGGGGTTCGAAGAGACCCGCACGAAGCCACTCTCCGTCACCGGGCAGGTCGCCCAGCCCCGTTCCCGCTGCTCCCGGAACCATGAGTGGGCAGCTTGATGATGGACGTGATTCGGCCACGCCAAGGCAACCAGCACGTTGACGTCGAGCAGGGCGATCATCTACTCATCGTCCAGGGCCCGGCCCACGTCGTCCGGACCAAAGACGGGCGAACCCTCGCCGACCTCGAACACCGGAAACTCCTCCCGGTAGGCGACCGGCGCCGACGGCTTGAGGCCCTTGCGTGCCAGCCCGGAGACTACGGCGCCGAGGGATTCTCCCCGGGCCGTCGCCAGAGCTCTCGCCGCCTGGAGCACATCATCGTCGATCGTCAAGGTCGTCCGCACGAGCGCATCATAGCATCATGATGCCACGGGCAGCACGAGCCAGAAGTGCTCTCGGCACAACCGAGATCGACAAGATCGACAAGGACTCGGCGCGGTCACATCACCGCGTCGATGGCCGCCGTCTCGCCCGCGTGGACCGCGACTCCAAGGCTCCTCACCAGCGGCAGGCTGCGATAGGCGAAGTGGATCGCCGCGCAGACCTTGTTGTGGTAGAAGGTCGCGTCCGGATCGTCCTCGGAGAGCGAGTCCAGCTTTTCTTGCGCTATCGAAGCCTGCTCGAGCAGCAGGCCGCCGGCGACGGTGTGGCCCATCATGTCGAGAATCGGCACCGCGTTGAGCGACAGGCTGAGGAAGGCGTCAGGTCGAGTCGCAAGCTCGGCGACCAGGCTCCGCACCTCGGCCACCGCCTCGGCAAGCTGGCCCGCGGCGCCGGCCAGCTTGGGACTGCCCTCCAGCCGCTGGGCGACGCTTTCGGCCTGCGCCAGCACCTCTTCCAGGGCCTTGCCGTCGCGCACCCGGAACTTCCGCATCACCAGATCGAGCGCCTGGATGCCGTTGGTCCCCTCGTAGATCGAGGTAATCCTGGCGTCGCGCAGGTACTGCTCCGCCGGGTAGTCCGTGGTGTAGCCATAGCCGCCGTAGACCTGCAGGCACCAGTCCGCCACCCGCGTGCCCCAGTCCGAGGCCCAGGCCTTGCACAGCGGCGTCATGAAATCGACGAGACCCTGGTAGCGCGCCCGCTCGTCGCCCTCGCTGATCGCGACCATGTCGACGTAGAAGTAGGTCTTGAGCAGCAGGGCCCGCATCGCCTGGACGTAGGCGTTCGAGGTCCACAGCATCCGTCGCACATCGGGGTGCTCCACGATGGCCACCAGCGGCGCGCTCTTGTCGGCGAGCTTCGAGAAGTGACGGCCCTGGACGCGCTCCTTCGCGAAGCCGAGCGCCGCCTGGTGCGCCGCGCCCGCCACCGCCATTGCCTGCACTCCGACCTCCAACCGGGCGGCGTTCATCATCTGGAACATCAGCTTCAACCCGGCGTTCTCCTCGCCGATCAGGTAGCCCTCGCAGGCACCATCCGCTCCGAACAGCATGGTGCACGTGGGCGATCCGTGGATGCCGAGCTTGTGCTCGATGCTGGCGCACCGGACGTCGTTCGGCTCACCCGGGGATCCGTCGGCGTCGACCCGCAGCTTGGGCACCGCGAACAGCGACAGCCCCCTGGCGCCTTCCGGTGCGCCGGGAAGCCGCGCCAGCACGGCGTGGACCACGTTGTCGGTCATGTTGTGGTCGCCGTAGGTGATGAAGATCTTCTCGCCGGAGATCAGGTAGCGCCCGTCGCCCCGCTGGACGGCCTTCGTCGTGCTGGCCCCCACGTCCGAGCCCGCCTGGGGCTCGGTCAGACACATCGTGCCCGCCCACTCGCCGGTGTAGAGCTTCTCGCAGAACAGCCGGCGCAGCTCGGCGTCGCCGTGGTGCTCGATGAGCTCGCCGGCACCGCGAGTCAGGAGCAGAGAGACCGCCAGGCCCAGGTTGGCTCCATCGAAGAACTCGTTGCCGGCCGCACCCACGACCGCCGGCATGCCCAGGCCGCCGTACTCCGGGTTGTTGACCGCGCCGACCCAGCCACCCTCCGCCACCGTCCGGTAGGCAGAGCAGAAGGAGTCCGGCACCGTGACCACGCCGTCTTCCCACCGGCTGCCCTCCCGGTCGCCGATCTCGTTCGCCGGATCCAACTCGTTCTGGGCGATCTTCAGCGCCTCCCCGAGGACCATCCGGAGGCTCTCCTCGTCCCAGTCCGCGAAGCGCTCGGCGCCCAGGATCTTGCCGATAGGCAGCCATTCGAACAGCTGGAAATCGATATCTCGTCGGTCTACCTGGTAGGTCATCGGAGTCCTCTCCGTCTGATGGGCCTGGCGCCAACCGCTGCCGCGCCACTGTCGATGCAAGGACAGGCTACGGCCGGCATTGTGGAGTTGCAACCACCCGCGCGGGCGGGCGCCAGCATCCACAGACACTGGCTATGAGGATTCGTACCGCGCGAGCAGCGCCCGGAAGCCCGGGTGATCGCGAATGGGGTCCAGGTTGCTGTCCTGCCGCAGCCAGTCGACGTAGGCATCGCCGCCGGCGACGGCCTTCTCGATGCAGTCCATCGCTCGGTCGTGCTTGCCGGCCAAGGAGTAGATGCAGCCCACGTTGTAGAGCAGCATCGGCTCGTCGGGCTCGAGCGCCAGCGCCCGCTCGGCCCAACGCAGCCCTCGCTCCGACTGGCCCAGACAGACGAGAGCGTTCGCGGCCATGTAGAGCGCCCGGCTCTCCTCGGGGCTGTGACGCAGGCGGCGCTCGGCCGCCCGAACACCCTGGCGGCGGACCACCGCAGCCTCCGCCGGACGTTCGAGGCTGTCGTAGATCTGCCCCAGCAGCAAAGGCGCCTGGTAGTCGTCGGGATCGATGATCGCGGCGTGCTTGTACAACTTCGCGGCGGTCTCCAGATCACCCTGGGCGAAGCTGTTGCGGGCGTAGAAGTAGTACGCCTCGAACAGCTTCGGGTTGAGCTCGATCGCCTTTTCGAAGGCATCCTCGGAAGCCGCGTATCGCTTCTGCAGCGAGAGCACCAGCCCACGTGCCACCTGCGCCTCGGCCAGGTCCGGGGCAACCTCGAGGCAGCGGCGACTCGCCTGCTCGGCCTGCTCGAGGAGGCATTCGTCACCGTCGGCGTACATGACCAGATAGCAGCAGCACTCGGCAACGCCGGCAAGGGCGCGCGGGTAGTCGGAGTCCAGCTCGAGAGCCCGGTTGAAAAGCGCCAGAGCGGCCTCCACTCCCCGGCGTCGATACTCGAAGAAGCGCTCGCGCCCCTCCAGGTAGTACTCGTAAGCCCTGACGTTGGACGTCGGCGGCCGCTCGAGAGCCCGCCGGTGCCTTTCGTCGAGTCGAAACTCGAGCCGGTGGGCGATCCGCTCCGCAATCTCCTTTTGGACGGCGAAGACGTCTTCCAGAGGACGATCGTAGGCGCGCGTCCAGAGCTCTTCACCATCTTCCGTCCGAACGAGCCTGACGCCGACGCGGAGTCGCTGGTCGCTCCTGGCAACGCTAGCTGCGACCACCGTGGCCACACCGAGCTGCAAACCGGCCTCCTGGGCGTCCTCGGTGTTCCGAAAACGGATCGAGGAGCTGCGCGGTGCGACCCGCAGACCCTGAACGCGGGCCAGGGCGGCGATCAGCTCCGCGGCCAGGCCATCACAGAAGTAGCGCTGGTCCTTCTCGGGGCTCAGGTCGGCGAACGGCAGGATCGCTACGGAGGAGATCGTCATCGACCTGCTGCCACCTTACTCCTGATGGAAGGCGAAGACCACGAGCCAACGCCCGCAGCGTCTACTACCCCGCCCTCCCGTGGCTGCTCGCCAGTCTCGCGGCACTCTGCAGGCGAGAGATCGGACTCCCGCTCAGAGCTCGGCGAAGGCGAGTGCCTGGATTCGCTGGAAGTGCTTACGGTTGCGTGTCAGAAGGGATGCGGAGCGAGACACGCAGATGCCGGCGATCAGATAGTCGGCCATGCCGATGCCCTGGCCCTGGCCTTCCAGCTCCAGCCGCAGCGAGGCGGCGGCCTCACCCGCCTTCTGATCGAGGGGTAGTACCGGCAGGGCGGCGAGCATGGCCTCGACGACCTTTCTCTGCTTCGAGCTCCGCGCCCCACTCAAGAGTTCGAAGGTGCTGACGGCGGTGGTGGCCAGAGTCCCAGCTTCGAGCCCCTCGGCAACCCGCCTCGCGCCCGGCTCTCGGCCGCGCAATGCGTCGATCAGGACGTCGCTGTCGGCGACGATCATCGCCACGACCCGCGGAGCCTGCGGACACTCTTGGAGAGTTCTTCGGCTTCATCCGCATCGAGTTTCCCGATCACCCCAAGCGCCCGCCTGACCCTCTCCTGCCGCTGTTCCTCGGCGGCGAAGTAGTCAGCCAGGGCCTCCTGCACGATCGACGAGAAGCCCTTCTCTCCGCGCCGCGCCGCAGCCTCCAGCAGCCTTGCGCGCTGCTCGTCGGGGATCTCGATGGTGGTTCTCATGCACGAATCGTAAGGTGCATGCACATGCATGTCAACTTCTTGAACAAGCGGCCGGCACCTCTCTCGGGGCACCTCTCTCGGGAGCTGAATAGTCACGCGGCGGCGGAAGCCCGAGGGGCGGGGATTGCCTGCAAGCGCCGCTTGCCGGCCCGCTACCGCCCGTAGAGGGCCTTCCACTCCTCCTCGAACTCATTCCCCGCCACCCATCGGGGCTGCTCGTCGGCGTCGGCGGCGCGGCGCGCGGTCTCGAACAGGATCTTCATGTCCCGTTCGATCCCGGCCAAGTCCCACTGCGGCAGAATCTCGTCCGTGACCTGGTGGTAGTTGCTGAGGCGCAGCTGCTCGGCGTCGAAGCCGAGCGGCTCGACGAACTCCTTGCCGCGCTGCAGATACAGAGCCGGGATCCCCGCCTTGGCGAAGTTGACCTGGTCCGAGCGATAGAAGCTGCCGGCGCTTGGGTTGGGATCGCCGACGGCGCGGGCGCCGTGCTCGGCCGCCACTTCCGCGAACAGCGTGCCCAGGCTGCTCATCTCGAGCCCGATCGCGCCGACGTCGCGGGTGAGTCCGAACGACTGCGGGGAGTCGACGTTGAAGTTGGCGACGATCTGCCGCAGAGGCACGGGAGGGCTCTCCACGAAGCCGCTGCTGCCCTTGAGCCCACCCTCCTCCGCCGTGACGCTGGCGAAGACGAGTGAGCGCCGAGGCGGCGCCGCCACCGCCGCCTCGGCCGCGGCGAGCATGGCGGCCACGCCGAGGGCGTTGTCCAGGGCGCCGTTGAAGATCTTGTCGTCACCTTCGAGATCGGGCTTGATCCCGAGGTGGTCGTGGTGGGCGGTAAACACCAGGTACTCGTCCGCCAGGTCCGGATCGCGGCCACGCACGAAGCCGACCACGTTGACGTCCTCGACCCGCTCGATCGCGGTCTCGACGTGGGTGGTGAGCCGGTACCCGGTGTCCACCGGGCGGAAGTCGCGCCGGCTGGCCATCTCGAAGAGGCCGGGCAGGGTCGTGTCCATCGACTCGGCCACCACCGAGCTCATCTCCGAGTCGAGCCAGCTCAGCAGATCCAGCTTGTAGGTGCGCTGCCAGATCTGGCGCGACCCGGTGTTGCCGATGACGCTGAACTGATAGCTGGCCGAATCCAGCGTGTGGATGACGATGGCGCCCGCCGCGCCGAGCCGCTCCGCCTGCTCGAACTTGTACGTCCAGCGGCCGTAGTAGGTGCGCGCCTCACCGCCGAACAGCGCCTCGCCGTCCTCTTCCACCTGCGGATCGTCGTTGAGAAAGAGCAGGACCTTGCCGGCGACGTCAGCGCCCTTGATGTCGTCCCACTCGTGCTCCGGAGCCTGCACCCCGTAGCCGACGAAAACGATCGGCACCTCCACCAGATCGACTACCGGCTTCTCGGCCGTCGACCAGAAGGTGACGTTGACGTCGTTCTCGAGCGGCAGGTCGCCGCCGGGGCCGGTGATCACCAGCGACGAGCTGTCGATCTTCTTCTTCATGCCGATCAGCTCGACGGGCTGGAGGTAGCCGTCGCCGAACGGCTCCAGGCCGATCTGCTCGAACCGCTCGGCGATGTAGGCCGCCGCGCGGGCCGCGCCGGGGGTGCCGGCCGCGCGGCCCTCCATGTTGTCGGCGGACAGCGCTTCGGTATCGGCCAGGATGCCCGGTGTGGCGATCAGGTCGGCCGGGTCGACGGCCGGCTCGCCGGTGCAGGAGGCGACTGCGATCGCGGTCAGAAGGAGTAGCCCAAAGTGTCTCTGCATGGTCGAGGTCCCATCGTCGTTTGTTGCCTACCAGGGCGAAGACCGCAGCTTATCCGGAACCCCCACCAGCCGTTCTCGACGGCCCACCCACCGAGGTCTGGCGCCGTCGCTGTGGCCACCGCCGTCAAGGGCCCGGGCTGCAGGCCGGGTTCACTTTGGCGGTGCCTCCCGCGCGTGATCTGGACCACCAGGCCCGTGCGGCACCCCGGTCCCATGTTCGGCCGAGTGGCCGCCGGCCACAGCCTCGAGTCCTTCCGCGTAGTGAGTGAACTGCACGTAGGCCGCAACAAACTCACGACCGGCCGCGACGCTCTCCTCCGCATGCTCGCGCGTCTCGCGAGCGTGCACGAACCGCTTCCGCAGTCCCTCAGCGATGGCTGCTGTGATCTCAGTCACGAGAGCCTCCACCGAGCCGGACTCGAGGGCAACATCGGCAGCAAGGACCGCGGCTGACACGGGGCTCCCGGCCGCCTTGAGGCCTGAGTATCCAAAGCCCTCGCCCTCGCGGTGCAGTCGGACCAGAGTCTCGAAGAAGTACCGGTCGGCGAGCTGACGCGCAGGGTCTCCGAGCTGGCGGACCGCCAGGGCATGCGCGAACACCGCCTCGATTTCTGCTTCTTGTCCGGGGCTCACCCACTTGAGAACCGCAGTCACGTCCCCGCGGGCCAGAGCTTCTCGGGCGGCGATGACCACCGGGCCATCGACGGTGTCGCAATGAGCCAGAACAGTGCGGATGGGAAGAGCGTCAGACCAACGGCAACTGCGAGCCCGACGATCAGCCGTGCGGATGGGAAGAGCGTCAGACCTACGGCAACTGCGAGCCCAACGATCAGCTCGCGGCGCAACTGCACTTTTTGCATTAGAAGCTCCTTTCTTACCGAGAGTACAACGCAGACCTCGTTACGGCCCGAAGAGGCGCCGAAACAGAGCCGCCCGCCTACCCAGTGCTTGCCCCTCTCCAAGCTCCAACAGGAGAGTACGCGTAAGTGGCTGGGTCAGCATGGTGTCCCCAACGGGAGAGATTTGGAACACCGTTTTCGCCCAGCTCGAATCCTTTAACTCACTGAGGGACATGAGCTTAGCCGCGTGAGGCTTTCGCCCTGACGCGTGCTGACAACTGTCCGCATCGCCTCGGGGAGGTCCTGGAGCGGACCGTTTGGAACACCGAGTCCAAGCGCCGCAGCAAGTCCCTGAAACTCGCGCAGGAAGCGCTCGCGATTGAAGCCGAGGAGGCTCGCACGGCCGGTGCCCTCGGCTTCATGGCGCGGATCCTTGTCCAGGCCACTCTTCCACACAGCCGGCCGAGGACGCACGAGTTCGAGCGCGTCAACGGCCGCTTCACCCTCTACATGAACGCACCGCCCTCGGTGGGGCTGCCGTACGGCGCGTACCCGCGGCTCGCGCTCGCCTGGCTCTCGACCGCGGCGGTCCGCACACGGAGCCGCGAGATCGAGCTCGGCCCGACCTTCTCGAGCTTCATGTACAAGCTCGGACTTAACGCCGGTGACCGGAAAGCGCGGGACGACCTCCCGCCTCCGCAACCAGCTCCACCGGCTCTTCTCGACGACGATCCGCTGCAGTTATTCGGACGACGCCGAGGGCCATGCCGCCGGCGTCGGCTACACGATCGCCCACAAGCACGAGCTCTGGTGGTCGCCTCGAGATCCTGATCAGCGGCCGCTCTGGAACTCCGTCGTTGTTCTGAGCTGCGAGTTCTACGATGAACTCGTCGCCCACGCCGTGCCAATCGACCTCCGGGCGCTGAGGGCGCTCAAGGGCTCACCCCTCGCCCTCGATATCTACTCATGGCTCACCTACCGGATGAGCTACCTGCGAAAGCCCTGTCTCATCCCTTGGGAGGCGCTGCAGACCCAGTTCGGTGCCGACTACGGGCGGCCGCGAGACTTCAGGCGGAAGTTCCTCGCTCACCTGGCCGACGTTCTCCACGTTTACCCGACGGTGCGCCTCTCGGCGCAGCCGGTCGGGCTCCTACTCCGCCCGTCACCGACTCAAGTGCCAACCGCCAGACGATAGGCGAGGTGAGCTCACCGAGCCAGCGTCTGACGTTCGGCCAAGCGTTGCTCACCTACGTTGCCTGGAGTATCCCGTGCTCGATTGCGCCCTCGTCGATCCCGAGGAGGCCGAACTCGGCGTCCGTGTACTCCCCGCTGCGGCTCTCGGCCCTTGCTCTGAGCATCTCTCCCACTTCATGTCGCATGGTGCCAGCGGGGATTCCCACGGTTAAAAACGACGGTGGGTTACCTTCGGGCGGACTCCTTCATTCCATAGGCCCGCTGAAGCCCAAGACCGATGGCGGCTCCGACGCCCAGGCCCCACGCGAGAGAGCCGGCGCTGGCTCCGAGGATAGCCCCCACCGCCAAGCCCGTGGCGAGCCAGGGGATCCCAGCTTGCGGGTCGCGGTCCCAGGCTTTTCCAGACCCGTGCATTCCAGTGTCCTTCGATGCCTGATCGCTCATCTTCAGCGCCCTTTCTTGGGTTGTTTCTGGCTGGTCAACATGCTGTCTTCGGTTGGTCCTCGAGGTGGAAAATCTCCTCCACCGGTACGCCCAGCTCCCGGGCGAGCTTCAAGGCGAGGACGGTGGAAGGCACGAACACGCCCCGCTCCACTGTGTTGATCGTCTTGCGGGTTACGCGCACCCTCCGCGCAAGCTCTTCCTGGGTCAGGTCGCGCTCGGCCCGGAGCACCTTGAGACGGTTGGACAAAACCTCGCGGTCGGCCACAGCTCACTCCCGGTCGAGGACGAGGAAGGCCACGATCGCCGCCGCCGCGGCCACGAGGAGGCCGCCGAGGGCCACCACCCCCGCAGGAACGTCCGTGGCGAAGGCGGCAAGGCGGATGGCCGCCAGGTAGACGACCAAGGACCAGAAAGCGAAGCTGAGGGACTTCACGCGCAGGTGGCGCACCCTCTCGTCGTCCAGGGCGGCCGCCGCTTCTGAGTCGCGGGCCACCTCCCGTCGCAGTAGGATCAGGCGGATCGCGTAGAGGACCCAGACCCCGCCAGCCGCTGCTGCCAGGATGGACAGCCCGCCCTCGACCCGCGAAGGGACGCTGGCACCGAGCGCCTCCTGAGCGATGGTGGGGACCTGCCAGGCGACGAAGGCCACGAGGAAGCCCAAGAGTGTCCGTCGTCGTACCCGGTCCAGCTGTTCGATTCGTCCTTCCATAGCGTCTCCTCCCCCATTCTGGCGGCCTGGCTCGCCAGGTCGATATGTAACCTACACTACTCCTTTAGAGTTGTCAAGGTTACATTCTCCTGGGCGTCGTGCTGCCTCTGGCTCAGGCTCTTCTCGACCGAGGCGGTCCGAACGCACAGCGGTCGGAATGTGGATCTCGTTGGCGGTGACCAACCCTCCCGAATCCCGGAAAGAGACCACCCCGCAGCAGGCCGAGCAGCAGCCGCGATCGACTGGCTCTGCGGGGGGTTACGGCTCTTCCGGTTGCAGGCCATAGAGTGCGGCCACGTCCACCGGCAACCTGCTCATGTCGATCATCACCCCGCGTTCGGCTCCCAGTCGGCCGACAATCGCGCCGACCTCCGCTAGCGTGCTGGCATTGGACCCACGAGCCTCCATGGCGACCGCATCGAAGAAGTCGCCGAATCTGCCCGCCGACGTGCCAACCAGGAGGATGGCATCCTCGTCGCTCGTGTTCCAGAACGCATGCAGGCCGTGCCGCGGCAGTAGCACGAAGCCTCCGGCCTTGATCGTCTTTCGGTCTTCATCCGTCATGAAGGTAACGGTGCCCTCGCGGACATAGAAGAACTCATCCTCGTGCGCGTGCGTGTGTGGCGGCGCGCCGGGTGCGCCTGCGGGTACGCGAATCTCGAAAAAACTCATTCCGGCGATGTTCGTGTCCGGATCAGCCAGGCGCAAGGTCGGGTGCAGGGGAAAGGCAACGGTTTCGCCTTCGCCTCCATCCAGCACGATGGGCGGCCGACTTTCCGCATTCGAACTGGTCGTCTCTCCTGCCCCCGAACCGACTACGGCAACGCCGGATGCCGTCAGAAGCACCAGAGCGATCGTCAGACGGATTTTCATTCCCTGTCCCTCCTCGCGGATCAAGTCCAAGATCGGTGTTCTTCGTGTGGTCACTCGTTCTCGATTCGATTCCGCCGGTTTCATTCCGGCTGGCCAAGAACCGCAGAGCCTATCGTCCGTTCGGCGGGATACCAAGCCAAGAACGGAAAGTCAGCCGGAGAACCACGCCCCGCCGATCCGGGACCCCTGACCTACCTAAGGGCATCGCTCGTAGAGGCGGTCCGAATGTCCCGGATGCGACGCGAACCTCGCTCTTTGGAGGAGTTCTAATAGACTCCCGTTTGGTCACCCCAACGGGATCCCGGTGCCCTGCTTGGGTACCCCAACGGGTGAGATTTGGAACACTGCCATCTGCGAGTCTCATCTCCATAAGTCGCTGCTATAAAGCGACTTGCGGAGGCATCAAGTCCATCAGGAGTCGCCTTTTGCCATGCGGACAGTTGTCATCATTGGTGTCCCCAACGGGATTCGAACCCCCTACCCAGAACCGCGCGCTGATCTGATCGATTCAGACCCGGAGCATCGAATCGGGTCAGCGAACGTCAGTGCCATCACGCTGGCGCAACGCCAGGTACAACCCCCACCCCACCGCTGTAGCCACAACCACCCCCAGCGCCGTAGAGATCGCCGGGTTCTTCACCGCCTGCCCGATGTAGTACGGGAAGTAGTACTGCCCGGTGTAGTACAGCCCGAAGTGCACCGCCACCGCGGTCACCGCCGCGGCCACCACCGCCACGGTCGGCGTGTCCTTGAAGAAGGTCCCGAACAGGACCGGCACGAAGGCGGCCGCGAAGTAGGCGTAGACCCCCAGCTGGGCGAAGATGATGACGCTCAGGTTGGGCGCCACCAGCTGCCACCAGGCGAGGCCGAAGGAGAGGCCGGCCAGGGCGACGATCACCACCCGGTTGAGCAGGAAGAGGGTGTGCTCGGCCGGCTCGCGGCCGGTGGTCCAGTCGTGCACGTTCTTGATCAGGTCGTTGGTGATGATGATCGACAGCGACTGGATCAGGCCCTCGAGGGTCGACATGCCGGCCGAGATCAGGCCCAGGAAGACGATCACGCCGACGTACCAGGGGAAGCTGGTCACCAGGTAGGTCGAGACGACGCTGTCCGGGAGGATCGCCTGGCCGGCGGTCTGGAGATCGGGGAAGTCGAGCCGCGCGAAGAGGCCGACGATGACCACCAGGAAGAACAGCATCTGCACGATGATGCCGGCGGTCAGGTAGAGGTTGACGTCGCGCTTCTTCTTCAGCAGCAGGGACTTGGTGATGATGTGCGGCTGGCAGACGATGGCGGCGCCGACGACGATGGTGCAGAAGATGACCTCGAAGCCGTCGCGGAAGAGCGGGCTGGCGGTGTTGTAGAGGCTGGCCAGGTCAGGGTCGACGGCGCGCAGCTTGCCGACGAAGCCGCCGATGCCGCCGGCGAAGTGCTCCCAGCCGGAGCCCAGCAGGATCACCGCCACGACGATCATGATCACCGCCTGGACGGTGTTGGTGTAGACCATCGAGTTGGCGCCGCCGAACATCATGTAGCCGAAGGAGAAGACGACGAGCGCCGCCAGGACGGCGATCTCGTTCAACCCCAGCGAGGCGGCCACCACCTTGGTGAGGCCCACCAAAATGAGGACGACGAAGGTCACCAGGAGCAGCGAGAGGACGGCGAAGAAGATGGCGAAGCCGCGGCTCTCGAACCGCTCCCCCACCCACTGCGACAGGGTCAGCGCCTTGACCGACTCGCCGTACTTGCGAAAGCCCTTGGTCAGCACCACCAGCGAGATGAACATCGAGATCGGCAGCACCACGCAGAGGGCGAAGACCGCGCTCAGCCCGAAGTAGGCCACCAGCCCCGGGTTGATGATGAAGGTGGCGGCGCTGGTGGTCGAGGCGGCCAGCGCCAGCCCCACCGCCACCGGCGAGAAGGCAATCGTGCCCAGGGCGTAGTCGGCCACCCCCTTGGTGCGGCGCGCGCCGCGCACCACCAGGACGAGGATGGCGCTGACATAGATCGCCACCAGGATCCAGCTGGCCAGGACCTTCGTTTCCATCGGTTTCGTCCCCCCTCGAACTGGCCCGAGCTTAGCCTGCTCCCTCAGGCGATCTCGAACTCCGTCGCCTTGGCCCGCATGAACGCCTTGAGTAGCGGGAAGAAGATCTCCTTCTTCTCCAGATAGACCACGTGGCCGGCGCCCTCGACCAGCTCGTAGCGGTTATTGGGGAAGACATCGAGCATCTTGACCTGCTGCCAGAGCGGCAGCACCCGGTCCTGCGAGCCGGCGACCAGGAGCACCGGGGACCGGACCGCGCGGTACTCGTCGAGCCGGTCGTCGAGCCCCTCGAAGAAGGGGTTCTGGGCCTCGGTCAAGCGCACCAGGGCGTACACCCGGTCCTTGTAGCGGTCATGAAACCGCTCGCGCATGGTCTCGAGCGTCTCGGGCGGCACCAGGCGCAGGAACTCCTCGCCAAAGATCTTCTCGTACAGATAGTGGGTGTAGATCTCGAACGCCTTGGGCCCCGAGCGGTAGAAGAGCAGCGACAGGTCCTGGTACATCTGGAACTGGCGCTCGTGGCTCAGCAGGATCCCCGACAGGGTCAGGGTGTGGATGCGCTCCTGGTAGAGCCGGGCGTAGTCGAGGGCGATGAAGCCGCCGTAGGAGATGCCCATGACGTGCACCCGGTCGATCCCCAGCTGGTCCAGGATGCCGGTCAGGTGGTGGCAGCAGTCAGGGATCAGGTAGGGCTCGTCGGGGCAGGAGGAGTCCCCCTGCCCCAGGTAGTCGTAAAGCAGCACGTCGAACTCGGGCCGCAGCTGGTCGAGAAGGCCGTACCAGGCCTTGGTGTGCATCGCCAGGCCGTTGAGCAGCACCACCGCCTCGCGGTCGCCGTCGCCGAAGTACTCCCACCAGATCCGGTGGGGGCCGTGCTCGAGGTGCCCGCTCTTGTCAGGAGTGATGTCGGCCATTGGCGCCTCCTCTAGTGATCCGTCGGGCGAGTGATTCGGTTCGTGACCTGGCTCGGCCGGCGCGCCCGGGTGCCTACGCCGCCCGCTTGAGAACCGTGCAGACCGAGGCGCAGATCGGCCCGCCGATGTTGAAGGTGGCCGCCACCTCGGCGTCGGGCCGCTGCAGCTCGGCCGGCGCCTTGCCCAGCAGCTGCTTCGCCGCCCAGCCGATCATGGCGACGCCGGTGGCACCGATCGGGTGGCCCTTGGCGATCAGGCCGCCGGAGGTGTTGACCGCGCACTCGCCGTGGACCGAGGCCTTGCACTCCTTCCAGAAGCGGGCGCCCTCGCCGTAGCCGGCCTTGCCGATCACCTCGACGCCCAGCGCGCCCATGACGGTGAAGCAGTCGTGCACCTCGGCCACGTCGACGTCGGCCGCCGTGACGCCGGCCATCTCGTAGGCCGCGTTCATGGCCTTCATGGCGCCCGCCGGGCGCAGCACGTCGCGGCCGGCCTTGCGCAGCGCATCGGTGGCCTGGGCGAAGCCGGCCAGCTCGACGGTGTCGTGCTTGTCCACCCCGAGCTTGCTCAAGCCCTCCTCGGTGGCCAGGATAAGCGCCGCGTAGCCGTCGGTGATCTGCGAGCAGTCGTAGGTCTTGAGCGGCAGCCCGTCGACGATGTAGCGGTTGATGCCCTCGATGGCCATCGCCTGCTCGAGGGTCAGGTCCACCTTGCTCATCTGGGCGTCGGGGTTGTGGGTGGCGTGGGCGTACTCGGCGACGGCGATCCTGGCGAAGTCCTCCTCGGTGGCGCCGTGCTCCTCCATGTAGGCCTGCATCACTTCGGCAAACAAGTGCGGAAAGACATAGAGCTTGCCTTCGCGCTCTTCGGGGTGGCTGAAAACGCCCAGCGCCTGGCCGACCTTCTTGCCGTCCATCTTGCCCTCGTCGTTGCGCATCTTCTCGTAGCCGACGGCAATGCCGACCTCGCCCAGGCCCAGCAGCAGCTTGTGGGCCACCGACAGGACCGCCTGGCCGCCCGAGGCGCAGGCGTTCTCGACCGCCTCGATCGGCTTGCCCTCGAGCCCGGGAACCATCGCCATGAGACCCGAAAGCAGGCCCTGGTCGTTCAGGGTGAAGCCGCAGGCCGAGCCGATCGAGCCGACGTCCATCAAGCCGGGCTCGGCGCCGACCTCGCCGCAGGCGCCGTGGACCGCGCTGGCGACGATCTCGGGCACCTGCATGGTCTTGAGCTTGCCGAAGCGGGACTGGTGGTAGGCGGCGATATAGAGCGGTTTGTGCAGCATGGCGGGCTCCTTCGCGGCCCCGTCGCGGCCGTCAGGGGGAGTCAGACGCCGCGGCACGGCGGTCCCCGGGCTTCCGGGCGTGCCGGGCGAGGAAATCGAGCGCGACCCGCGCCAGCCAGCGCGGGTCTTCGGCCACCAGGGCGTGGCCGCTGGTTTCGTGCATCCGGGTCTCGGCGCCGGCGACGGCCGCGGCCACCGCCAGCGTCCGCTCGGTCGGCATCAGCCGGTCTTCGCCGGCGCCGACGACCAGGGTCGGGCAGCGGATGGCGCCGAGCCAGGGGCGCACGTCGAGCGTGGCGACGGCGTCGAAGATGGTCGTCAGGTTCGCCCACCAGCCTTCGGGCAGCGTCGCCATCTGCCCTCCGCGCGCCGCCAGCTCGTCGCCGAAGCGCTCGCGGAAGCCGTCGGAGTAGACCGCCTCCACCAGCCGCCGGTAGAACCGGGCGCGGCTCTCGGCGTCGACCGCCGCGGCCAGCAGCCGGCGCCACTCGACGCCGTCGCGCGCCATCATCTCGTCGGCGTGGTCGGCGACGGTGACCGCGACCAGCGACCGCACCCGCTCGGGCGCCAGCGCCGCCAGCAGCAGCGAGATCTCGCCGCCGTAGGAGGCGCCCAGCACGTGCGTCGACTCGACGCCCAAGTGGTCGAGCAGGGCCGTCAGGTCGGCAACGTTGGCCGCGAGCGAGGCCGGAGCCGCGCCGGGGCTGAGCAGCTGGCCGCGCAGGTCGCAGCGGACCAATCGGTGGCGCTGGCGCAGCCGGGTGGCGAGCGGCTCCCAGGCGGCGTAGGTCATCAGGCCGCCGTTGAGCAGCAGCAGCGGCTCGGCGCGCCCCTCGGCCTGGTGAGGACCCTCGTCGGGGTCTTCGACCACGTGCGCCAGCAGCTCGGCAGTCACGGCCCCGCCTCCAGCAGCCGGTCACGCAGCTCGCCCTTGACCACCTTGCCGTAGGCGGTGCGCGGCAGCTCGTCGATGAGCTCGAACCGCTTGGGGATCTTGAACTTCGCCAGCCGCTCGCCGAGATGGGCGGCGAGCTCGTCGAGGGCTGGTTCGCGGCCCTCGAGCGGCACCACGAAGGCGACGCCCACCTCGCCCCACCGCTCGTCGGGCAGCGCGACGACCGCGGCGTCGGCGACGTCCGGGTGGAGCAGCAGCGCCGCCTCGATCTCGGCCGGGTAGATGTTGACGCCGCCGCTGATGATCATCTCCTTGCTGCGGCCGGCGACGTAGAAGAAGCCCTCGGCGTCGCGCCGCGCCAGGTCGCCGGTGTGGAACCAGCCCTCCCCGTCGAGGGCGGCGGCGGTGGCCTCCGGGTTCTTCCAGTAGCCGCGGCAGACGTGCGGGCCGCGGAAGAGGAGCTCGCCGACCTCGTCGACCCCGACCTCGCCGCCCGCCCCGTCGACCAGCCGCACCTCGGTGAACATCAGCGGCTTGCCGATCGAGCCGCTCTTGCGCCGCGACTCCTCGGAGGTCATCGAAAAGCAGTTGACCCCCACCTCGGTCATGCCGAAGCCCTGCTTGAAGACCACGCCGCGCTGCTGGTAGGCCTCGATGATGTAGTGCGGCAGTGGCGCGCCGCCGCTGTAGAAGGCGCGCACCCGCGACAGGTCGACGGTGGCGAACTCGGGCGCCTCCATCAGCATCTTCCAGATCGTCGGCACGCCGAGGACCACCGTGCAGCCTTCGGTCTCGATGGTGCGCCAGATCTCGCCGACGTCGAAGCCGCCGTGCAGGACGATGGTGCCGCCGACGGTCAACAGCGGAGTCAAGAAGGCCATCAGCCCGCCGGCGTGGTAAAGCGGCGTGAAGATCGGGCTGACGTCGTCCTGGCCGAGCTGCCAGTTGACGGCGGTGTTGTAGCCGTTCCAGGCCACCTGGCGGTGCGGGATGACGACGCCCTTGGGCGCGCCGGTGGTGCCCGAGGTGTAGAGCAGGGCGTAGGCGTCCTCGGGGTCGCAGCGCTGGCGCTCGAAAGCGGCGGCGTCGAGGCCGCCGGCGAGCTCGGCGAAGCGGCGGTCCGCCGGCGCCGCCGGCTCGTCGAGGGCCACCCATTGCGCCACGTCGACCAGCCCGCGCAGGGCGGTCACCGTCTCGGCGAAGGCGCCTTCGTAGACCAGCGCCCGCATCCCCGAGTCGGCGACGACGTGGCTCAGCTCGTGCGCCGTCAGCCGGGTGCCCATGGTGACCAGCACGATGCCCGTCTTGCCGGCGGCGCAGAAGGCCTCGACGTACTCGGCCCGGTTGTGGGCCAGGATGCCGACCCGGTCGCCCCTGGCGAGGCCCAGGCACTCGCGCCAGACGCGGGCGCAGCGCGCGGCGCGCTCGTCGAGCTGGCGGTAGGTCAGCCGTTCGCCGGAGTCGACCAGCACCAGGGCGGTCCGGTCCGGGGTGAGCCGGGCGCGCTCGCCGAGGATGTCGCCGTGGATCATCCGGCCGGGCTCTCTTGTGCGGGGTCCTTCTCCGCCGGCGGCGGCTCCGCGGCCAGGATCTCGCGCAGCAGGGCGACGAAGCGCTCCGGGCACTCGCCCATGGGGATGTGGCCGCACTGGGGGATGCGGGTGATCCGCGCCCGCGGCAACCCGGCCGCCATCCGCTCGGCGTAGCTCAGCTTCATCAGGCCGTCGGACTCGCCCCAGAGCAGGTCGACCGGTGTGGCGACCTCGCCCAGCTTGCCGTCGAGCAGGTAGGCCATCATGCCGACCAGGTCCATCATCATGCGGCGGATCGGGCCCGAGTTGGCGCGCGCCACGATGTCGTCGAGGACCTCGTCGGGGATCGGCGGGCTCGACGGGTCGCGGATCGCCGCCATCGAGGCCCGGGCCTCCTCACGGTTCGCCGGCATCAGCTTGACCGCCGAGGGCTCGCCGAGGATCGGCCCGCCGTTGATCGCCACCACCCGCGACACCCGGTCCGGGTGGTCGCGGGCGTAGAGCACCGCCAGCCAGGCGCCCATCGAGTTGCCGGCGAGGACCGGCCGATCGAGCGCGGCGGCGTCCAGCAGGGCTTCGAGGCCGCCGACGATGGTGGCCATCGGCAGGGCGCCCTCGACCGGCTCGCTCTCGCCATGGCCGGCCAGGTCGGGGATCAGCAGGCGGTAGTCGCCGAGCAGGTCGGGCGCCACCGCGGCAAAGGTGCCGGCCGAGTCGCCCGAGCCGTGCAGCAGCACCAGCGGCGGGCCGTCGCCGCCCTGCCAGTAGACCAGCCGGCCGGCTTCGGTCTCGAGCGTGCGCCGCTCGAGGCCGGCCGCGGCGAGGGCCTCGCGGCGCAGCCGATCGCGGCGCTCGAGCGGGCTCTCCGCCTTTGACCCTGGCACCGGCTCGGGCACCAGCTCGGTCGCCGGCTCGGCAGCGGCCGCCGGCTCGGCAGCAGCCGCGGGCTCGGCGGCGGCCGCGGGCGCCGAGCTCTCGGCGAGACCCGCGGTCGCGCTCGACGAACACCCGGCCAGCCCCCCGCAAAGCCCCGCCCACAAGGCCGCCACCATCGCGATCGTCAGACTCCACCTCGGGCCGGTCTGCTTCATCCTCGTCCCCTTTTTTCGATCAGCCCATGCGGAAGGCGGCCCCGGCCTGGTTGTAGCCCACGCCGGAGCCGATGAAGACCACCAGGTCGCCCCGCTTCACCCGGCCCTTGCCCATCGCGTCGTCGAACGCCATGCCGAGACACGCCGAGCCGGTGTAGCCGGACTCCTCCATAATGGTGTGGGCCCTTTCCACCGGCACCCCCAGCTCCGCCATCACCAGCTCGATCGACGGCTTGCGCACCTGGGTGAAGATGTAGAGGTCCACCTCGTCCAGCGCGAAGCCGCCCTCGGCGGCCAGCCGCCGGGCCAGCCGCGGCCAGCCCTCGTGGTTGACCTCGGGCGGGTAGCGCTCGATCAGCCGCACCCGGGTGCGGCCCGCCTCGACCGCCTCGACGGTGGCCGGCTCGGCGGTGCCGCCGGCATAGATCCCCCAGTGCTTGTAGAAGGAGCCGTCGGCCTGCGCCGCCGCGGCGACAAAGCCCGGCGCCGGCGCCGGCTCCAGCACCGCCGCGCCGGCGCCGTCGCCGTAGAAGAAGATCATCGGATCGTCCGGCGCCGCCAGCCGGTGCATCATGTAGACGCCGACGACCAGCACGGTCTTGACCCCGGGATTGGCCGCGATCCAGCCCGAGGCGACGGCCAGCCCGGTGGGAAACGAGGCGCAGGCGCAGCCGATGTCGAAGGTGCCGGCGTTGGTCGCCCCCAGCTTGTGCTGCAACACCACCGAGGTGGCCGGGGTGATGTAGTCCGGCGAGTCGGTGCCGACGATCAGCAGGTCGACGTCCGCCGGGGCGCGCCCGGCCCGCTCGAGCGCCTGCCGGGCGGCCCGCAGCGCCAGGTCCGAGGTCGCCCAGTCGTCGGGCGCGTACCAGCGCGTGCGGATGCCGGTGGACGCCTCCATCTTGTCGACGAAGTCGGGATGGTCGGCGGCAAAGCGCCGGCGCAACTCGTCGTTCGGGACCTCGACCTCCGGCCGGTAGCTGCCGGTGGCGACGATCTGGCCGTAGCGGCTCACCGCCGTCCTCAGGTACCGATGACCAGGCCGCCGTCGACCGACAGGGTGGCGCCGCTGATGAACGCGGCGGCGTCCGAGGCCAGCCAGACGTAGGCGTTGGCGACGTCGGCCGGCTCGCCCATGCGGCCGATCGGCGTGCGGGCGACCATGCCGTCGAGGATCTTCGTCGGCATCGCCCGCAGGATCTCGGTGGCGATAAAGCCCGGCGCCACGGCGTTGACCCGGATGCCGTAGCGGCCCAGCTCGCGCGACCAGCCGCGGCTCATGTTGATCACCCCGGCCTTGGTCGGCGCGTAGTTGCTCTGGCCGAAGTTGCCGTAGATGCCGACCACCGAGGAGGCGTTCAAGATCACCCCGCCGCCGCCGCGGATCATGTGCGGCACCACCGCCCGGCCGCAGTTGAAGACCCCCTTGAGGTTGACGCCGATCACCGCGTCGAACTGCTCGTCGGTCATCGTCGCCGCCACCTCGCCGTCCTTCCACTTGACCAGCTGGGCGTCGCGCACGATGCCGGCGTTGTTGACCAGGACGTCGATCGTGCCCAGCCGCTCGGCGACCTCGGCGGCCGCCGCCTCGACCGCGGCCGAATCGGTCACGTCCACCTTGAGAAACAGCCCGCCGTCGGGCGCCTCGCCCTCACCAACGTCCCACACCGCCACCTTGCAGCCCTCGCCGGCGAAGGCCGCCACGGTGGCCCGGCCGATGCCGGCGGCGCCGCCGGTGACGATCACCACCTTGCCCTTCAGACCCGTCTCGATCATCTCGTCACGCTCCTCGTCTGGCCTGCTCTTCTCATCGGCTCTCGCAGCGAGCCCGCGTAGATACCTGAAAGTGTCAGGACTTCCTGACCGAGGGCACCGCAAGCGCGCCCGGCGGCCGGGCTTCGTGCCCGACCGCCGAGCGGCGCCGGCAGATCCCCTAGAAAAACTTGTAGCCGAGAGTCGCGGTCACCCGCATCGGGTCGCCGTACGAGCCCGTGAGCACTCCCAGCGCCGGGATGTTGTAGCCGTTGGTCAGATACTCCTCGTCGGTGAGGTTCTTGCCGTTGATGGTGAACCGCCACTTGCCGCCGTCCGCGAGCCAACCGATCCAGGCGTTGATCAGCCCGAAACCGTCCTGCATGATCGGCTGCACCCCGTTGCCTTCGTTGGTCAGCATCGAGTCGTGGCGATAGGCATAGCCGAGGCTGCCGGAGATCAACCCGCCCCAGGCCGGGAAGTTGAAGTTGAGGTTCAGGGCGCCCGTGGTCTTGGGCGCGTTGGTGATGACCTGGGTGTCGACCAGGCCGTCGCCGTTCTCGTCGAGCAAACCGGTATCGGTCGCCAGGAAGCTGAGCATTCCCGACAGTCCGAGCCAGGTCGTGGTCTGCGACTTCCAGTCCCACTCCACCTCGAGGCCGCTGAGCGTCGCGTCGCCGGCATTGAGGAAGTCGCCGAAGAAGGCGTCGTCCGTGCCGTCGCCGTTGGAGTCGTAGGAGGTGAAGGTGCTCACCTGGACGTCGGTGTAGTCGCCGGTGAAGGCGGCGGTGTTCAAGATCAGGCTGCCGCCCGCCAGGACCGACTTCATGCCCACCTCGGCGACCGTCAGGACTTCGTCCTGGAACGGCTCCGCCGACTGCGGGAAGGCGGTCTCCTGGGCACGAACGTTGAAGCCGCCGCTCTTGAAGCCGCGGCTGAGCGTGACGTAGCCCATGACGTTGCCGCTGAAGCGTAGTCCAGGCCGAGCTTCGGCGCGACCGAGGAGAAGGTCTCGGTCTTGTTGTAGTCGGCGGCCACGGCCGTGAGCACCGTGTAGGCCTCGTCGGCGTAGAACGTGTTGTAGGCGCGGCCGTTCTTGTCCTCCTCGGTGAGACGCAGGCCGAAGTTGAAGGTCAGCTTGTCGTTGATGGCGTAGCTGCCGTCGCCGAAGACCGCCAGCGACTCGGTCTTGGTGTCGCCGTCCGTGATGCCGAACAGAGGATTGATGAACGGGAAGGGGCTGCCGTTGATGAACACGAACGGCACGTTGCCGCCGGCGAAGCCGTCGAAGTAGTAGAAGCCGAACACGCCGTTGAGCCGCTCGCCGCCGGTGTAGAGGAACTGGAACTCCTGCGAGTCCTGGTCGTCGGAGTAGAAGGTGGTGGTGTCGGCGATCTGCGCCGGAGTGGTGTCGAAGTCGATGTTGTTCCGGCTATCCGACTCGCGGTGGGCGGAGATCGACTTGAACTGCCAGTCGTCGTTGATGTCCCACTCGATGACCACCGAGTAGCCCTCGGAGTCGGTGCCGTTGGCCGGATCGATGCCGCCCTGGGCGTCGAAGATGTTGGGCAGCGGGTCGCAGTTGATCAGGAAGAACGGACAGAGCGGGTTCGCCGCCAGACGGGTCAGCCCCTTGGGCTCGGCGTTGTCCTCGGTGCGGTCGTAGGCGAACTTCACCCGGACCTTGTCGCTCGGCAGCCAGTCGAGAGCGAGGCGAAGGGCGGTGGTGTCCTTGTCCGACAGATCGCGCCCGGTGAACAGGTTGGTGCCGTAGCCTTCGTGCTGCAGCGAGGCGAAGGCCAGCTTGCCGCGCAGCTTGCCCTCGATGAGCGGCCCGCCGATCGACAGCTTGACGTCCTGGTTGCCGTAGTTGCCGCCGGTCAACGAGACGCTGCCCGAGGGCGTGTCGGTCAGCTCCCTGCTGACGTACTTGATGGCGCCGCCGATGGTGTTCTTGCCGTAGAGGGTGCCCTGCGGCCCGCGCAGGACCTCGATGCGCTCGAGGTCGAACACGTCCAGCAGCGCGCCCTGCGGGCGGGCGATGTAGACGTCGTCCAGATAGAGGCCGACCCCGGGATCGACGCCCCAGAGGGGATCGGCCTGACCGATGCCGCGCATGAAGGCGGTCAGCGTCGTGGACTGACCGCGGCCGGGGTAGATCGACAGGTTGGGCACCTGCGCCTGGATCTCGGCGATGTCGGTCGCCGCCCGGTCCTCCAGGCTCTCGCCGGTGACGACGGTCACCGCCACCGGCACTTCCTGCACATTCTCTTCGCGCTTGCGAGCGGTGACGGTGATGACGTCGCCGAAGGTCCCCGAAGACGCCGGTGCGGCCTCCTCTTCGGCCGTTCCTTCCTGGGCCTCGGTCTCCGCCGTCTCCTCCTCGGTCGCCTGCGCCCAGAGCGGGGCGCTGGTCAGCACCAGGACCGCGATGAGGCAGAGCCCGAGAAGGCGGGCCAGGGCCGGACTCTCGGAGCTCCGGGTCTGCTTGTGAATTCGAATCATGATGCCTCCTCTAGGGGCCGGGCCGCACCTCGGCCCGGCAGGTTCGCTGCGGTTTTGCCTTACCGGCCTGGCCAACAGGCCGTATCGAAAGAGGCGGATGAACTCGGCCACCGCCTTCTCGGGACTCATGCCGAAGTGGGTCGAGGCGCCGAAGCACTTCTCCACCGTGAAGAAATAGAAGAACCAGCGGGTGGCCACCATCACCGCCACCATCGGGTCGACGTCGCCGAACTCCCCGGCCCGCTGCCGCTGCCTGAGCCGCTCGCCGTAGATCGCCTCGAAGCGGCCCGCCATGCCCTCGTAGAACGAGCGGATGTGCTGGCCGTGAAACTCGATGACGTCGACATAGATCAGCAGGATGTAGGGGGCGAAGCGGTCGACGACCTGCTCGATAGCGACGGCCGTCTCCTCCAGGTCGTCCGGGAAGTCCGCCCGGGCGAAGATCTGGTTCAGCTCCAGCGCCGGGTCGAGGACCTTCTCCCAATACTGCTCGAGCAGCCGCTTGAAGATCTCTTCCTTGTTGGCGAAGTGGTGGTAGACGTTGCCCACCGAGTGGCCCGACGCGGTGGCGATCTGGCGCATCGAGGTGGCGCCGAAGCCCTGGCTCGAGAACAGCCGCAGGGCCGCATCCAGCACCCTGCCTACGGAGACCCCGGATCGAGTCGTCTCTAGCGAACGTCTTGCCGCCAATACCAGGTCCCTCCCTCGGCGCCCACGCCACCCGCACTCTTCGGAGCCCTCGCCCCCCAACCGAACGTTCGTTCGGGAGTTTAGATGTCGGGCGGCTCGCTGTCAAACGGCCCTCCTCGCTTGACTTGCCGGACTCAGGGGTGGACACTTCGTGAGGACAATTCGCCTAGGGGTGGCCGCAAGGCCTGAGAACACACCCTCGGAACCTGATCCGGATCGTACCGGCGTAGGGAATGGCAGACACACTTTCCACATCAAAACCGCGAGCCCGCCTCGGAAGGGCCGTCGCCGCGATGCTGGCCGCGACCATCGCGGCGGCGGCGGCGGCGCAAGCCCAGTCGGTGATTCGTGGGGTGGTTCTCGATCCGTCGCGCGATCCCGTACCCGGGGCCAGCGTCGCGGTCGAGGGCCGGGAGACGATCGCGACGGACGAGCAGGGGCGGTTCTCCCTCGCGCTGGCGGCCGGCGAGTGGGAGATCACGGTCGAGCACCCCGCCTACGAGGCCACGCGGCACACCGTGCGGGTCGCGGCCGGGCAGCTCGAGCTCGAGCTGCTGCTCGAGCCGAAGGCCGCGCTCGGGGAGTCGATCACCGTGCTGGGCATCCGCGCCGGCGAGGAGGTGCCGGTGACCCGGCGCGACATGGACCGCGCGGAGATCGAGAGCCTGAGCCACGGCCAGGATGTCCCGGCGCTGCTCGAGCACACGCCCGCGATGACCTGGTACTCGGACTCCGGGGTCGGATCCAACTACTCCTACTTCAGCCTGCGCGGCATCCAGCAGACGCGGATCAACATGACCTTCGACGGCGCGCCCCTCAACGACCCGGCCGAGCACGCCCTGTTCTTCAACAACTTCCACGACTTCACCAGCGTGGTCGACAGCATCCAGATCCAGCGCGGCGTCGGCACCTCGTCGGTCGGCTCGCCCGCGTTCGGCGGCTCGGTGAACTTCGCCAGCGCGCCGGCGGCGGAGTCGCCGGGCGGCGACCTGCGCCTGGTCCTGGGCTCTTTCGACACCCGCCGGGCATCGGTCGGCTACGAGTCCGGCATCCTCGACAACGGGCTCTCGGTTTCGGGACGGATCTCCCATGCCACGACCGACGGCTACCGGGACAACTCCGGCAGCGAGCACCGGACGCTGTTCCTGAACGTCGGCTGGCAGGGCGAGAGGACGTCGTTGAAGTTCGTCTCCTTCTCCGGCGACGAGGAGTCGCGGCTGGCCTATCTCGCCGTCGACCCCGACACCCTGCGCGACAACCGGCGCTTCAACCCGCTGGACGAGGCGGAGCGCGACGCCTTCGGCCAGGACTTCGCGCAGCTCAAGCTGAGCCGCGCCATCGGCAGCGAGGTGCTGCTGACCGCCTCGCTCTACTACAACGGCGCCGACGGCTGGTTCGGGCTCTGGGACGACCCGGTCGAGCGCAACGATCTGCTGCGGTTCGGCATCGATCAGTCCTTCGTCGGCTCGATGGTGACCGTCAGCAGGACCCGCGGGCGCTTCTCGACCACCTTCGGCCTCCACTACAACGACTTCGACGGCGATCACACCCTCGACGCCGCGGGCGGCCGCCTCTACCGCAACACCGGCTTCAAGCGGACCGCCAACGCCTTCGCCAAGCTCGAGTTGCCACTCGGCCCCTGGGTGCTCTTCGGCGACCTGCAGGTTCGCTGGGCCGAGTTCTCCTACGCCGGGGACGTCGATCTGGGCGCGGTCGACTGGCGCTTCGTCGACCCCAAGATCGGCTTCCGCCGCGCGCTGTCGCCGCGGGCGAGCCTCTACGCCTCGCTCGGCCGCGCCCAGCGCGAGCCGGCGCGGCTCGATCTGCTCCAGGGCGAGGACAACGCAACGATCGCCTACGACCTCCGGGCCGTGCGGCCCGAGGAGGTGCTGGATCTCGAGGTGGGAGTCGACGTCGGCACGCCGCGGCTGGCGCTCCAGGCCAACCTCTACGCCATGGAGTTCACCGACGAGATCGCCCTGACCGGCGAGCTCTCCGAGATCGGCCTGCCGCTGCGCCGCAACGTCGACGACTCGTACCGGCGCGGGCTCGAGGTCGACTTGAGGTGGCGGGCGCGCCCGAGCTGGTCGCTGCTGCTCAGCGCCAACCTGAGCCGCAACCGGATCCGCGAGTGGACCCAGTTCACCGACGTCTACGACGAGCGGGGAGACTTCGCCGGCAGCGAGCCGATCACCTACCGCGACACACCGCCGCTGCTGTCGCCGGAGGCGATCGTCAACCTGGGCCTCGAGTGGGCGCCGGGCGAGAGCACCTTCGCGCTGACCGGCCGCTACGTCGCCGATGCCCACCTCGACAACACCGGCCTCGACGCCTTCCGGCTGCCCTCCTATGTCGACGTCGACCTGCGCGCCTCGGTGGCCCTGGGTCGCTGGTGGCCGGCGGCGAGCCCCAGGATCACGCTGTTCGTCGACAACCTCCTCGACAGCGCCGAGCAGTACCCGGGTGGCTACAGCTACCAGTTCCTCAACCGGGATGGCGCGGGCGGGGCCAGCCTCGACGGCATCCCGTTCTACTACCCCGCCGCCACCCGCAACGCCGTCATCTCGCTCGAGCTCAACCTCTAGCAGCCCGACCCTCTCACCAGCTCTCTACTGACCGAGACTCCGCATGCAGCCCCTCGAGCTGGTCGCCGTCGTGGTCACCCTGGCGGCCGTCTACCTGACGACGCGCCAGAACATCTGGTGCTGGCCGCTGGGGTTGGTCAGCGTCACCCTCTACGCCCTGGTCTTCTTCGAGGCCAAGCTGTACGCCGACATGGGGCTTCAGGGGCTCTACTTCGCGCTGTCGGTCTACGGCTGGTGGGCCTGGCTCCACGGCGGCGAAGGGCACGGCGAGCTCGCGGTGTCGCGGACATCGGCACGAGCCATGGCGCTTCTCGCCGCGATCGCGCTCGTGGCCGGGATCGCTCTCGGCCAGGGCCTGGCCCGCTTCACCGACGCCTCGCTGCCCTTCATGGACTCGCTGCTCACCTCCTCGAGCATCGTCGCCCAGTGGATGCAGACGCGCAAGCTGCTCGAGGCCTGGCTGGTGTGGCTGGCGGTGGACGTCCTCTACGTCGGCATGTTTCTCTACAAGGGGCTCTACCCGACGGCGGGGCTCTACGCGCTCTTCCTGTTCCTTGCAACCCGGGGCTTCATCGAGTGGCGAAGATCGATGGTCCGGGGGCCGCTCCAGGCCGGGGTCGAAGCGGTCCGATGATCCTGCGGGTAGTCGTCACCGGCTCCGAGTGCACCGGCAAGACCACCCTCGCCGAGGCGCTGGCCGGGCGCTACGGCACCGTCTGGGTGCCCGAGTACGTGCGGCAGTTCGTCCGCGACAAGGGCGCCGCCCCGGTCTACCGGGACGTCGGGGCGATCGCCCGCGGCCAGATCGAGCTCGAGGACGCCCTGGCATCGGAGGCCTCGCGGCTCCTGGTCCAGGACACCGACCTGCTCAGCACGGTCGTCTACAGCCGGCACTACTACGGCGACTGCCCCGGCTGGGTCGAGCGGGCGCTGCGCGACCGCGCGGGCGACCTCTACCTGCTCGCCGGCATCGACGTGCCCTGGGCCCCGGACGGCGCGCAGCGCGACCGCGGCGACCGGCGCGAGGAGATGCAGGGGCTGTTTCGCCGGGCGCTGATCGAGCGCGGTCTGCGCTTCCTCGAGATACGCGGCGCGCTCGACGACCGCTCCAGGATCGCGGCCGTGGCGATCGACAAGCTGCTCGCGCGGTCGAGCGAGTAACATCCCGGCATGAACGACGGCGCCGGGCACCGCCTGGCCCTCACCCTGTTCCTGGTCCTCGGCGCGGTCCCGGGCTTCGCCCAGAGCGGCTGGCTCACCGCCAACGGCGAGGACCCAGTCGACTACGTCGCCGGCGTCCTCGCCGAGCATCCGATCGTGGTCCTGGGCGAAGGCCACTGGATCCGGCACGACGTCGAGCTGGTCGCCGGGCTGGTGCGCCAACACGGCGGAACGGGCTTCGAGGTGCTGGCCTCCGAGTTCTATCCCGCCGCCCAACAGCAGCGCGTGGACTCCCTGATCGGCGCCGCCGAGTGGGATCGGGCTCTCGGCATCTCCATCCTGCGGCAAGCCGCCTGGCCCTATGAGGAGTACCTGGACATCCTGAAGGCGGCCTGGGAGGTGAACCGGGCCGGCCGGACCCTGCGCGTCGTGGCCGCCAGCCCGGGCGAGGACTGGCGGGAGACCATCCTGCCGCGGGGCGAGACCTACGACGCCTTCATGGCCCGGCGGATCCTCGAGGCCGCACCGGAGGAGTCGGCAGATTCGGTGCGAGTGGTCGCCCACATGGGCTTCCACCACGCGTTCACGCGCTACTACCAGCCGGACTCCTGGCGCGGCGACCGTGTGCTGCGCTTCATGGACCGGACCGGCAACCTGCTCTGGCGGGCGCGCGGCGAGCGGGTGTTCATGATCGCGCTGCACCCGCCGTTCCTCTGCCGGGAAGGCGACCGCCTCCGGCTCTGCACGCCGGTCGCGGGCGCCATCGACTGCGCCGCCTCCGCGGCCGGCCGCCCGATCGGCTTCGACCTCGCCGGCTCGCCCTTTGCCGACACTCCGGTGCGCGCGCACTACGCCACCGGCCACCGCGGCCTGGTCCTCGCCGACCTGGCCGACGGCTGGATCTGGCAGCGCTCGCCCGACCGCTACCAGTCGGTGCGGCTGATCCCCTTCGACGACTACGTCCCGGGGCCGGCCGAGCTGGCCGAGGCGCTGGCCCGCAACCCCTTCGACGACGAAGGCCAGTTCGACCGGGAGGGGCTGCGCGAGCTCTGGGAGAAGGCGGAGCGGGACATGAGCGACTACCCCGCCTGGCACCGCTGGTCGGACGCCGGCACCTGGCGAGAGAAGTGTGCTCCAGGCGCCGGCCCCACGCCTGGGTAGAGCTCTCCGCTCGAGGTTTGCCGTCGCTGGCGGGCGCCCTCCGGCGGTCCCGTCGCGGCGGCACGGGCCCACCCCGACGGGTGGTGGGAGGAGTTGACGCTCTCGATTTGCTTCGTATCATATATCGAGACTCGATAGGTTAGACATCGAAGGGTCCTCGCCGACATGCCCCAACCGCCCGACTCGCCGCCGATCGTCGAGATCCAGAGCCTGGCACGCAACTGTCACGAGGCGCTGCTGCTCGCCCTGCTCGCGGGCGGGCCGCACCACGGCTATCAGCTGGCGCTTGAGCTGGAGCAGCGGAGCGGCGGCGCCTTTCGCTTCAACCACGGCACGCTCTACCCCATCCTGCACAAGCTGGAGCAGGAGGGGCTCATCCAGGGGGACTGGCTCGACGAGGAGACCAAGCGCAAGCGCAAGCGCTACTCGTTGACCGCGGCGGGCCGCCGTCGCCTCGCCGGGCAGATCGAGTCCTGGCGCGGCTTCTTCTTCAACTTCTTTTCCGTCATCGGGGAGGAGACGCCATGAGTCGTTTCGCGAAAGTGCTCCGAAGAGTCAGCGACGAGCTCGACCTGCCGCAGCCCACCCGGTCGCGCATCCTGCTGGAGATCGCCGGCGATCTGGAGGACCTCTACGAGCACCATCGCGCCGCCGGCCTGGACGAAGAGCAGGCGGCGCGGCGAGCCGAGGAGGCGTTCGCCGCCTCCGGCGAGGCGCTCAAGCGCCTGGCGCGCATCCACGAGGCCGACGCCAGCCTGGCGGACCGCGTCACCCGCCAGGTGGGAACCTGGTGGGAGAAGGTGCTGCTGGTGATCTGGCTGCTGGCCGCGATCCTCGTCGCCCGGGCGGTGGTCACCGAGGTGCATTTCTTCGTGATCGTCAGCCCGTTCGTCTGGGTGATCGTCGGGCTGGCCGTCGCCGCCCTCGCCTTCACCCTGTGGAAGCTCTACGGGCTGTTCCTCGGCAAGCCGCCTGCCCCGCGGCGGCTGCGATCCGGGCTGAGCGTCCTGCTCTTCCTGGCGGCGGCCAGCCTGGTCGTCTCCGTCTGCGGGTTCTTCTACCACCTGCGCTGGTACGCCTTCCAGACCTGGAACCAGGCGCCCGAGGCCGTCTTCATGATGTTCGGCAACTGGACGCTCGCCATCTCCTCGATGATGATCGTCGGGCTGCTGACCGCCATCTTCACCTCCCTCGTCTGGTTCCTGCTGGCCAACCTCGTGACCCGCGTCGAGAACCGGGAAGCCGAGGCCCTGCTGGCCGGCGGCTAGCGAGGACGAGGGCACCGAGGAAAAGGAGAGAGCCATGCTGACGTTCATCAAGCAATCGGGGCCGTACATCCTGCTGCAGTTCGCGCTGGCGCTGGTCATCCTCATCCTGACCCTGGTAAACGCCGTGCGGCTGTGGCTGGCCGACCGCGACCGGGCTCGCCGCCTGCGCACCAGCATCGACGCCATCCTCTTCTGGGGCTGTCTGACCGCCGTCTTCGGCTTCCTCGGCCAGTGGAGCGGCCTCAACCGCGCGGCCCACGCAGTGGCCGTCGCCGGCGCGGTCAACCCTCAGAACGTCATCCTCGGCATCGGCGAGTCGCTCGGCACCAGCGTATTCGGCCTGTTCACCCTGATGGCGGCAGCCTTCTTCTGGTTCGCCCTGAGGGTGGCCCGCCACCGACGGACGGCGTGAGGCGTCCTGATCGGGCCTGGTGGGCAGAGCGCCCCACTGGGGCTGATCGAGCCGGCCGGGCGCTTGTCAGGCCTCGTCGTCCCCCGCCCGCGCGATGACCACCAGGCTGCGATCGTCGTCGTGCTCGCCGCGATCCTCGAAGCGGTCCGCCGCCGCGACGACCCGGTCGTGCACCTGCCGTGGAGAGCCACCGGCCGCGAGGACGGTTTGCAGCCGGTCGAAGCCGAAGGCCTCGCCCTGCTGGTTGATCGCCTCGGGGATGCCGTCGCTATAGAGCAGCAGCAGGTCGCCCGGCCGCAGCTCGTCGGCGGCGGCGGTCAGCTCGAGCCGCGGCCTCAGCCCGAGGGGGTAGGAGCCGGTGCCGAGCCTGACGACCTCGCCCGTGCGCCGGCGCAGCAGCGGGAAGGGGTGGCCGGCGCAGACGTACTCGAAGCGGCCGCTGGCGGGCTCGAGCAAGGCGTAGAACAGCGTCAGGAAGGCGCGCGGCCCGCCGGTGCCGACCAGCGCCCGGTTCATCATCGCGGTGACTGCCAGGGGGGACGGATCGATGTCGACCGCCAGCTTCAGGATCGCGTTCGAGATCGCCATCAGCATGGCGGCGGCGATGCCGTGGCCGCTGGCGTCGCCGATCGCCAGGGCCAGGCGGCCGTCGGCCAGCGGCAGGAACTCGTAGTAGTCGCCCCCCACCGTGTTGGCCGAGCGGTAGGAGAAGGCGAACCGATAGCCCTCGACGACCGGCGCCTCGCTCGGCAGCAGCTCGTGCTGCAGCTGCCTCGCCACTTCCAGCTCGTCGCGCACCTGGATCCGGTCGGCGAGCTCGAGGATCAGCAGGAACACCAGACCCAGGACGCTCAAGAAGAGCAGGATCGGGTGCTCCCAGGTCTCGATCGTCTCGCCGTTCACCTCGACGTTGTCGGTCTGCAGGCCGAGAACGGCGAGCAGCAGGCAGATGGCGAAGAGCACCCGCCGCGGCGGCGACAGCCGGTAGCTGAACTCGAGAAAGAGGATCTTCGACCGGTACCACCAGCGCCGGAACCAGCCCCTTGGCTCCGCCTCGTCGGCGTGATCGCGGGTGATGATGCCGTAGGCGCGCTGCCAGTCTCGCCGCCATATCCCGGGCAGCTCCCGCGGCCTGAGGCCCCCGGTGTAGCGGCGGATCGCCGATCTGACGCGCTTCTTTGGCTTTGGTGGCGTCACCGAGGAGCCTCCGACAACCCCTGCAATCATCTACGGCGCCCGGCACCGATAGTTGAGTTGATGACCGTCAGCCGCCGCGCGAGGTGAGGTCCCGCCTCCTGGACGCTCCCAGCCCGACGCGGGTACTTTAGCCAAATGACGCAGAGGACCAAGATCGATCGCGGTGGTCTCGGGCGCGACACCACGGCGGAGGAGGCGCTCGCGGGAATCGACCTGACCGGCAGGCTGACGCTGGTCACCGGCGGGCGGGGCGCATGCTCTAGAATCTCTTTTTCGACCCAAGCGGAGTCCCTGGCCCAAGGAGGGAGCGTCATGGCGTTCATCCCCCGAGCCCTGCTGAAGAACCTGTACAACCGATCCAGCCTGAGAAACTCGGGGTCGGGCGTCCGCTTCTCGGTCAAGAACCGGCTGAGCCCGGCGTCGCTCCAGCGCATCGAGCGGGTGTCGTTGAACGGCGAGGCCGTGCATCCCGACCTGATCAACGTGGCCGTCGATGCGGGCGACGCCTTCCCGCTGAGCCGGATCGGCCCGGAGCAGCCGCTCGACTTCCCGCTCGGCACGCTGCTGACCTTCCACCTTGCGGTGGACCCGCTCGGCGAGGGCAAGCACGGCCTGGACTTCGCCTTCGAGACCAGGCCTTTCGGCACCCTGGAGTTCGGCGTCAAGGACGCCCTGCGGACCGCGGCGCGCCCGCCCGGCGCGGTGCCCCGGGACGGCGAAGACGACTACAGCGACCGGATCATCAGCGCCCGGGAGCAGTTCGTGCTCGAGCAGACGGGCGTGGCGCTCGAGCACATCAACCGCTACTCCTTCGAGCCCCGGGTGACCCAGGGCAACATCGAGCACTTCACCGGCGTCGCCCAGGTGCCGCTGGGGATCGCCGGCCCGCTGCTGGTCCGCGGCGCCCACGCCCGGGGCGAGTTCTACGTGCCGCTGGCGACCTCCGAGGGAACGCTGGTGGCGTCCTACAACCGGGGCATGAAGGTGATCCACGACTGCGGCGGCGTCAAGTGCGCGGTGGTCGGCGACAACATGCAGCGGGCGCCGGTGTTCATCTTCGAGGACGGGGCGAGCACCCGCCGGTTCGCCGACTGGCTGGCATCGCGGATGGACGACATCCGCGCGGTCTGCTCGGAGTCCGATCCGTTCGTGACCCTGAAGCACGTCGACTACTACCTGTCCAACAAGTTCGTCTTCACCCGGTTCAACTACACCACCGGCGACGCCGCCGGCATGAACATGGTCGGCAAGGCCACCTTCGCCGCCTGCAACTGGATCCTCGAGAACTGCAAGGACGTCGAGATCGAGCACTTCTATCTCGAGTCCAACTTCGCCACCGACAAGAAGGCGTCGATGATCAACTCCATGCGCACCCGCGGCAAGCGGGTGACGGCCGAGGTGGTGGTCAAGCGGGACGTGCTGCGCGACGTCATGGACGCCGACACCGAGTCGATCCACAAGCACTGGCAGGTCGCCAGCATCGGCAGCATGCTCTCCGGCGCCAACAACAACGGCTGTCACGCCGCCAACGCCATCACCGCGATCTTCATCGCCACCGGTCAGGACGTGGCCAACGTCGCCGAGTCGTCGGCCGGGCTGGTCTACACCGACCTGACCGAGGAGAAGGACCTCTACATGTCGATCACCCTGCCGTCGCTGATCGTCGCCACCTGCGGCGGCGGCACCGGCCTGCCCACCCAGCAGGAGAGCCTGCGGATCATGGGCTGCGCCGGCCCCGGCCGGGTGATGAAGTTCGCCGAGATCGTCGCCGGCACCGTGCTGGCGGGCGAGATCTCGCTGGCGGCGGCCATCTCGTCGCTCGACTGGGTCTCGAGCCACGAGCAGCTGGGGCAGCAACGACCCGACCCGGCGATCGGGCTGAGCCTCTCCGCAGGGGCGCGACCTGAAGCTCCGATCACCGGATTCGGCAGGTTGGTGGACCCGTCGTCTCGGGATTCACCTGTTGAGGAGCCAGATCGAGCCGTTGAGCACCGCCGCGAAGCTGACCCACGCCAGGTACGGCAGCAGCAGTCCGCCGGCGGCCCTCCCGACCCGCCAGAACAGCCACACCGTGGCGAGCAGGGCGAGCCAGAGCAGGAGGATCTCGACGAACGCCCAGCCGGGCGACTGCATCCCGAAGAAGAGGATCGACCACAGGCCGTTCAGGCCGAGCTGGACCGCGAAGACGGCCAGCGCCAGCTTGACCCCGGGGGTCCCCAGGCCCTGCCGCCAGACGAGGAACGCGGCGACCCCCATCATGATGTAGAGCAGGGTCCAGACCGGCCCGAAAACCCACGCCGGAGGGTTGAAGGAGGGTTTGACCAGCGTCGGATACCAGGTCTCCACACCCCGGGCCGTGGCGAACCCGGACAGGCCGCCGACCGCCAGGGGGACGGCGACCGCGACGATCAGCTTGATGGTGTTGTTCATCCTCAGCCTCGACTCAGTCGCAGCTGCTCGGCGTGTTCACCACGGCGAGCTGGCCCTCGATGCTCGTGCCCTCGGCGATCACGATCGCCTGGCCGGCCTTGACGGTGACGTCCGCGGCGGCGCCGACCCCGATCGCGTCGAGGGTGACCTTTCTGGCGGCCTTGTAGGTCGAGGCGCCGGCCGGTGGGTCGGCGGTCACCACCAGGGTGGCCGGGCAGCCTCCGGCGGTGTCCTGGACGACCAGGTGCACCTTGTCCGAGCCGGGCGCGCCGCCGGAGTCGGTCACCGAAGCGGTCACCGTGTGGTAGCCGGCCGAGAGCATCGTCGACGGGCCGCCGCCGCTACCGATGGCGCCGTCGATGTCCGAGCTCCAGGCCAGCGCTCCGGTGAGGACGCCATCCTCGAGGTCGTTTGCCGAGCCGGCGAAGCTCACCGTGTCGGTGATCTCGAAGACCGCATAGTCGGCCGGCATCGTGATGGCCACCGTCGGCGGGTTGATGGCGGTGACGTTGAAGTCGACGTCCGACAGATCGAAGAAGACACTGCTCGAGCACCGCACCTGGAGCCGCGCCGTGGTGGTGTCGACGTTGGGCACCTCGACCGACTGCGCGCCGTCGTTGGGCGTGGCGGCCTCGACCGTGACCGGGAAGGTGACGCCGCCGTCCGACGAGAAGAGGATGTCGACTTCGGGGCAGAAGCCGATGGTGCCGGCGCTGTCCCAGGAGACCGTCTCGGTGTCCGTCCCGATCCAGCTCACGGCGGTGTTGGGCGAGGTGACCAGGAAGGGGCCGGAGGTCCCATCGACGGTGATCACCACCGCATCGCTGTCCACCCCCCCGCCGCCGGGACGGTTGTCGCGCACGGTCAGACGGAAGTTCATGTCGCGGGCGTAGCTGGGGAGGATCTCGCCCAGGGTCTGGGTGTTGCCCAGCAGGTCGGAGAGCTGCGGAAAGAGCCGGCAGCCGTCGGTCTCGGGAGTGAACGAGCGGAAGATCGGCGCGTTGCCGACCGGCGCGTCGGGCGCCCCGGCGGGTCCCAGGTCCAGCTCCTCCCAGCCGTAGGTCAGCCCCGCGTGGTCGGGGTCGGTCGCCGTGCCGCAGAGCTCGAACGGGGTGTCGCGGGGAATGGTGTAGTCCGGACCGGCGTCGACCGTCGGCGGCGTGTTGCCGTTGGCGTTCGTGTCGGCGCAGCTGTCGCCGCTCGAGGTGGTGCTGTAGGCCACCATCTCGTCGATGCTCCAGGTGTGGAAGTGGTCGTCGCTGTTGGACTGGATGTTCTGCGAGCCGCAGATCCCGGCGTAGGCCATGATCGTCGTGCCGCTGCCCGGCTCGTAGGCCGTCGAGCCGTTGCGGTTGCCGCCGGAGCAGTTCCCCGCATTGCCGTTGAAGGTGTGGTTGCCGCCCCACTGGTGCCCCATCTCGTGGGCCACGTAGTCGACCCAGAAGGGATCGCCGGTGGGCGATGAGAGGCCGGTGACGCCTCCCGCCTTGGAGCCGTTGACGCAGGGAACGCCGAGAAAGGCGACGCCGCCCCCACCGGTGCTGAACACGTGGCCGATGTCGTAGTTGGCGCTGCCGATCACGGCGTCCAGATTGGCCTGGTTCTCGCCCAGCATCAGGCCCCCGCTGGAGTTGGTGTACGGATCGGTCAACGGGTTGGTGTAGACGACGGAGGCGTTGTTGGCCACCAGGATCATCTCGAGCGCGACGTCACGCTCGTACAGGCCGTTGACCCGGTTCATCGCGGTGACGATCGCCGCCTGTCCCAGGGCCACGGTTCCGCCGTGGAAGCTCGTGTACTCGCCGGTCGCCGCCACCGCGGCGCGATAGGTGCGCAGCTCGCTGCCGGAGGGCACGACGGGAGAGCCGCCCGGGCGGTCGGAGGCCGGCCGGGTGGGGTCCTGACCGCGGCTCGATGACAGCTCGCCGAAGCGGCAGACCCAGTCGCTCGGCGGCCCGGCGGCGTAGTCGCGCTTGTCGTAGACCACATAGTGGCCCGTGTCGTCGCGGGCGTAGGGGTCGATGTAGACCGTGCCGCCGGGCCCGAGGATCATGCCGTGAAACCCCTGCGGGGTGCGGTCGAGGCGCGCCGATGCGAACGGGTCGTCGATCCCGGTGGCGCGGAAGGTCTCGATCTCGGGGTACCTCGCCGCGAGCTCGGGGGCCATGATCGGCGCCTCGACGACGCGAAAGCGGCCGCAGCCGCCGTCGGGCAGCGGCAGGGTCATGACCGTCTCGAGCGCCAGGCTCTGTGCCGAGCCCGCCAGCGGCGCCGCCGCCAACAACCGCTCGAGAGCGCCCTCGTCGACCGCTACCGTGCGATAACGCAGGGGGACGATCCACCGCTCCAGGCTGCCATCGATCGCCGCCTCGTCGATCTCCTGCCAGAGCCCGTCGAACGAGCAGTCGACGGGAGTCGCCGCGGCGCTGGTCCCGGGGAGCGCCGCCAGAGCGGTCAGCAGCAAGATGGCGAGATATGTGAATCGCTTCTTGTCCATGAGTTTCTTCTTTCTCGGTATGCTCTTGGCTGTCCCCGAGCTCAGCCGAGCTCGACGCCGAGCCCAGGCCCATCGGGCCCGTAGAGCACCCCGCCCACCACCGGCAGCGCCCCGGCGGCCGGGTCGCCTTCGAGATCCAGGTGCCCGTCGAGGTCGGCGTAGCCCACGTTGGGGCTCGCCAGGGCGAAGGCCAGGGCGCCGGCGATGGCCAGGGCGGACTCGTCCATGCAGCCGACCATGGTCTCGAGACGGGCCACCCGGGCGACGGCGTCGGCGCGCTGGGCGCGGGCGATACCGCCGACCTTCATCAGCTTGATGTTGAACATGTCGGCCAGGCCGTCGCCGGCCAGCCGGAACGCGTCGCGCACCGAGATCAGGCTCTCGTCGGCCATGACCGGCAGGTGGACCGCGTCGGTGACCTCGCCCAGGAGATCCGGGCGGTCCATGGCGGTGGGCTGCTCGATGAGCTCGAGGCGGGCGCCCCGGCTCTCGGCGACAAAGCGCACGCTCTCGTCGACGGTGAAGCCCTGGTTGGCGTCGAAGCGCAGCTCGACGCCCTCGCCCACCGCGGTCGCGCACCGCGGCGACGCGGGCGATGTCGGCCTCGACGTCCAGGCCGCCCTTGAGCTTGAGGTGGCGGTAGCCCTCGGCGACCTGGCGGCGGGCGGCGCGAACGGTCTCCTCGAGGCCCAGGATGCCGATGGTGATGCTGGTCGCGATGCGGTCGCGATGGCCGCCGAGCAGCCGCCAGAGCGGCATGCCGGCCGCCTTGCCCACCAGGTCGTGCAGCGCCAGGTCGACCGCCGCCAGCGCCGCCGGGTGCTCCCGCAGCGGCCCCTCGAGCTCGGCCAGCAGGCGCGCGCGGCACAGCGGGTCGCCGCCCACGAGCACCGGCTCGGCCACCTCGGCCAGGGCGCGCGAGACGGTCGCCGCCGTCTCGCCGGTCACCTGGCGGTCCGGCGCCGCGCAGCCGTGGCCGACCAGGCGGTCGGTGACCAGGCGCAGGAAGACGTTGTCGACCCGCTCCACCCGGTCGTAGGCGATGGCGTAGGGCTCGCGCAGGGCGAAGCTCTCGGTCCAGAGCTCGAGGCGTTGGATCTTCATCGGTCGGGCCGGCTCGCGCCGGCGCTCAGTGGCGGTTCTCGAGGATCTCGTCCAGGCTCAGGCTCTTGAGCATCTCGACGAAGCGCACCAGGTGGCGGATCATCAGCTCCACCATCGCCTCGCCCTTCTCGCGGCTGGCCTTGGTCGGATCGCCCATCACCCCGGATTCGGAGATCCGCGCCGTGTACTCGTACCACTCGACGCTCGAGGCCGACGAGAAGTCCAGATACCGGCTGGAGAACTCCGGCACCGACGGCTCGAGCCGGCTCTCGTCGACCAGGTGCGGGCGAGTGGCCAGGGCGGTCGTGGTCTCGATCTCGCCGGCGTGGACGTCGTTGGGGGTCTCGGCGAGGGCGTCGATCTCGGCGTCGCTGGTCTCGCCGGTGTCGACGCAGGTGAAGATGTGGGCGTCGCGGTTGATCATCTGCGCCGCCAGCTGCAGCGCCGGCGCGTTGCCGCCGTGGCCGTTGATGATGACCAGCTTCGTCGACCCCGTGGCGGGCCGCCGCCATGCCGATCTCGTAGACGAACTGCGCCAGGGTCTCCGGGCCGACGCTCAGGGTGCCGGGGAAGTCGTCGTGGTGGTAGGAGACGCCGTAGGGGATCAGCGGCAGCACCAGCGGCTTGGGATCGGCGCAGCGCGCCGCCACCTGGCGGCACAGGTAGTCGGCGTCCCAGGCGTCGATGTCGAGCGGCAGGTGGGGGCCGTGCTGCTCGATGGCGCCGACCGGCAGCAGCACGACCTCGCTCTCGGCGAACCGTCGCTGGGCTCCCTCCCAGGTCATCTCGCCGAGGAGGAACGGGGACCACGCCGGCGGTTCGTGCCCGCCGCGGTCAGCCGGAAGGGCCTCGGACTTGGAGACCGCAGCCGGCGCTGCCGGCACGTCCTCTTCCACCTCCAGCGGCCGCCAGCCGCGCCCGGCCTTCTCCACCGCGCCGTCGGCGTGCTCGAGCAGGATGCGGTAGAGCGGCGCCCGCAGGTCGCCGGGCATGGTGTCCGGCGGCGAGGCCTGGGAATCGAAGCGCAGCTGCAGGACCTCCGGCCGCCGCCTCGCCCGGGCGAGGCCCGTCGCTGCCGCCGGCAACGTGCCGCCCGACGCCAGCATCCAGGCCAGCTGCTCGGCCCCGGCCGCCTCCTGGTGGACGCCGCGGGCGGCCAGATCCGCCAGGCAGGCCTCGATCTGCGGCGGCGTGTAGCCGCAGGTCGCGGGGTCGGCGCCGACGGCGATCAGCATGCCGACGATGCGGCGGCACTTCTCGCAGCGGCCGCAGGGCAGGGTGCGCTCGTCCTCGATGTGGGTCGCGTGGCAGGAGACCTGCTGGCGCAGCAGCTCGGGATAGCGCTCGGCCAGGATCTTCTGGATCAGCAGCTCGGACAGCTGGCGCAGCAGCGAGAACTGGGCCAGCGGCCAGCCCTTGCGCTGGTAGTAGCGGGTCAGCGCCTGGTCGAAGTAGCGGCTCTGGTCGTACAGGCCGTCGTAGTGCGTGATGCCTTCGTGGCGGAGCCGGCGGGTGGTGTCGTACTCGTCGCCGATGACGAGCCGGCCGATGCCGCGCGCGCGCAGCACCGGCAGGGCGCCGAACAGGAAGACGGCGACGGTCCACAGCCGGATCGGGTA
The DNA here is from genome assembly GCA_963781065.1 of Thermoanaerobaculia bacterium. Classification (GTDB taxonomy): domain Bacteria; phylum Acidobacteriota; class Thermoanaerobaculia; order Multivoradales; family JAHEKO01; genus CALZJC01. Next base: position 201,561 of record CAWAET010000007.1, on the reverse strand, counting down.
CTCGTCCGAGCGCAGGCGCTGGCGAAGTCCGGCCGCACGAAGGGCAGGTGGCGCAGCATCCAGGAGAAGACGCGGTCGCAGTTGGTCCAGACCCGGGTGGTGGTCCCGGGCGCCTCGGCCGCCAGCTGGCGGTAGGCGTTGCAGGGCGGTGAACCAGTGGCGGCCCGACTCGTTGACGAAGATCGAGTGCGTCTCGAGCCCGATCTCGCCGAGCAGCCCGTAGCTCAGCAGGCTGTCCTTGCCGCCGCTCGACAGCACCGCCGCCCGCGCCGGATCGGACGCCCAGGATCGACCGTCAGGCCCGCCCGCCGGCCGCCGGCCGGCCGCCGGGGCGTCGGCGTCGGGGAAGACGAGCCGCGCCCGCAGATACGCGTCGCGGCGCACCGCCGGCAGGCTGGCGGCCGCGCCGGTCAGGAAGGGGTTGGGCTGGAGGAACTTCTTGACGTAGATCTCGCGCGCCGTGTTCTCGGCCATCTCGGCCAGGAAGCGGCGATCGGCGGCGTCGAACGGGCCGTGAAAGACCAGCTCGTCGCAGAACAGGCCGTAGTTCAGGGCCACCTGGGCGCCGATCATGCCGGCCAGCGCGCGGTCGGCCTCCTCGGCCGGATCGAAGACCTTCTCCTCCCAGCGGTAGGCGAGCTCGGTCTGCTCGACCGCGCCCCCGGCGTGAACCCGGTAGGGCATCGTCAAGCGGTCGGCTTCGACCCGAGCCGGGCCGATCTCGAGGCGGTCGATCACCGCCAGCGGCGCCAGCGGGTCCGCTCCGGGCTTGCCCGCCGTTGCCGCGCGTTGGCCGCGATCCTCAGGCATCGACGCCCCCGCCACCGTCGCGCAGGTACGGGCGCAGCGCCTCGACCAGCGGCTCGGCGCCGGCGGTGAGCACGTCGACTACCGGCAGGTCGACCCGGCGGCTGAGCTGCTCGCAGGCCGCGGCGATGTCGTCCGGCGCGATCCCTTCGTGGTTCAGGGTGACGGCCACCACCGGCTTGCCCGACACCAGCTCGACCGCCTGGATCTGGGTCTCGATGGGATGGATCGGATAGCCGGGAAAGCCGTCGTAGTCGCGCCGCATCGGCGCGTGCTGCATGACGATCACGTCCGGCCGCCCGGCGGCCAGGAGTCTCGTAGCCGCCCGGGTAGGCCGGGTTCATCAGGCTGCCCTGGCCTTCGATGACGATGACCTCGGGCGCCGCCTCGCGCCAGGCCGTCCAGACGGCGTGCTCGATCTCGCCCGGAGACGAAGTCGCTGACCAGCGAGTCCAGCATGATGCCGAAGCGGACGCCCTGCATCCAGGCGGTCTGGCCGGTGCCGACCAGCTCGGCCGTGCGGCCCGCCGCGCTCAGGGCTTCGACCAGCCGCCAGGCGGTGGTCCGCTTGCCGACCGCCGAGTCGGTGCCGAGCAGCGCCACCTTGAGGCTGGTCACCTGCTCGATCTTGCCGCTGAAGAAGTGCAGCGCCTCGCGCGGCGGCGGCTTGCGCACGTCGCGCAGGGTGACGCCGTGGCGTTGTGCCAACGCGGTCATCTCGGGGTCCTCGGTCAGGAAGTCGTGCAGGCCCGAATCGACGTTCAGCCCGGCGCGGATCGCCGCCGCCACATCGGCGCGGGCCGCGGCGCTCAGCCGGCCGCCGTCGGGCGCCAGCCCGACGACCAGATGGGTGGCGGCGTGACCCTGTCGCTCGCCGGCCGCCAGCGCCTCGGCGAGCCCGCCCACGACCGGGATGCCGTTTGGCCGGCGGTCCAGGACCTCGCCGGCGTCGCGGCCGGCCTCGAGCGAGTCGATCACCGCCAGCACCCGGTAGCGCGCCGTCCGGCGCACCAGGCCGTGCGCGGTCTTGCCGTTGGCGGAGGCGAAGGCTCCCTCGCAGTAAACGATGGCGTTGCCGTCCATGAGATCTCCTCTAATCGGTCTTACAGATTCTTGCTGCTACGTCGGCGGAGTCGAGGGCTGGTGAGGAGGTTGGGCTAGCGCCGCCCGGTCAGCAGGACCACGTAACGGTCCGGCGGCAGCGGCTCGGCGGCGTGGCGCTCGAGCAGCACCGCCAGCGCCGCGCAGGAGGCGGGCAGCGCGTTCAGCCCCTCGCGCTCGAGCAGGATGCGAGCGTACCGCAGCATCTTGCGATCGCCGGCCGAGGCGGCGTAGCCGGCGCTTTCGCGCAGCGCCTGCAGCGCCAGGTCGCCGTCGTACGAGTGCCAGTTGATCAGCGGCTCGTTGACCGGGGTCTCGCGGATCTTCGCCGGATCGAGGTCGACGCAGTGGTCGAGGCCCTGGCGAAACGAAGCGACGATCGGGTTCTTGCCGTGGGAGGAGGCGCCGTACATCTTCGGGATGCGCGAGATCTTGCCCCGGCGGTGGAGTCGCACGAACCCCTTGTAGACGCCCGCCAGAGTGGTGCCGTTCGACACCGGCACCGCCACCACCGCCGGCGCGTCGCGCAGCTCGTCGTAGATCTCGGAGGCGATCTCGCCGTAGGACTGAAGCTGCAGCGGCGTGTTGGCGCCGCCGGGGTTGGCGTCGTAGAGCTCCGCCTCCTCGGCGCGCCGCTGGGCGTGCCCGACCGCCGCCTCGTAGTCGCCGGGCGAGCGCTCGATCCGCCCGCCGAGCCGCTCGATCTCGTCGAGGCGGCGGCTGTGGAACCGGGCCGGCACGAAGACCTCGCAGCGTCAGCCCCGCCGCCGAGGCGGCGAGCGCCAGCGCGGCGCCGTAGTTGCCGCACGAGGCCACCGTCAGGCCGTCGTAGCCGCGGCGCAGGGCGTCCGCCACCTGGGCTGAAGGCGATGCGGTCCTTCTGCGAGCCGGTGGGATTGCTGCCCTCGAACTTCAGGTAGAGCTGGCGCAGCCCGAACTCGCGCTCGATGTTCCGCGCCCGCACCAGGTTGGTGTCGCCGACCTCGGAGTCGGACAGGTCCTCGAACGCCTCGAGCCGTTCCTCGAGCGGGCGCCCCGGATCCCGGGCGATCGCCCGCTGGCTCTCGAGACCGCCCAGATACGGGCCGGCCGATGTCGCCGCGACGGCGTCGAGCAGCAGCCCCGGCGCCCCGGCGCCTGACGGGGCCTCCTCGGACTGCTGTGTGGGATCTTCGATCTCCGCCAAGGTTCGTCTCCGCCTGCCGCTCCATCACGCTGGAGGAGGGGCCGGGTTGCTCGTGGTCTGGGCCGTCTCGGCGACCCTCCGCCATTCTGCGTCAGCAAGGGGGCTACGTGCCACTGTTCCGCCGGGCTCGACGGGCTCCGGGGGGCCCTTTCAGGGCTACAATCACTTTGCGCAACACGTTCAAGACCACGGCACCGCCCCGAGGGCCAGGCACACTCGAGGCTTAGGAACCGACCAGCCCTGAACAGCCCCGCCAGACCACCCGATCCACTGGCACCGCCGCGGGAAACTCACACGCACCCGGTACCAAAGCTGCTCTTCGACCGGGCCGCGGCGCGCAGCCGGCCGGGGGAGCGCGGCGACGGCTGCAAGCTCGGTCTGGCCGTCGAAGGCGGAGGGATGCGCGGCGTCGTCTCGGCGGGCATGCTCTGCGCGCTCGAACGGCTGGACCTGCTCGAGGCCTTCGACGCCGTCTACGGAGTCTCTTCCGGCGCCATCAACGCCGCCTTCTTCGTCGCCCGGCAGACCCACCTCGGCATTCCGCTCTACTGGGAAGACATCAACAACCGCAAGTTCATCGACTACCTGCGGCTGTTCTCGAAGACCCCTGTCCTGTCGCTGGAGTTCCTGCTCGACCACGTCATGGTGCGGTGCAAGACCCTCGACTGGCGGGCGGTGGTCTCCTCGCCGGTGCCGCTGAAGCCGGCGGCCGTGAGCCTGGACTCGCTGGAGACGGTCCTGCTCACCGACTTCAGCACCCGCCGGGAGCTGTTCGACGTGCTCAAAGCCAGCGCCGGCATCCCCCTGATCACCGGCCCGCCGGCCGAGATCGACCGGCGGCGGTACGTCGACGGCGGCATGATCGAGCCGCTGTCATTCCGGGCCGCCGTGGAGGACGGCTGCACCCACGTGCTGGTCTTCCCGACCCTGCCCGAGGGGCGGGTGCGCTTCCGCAACCCGCTGTTGACCGAGCCCATCGTGTCGATCGCCCTCGAGCGCCTGCGTCCCGGGCTGGGCCGGCTCTATCGCCGCCGGCGCCACGCCTACATGGCCGACTACCGGCAGCTCACCGAGGCCACCCGGCAGCCCGACGGACCGCCCTATCTGTTCGCCGTTCGCTCGAGCGCCGACGCCGGCGAGCTGCACTGGTTCGAGCGCCGCCGGGACCGGCTCAAGGCCGGCGCCCGCGCCGGGCTGGAGGCCGCCTGCCGCGCGCTGCTGGGCCGGCCGCGAGCCGACCTTTGCCCCCAGAGCTGGACCGCCGACTGACCGGGACCTTCACTTCCTTCGTTCCGGGAACGTCAGCAGCAGATTCCCGACGCACCTACCTCGCGCGGCGGACCCTACCGCTCGCCATCCACGGGCGCCGACTCGGGCGCCGGCGGCTCGGGATCGTCGTCGGGCACCTCCTCCGGCTCGTCCCCCTCGAAGAGCACCGGCGCTCCTTCGAAGCTCGGCGCGCTGGCCACCAGCATGGTGGTCGGCAGGGCGTCGAGGATGCGGTCGTAGTGGACGAAGAAGTCCTCCGCCTTCTCCTCCGGCCGCGGCTGGCGCAGCCCCACCAGGACCAGGTCGCTGCGGCCGCTCTCCTCCTTCATGATCTCGTCGATCGCGGCCCCGCGGCGGACCAGCACCCGGGTCTCGGCCGCCAGGCGGGTCTGCGCCATGATCGCCTCGAGCTCGCGCTCCGCGGTCTGCTTCATCTGCGCGGTCTGGACCACCGTCAGGATCCGCACCTCGGCGTCCCGCCAGCGGTCGTGCGAGCTCAGCAGATAGGCGAGCAGCAGCATCAGCGCGCCGTTGCGCTCGAGCCCTCCCCACCAGATGTCGATCCGCCGCCCCACGCCCAGGCCGCGGTCGCGGTCGTAGCGGACGATCAGGACCGAGCGGTCGAGCAGCAGCAGGTCGCGCAGCGCCGACAGCAGGGAATCCTGCCGCTCCGGCTTGTCGGTCCAGCCGAACATCACCGTGTTGGCCTCGAAGTTGCCCACGCCGTAGGACTGCGCCACATGGACGATGCCGCGGTGGATGTCGCTCACCACGTCGACGCGGCCGAAGAGGTTGGGGAACTCCTGCTGCACCTGCTCTTCGAGCAGCGCCAGCGCTTCGCGGCGGTCCTCGGCGCGCTCGGCGATGCCGCCCTCGATGAGCTGCGAGAACGACACGATGCCGCGATCCTGCACCAGCGCGCTGCCGAGCTCGGCCAGATGCGCCCGCCGCGCCAGGCTGCCGCCGAAGATGACCAGGTTGGGGCGCCAGTTGACCGGGTGGAAGGGCGACCGGCGGTAGTGGTGCAGCGAGGTCCGCACCAGGCCCGCCCAGATGCCGTGGCGGGCGTCGCCGAAGGTGTTGCCGAGGTGCTTGCGCTTGGCCAGGAAGTAGATCCCGCCGCAGACGACGAGCGCCGCCACCATGGCGAGCGGATCGATGATGCTCATGACGTAGAAACACGCCCCGGCGCCGCTCAGGCTGACCCACCAGGGGATGGTGAAGGACGGCCGGAAGCTGGGGCTGGCGGCCCACTCCTCGAGACCGCAGGCCAGGTTGGTCACGCCGTAGGTGGCCAGGAAGAACATCGTCAGGATCTGGGCGAGCAGGTCCAGCCCGCCGAGCAGCACCGCCGCCTGGGCCAGCGCGAAGCTGAACAGCAGGCCGACCCGGGGCTCGTTCGACGGGCCCGAGCCGCGACCGAGAATCCTCGGCATGAAGCCGTCGACGGCCAGCGCCTGCAGCGTCCGCGGCGCCGCCAGCAGGCTGCCGATGGCGCTCGACAGGGTCGCCGCCCAGACGCCGACGAAGATCAGCGCCGGCACCCGCGAGATCTCCCACATCACCCGCAGGTTCTCGCGCAGCTCCGTCGGCTCGGCGTTGAGCGCCAGCCAGACCGGCACCGCGAGATAGACCAGGAAGCCGACGGCGATCGCCGCCATCGTCCCGCGCGGCAGGTCGCGACGCGCCTCCTTGAGGTCGCCCGACATGCTGACCCCGGCCATGATGCCGGTCACCGCCGGGAAGAAGACGGCGAAGACGGTGGCGAACGGCAGGCCGCCGGTGACCTGCCAGGCGATCTGCGCCGGCGGCGCCGGCGCCTTGCCGACAAAGAAGGAGACCAACGAGATGCCGATCGCCGCCATCACGAAGTACTGCGCCTTGATCGCCAGGTCGGTGCCCTTGAGCGAGACCAGCGTCAGCAGCACGCAGACCACCGTGCCCACCAGCCGCCGATCGAGGTCCGGCGCCATCATCCCGAGCGCCTCGGCGAAGCCGACCACGTAGAAGGCGATGCTCAGCGCCTGGGCGAAGAACAGCGGGATGCCGATCGCCGCGCCGGCCGCGCCGCCCAGCGACCGGCTGATCATGAAGTAGGCGCCGCCCGCCCCCACCGTCCGGTTGGTGGCGATGCTCGAGACCGAAAGGCCGGTGATCACCGAGATGACGTGCGAGAGGACGATGATGAGCAGCGCCCCGGCCAGCCCCGCGTTGCCCACGACCCAGCCGAGCCGCAGGTACATGACGACGCCGAGGATCGTCAGGATGCTGGGCGTGAAGACGCCGCCAAAGGCGCCGAACTTCTTGGCGCCGTTGCCCTCGGAGGCCGCCGCCGGGGCCGGTTCGCCGGCCGTTTCGCCGGCCATTTCGTTCTGCTGTCGCATGTCGCTCGTTTCTCTGACCAGGCCTTCTTGAAGGGCCGGGGCCGCCTCCTCCGACCAAACCCGAGACATCCCGGCTCGCTGGATCGCCCAGAGGGGGTTGCCAAATACGATCTCACAGATTCGAGTCGACGGCTCGATCCACCGCCAGATTGGCTGGCTTCCTGGCCGGCTCGACGGCCGGCATCCGGCCGCCGATCCGGCCGCCCACCCGGGCGGGTGGCGCGAACCGGCGCAGCCTCGTGCTACCCATCGAGGTACGCCGTTCGACCGGTCGCGGAGTCGCGCGCCGGCGGCGGCGCGACCGGCTCACAGCCGGTGAGCCGGCTCGAGAATCGACAACCAGGTGCCTCTGGTCCGGGACTCGGCCGCGCCCCAAGGCGATCGCGCCCCGGCTCCCCTGCACCGCAAGCCGAGGAGGTGGCACGGATGAGAAGGGTTGGCATCGTCGGCGCCGGGATCACGCCTTGTAAGAGCCACTGGATGGAGCGGACCTACTACGGCCTGTCCCAGATGGCGGTCAAGGCGTGTCTCGAGGACGCCGCCACGAGCGTCAAGGACGTGGACGCCGTCGTCTACGGCATTTACAACGACATCTTCGAGCTGGCCGCGATCCCCGAGCACCCGCTGCACGGGATCATCGGCATGACCAACAAACCGGGCATGCGGGTGACCAACGGCGGCGCCACCGGCGCCTACGCCATGCTCGCCGCCTACACCTTCATCGCCAGCGGCATGTACGACACCGTGCTGGCGCTGGGGGTCGAGCGGGCCACCGACTGCTTCGACTTCGAGTCGATGACCGAGACCCCCGAGGTCATCAAGACGATCGGCTGGTCGGCCGACACCTTCTTCGAGCGCGAGCTGGGCTGGACCGCCTCGGACAGCTACGCCGAGGTGGTGCTGGCCTACATGGACGACCATCCCGGCGACCTCAAGCCGGAGGTCTCGGCGCGGATCTCCGAGATCCTCTGCCAGCAGGCCAAGCACAACCCGTTCGCCCAGCGCCGCGACGAGGTGGTCACCGCCGAGATGGCGATGAGCTCGCGCTACGTGGTCTACCCCTTCAAGCTGCTCGAGATGTGCGTTTACACCGAGGGGGCCGGCGCGATCCTGTTCGCCAGCGAGGAGAAGGCGAAGGCGATCGCCAAGAACTCCGGCCTGCCCGTCGTCTGGGTGACCGGCCTGGGCGCCAGCAACGAGCACCACGTCGCCGGCCCCGACCACACGACGCACAAGTACATGGGCCGCATCTGGTCGGACCACATCGCCGCCCAAAAGGCCTACGAGATGGCCGGGGTGAAGGACCCGCTCGCGGAGATCCAGGTCGTCGAGCTGCACGACGCCTTCATCAAGCAGCTGCAGATCACCATGGGCGAGATGGGCTTCGTGCCCATCGGCCGGACCGACGACCTGATCGAGGAGGAGATCATGACCCCCGGCGGCAGGGTCCTGGTCAACCCCTCCGGCGGGCTGACCTTTGGCGGCCACTTCGTCGGCGGCTCGAACATGTTCTCCTGCTGGAGCGCCCGCCGCGAGCTGATCGACCGCGAGCTCGAGCGCGCCCTGGTGCACGGCACCGGCTCGACCGTGGCCCAGTACGGCGTCGCCATGGTGCTGGAAAGGAGCGAGTGAGATGGCCGAGACAAAGCACGACGTTCCCCGGGTCATTCCCGAGCACTTCAACCCGCCGGTGGCCTCCGAGGTGGTGGAGGTGGACGGGGTTCCCTATCTGCAGAGCAACGAGGGGATGTTCACCTTCTACAAGCGCACCAAGGGGGAGTTCTCCTCCTACTTCCTGGGCCTGAGGGACGAGCTCAAGATCTACGGCATCCGCTGCCCGAAGTGCGGCATCGTGCGCGTGCCGCCCTTCGCCCTGATGTGCCCGGACTGCGACTTCGCCGAGATGGACCGCGTCGAGATGCCCGACCGGGGAGTGATGAACTCCACCCCGCCGATCACCTACTTCGCCCACTCGCTGTTCCAGTCCTGGGTGCCTTTCGGCCGCGGCCGGGTGGTGCTCGAGGGGGCCGACACCGCCCTGCCGATCCACGTCTACACCACGCGCGGCGTGTTGACCCCGTTCATCTTCGAGAAAGGCACCCCGGTCAAGGTCGTCTTCCGCGACGAGCGGCTGGGGAAGCCGACCGACATCTTCGCCGTGCCGCTGGCCGAGCTCACCGCCGAGCAGCAGGCGGCCTCGCCGCTGATGGAGAGCGACCTCGACGTCTCCGAGCCGCTCGAGCCGGAGCTGCGCGAGGCCACCGACGACGACCGGGCGGCCTTCGGCCGCGCCCTGGAGATGCTGGGCGAGCTGTCGCGCGGGGTCGATGCGAGCCCCCGGGCGCGTCACAACCTGGCCGGCTGGCAGCGGGTCGTCGCGGTCAAGACGCCGGCCGGCGCCCTGACCCTGACGATCGACGACGGCAGCCTGCGGCTGGTCGAGGACACCAGCGCCGAGACGCCCGACTTCGTGATGGTCTGCTCGGACCCGCAGCTGCTGGTCGACTGGATGAGCTTCAAGGAAGCGCTGACCAACGCCATCATCACCGGCCGGCTGTGGATCAGCGTCAACCGTGAGTTCACCACCATCTTCAAGCTGGACCGGCTGCCACGGTCGGTGCGGCGGGATCGCCAGAAAGGGGGATAGGCCGCATCGGAGCCCGGGGCTCTGCTAGGTCTGCAGCACCCCGGTCTTGAACTCCCCCAGCTCCGGGTTCATCGCCGCCGCCGCCAGTGAGCGGGCGACCACGGCGCGGGTGGCCGCCGGGTCGATGATGCCGTCCACCCACAACCGCGCCGCGGCGTAGCGCGGATCCATGGCGCTGTCGAACTTCTGCTGGATACGTTTCAGGAGCTCCTGCCGCTCGGCCTCGGAGACGTCCTCGCCACGGTTCTTGAGCTGGATCGACAGCATGGTGTTCGAAGCCTGTTCGCCGCCCATGACGGCGATCGAGGCCGAGGGCCAGGCGTAGAGGAAGCGGGCGCCGTAGGCCTTGCCGCACATGGCGTAGTTGCCGGCGCCGTAGGAGTTGCCGACGAAGACGGTGATCTTGGGCACCACCGAGTTGGCCACCGCGTTGACCATCTTGGCGCCGTCCTTGATGATGCCGCGCTGCTCGGCGCGGCTGCCGACCATGAAGCCGGTGACGTCCTGCAGGAACAGCAGCGGGATCTTCTTCTGGTTGCACAGCTGGACGAAGCGGGCGCCCTTGTCGGCCGAGTCGGAGTAGATGACGCCGCCGATCTGCAGCTCCTTGTCCTTGGCGCCGGTGCCGGTGGCCCGGTGGACGATCTCGCGCTGGTTGGCCACCACGCCGACCGGCCAGCCTTCGACCCAGCCGGTGCCGCAGACCAGGGTCCGGCCGTAGGTCTGCTTGTACTCGTCGAACTCGCTGCCGTCGAGCAGCCGGGCCAGCAGCTCGTGGGCGTCGTAGGGCTTGTTGCGGCTGATCGGCAGCAGGCCGTAGACGTCCTCGGCCGGGTAGACCGGATCCACCGGCTCGCGCCGGGCGTAGGGATAGCCCGCCGGCCGCGCCAGCTTGGCGAACTGGCGGCGGATCCGCTCGAGACAGGTGCGGTCGTCCGGGTGGCGATGGTCGACCACGCCCGAGACGTCGCACTGGACAAAGGCCCCGCCCAGCGCCTCGTTGCCGATCTCCTCGCCGATCGCCGCCTTCACCAGATGCGGCCCGGCGAGGAAGATCGAGCCCTCGCCCTCGACGATGTGGGCTTCGTCGCTCATGATCGGCAGGTAGGCGCCGCCGGCGACGCAGGGCCCCATGATGGCCGCCATCTGGAAGACGCCGGCGGCCGACAGGCGGGCGTTGTTGTAGAAGGCGCGCCCGAAGTGCTCGCGATCCGCGAAGATCTCGTCCTGGAGCGGCAGGAAGACTCCGGCCGAGTCGACCAGGTAGACGATCGGCAGGCGGTTCTCGAGCGCCATCTCCTGCGCCCGCAGCACCTTCTTGCAGGTCAGCGGGAACCAGGCGCCCGCCTTGACGGTGGCGTCGTTGGCCACCACCACGACGTCGCGGCCGTGGATCTTGCCGATCCCCACGACCACCCCGGCCGCCGGCGCGCCGCCGTACTCGGCATAGCAGCCCCAGGCGGTCCACAGCCCGAACTCGAACAGCGCCTCCCCCGGGTCGCACAGCGCCTCGACCCGCTCGCGGGCGGTCATCTTGCCGCGCGCCCGGTGCTTGCTGAGCCGCTCCTCGCCGCCGCCGAGCCGCAGCTCCCGGGCCTGCTCGCGCAGCAGCTCCAGCCGCCCCAGCCAATGGTCGCGCCGCCGCTCGAAGCGGGCGTCGTGCTGCAGGGTGCTCTCGATCACGGACATCGCCGGAGCATAGTACGGACGGCGCGGTGGCGGGCCGCCGCCCGCGACACTAGAATCCGGCCATGCGGGTCCGGATCCTGGCCTTTGCCACCGCCGCCACCGAGCTCGGCGCGGCCGAGACCACGATCGAGCTCGCCGAGGGCGCCACGACCGAGACGCTGCGGCGCGAGCTGCTCGCCCGCCACCCGGGTCTCGGCGAGCTGTGGCCGCGGCTGGCGATAGCGGTCGACGGCGAGCTGGCGGCCGCGGAGACGGCGCTCGCCGACGGCGCCGAGGTCGCCCTGCTGCCGCCGGTCTCCGGCGGCGAGCGCGCCCGCGCCCAGCTGGTCGACGAACCGATCGACGTCGAGGCGTTGCGGACCGCGACCGGCCACCCCGGCTGCGGCGCGGTCACCCTGTTCGTCGGCTCGGCGCGCGACAACCACCGCGGCCGCGCCGTCGCCGGCCTGGCCTACTCGGCCTACCGGCGGATGGCCCTGACGTCGCTCGAGACGATCGCCCGCGAGCTCGAGGCCGAGGCCCCCGGGCTGCGGCTGGGCATCGTCCACCGGCTGGGCGAGGTGCCGGTGGGCGAGGCCAGCGTCGTGATCGCCGCCGCCTCCCCGCACCGCGAGGCGGCCTTCAGCGCGGCGCGGGCGGCGCTCGAGCGGCTCAAGCGCGAGACGCCGATCTGGAAGCGCGAGAGCTACGCCGACGGCTCCTCGGCCTGGCGCGAGGAAGAGCCGCTGACGCTGGCGCCGGCGAGATCCTGAGCCTCGAGGCCAATGAGCCAGCGCCGGAACCCGCTTTCGAGCTCGGGCCAGCCGGCACCGAGGCTGCTCAGCAGCAGATCCTCGGTCAGCGGCTCGCCCGCGGCCACCGCCGCCAGAAACGCGCGGAACCCCTCGGCCCCTGCCGGCGCGCCACCGCCCAGCAGGTAGCGCACCCAGAAGCCGCTCAACGCGTAGTGGACCTCGAACCACGCCTGGTCCTGGAAGGCGGCGCTGTCGAGCCCGACCAGGCGTTCCACGCTCGGCAGCTCGCCGCCGCGCATCCAGGCGCGGAGCTCGCCCAGCACGACCTGCCCGCCGCCCACCCGGCGCGCCTCGGGGCTACCCTCCTCCCAGCGGCCCAGGCTGCCCGGCGCCAGGGTGCCGTCAGCGGCGATTTGCGACATGGCCAGGTCCTCGGCCAGGCCCTCGTCCAACCAGGAGGGCAGAGCCGGGCCCAGGAAGCGCCGGTTGAGCAGGTGAACCAGCTCGTGGACCACCGTCTCCTGGACCTGCTCGAGCCGCTTGCCGCCGCCGGCCACCGCGACAAAACCGCGCGCCGGCGCCGCGAAGGCGTGCCGCCGGCTCTCGGGCGAGATCCGGGTGCGAAAGACCATATAGGCGCCGCGCGAGTCGAAGACGAAGATCGCCTCCGCCGCGCGGCCGACCGGCGCGAGCCCGGTGCGCGCGGCGTAGAGGCCCTCCAGCTGCCCGGCCAGGCGGGGGCAGGTCTCGGCCAGCGGGCCGGCGACGTCGGTGAGCAGGAGATAGGGGCCGCAGGGCGACTCACGAACGCCGGTGCCCATCAACCCGCGAGCCTCGGCGAGGATCGCCGCCGCCGGCGCCACCGCCGCCAGCGGCACCACCGGCTCCGGCTGCCAGAGCTCCTCGGCCGACGGCTCGCCCAGGTCGGCCTCGGGCACCCAACCCTCGGTCAGCGAGCCGCCAAGACCCGCCCGCGCGACGCGGCACCAGCCGCCGCGCCGCTCGCGTATCGCCATCATGCGCAGACCCTCGAGCCTGGCGACGACGGCGCTGGCGGGGTCGGGCTCGCGGCGCAGCTCGGTGCCGACCGCGAGCCAGGCCCTACCCAGGGGCCGCGGCACCGCCGTCGACGCGCGCGGGCCGGCGACCTCGCGGCCGGCGATCCCGCGGCCGGCGATCCCCGGCGCAGCCCCCTCCGCCTCCGCTTCGGGAGCCGCCGCGGCCGGCCGCGGCGCGGTCCCGCGGTAGGCGTCGCGGAAGCGCTCGGCCGCCGGGCCGACCACCGGCTGCCGGGCGAGCCAGTCGAGCGCCGGGTGATCGGGGTCCCGGGTCAGCCAGGCGACGCTGCCCAGCAGCGCCAGGACCAGGATCAGCAACAGGGGCATCGGGTCCCGCCGCATCCGGCAATCCTATGCCCGCCGCGGGCGGCCGCCGAACGCGACCGGCAGCGCGTCAGTAGCGCGGCATCGAGGGGTCGACGCGCAGGCTCCAGGCGTTGATGCCGCCGACCAGGTTGCGCGCCTCGAGGCCGTGGCTGCGCAGGAAGGCGGTGGCGTGGGCCGAGCGGACGCCGGTGTGGCAGTAGACGACGACCTCGGTCTCCGGGTCGAGCTCCCGCCAGCGCTGCGCCAGGACCTGGATGGGGATCAGCTCGGCGCCCGGGAAGTGGCAGATGGCGTGCTCCTGCGGCGTGCGCACGTCGAGCAGGGTCAGCTCGCGGCCGCGGCGCTGGAGCTCGGCCAGCTCTTCGACCTCCAGATCGACGGCCGGGGCGGGGCTCTCCTCCTCGGCCGCCAGGCCGCAGAACCGCTCGTAGTCGATCAGCCCGGTCTGGGTCGGGCTCGCCGAGCACACCGGGCAGGCCGGGTCCTTCTTGAGCCGCAGCTCGCGGAAGCGCATCTTGAGGGCGTCGAACAGCAGCAGCCGGCCGATCATCGGCTCGCCGATGCCGAGCAGCAGCTTGACCGTCTCGGTGGCCTGCAGCGTGCCGATCACGCCGGGAAGGATGCCCAGCACCCCGCCCTCGGCGCACGACGGCACCAGCCCGGGCGGCGGCGGCTCCGGGAACAGACAGCGGTAGCAGGGCCCTTCGGCGCCCCAGAACACCGCCACCTGGCCCTCGAAGCGGAAGATCGAGCCGTAGACGTTCGGCTTGCCGGCCAGCACGCAGGCGTCGTTGACCAGGTAGCGGGTCGGGAAGTTGTCGGTGCCGTCGACCACCACGTCGTAGCCGTCCATGACCTCCAGGGCGTTCGAGGAGTCGAGCCGGAGAAGGTGCGGCTGCACCCGGATGTGGGGGTTGATCTGGCGCAGCCTCTCGATCGCCACGTCGAGCTTCGGCCGCCCCACGTCGGACTCGCCGTAGAGCACCTGGCGCTGCAGGTTGGACTCGTCCACCGTGTCGAAGTCGACCAGACCGAGATGGCCCACGCCGGCGGCGGCCAGATAGAGGGCCAGGGGCGATCCCAGCCCGCCGGCGCCCACCAGCAGCACCCGCGACGCCTTGAGCCGCTCCTGGCCCTCGACGCCCACCTCGGGGATCACCAGGTGGCGGCCGTAGCGGCGCAGCTCGGCCGGGCTCAGGGGGTCGCCCGGCTGGGACAGCGGTTTCAAGGCTCGCCGCCCCCCTCCTCCAGGTCGCGGACGATCAGCTGCTCCTCGACGAACCGGCCGTCGGCGAGCCGCCAGGAGCGCCGCTGGCGGGCCCCGTCTTCGCCCAGGCCGACGATCAGATAGCTGGCGCCGGGCCAGGCCGATTGGCGATCGACCTCGCTGGGCACGGCCGCGCCGCCGGGATGCGAGTGGTAGGTCCCCACCACCGTCTCGCCCCGGTCGCGCGCCGAGCGGTAGGCGCCAAGCAGCGCCTCGGGCGAGATGGTGAACCGGGAGCGCTGGTCGCTCGCCTGGTTGACGCAGGCCCTGACTGCCCGGATGCGCACCGTCTCACCAGCCTCCGCCCTGCCCAGCAGCAGGCCGCAGCACTCCTCGGGGAAGGCGGCGGCCGCCCGCCGCTCCACCTCGGCGAGGTCCTCGGGCGCGATCATCAGTTGCGGCATCGAACCGGTCGGGCGGGTCACTAGAAGATCGTCGGCAGCGGCACCAGCAGCGAGGCCAGCACCGCCAGCGCGCTGGCCGCCAGGGCCACCAGGGCGCCCAGGATGTGCTCCTGGCGCTCGGACTCGAGGGGGTTGAGCGCCGCCGCCGCCAGATAGCCGCCGCCAAAGCCGCCCAGATGGGCGAAGTTGTCGATGCCCGGCATCAGGAAGCCGAACAGGAACAGCACCAGCGCCCAGCTCCACGCCTGCTGGCCGACGCCGCCGGCGCCGCGGCGGCCGTAGTAGACCAGCGCCCCCAGCAGCCCGAAGATCGAGGCCGAGGCGCCGATCGTCAGCCGCGCGCCGCGCAGGAAACCGGGCAGCCCGGGGAGAAAGGCGCCGATGGCGCTCGACAGGACGAAGCCGGCGACGCCGCCGATGACGTAGATCAGGATCATCCGCCCCGGGCCGTACAGCCGCGCCGTGGCCGGGGCCAGCTGGCGCACCCAGAGCATGTTGAACAGGATGTGCAGCAGGCTGCCGTGGAGCCACGAGGCCGACAGCACGGTCCACCAGCGATCGAGCACGAAGACCGGCACCGCGCCCGAGGCGCCGAAGCGCACCAGCGACTCGGTGCCCGGCGACAGCATGCCCATCAGGCCGCGGGCGCTGATCGCCGAGGGGTTGGCCAGCAAGGTCAGCACGTAGAGCACGGCGCAGGCGCCGATGGTCAGCTTGACGAAGCCGAGATCCTCGCCCAGGCCGCGCAGCAGGTGCCCCCAGCCCCACAGGCTCGGGCTCACCCGGCCGCAGTGCGGGCAGCGCGGCTCGTTCACCCCGACCAGGCGGCCGCAGGCGGGGCAGACGACCGAGCCGCTGGTCTGGCGCCGCAGCGGCACGGCCTACTCCCCGTCCCCGGCGCCGGCCGGCGCCGCCGTCTCGAGGCCCTGGACGATCTGGCTCACCTCGACCTCGGCCTTGCGAATGCGGCCGCGACACAGCTCGAGCAGCTCGGCCGCGCGGCCCAGCTCCTCGGCCAACTGATCGATGTCGACCTCCTCGGACTCGATGCGGCCGAGGATCGCCTCGAGCTCCCGCATCGCTTCCGAGAAGCCGATCTCTTCTTGCTCTTCTGGGCTGGGTTCGCGCTTGTCGCTCATCCTGTCTCCACCTTGCCGTCGTCCGCCTGGCTGGCCTCCACCCGGCTCCGCGCCTCGCCGTCGGCGAACCGGGTGAGAAGCCGATCGCCGGCCCGCAGCCGGCCGGCCGCGCGGACCACTCGGCCGGCGGCGTCGCGGGTGATTGTAAAGCCCCGCTCCAGCGTGCGCTGGGGCGAGAGCTGCCGCACCAGCCGCGCCTGGCCGTCGGCCCGCGCCGAGGCTTCGCGCAGCAGGAGCCGCGACGAGGCCACCAGCTCGGCCGCCAGCCGGTCGGGCAGCGCCGCCCGGCGCGCCAGCGAGGCGGCCGCCGCGCGGCCCAGCCGTGGCGCCAGCCCCGCGGAGCGCTCCCCCGCCGAGCGCAGCCGGCGCCGCGCCGCCACCGCCAGCCGGCCCGCCAGGCTCCGCCGCCGCTCGGCCGCGGCCCGCAGCCGGAACCGCACCAGCCCCAGTCCGCGCTCGACCGCGCCCACGCCCTCGCGGGCCTCGCCCATCAGCTGCCGGGCGGCGCTCGGCAGCTCGCGAGCGATCACCGCCAGCGCCGCCTCCGCCTCGCGCACCCGCTCGATCAGCCGTTCCGCGGCCCCGGTCGGCGTCTTGAGCGCCGTGTGGGCCGCCAGGTCGGCGATCGACTGGTCGGTCTGATGGCCGAGCCCGGTGAGCACCGGCAGCGGGCAGCGCGCCACCGCCTCGGCCACGCGGCGGCTGTCGAAGACCGCCAGGTCGGTGCGCGAGCCGCCGCCGCGAATCAGCGCCACACAGTCGGCCTCGAGCCCGGCCACCGCGGCCAGCGCCGAGGCGAGCTCGCCCTCGGCGGCCTGCCCCTGGACGGCGGCATGCACCAGCAGCACCCGGAAGCCGTAGCCGCTCTCACCGAGAGTGGAGACGAAGTCGTGGTAGGCGGCGCTGTCCGCCGAGGTCACCAGCACCACCCGCAGCGGCAGGGCGGGCAACTCGAGCCGCCCGTTGCGCTCCAGCAGCCCGGCCGCCTCGAGCGCCGCCAGGGTCTCGCGGCGCCGGCGGGCCAGCAGGCCGAGCGAGAAGGTCGGGTCGACCTCGCGCACCACCAGCTGCAGGCGGCCGAACGGCGGGTAGAAGTCGAGGTCGCAGCGGCAGCGGACCTCGTGACCCTCGGCCAGCTCCTGGCCGTCAGCCGCCAGGCTGCGCCGGATGCGCTCGAAGTCCCGCCGCCAGGCCACCGCCTCGAGCTTGGCCAGCACCTCGTCGCCGACCCCCTTTTCGATCAGCTCGAAGTAGTGATGGCCGCTGCGGCTGGGTCGCAGCCGCTGGATCTCGCCCGAGACCCAGATCGACGAATAGGCCTCGCCGACGAGATCGCGCAGCTCGGCGCAGAGCTCGGAGACGGCGTAGGTCTGCTGGCGGAACGGGAGAGTCAGCGGGGCTCCAACGTGGCCGGCATCGAGGCTAGTGGAAACCCACCAGCTCGTCGGACGACTCCAGCGGGATGGCGTCCACCCACGCCTCGGCGTCCTTGTCGCCCAGGGTCAGCTTGCCCAGGAAGTCCCGCGCCTCTTCCTTGTTGTGGAACAGCTTCCAGATGAAGGTGTGCCCCGCCGGGGCGGTGAAGTAGGTGTAACCCTTGGTGCCCTCGGAGAGGTCGAAGCCGAGGTCGGTCTCGCCGTTGACGCCGACACAGGCGGCGGCGATCGCGCGGTAGGCCAGGGCCAGCGCCTTGATCACGTCCTCGTGATCGGCCAGCTCCTCCCGCGACAGCGCGGTGTGGTAGACGGCGATCCTGTCCGTCTCCTCCTCCGCCAGCAGGTTGTAGGAGACGTCGTGGCGGTCGAGCGCCTCGCGCGTCTCGCCGGTAGTGACAAAGACGTCGTCGGTGCCCGCCACCTTGTAGGTGATGGCGAAGACAGCGTCGTCGAGCTCGCTGAACGCTTCCGCCAGCATGCTCTCGTCTTCGATGGTGAAATAGTAGAGGCGGTTCATCAGCCCACGTGAACCCATCAGGAATCCTCCCAAGCTCGCCGCGCGCTGGCGGGGTCGAGCTTTGCTGGTTCGGGTTGCGGGTCCGCGCCGGCTCGGCGAACCCGCTTCAATATAGCAGATAGTAGACTCCTCTCACGGGCCGGCCCGGGTCTCGGGCCGGTGCCGAACCGATCCAGCTGGCGTTGTCGTAGGCGCCTCGACGATCATGAGCCAACGACGCCTGGCTGGCGCCGAGCCAGCACTCGATCTGCGACTGCCCGTGGCGGTGGTGCGCTTCTGGCATGCCGGCGGCGGCCCGGCGCCCACGGTCGTGCCGGCCGCGCTGCCCGTCGAGGCCGGCATTCACGTCCTGGCGGAGGATCGCTTCCTCGTCCTGCCGGCCGCCGGCGACCCGGCGATCTTCGACACCGCGGTCTACTGGTGCCGGCGGCTGCTCGCCGGCGCGGCAACCGCGGGGCAGCCGGCCCGGATGGCGGCCCTGGTCACCCCGACCGAGGCGATCGTCAGCGGCGGCGACGTCCAGCCGGTCGCCAACGCGCTGTCCGAGGACCTCGACCGCCGGCCGCCGGAGGTCGAGGCCGGGCGCATCTACCTGACCGCCTGGGCGGCGCGCATCCTCGAGCGCTCCCACACCCTCGAGGCCGGGACCTCGTACCAGGGCCCGTCGGGCACCAGCGTGCCGCTGATGGAGGTCGGCCGGCCGAGCCCCAGCCTCGAGCCGTGGCGCAACCCCGAGATCTTCAACCGGCCGGTGAAGCTGGTCGAGCGCAAGGGCCATGGGCCGCGGCTGGGCGCCACCCTGGGCGGTGCCGGCGTGCGCCTCGAGGGGCCGCTGGGCTGCGGCAAGTCCCGCCTCCTCGCCGCCTGCCTCGACGAGCGCGCCGCGATTCGGTTGTGGGTCCAGGCCCAGCCCGCCCGGCGTGGCGGCCCCAGCCTCCTGGCCCAGATCGCCGGCCAGCTGCTGGCGCCGACGGCGCGCCAGCGGCAGGACCCCCACCACCCCGGGATCGAGTCGGCCGAGCTCAACCGGCTGCGCGGCTTGTTCGACGCCGCCCGCAAGGCCGGCCGCCCGCGGCTGAACGACTGGCTGCGAACCGCCCTGAAGAGCGTCGGCGCCGGCTCGAAGACACCGCTGCACCTGGTAATCGACGACGCCGAGCAGCTCGAGCCCGCCGATCTCGACCTGGCCGCCAGCTTGCTCGAAGAGCCGAGAGAGCACGGACCGCGGCTGATCTTCGCCGGCCGCGCGCGGAGCTGGCCGCAGGCGCTCGAGCGGCTGCCGCGGATCGAGCTGCCGCCGCTGGACGATGAGGAGATGGGCCGCTTCGCCGAGCGGCTGCTCGCCGGCCTGTCGCTACCGGCGCCGGTTCGCGAGCGCATCGTCCAGGCCACCAGCGGCTTCCCCTTCGCTCTCGAGGAGGGCATGATCGAGCTGATCCGCGAGAAGGAGGTGCGGCGGATCTACGGCAGCTTCTTCTTCGGCGGCCAGGAGTCCGCCCACTACCGGCCCTCGCTGCGCCTGGTATGCCATGTCGAGGCCGAGGCCGCGAGGCTGGGCGGCGCCTCGGCGCTGCGGCTCGCCGCCCTGGCCGGTATCGCCGCGCCGGCCGGCGAGCTGGCGACGGCGGCCGAGATCCACGACCAGCGACCGGCCGACGGCTGGGACGATCGCGTGCTGGCCGCCGGCCTGGCGCAGGCCCGGGAGACTCCCTGGGGCGACGGCATCGCCCCGGCGTGCCCGGCGTTCGGCCGCGCCCTGGTCCGGAGCACCGACACCGAGACCGGCGACCGCGCCCGGCGGCTGATCGGCGAGCTGCTCGCCGCCCGCGGCGGCACCGGCGAGGCCCACTGGGCCGCCTACAAGCTGCTCGAGAACACCGCCGAGGGCGCCGCGGCGCTGCTGGAGGCGGTGCAGAGCAGCCATGGCAAGACCCTGGGCCGCGAAGAGACGCTGACCGCGCTCACCGCCGAGCTCGCCGCGCACGAGGAGCGCGGCGGCGACGCGGCGATGGCGCTCAAACTGCTCTGGCAGATCCTACCGGTGGCGCGACGGCTCGGCCGGCTCAACGAGTACGAAGAGCAGCTGGCCCGCGCCGTCGAGCTGGCCGTCGACGACCCCCGCCGGCTGCTGGCCCTGGCCAGCGTCAAGGCCGAGCTCGAGCAGGAGGCCGGCCGCTACGACGAGGCCGAAGCCACCATCCAGAGCTCCCTCAAGCTCGCCAAGGGCATCGATCTGCGCCGCCAGGCGCTACTGCTGATCCAGCTCGGCCGGCTGTTCATCCGCCAGCGCCGCAACGACGAGGCGCGCCAGCTGTTCGACAGCCTGCGCCACACCCTCGAACAGCAGAACCTACCGCCGCTGGCGGCCACCTGCCGCTTCTACCTGGGCAACATCGCCATGCACGAGAACAAGCTCGAGGAGGCCGGCCGGCACCACGAGGCGGCGCTCGAGGCGCGGCGGGCGCAGAACCTCCCCGGCCCGGCGGGCCTGTCGCTGTCGGCGATGGGCGCCGTGGCCCTCGCCCGGGGCCACTACCCGCAGGCGCTCGCAGCCTACGAGCAGGCCTACGAGCTGCTGGTCGAGCACGGCAAGCCGACCGACGTCAGCTACACCCTGATGGGCGTCGGCCGCGCCCTGAGCCTGCTGGGCGACTACACCGCCGCCACCAAGCCGCTGCGCCGAGCGCTCAAGCTGCGCGCCGGCCGCGACGACGTCGCCGGCGAGTCGATCGCGCAGCTCGACGTGGCCAAGAACTACCTCCAGCTGGGCCAGCCCGACGCCGCCCTCAAGGAGGCCCGCGAGGCCCTGTTCCGCCTCGAGCTGCTGTCGCTACCCGGACCCACCGCCGACGCCGAGGCCCTGCTCGGCCGCATCCATCTCGCCCAACGCCGCTACGAGATCGCCCGCAAGCACCTGGCCACCGCGCTCGCCACCCATCGCAGCCTGCAGCTCGACGCCCCGTCGGCGTTCGACCTGGCCTGGCTGCTGGACGTCGCCCTGGGCTCGGACGACGCCGAGAGCGTCCGCCGCTACGCCATCGACCTCAAAGCCCTGGTCGACCGCGCCGACCGCATGGACATGGCCGAACGCCTGCAGTTCAGGATGTTCCGCGGCCTCGAGTACCTGAGCCAGCACGGCCACAAAGTGATGGACGCCCGCATCCACCTGGAGGCCGCCTACCGCGAAGTGCTGCGCAAGGCCTCACACCTCAAGCCCGAGGACCGGCACCGCTTCCTGCTCCAGATCGAAGACAACCAGATGATCCTGGACGCGGCGGCGCGGTTGGGGTTGACGGCGGAGCCGGAGGCGACGGCTGGGTAGCGCCGGGTTGGTGTAGTAGAGCGGCAGCCGGACTCCTCTTATTCTGCGACTGGCGCTCAGGCGCCTTGATCAGGCGGAACCCTCATCCGGAAGGGGATGTGGGCAACACTAGACCATCGGGTCCGTTCGCGGTCCGGCTTCGTCTGGACTTCAAAGCGGTACACGCCCCACCCATGGAATGGCAGCTCCGCCATGTTGATCATCGAGTTGGCGCTCTCGCCCCCCTCTACCTTGACGGGCAGCAAGTTGGGCTCCTCTTGGCCCACGTGCCTCTTCCCGGACGGGTCGACCAGAACGAGCCTGATCAGCGTAGGCTCTTCTTTCGCGCCCTCGTGGTACCACCAATGCGACACAACCACGAGAGCGGTTCTCAGCCCCGGTACTTGACCGGCGGCGTGCTCTTTCTCGACGACTGCGGGCCGAGCGGAGACAATCTGCGTGGGGCACTCGAAAAGCGTCATCCTGCCCATCAGGTCTTGATGCGCCCCTTTGGCGAGGACACTCCAGACGTGCTTAGGCATTGCTTCTGGCGAAGTTGGCACTTGCGGACACCGGCCTGGGCGCGCTGGACTGCTTGACCGCTTCACTGTTCGTTTCCCCCCACGCGTCAGCGGCGGAGAACTCGGTCGGACCCTTGGCGTCCTTGGTCGCAGCTGGGATCATTTCCTCTAGTGGCACCCAGCCGCCCCTAACGTCACGTTTTTCGACGTGGATATGGACTGCGGAGTCAAGGGCTTCTGCCAGTCGATCCATAGTGGCAATCGTCAGGTTTTGCCTTCCGCTCAGCGCCCTAGAGACGGTCGATTCCTCCATCCCTGTCTTTTCGGCTAGATAGGCCCTTTTCTTGCCTGCCAGTCCAAGCAGGCGATCAATGCCGTAGACGAAGCCGAGATTCGCTCCTCTCTTCCAGTAGTCCGGCGAACTCCTGGCCCTCTCGATCAGTCTGTCGAAACGACTAGTTGACATCGTCTCCCTCCGGTTTCTTGCTCAGCCAGTACTGCGCCTTCGCCTTGAGGCTCGCACGCACGTCGAACTCGTTTGGCTTCTCGCCGGTATCTACGAAGCACGCACGGGTGCAGATCAGCGCAGGGTGATCCTCAAACCAGATGACGCACAGGTCAGCTGGCTCGTGGTAGTCAGGGAATCGAAACAGGTGCAGGCCGCCTTCTAGTTCTTCGGAGAGAGACCGGTAGTAGAACGGCCCGAGCCGACTTACCTTCTCGTCCAAGAACCGAAACGCATCATTCGCCATGCGGAGCCTCGCGCCCATGAGGGTGTCCAACAGTGAGTGCATCTGACAGTGACCGTCCTCGTCGCGCGTTGCCAGAACGGGGAAGCGCCCGCCAGGGCATACATCTTCGACTGAACACATCTTAGCTTTTAGGCTAACCTCGGTCAAGCATTAGCTTGAAAGCTAAGAGCGGAAGGGGTGGCTGCCTTCAAGAGCCTGTCTCCTCTAGGGTCAGGCGGGTGGGCGAGGCGTTACGAACTGGCTGCGTGGGGCAACGCAGCCGCTGGCCTCAATCCTCGGGACTCGCCGAAGGCCATGGCAAAGTCAGCCAAGGCCGGACTCGAACCGCTGACCTGCTGATTACGAATCAGCAGGTCAAAGCCCAAACCCCCTCCCCACCCCCTACGGGTAGTACCCCCGCGTCGTCCGCGCCTTCAGCTTCCCACCCTTCACCTTCACCTCCACCTGCCGGTACTCCCCATCCCCCGCCTGCCGGTTGGAGGTGAAGGCCAGCAGGTACTGGCTGCGGAGCTCGTCCTCGATCTCGGCGTAGACGTTGCCCAGCTCTTCGGCCTTGCCGATGTTGAAGGCGCGGCCGCCGGTCTCGTCGGCGAGCTTCTCCAGCTTGCGGCGGATGGTCATGTCGAAGCGGCCGACCTCGAGGCCGACGGCGTAGATGCCGACGCCGCTGCGGCGGCCGTACTCGAGGGCCTCGTCGAAGGAGACGCCGCTGGCGGTGTCGTCGCCGTCGGAGAGCAGGATCAGGGCGCGGCGGCCGGCGGCGCCGCGGAAGTAGTAGAGCGCCGTGACGACGGCGTCGTGCAGCGTCGTCCAGCCGACCGAGCGCAGGCCGGTCAGGGTCTGCTCCAGGGCGCTGACGTCGTTGGTCGGCGGCATCAGCAGGTAGGGCTGGTCCGAGAAGCCCAGGGCGAAGGCCTTGTCGCGCTGCTTCATCACCCGGCGCAGGAACTCGAGCGCCGCCTTCTGCGCTTCGGGCAGGGCCGAGACCATCGAGCCGGAGGTGTCGATGGCGATGCCGATGGTCAGCGGCAGGTCGTCGACCAGCTCGAACTTGCTCACCCGCTGCGGCCGGCCGTCCTCGAAGATCTCGAAGTCGTCGATCGTCAGGTCGCGGATCAGCCGGCCCGAGCGGTCGGTGACCGTGGTGTAGAGCTCGACCAGGTTGACCTCGACCTCGTCCAGGTACTCCGGCGTGTTGAGAAAGCGGACATCCTCGGCCCGGCTGCCGTCGTCGAGCTCGGCCACCGCGGTCAGGTAGACGATCTCGGTCGAGGTCGGCACGTCGAGCTCGGCCTGCCAGGGCGGCCGGTCGAGCGTCGCCGCGACCTGGTCGTTGAGCCGGAACTCGACGGCGGTCACCCGCCGGTCCTCGGGCACGGTGACCTCGGCCCGCACCTCGGTCAAGCCCGTCGCGCCGCGGCCGCGCGGCGGCTCGACGATGCGGATCGCCAGGGCGCCGCGCTGCAGGTTGAGGATCACCTCGTCGGAGGCCACCAGCTCGCCTTCGGAGTCGTAGCCCTCGACGCGGATCACCTGCTCGGTCGGAAAGTTGGACAGCCGCAGCTCGGCCGAGTACGGCGGCCGGTTGCGCGTCAGCTGGGCGAGGCCGTCGACCAGGAAGACCACCTTGTCGATGTTCTCGCCGGTGATCAGCGCCTCGGCCCGCCACAGCCCGACCACCACGTCGGTCTCGGGCGGCACCAGCAGCAGGCTGTCGGCGCCGGCCGGCCGCTTCATCGACAGCGCCTCGCCCAGGGCGACGACGACCTCCTCCGCCAGCACCGGCTCGGCCACCGCCACCGGCTCGGTCGGCACCTCGAGGGCGAGGCTGAGGTAGGCCTCGGCGCCGCCGATCTCGTCGCGCAGCCGCAGATGGACGACGAAGGGGTCGCCGGCACGCAGGGCGCGCTCGACCTGCAGGGCCACCGGCGCGGTGCGCTCGGGCGGCAGCTTGAAGCGCAGCCGGAAGGTCTCGAAGACCGCACCGCGCAGCTCGACCACGCCGTCGACCCCGATCTGGACCTCGGGCTCCTCGAGATCGGTGGCCGCCACAAAAGCCACATCCTGCGGCAGGGTGACCAGGATCCGCGTCAGGATGCGCTGCCCGTCGCGCTCCGGGAACAGCACGTCGACCTTGTCCACCACGAGGTCGAGCGGCCCCTCGGGCAGCGGCGTCAGCAGGGCCCGCTCGGTCCACGCCGCCTGGTCGGCGGGCGGCGCCAGCGCCGCCTCGAGCTGCTGGTTGCTGGGCCGCTTCTTGCGATAGCCGCGCAGGCCGTCGATGCCGGTGGCCTCGTCGACCCGCACCGTGTCGGGGCAGAGCTGCTTGTCGAACCGCTTGGCCCGGATCCGGCCGCGCAGCTCCTCCCACTGATCGAGCCAGTAATCCATCTCGCGGGTGTAGAGGGCGCGCTTGGTGTCGACCGGCCGCCAGAGGCGGTAGGGCCGGTTGGGCTCGGGCGGCTGGTAGAAGACCAGCGGCACGCCGGGGCCGCCCTCGCCGTAGGTCCAGATGTCGAGCGGCAGGAAGGCCTGGCCGCACTCGATCGCCAGCCGCGTCTCGGGCTCGCCGTGCAGGAAGAGCGCCTTGGCCCGGTCGTCGGCGAGGCCGAGAAACTCCCGGCGGACCAGCCGGTGGCGGCGGTCGATCGCCTCGGCGAGCTCGTTGAGGGTGGTGTCGGGGTCCGGGTCGCGCAGAAACCGCTCGACGAAGGCGGCACGCGCCTCCTCGTCCATGGCCAGCAGCTCGCTCCGCTCCTCCGCGCTCAGCAGCAGGCCGGAGCCGCCCTGGAGAAAGGCGCGCTGCCGCTCGGGCCAGCTCTCCGGGGCATCGGTCGATCGGGACAGCGTCACCGCCGGCACGAGCAGCAGGACGACGGCGGTGAGCTGGACAAGTCTTCGCATCGGGCACCCTCCAAGCAATCCGGCTGCCAGACCGGAAGCGGATTCAATCCGCGCCGGCGGCACCACGCCACGGGGCGACCGCCGGCGGGGAACTCTACAGCCCCCGGGCCGGCGGCCATCACCCGATCTCGGCATGGCGACCGCCGGGTGGTGGATAATGCGGGTCTCATGCGGGAAACCCTTCAGAACGAACCGATCGCCAACTGGGCCGAGGGCGACAACGTCTCCGGCTTCGCCCTGGTCAGCCGCAAGGAGCTACGCCAGGACCGCAACAACAAGGACTTCCTCGATCTCGAGCTCAAGGACGCCAGCGGCACGATCGTCGGCAAGGCCTGGTCCGACAGCGCGGCGCTGGCCGGCGAGTTCGAGGCGCACGACTTCGTCGCCTTCCGCGGCCAGGTCAAGCTCTACCGCGACCAGCTGCAGCTCAACGTCACCGACTGTCGCAGGGCGACCGACGAGGATCGTGCCCGCGGATTCGACGAGGCCAAGCTCATCCCGTCGACGCGTGAGGACATCGACGACCTCTGGGCGAGACTCAACGCCATCTATCTCGGCGGCAGCGTCCGGCGGCCCGTGCTGCGGCGGCTGGGCGAAGAGACCCTGGCCGCCTGCGAGGCGCGGCTGCGCGAGCACCCGGCCGCCAAGTCGATCCACCACGCCTACCGCGGCGGGCTGCTCGAGCACACGGTGTCGATGGCCGAGCTGGCGGTGCGCATCTGCGAGCACTACCCACGGATCGACAGCGACCAGGTGCTGATCGGCGTCCTGTTCCACGACCTCGGAAAGATGGAGGAGCTGGGCGCGATGCCGGCCAACGACTACACCCTGGCCGGCCGCATGGTGGGCCACGTGGTCCTCGGCCGCGACCTGCTGCTCGATCGCTGCGCGGCGATCGAAGGCTTCCCCGACGATCTGCGCCTGCGGCTCGAGCACCTGGTGCTGTCGCACCAGGGCCGGCTCGAATACGGCTCGCCGGTGGCGCCGATGACGCCGGAGGCCTTCGTGCTGAGCGCCATCGACGATCTGGACTCGAAGCTGGCGCAGCTGACCCAGGCCGCGGAGTCGGGCGAGACGACCCCCTGGATCCGGGCGCTGGGGCGCTTCGTGCACCTGGAGGGTGTCGCCGACGACGAGACCGCCCCGGCGGACGAGCGGCCGGAGCCGGCCGCGGCGGCGGCGAAGCCGGCGCCCGTGGATGCCGCGCCCGAGGCGGAGCGGGAGCCGGACGAGGCGCCCGAGCGCGAACCCAGCTTGCCCCTTCTCGACCCCACCCCGTAGCGGTCGACGGCTACGGAGCCATCCGGTAGAGCATCCAGTAGACCGCCACCCCGGTCACCGAGACATAGAGCCAGATCGGCAGCGTCCAGCGGGCGATGGCGCGGTGGCGGTCGAAGCGCTCGCGCAGGGCGCGCACCAGGGTGATGACGGCCAGGAAGGGCACCGCCGCGGCCAGCACCGTGTGGGTCAGCAGGATGGTGAAGTAGACCGTGCGGACGCCGCCGGTGCCCTGGAACTTCACCGAGCCGACCTGGAAGTGGTAGGTCAGGTAGCTGATCAGGAAGAGCACCGAGCAGGAGAAGGCGGCGATCATCACCGCCCGGTGGGCGGCGATCCGGCGGCGGCGGATCAGGACGTAGCCGATCACCAGGAGGGCCGCGGCGCTTGACGGCGCCGTTCAGGGCTGGCGATTGACGGTGCGGCGCCAGGTCCGTGAGCCGGCAGCATGGCGCGGCATGATAGCCGGCGTGGCGGCGGCCGGGGCCCCGGCGCCTCAGCCGGTGGCGTGGTCGTCGTGCCCGTCGTGCCCACCGTGCTCGTCGCCCATCGGCGCGGGCTCGGCGGCGGCGTCACCGGCCGCCGCGGGGGCGGGCGCGGGGTTCGCCGCCAGCGCGGCGCTCACCTGCTTGTCCATCCAGGCGTCGAACTCCGCCTCCTCGTGGACCATGAAAAAGCCGCGCATCCGGTAGTGGCCGAGGCCGCAGAGCTGAGCGCAGGCGATCTCCCAGCAGCTCTTGGTGGCGGCGCACTTGGGGAACACCGACTCCTCGGGCGTGGTCATCACCGGCTTGAAACGGACCGGGATCTCCATGCCGGGGATGGCGTCCTGCTTGACCCGCATGGTGGGCAGGAAGAAGCTGTGGATCACGTCCTTGGTGCTCAGCAGCAACGTCACCGGCCGGTCCACCGGCAGGTGCAGCTGGTTGATCGAGACCACGTCGTCGCGCGCACCGGGGCCGGCGCGATCGAGGCCGACCGGGTTGGTCGCCTCGTCGATCAGCTGCGGAGAGGTCGGCCCGAAGACCCCGTCGGGACCCGGATAGTGCATGTTCCAGGCGAACTGCTGGCCGACCACCCGCACCACCAGAGGGTCGTCGGACAAGTCGTGTGGCGTCACCCAGCGGGCCCAGGCGGGAATGGCGAAGGCCACCAGCAGGATCACTTCGGCCACCACAATGCCGATCTCGATGTAGCTCGAGAAGTGCGAGCGGACCCCGGTGTAGGACGCCTTCGGATTGGCCTTGGCGCGAAAGCGGAACAGGACATAGAGGAAGTACAGCCCCCAGCCGACGAACAGCACCGCCATCAGCCAGTGCACCAGACCGGTCATGTAGTCGAGTTCGGCGCCGTGGGCGGAGCCGTCCACGGGCATCCAGCGTTGCAGAAACTCGGTCATCTAGGACAACCCTCCTCGAATCAGATGCAGGCTGTCACGGCGCTCCTGGAGCCTCTTGGAGCGGTGACGGAAACGCAAGAACAGGGCGATGAAGCCGATCTGCACCAGGGCGACAAAGCCCAGCAGCGCCAGGATGCCGGCGTTCATGCCCGCGGTCAGGTTGGCGTCGGCGGCGCCGTAGCAGACGGCGCAGGCCCGCGCCGCGGCCGGCGTCAAGGCGGCCAGGACGGCCGTCACCAGAGCGTTGCGGAACGTCATCGGCCGCATCAGCCTATCTCCCGGAGCTTGCGCGCCACCCGGACACCATAGACCAGCAGCACCGCGCCGGCGACGAAGAAGCCGAGGCCGAGGGCCAGCCCGCCGGTGCCGCCGCCGTCGAGAAAGCGGTTGACACCCCAGCCGCCCACCACCGCCGCCATCAGGACGGACAGGGCGATGAAGACCAGGTGGAAGATCTTGAGCGACATCTCGCGGGCTCCCTCGGGCGGCTAGCCGCCCCAGCCTCCCAGATGGTCGAGGAAGCTGCTCAGCGGCAGCAGCATCAGGGCGGCGAAGAAGATCACCGTCAGGATCAGCACCGAGTAGATGAGCTTGCGCTCCGAGATCAGGTGCATGAAGAAGCAGGCCACCAGGCTGCCCTTGATCGTGGCGATGAACAGCGCCAGCGCGATCGCCGGGCCGATGCTCAGGTGCAGGTAGCTCACCGCCACCGTGACGACGGTCAGCGCCGCCAGCGCCACGAAGACCAGGATGTAGCCCCGGGTCTCTTTCTTGATGTCCTCGACCGTGTGTCCAGCCATCGTCATTGCCTCCGCGCCGCGCTACAGCAGATAGAGGGTCGGGAAAAGGAAGATCCAGACCAGGTCCACGAAGTGCCAATAGAGCCCGACGATCTCGATGCGGTTGGTGAACCGCTCGGGCTCGCGCTTCCACATGCGGGCGCCCGCCGGCAGCAGCAGGTAGAGGATCACGACCATGCCGCCGACCACGTGCAGGCCGTGCAGGCCGGTCATGACGAAGTAGATCGCGTAGAAGTTGCTGGTCGCCGGATAGATGTGGTGCGAGAACTTGGTGCCGTACTCGATCGACTTGATCACCATGAAGCCGAGGCCGCAGAGGAAGGTGAGCCACAGATAGAGCCGGTGCCTCTTGAAGTCCTTGAGCCGCAGCGAAGCCCAGGACATGACCATCGTCACGCTCGAGGCGATCAGCACGAAGGTGTTGACCGTGGCCAGCGGCACGTTGAGTTTCGCGTAGCCGTGCGGCCAGTAGTCGGCGCCGGTGCGCAGCAGGACGAGGCTCGAGAACAGCGCCCCGAACAGCATCACCTCGGAGGCCAGGAACAGCCAGATGCCCAGCTTGGCGTTGTACAGCCCGGTGTCGGGCCGGTCTTCGACGGTGTAGGGGATCTCCATCGCCGCTCTCCTCGTCTCGGGGCCGCTGTCTCAGACCTGCTGTGGCGTGTGCTGGGGCAGGAACTCGGCCTCGCTGCCCGGCGGGTTGTACTCGTAGGGGCCACGGACCACCACCGGCACCTGGGGAAAGTTGCCGTGCGCCACCGGCGGCGACGGCGCCGCCGCCCACTCGAGGGTGGTGGCCTGCCAGGGGTTGGCGCCGACCCGCTCGCCGCGGCGCATGCTCCAGAAGAAGTTGAAGATGAACGGCACCTGGGCCAGCAGCAGCAGGTAGGCGCCGGCCGACATGAAGGCGTTCCAGTGCAGCACTTCCTGGGCGTGGGCGTACTGGTCGCCGCCGTCGTACAGCCGCCGCGAGACGCCGGCCAGGCCCTGGATGAACATCGGCATGAAGACGCAGTTGATGGAGATCAGCGAGGGCCAGAAGTGCAGCTTGCCCAGCGTCTCGCTCATCTTGCGGCCGGTGAACTTGGGGAACCAGTAGTAGATGCCGGCGAAGAGGGCGAAGATCGTCCCCGGCGCCACCACGTAGTGGAAGTGGCCGATCACGTAGTAGGTGTCGTGCAGGTGGATGTCCGACGGCGCCAGCCCCAGCGGCAGCCCGGTGAGCCCGCCGATGCCGAACATCGGCAGGAAGGCCAGGGCGAACAGCATCGGCGTGTTGAAGCGGATCGAGCCGCCCCACAGCGAGATCAGCAGCGCCGTCAGGATCACCACCGACGGGATCGAGATGATCATCGTCGTGGTCTGGAAGAAGGCGCTGATGGTCGTGCCCATGCCGGTCAGGAACATGTGGTGGGCCCAGACGATGAACGACATGAAGCCGAGGAAGATGGTGGCGTAGACCATCGCCTTGTAGCCCCACAGCGGCTTGCGGGTGTTGTTGGCGATCACCTCGGCGACGATGCCCATGGCGGGCAGGATCAGCACGTAGACCTCGGGGTGGGCGAGGAACCAGAACAGGTGCTGCCACAGCAGCGGGCTGCCGCCGCCGGCGACGTCGAGCACCTGGCCGCTCACGACCAGCCCGCTCGGCATGAAGAAGCTGGTGCCCAGCACCCGGTCGATGAGCTGGAAGAAGCCGGCCGCCTCGAGCGGCGGAAAGGCCAGCAGCAGCAGGAACGAGGTCACGAGCTGCGCCCAGCAGAAGAACGGCAGCCGCATGAAGGTCAGCCCCTTGGCGCGCAGCTGGATGATGGTGGTGATGAAGTTGACCGAGCCGAGCAGCGACGAGGTGATCAGCAACACCATGCCGCAACAGCCACCAGGTCTGGCCCTGGGTGGCGATGTTCGACAGCGGCGGGTAGGAGGTCCAGCCCGAGTTGGCGGCGCCGCCGGGAACGAAGAAGCTCGCCAGCATCACCAGGCCGCCCGGGAAGTAGCACCAGTAGCTGGCCATGTTGAGCTTCGGGAAGGCCATGTCGGGGGCGCCGATCTGCAGCGGCAGCACGTAGTTGCCGAAGGCGCCGACCAGCAGCGGCACGATCGCCAGGAAGACCATGATCGTGCCGTGCATGGCGCCGAGCTGGTTGTAGAACTCGGGCAGCATGATCCCGCCCGGGGCGTTGGTGTCGCTCAGCAGGCGGGCGACCAGGGTGACGAAGAGAAAGATCGAGGTGAGCGTGAACAGGGTGACCACCAGGCCGCGCACCGCCCCGGCGGCCTTCACCTTGATCAGGTAGACCGCCGTCGCGGCCAGGACGGCCAGCCCGCCGTAGATGAAGCCGTGGCCCATCGAGGCCAGGGGGCCCAGCAGCGGCACCGGCTTGCCCGGGAAGGCCAGCTGCCACCGCATCAGCAGCATCAGGCAGAAGCCGAAGAGCAGGAAGAGCAGCGCCGTGATGCCGTACTGCAGGCCGATCACCTTGTGGTCCTGCGAGAAGATGTACTTGCGCCAGAAAGGCTCCTCGTGGTGACCGTGGTGCTCGGCAACGCCGGCCGGCTGTTTGTCGGGAACACTCATGCGGGGGATCCCTCCTCGGACATCCTGCCCTTCCGCCACGCCCGGTCTCTAGCGGGCGGACCCGCCGTAGCGGGACAGAAGAAGGGCTCGCAACTCACTCGAATGTGGCCGCTTGCGCGGCTTTTCTGCAAAGGTCCGGCGGAGTGTACGGCAAACGGCGCCGGGGCCGCAAGAAACGGCCTGCCGCACACGTCGAGCCACGCCCATCACGACCCTCCGAGCCCAGCTCGGGTGGCCTCGCGCGCGGTCCCCTGCCCGCGGTGGCGGGCGGCGAGCGTCAGCGGTCGTAGCGACTCGAGCTGTAGCGCGGCGCCTCCGGCAGGGAGTGCGGGCTCAGCGCGGCCCAGATCCGGGGTGCGACCTTGCGGCCTTTGCGCTCGAAGCTCCCACCCAGATCGAGCTTCCCCACCTCGACATCGGCCCCCGAATCGCGCAGTGCCGCCGCCGCCGCGTCGACCGCGTCGAGGTCGAACTGCGGCATCCGCCTGGTGACGAAGAGCCGCACCGGGACCGCTCGCGGCAGCGGTTTCGTGGTCCGCAGCTCGAGGGGACGCGGTTCGCCGCCAAAGCTGGCGACGGCGGCGAAGTACCCCGGCTGCAGCACCGCCATCGACAGGACGAAGCCGCTGCCCACCTCGGCGCCGAACAGATAGACCCGGCGCGGGTCGGTCTGGTAACGGCCCTGGACGTGCCGCACGACGACCCGCAGCAGCCCCGGCCCGTCCTGCGGCGCGTGCCAGAGACCGGGCTTCTCGGACGAGACCGCCGCCACCACGAAGCCCTCGCGATCGGCGAGCTCGCGCCAGCTCTCGAGCGCGTAACGGGCGCTGCGCCCGGGGTTGCCGAGGGCCACGAGCAGCGGCGCGCCGCTTGGCGCGGTGAGCGGCCGGTAGATGGCGATGTTGCGCATGGCGCCCTGCCAGCGCACCCGGTCCTCGGTGCCGACCGGCGGCGGCGCCGCGAAGGACGACGAGGCGACGAGCACCGCCGCCAGCGCCGCGACGACCCTCGGCCAGCGACCGCAGGGTCTCTTCGAGCCTGGGTCCGATCTCCCCGTGCTGGCCTCGGAGGCTGCCGCCATGGCGCGATTGTAGGCCGCGAGGTCGATCGCCCGGGCCGCCCTCATGGTAGACAACTCGCGCCATGCGGATCGTCTCGCTCTGCCCCAGCCTCACCGAGCTGGTCTTCGACCTCGGGCGTGGCGAGGATCTCGTGGGCGTCACCCGCTGGTGCGTGCATCCGGCCGAAGGCGTCGCCCGGATCGAGAAGGTCGGCGGCACCAAGGACCCGGACGTGGCGAGGATCGTCGCCTTGCGGCCCGACCTGGTGTTGCTCAACGAGGAGGAGAACCGGCTCGAGGACGCCCGGGGCCTGGCGGCGGCAGGCGTCCGCTGCCACGCCAGCCTGCCGCGCGACACCGGTGAGACAGCGGAGATGGTGCGCTCCATCGCCGCCGCTCTCGACCGAGCCGCCGAAGGGGAGCGCATCGCGGCCGACATCGAGGGCCGCGCGGCGCGCGTCCGCCTGGCCGCGGCCGGCCGGCCGCCGGTGCGCTTCGCCTACCTGGTCTGGCGCCGGCCGTGGATGAGCGTCAACGCCGACACCTTCGCCCACGCTCTGCTGTCGCAGGCCGGGGGCGTCAACGTCTTCGCCGGCCGCGCCGAGCGCTACCCCGAGATCGAGCCCGCCGAGCTGGCCGCCGGCCGCCCCGAGCTTGTGCTCCTATGTAGTGAGCCGTTCCCCTTCCGCCCCCGCCACATCGAGGAGCTGGCGCGGCAGACCGGCCTGGCGCCGGCCGCGTTCCGCATCGCCGACGGCGAGTACCTCTCCTGGCACGGCTCGCGGACACCGGCCGGCATCGACTACGCCGCCGCGCTGATCGAGGCGGCGCGCGATCGGGGCTGAGGCCAAGCCGCACGGCTCGCCGCGCCGCGTCGCTCGTTTCCACGGCTCTTCGGGGAGCCCCCTGGGGTAAGCCTCGACCGGGCGGCTCCTGACGGATCGAGCGAATATGATCGCCGCAACTGCTCATGGAGGCTCGATGGTGATGACCGGACTCGTAAGCCTGACGCTGCTGATCGGCGGGCTGCTGCTGGTGCTCTCCGGCCCGGGCTCGGCACAGCCGCCGCTGGTGCGCCTCGACGGGCTGGCGTTGGGAGAGTGGGAGACGGCGGCACCGGGTGTGTCGGTCGTCGCCAGCTCGGGGGGCGCCGAGCGCACTGCCGTCTCCGACCTGAACGGCTACTTCGACCTCGGGGAGCTGCCGGCCGGCGAGGTGGCGTTCAAGATCCTCGTTGACGGCGAGCTCCGGGGCGAGCGGACGCTGGATCTGCCGCCGGGCCCGATCTCGCTGAGGGTCGGTGCGGAAGGCTGGGTGGATGTCCAGCCGAGCCGGATCGAGGGCTGGGTCGGCGGCGACTGGGCCGAGCTCGAGGGGCGCGTCGTCAGCGCCGAGAACACCGAGACCGGCGAGCGCTTCGAGGCCGCGGTCGAGGGCACTTCGTTCGAGCTCGCACCGCTGCCGTCGGCGCACTACCGCGTGCAGCTCCGCAGCGGCGACGAGGTCCTGGCCGAGACCACGCTCCATCTCGGCTGGCTTGCGCGGGAGGTCCTCGACTTCGATCCCGAGAGCGGCGCGCGGCGCCAGCTGGGGTTCTTCACGGGGACGGTCCGGGACGGCGAGGGCGGCGACATCGAGGACGCCGTGGTGGCGGTCACCAACGTCCAGACCGGTGCGGTGCGCCGCTTCGAGACCGGCGAGTTCGGCAGATTCGGCAGCTTCGAAGACGAGGGCATGCCCCAGGCGATGTACCTGATCCAGGTCGAGCGCGGCGGCGAGGTCCTGTTCGAGCAGCGGATCCGGCTCCACCCGCACATGATCATCGAGATCTCGACGCTCGAAGGCATCCGCGAGGGCGGCTCGGAGCAGGCCGCCATCCGGGACGACGACAACTACCACCGGGTGCGCATCTTCTACGGCACCGACCGCGAGCCGACCGGCAACGACGCTCCGGCCGACTTCTACGGCGGCGGACGCGGCGCCCTGGCGCTGGGCGTCTGCGAGGTCAGCATCCCGCTCGACCACCGGATCGGCGAGCTCGAGTCGCCCTCCTTCTGGCGCCTCGAGTTCCGCGAGGACCCGGAGAAGCACGTGGTGCTGCTGTCGGTGGAGGAGCGGCCGCGCGACGCCTTCACCGCCGAGCTGCGCGACAGCATCGAATCGTCGGAGTCGCGCGCCGCCTTCGTCTTCGTGCACGGCTACAACGTGAGCTTCGAGGACGCGGCGCGGCGCACCGGGCAGATGGCCTACGACCTGCACTTCGACGGCGCGCCGATCCTCTACAGCTGGCCCTCCAAGGCGTCGCTCCAGGGCTACATGGCCGACGAGGCCTCGGCCCAGTGGACGGTGCCCCATCTGGAGGAGTTCCTCGAGCTGGTCGCCTCCGAGTCAGGCGCCACGACGGTGCACCTGATCGCTCACAGCATGGGCAACCGACCCCTGACCGCGGCCCTCGGCCGTTTCGCGCAGCGCGACGACGGCCCCCGCTTCTCGCAGATCGCCCTGGTGGCGCCGGATATCGACGCCGACATCTTCAAGCGCGACATCGCGCCGCGCATCCCCAGCGCGGGCGAGCGGGTGACCCTCTACGCCTCGGCCAACGACCAGGCGCTCAAGGCATCGCGGCATGTGCACGACACGCCGCGCGCCGGCGAGGCGGGAGATCGGATCCTGGTCGTGCCCGGGATCGACACCATCGACGTGTCGCTGCTCGACACCAGCCTGCTGGGCCACTCCTACTACGGCGAGAACCTGTCGGTGATCTCCGATCTGTTCCACCTGTTGCAGAGCGGGTTCGCGCCCGGTGAGCGCTTCGGCCTGGACAGCGTGCCCGCCGGCCCGTTGCGCTACTGGCGCTTTCGCGCCGTGGCCCCGTAGGGCTTCGCCGGCCAGCTCAGGTAGTCGTGCCAAAGCAGGCGCGCCGCGACCGCCCGCCAGGGGCGCCAGGCGGCCGCGATGCTTTCGAGCTCCTCGTCGCCCGGCAGCTCGGCCAGCCCCTTCACCCGCTGCGCCGCCTTGGCCAGCGCCAGATCGCCGCGCGGCCAGACGTCGGGCCGGCCGAGGGCCATGAGCAGGTAGATGTCGGCGGTCCAGCGGCCCACGCCGCGCAGGCGGGTGAGCCTGTCGTGGGCGCTGTCGTCGTCCATCCGCGCCACCTCCGCCAGTCGCAGCCGCCCGGCGACGATCTCCTCCGCCAGTGAGCGGCAGTAGCCGGCTTTCTGGCGGCTGAAGCCGGCGCGGCGCAGGGTGGCGGCGTCGAGCTCGAGAAAGGCGCGCGGGGTCAGCCGGTCGACCGCGGCGCGGAGGCGCTCGAAGGCGGCTCGCGCCGAGGCCAGCGACACCTGCTGCTCGAGGATGATCCGCACCAGGGCCGAGAAGCCCGGCCGCCGGGCCCACAACGGCGGCGGCCCGAAACGCCGGTGAACCTCGGCCAGATGGGGATCGCGACCGACGAGGTCTTCCACCGCGATCTGCAGCCGAAGGCGATCGAGGCGGTCCGGCGAGGCCGGCTCCGGCCAACACGTCACCATCGCCGCGCCCCCTGAGGTTTCCAAACCGTCAGCGCGTCACCTCCAAGCCGATCGACGGCGGGCGCTGAGCTGTCGGCGGGCTCGCCTTCCGGCCGCTTCGTCAGACCGCACGTCCCCGCGGGTGGGCCGCCGCAAGCACCCCACCCGATCAGGTGTTCCAACCCCGCGGCCCCCGATGCGACGCTGGGAATGTGCGGCAGAGCCGAGCCGGGCGACGCCGCCACACGGGGGACCCGAATGCGCTCAACCGGAGGTCTGCGTATCGAACGGATCGGCCTGCTCCTCGGCCCGTTGGCGGCGGTAGGAGCGCTCGAGCAGCCCCTCGAGCTCGTCGGCGACGTGCTGCAGGAAGTCACGCGCCGAGAGGACTCCCACCGGCCGGCCCTCACCGTCGACCACCGGCAGGTGGCGGAAGCCGCGGTCGCGGATGAGGCGGGCGCAGGTGGCCGCGTCGTCGGTCTCGCGCACCGTCTCCAGCTCGGTGGTGCAGACCTCGCCGAGCGTCGTGGCCGCCGGGTCGCGGCCTTCGGCGACGACCCGCTGCAGCAGGTCGCGCTCGGAGAAGATGCCCTCGAGCCGGCCGTCGTGGACGACCAACAAGGCGCCGATCCGGTGCTCGACCATGAGCCGCGCCGCCACGGCGACGGTTTCCTCCGGTCCGGCGCCGATGACCTTTCTCGACTCTAACCATTGGATCCATGACATGAACGGAATCGTAGCAGCGCCCGACCCCGCAACGGACAAGGCGTCCCCACCCGAAAGCACGGTGGCTCGGCTGTTGATGGGCGACGAGGCGGCCGCCCGCGGCGCCATCGACGCCGGCATCTCGGCCGCCTACGCCTACCCCGGGACGCCCTCGACCGAGGCGTTCGAGACGGTGCTCGGGCACAGCCGCAAGACCGGCCGGCCGGTGGCCTCCTGGGCGGTCAACGAGAAGACCGCCTACGAGCAGGCGCTGGGCGTCTCGATGGCCGGCCGCCGGGCGCTGGTGGTGATGAAGCACGTCGGCCTCAACGTCGCCGCCGATCCCTTCATCAACTCGGCGCTGGTGGCCATTCACGGCGGCCTGGTGGCGGTGGTCGCCGACGACCCGGGGATGCACAGCTCGCAAAACGAGCAGGACAGCCGGTTCTACGCCGACTTCGC
The DNA here is from genome assembly GCA_963781065.1 of Thermoanaerobaculia bacterium. Lineage (GTDB taxonomy): Bacteria > Acidobacteriota > Thermoanaerobaculia > Multivoradales > JAHEKO01 > CALZJC01. The sequence continues at coordinate 164,327 of CAWAET010000007.1, read as the reverse complement.
CCGCATCCTCTGCCTCGAGCCGCGCGACCAGCAGGAGGCCTACGAGATGAGCCGCGAGGCGTTCGAGCTCTCGGAGCGCTTCCAGATCCCGGTGCTCGTGCGGCTGGTCACCCGCCTGGCGCACAGCCGGTCGGCGGTGCGGACGAGGCCCGCCGAGCCCGAGCGCCCGCCGGCCAAGACCCTCGACAGCAAGAGCTGGATCCTGCTGCCGGCCAACGCCCGCGGGCTGTGGCGGCGGCTGGTGGAGGTCCAGCGCGAGCTGCGCGCCTGGAGCGAGAGCTGCCGGTACAACCGCCTCGAGTGGAGCCAGGACGACCGCGGTCTGGGCGTCATCACCACCGGCATCGCCGAGGGCTACTACCGGCAGAACCTGCCCGAGCTGGGCTACCAGCCCTCGCACCTGCACATCGGCGCCTATCCGATGCCGCTCGACAAGCTGCGCCAGTTGGCGGCGCGGGTAGGGCGGATCCTGGTGCTCGAGGAGGGCTATCCCTTTGTCGAAGAGCGGCTGCGCGGCATCCTGCCGACCCCGGTGGAGGTGCGCGGCATGCTCTCCGGCCACCTCCCCGAGACCGGCGAGCTGACCCCCGAGACGGTCGGCCGCGCGCTCGGCCTTCCCGGCCGGACCGGCGTCGAGCTCGCCGGCGAGGCGCCGCCGCCCCGGCCGCCGCAGCTGTGCCAGGGCTGCCCGCACCGCGACACCTTCGCCGCGCTTGTCGCGGCGCTGGGCGACAGCCCACGGTCGATCGTCAACGGCGACATCGGCTGCTACACCCTCGGCGCGCTGCCGCCCTACTCGGCCATCGAGTCGTGCGTCTGCATGGGGGCCTCGGTCGGCATGGCCAAGGGCGCCTCCGACGCCGGCCTGCGGCCGGCGGTGGCGGTGATCGGCGACAGCACCTTCCTGCACTCGGGCATCACGCCGCTGATCGACGCCGTCGAGGCCGACACCGACATGACCCTGGTCATCCTCGACAACGAGGCGGTGGGGATGACCGGCGCCCAGGACACGGTGCTGCCGTCGACGCGGCTCGAACCGCTGGTGCTCGGCCTCGGGGTCGATCCGGACCACTGCCGGGTGCTCGAGGCCCGCCCCAGCAAGGTAGCCGGAGATCACCGACGTGCTGCGGCAGGAGGTGGCGCATCCCGGGCTGTCGGTGGTGATCGCGGTGCGCGAGTGCATCGAGCACGCCCGCATGCGCAAGGCGCGGGCCCGGAGGTCGCCATGACCCGCGACTTCGTGCTCGCCGGCGTCGGCGGCCAGGGAGTGATCTCGCTGGGCGCCCTGCTGGCCGCGGCCGCCGGCGCCGACGGCCTCGAGGTGCAGCTCGCCGAGGTGCACGGCATGGCGCAGCGTGGCGGCGCGGTCCAGGCCGGCCTGCGGCTCTCCGACCAGCCGATCCACGGCGCGCTGATCCCCGAGGGCCGCGCCCGAGGGGTCCTCTCAACCGAGCCGCTCGAGGGCCTGCGCTATCTGCGCTACCTGGCGCCCGACGGGGTTCTGGTCACCGCCACCGAGCCGGAGGTCAACATCACCGACTACCCGCCGCTCGACGAGCTGCACGCGCGGCTCCGATCGCTGCCGAACGCAGTGCTGGTCGACGCCGGCCGGCTGGCCCGCGAGGCCGGCTCGCGGCGGGCCGCCAACGTCGTCCTGGCCGGGGCCGCGTCGCCCTACATGCCGATCCGCTTCGCCACCCTCGAGGCCGAGCTCGGCCGGGCCTTCGCCGCCAAGGGCGACGAGGTGGTCCAGATCAACCTCCGGGCTCTCCGCGCTGGCCGGGAGGCGGCGGCGTGTCCGGCGCACTGAGCCCGGCGGCGCGCGAGATCCTCGAGAGGGCCGCTCGTCGCGGCGTCGACGCCCTGCCCGATCCGGAGGCGTTCGACCTTGTCGAGGCGCTGGGCTTCGCGGCGCCCCGACGCCTCTTCGCCGCCGACGCCAACGCCGCGGCCGGCCTCGATCTCGATCGGCTGCCCGGCGAGCGGGTCGTCGTCAAGGCGGTAGCACCGGGATTGGTCCACAAGACCGAGGCCGGGGCGGTGGCGGTGGTCGACAAGAGCCCGGCCGCAATCGCCGCCGCGGCGGCCGAGATGACGGGGCGGCTGGGCGGCGCCAGGGCGCCGGGATTCCTGCTCTGCGAGCACCTGCCCCACGACACCGCGCTCGGCGGCGAGCTGCTCCTCAGCCTGCGCTGGAGCGACGCGTACGGTCCCCTGGTGACGTTGGCCCCGGGCGGCGTCCAGACCGAGCTGCTGGCGGCGCAGCTCGACGGCGGACGGGCGGCGGCGGTTCTCTCGCCCGCACTCGACCTCGAACGCCCAGCTTCGGGCCCTGTCCGCGCAAGACCCTGCCGCGGCTGCTGGAACGGGGGTTCCGCGGCCGGCCGGCACCGCTCGGCCGGCGGGGCCTGCGGGACCTGCTCGCCAGGGCACTGGAGCTGGCCCACGAGCTGCTGCCCCACCCCCTGCTCGAGCTGGAGATCAACCCCCTGATCCTGACCGGCTCGGGGCCGGTGGCGCTGGATGTGCTGGCCCGGCCGTCCGCCGCGCCGCCCGCGCCCGAGCCGGCGCGGCCCCTGGACAAGCTGGCACGGCTGCTGCGCCCGCGGTCCATCGCCGTCATCGGCGTCTCGGCGCGGGCGCTCAACCCGGGCCGCATCATCCTGCGCAACGTCCTGGCCGCGGGCTTCGAGCCGGATCGCGTGACCGTGGTCAAACCGGGCAGCGACAGCCTCGACGGAGTGCGCTGCGTGCCGGCCATCGGCGACCTGCCGGGGCGGGTCGACCTGCTGGTGGTCGCGCTCGAGGCCAGCCACATCCCCGGCCTGGTCGACGAGGTGGTCGCCGGCAAGCGGGCCGAAAGCCTGATCCTGATCCCGGGCGGGCTGGGCGAGCGGGCCGGGTCCGAGAGCGCCGCGGATCGCATGCGCGCCTCCCTGGTCGCCTCGCGCCGGAGCGAGTGGCGCGGGCCGGTGGTCAACGGCGGCAACTGCCTCGGCATCCGCTCGCGGCCCGGCCGCTACGACACCACCTTCATACCCGACGAGAAGCTGCCCCGCCCCACCGGCGGCGAGGCGCCGCTGGCGGTCATCTCACAGAGCGGCGCCTTCGCCGTCTCCCGCGCCAGCCGCCTGGCCGGGCTCGATCCGCGCTACCTGATCTCGGTGGGCAACCAGCTCGACCTGACGGTGGGCGACTACCTGACCCACCTGGCCGCCGAGCCGGAGATCGACGTCTTCGCCTGCTACGTCGAGGGCTTCCGGCCGCGCGACGGGCGCCGCTGGCTGGAGGCCGCCGCCGCCATCGCCGCCCGCGGCGGCTGCGTGATCCTCTACCAGGCCGGCAGGACGCCGGCCGGCGCCGCGGCGGCGGCCTCGCACACCGCCTCGATGGCCGGAGACTGGCGGGCGACGCGCGAGCTGGCCGAGTCCGCCGGCGCCCTGGTCGCCGAGGAGCTGGCCGACTTCGAGGACCTCACCCGGCTGGCCTGCCGGCTGCGCGGGCGGCGGGTGGGGCGGCGGCTGGGCGCCATGTCCAACGCCGGTTTCGAGTGCGTCGCGGCGGCGGACTCGGCCGGCGGCTTCGAGCTGGCCGAGCTCTCGGCGCCGACCCGCGAGAAGCTGGGAGCACTCTTCCACAGCCTGCGGCTCGAGGCCGTCGTGGCGCCGCGCAACCCGCTCGACGTGACGCCGATTGCCGGCGATGCCGAGTTCGCCGAGGCCGCGCGGCTGATCGTCACCGACCCGGCGGTCGACGTCGCCGTGGTCGGCTGCGTGCCGCTGAGCGGGGCGCTGACGACGCTACCCGGGCGGGGTGGCGAGGGGCTTGGCGCCGCCGAGGCGGTGGCCGCGCGGCTCGGGCGGCTCTGGGCCGAGACCGACAGCACGTGGGTGGCGGTGGTGGACGCCGGCCCGCTGTACGACCCGTTCGCCGCGCGGCTGGAAGAGCTCGGCATCCCGACACTCCGCAGCGCCGACCGGGCGCTCCGCCTGCTCGAGCGCTACGTGCGCCAGCGCGAGATCTCCGCCGCGCTGGCGGCCGGCCGGCCCGATCGTCTCAACGGCTCTCTTGGCGAGCCGGCGTAGGTGCCTGAAGATGTGAGGCCTGCCGACCGAGGAGTCGGCCGCCGAAGCCGGTCTCGGCCCTGCCGGCGGCTCGCCCGGTCAAGAGATCCCCAGCTTCTCGCGCAGGCGCTTCGGAAGCTTGGCCCCGACGATCGCATGCGCCTCCTGGAGCAGATCCTGGAGCACCTCCCGGGGCAGGGTGTCGCGGCTCTCCAAGGTGACCCAGGAGTGCTTCGCCAGGTAGGGCGCCGGCCGAATGCCTTCCTGCTGGATCAGCAGAGCGAAGGCGTCGCGATCGACCTTGAAGCTCAGCGGCTCACCCGCCGGCAGGTCGAAGAGGGCGAACATCTTCCCGCCCACCGAGAAGACCAGGTTGTCGCCCCACTTGACGTCCTCGGTGACTCCGGGCAACGACCGGCAGAGCTCGTAGAGCAGGTCCTTGCCCGGCGCGCTCATCGCAGGCCGCCACTGTCCAGCTCGCCCAGCCGCCGGACCAGCTTGGTGATGATCGCCTTGTAGGAGAGGACACCGCGGCCGTAGGCCAGCTTCTCCCACGTGGTGATCGCCACGTAGAGCAGCGCTACCCCCAGGACCAGCGGCAGCGATCGGGAGTACCAGGCCAGGGCCACCAGCAGGGCCGCGAAGGCGGCCGCCACCACCAGCACCTGGCGCATCCGCCGCCGGGTCACCTCCGCGTCGGAGCACCGTTTGAGGATCCGGCTCTCGTTCTCGGTCAGCCCCAGCTTGCGGATGTCCATGGGCTCGATCCTAGCCTGCCCTTTTCACCAATCGTCGTAGCGAAACGCCGCAGGTGCCTCAAGAGACAAGGCTTGCGACGCCCTGCAAGGTTGCCTGTGGTGCTCTCGTCCGTCGGTCGGTCTGTCCCGGCCCATGTGGCTTGCATCAAGCGGGCCCCAGCGGTGTGGCAGCGGGAGCGGTGAACCGGGCCACTAGCGCCAGCAAGGGCACGCCGATGACGCCGCACAGAGGCGAGCTCCAGAGCCCCGGGAAGTAACCGCCGGCGGCCAGCGCCAGCAGCGGGTGGGCGGCGCAGTTGGCCAGGCACGCCAGGGCCAGAAACCAGACGGGGAACAGCGCCGGCCGCCAGCGCCAGCGCAGCCCGACCAGGGCCAGGCACCAGATCGCGATCCAGGCCAGGTTGAAGCCGGCCCAGAGCTCGATCGACCAGGGGTGCAGACCCAGCAGCGCCGGGAAGCGCAGGTGGAAGTCGGCCGCCCACTCCTCGGCGAAATGCACACCCTGGACGGCGATGGCCACGGCGAAGTACGCCGCGACCCGCCGCCGAGCCGTCGGATCCGCGGAGCCCGGCCCATGGGTGAGGGTCTGACGCAGGGCGACGAGCAGCAGGATGTCGAGCGGAATCGTGCCCAGGAGGAAGCTGCTCAGCTCGGGGCTCATCGATCGCCGTCCGCGCCCTCGAGCTCGACGCCGAGGCCGTCGGCGATGCGGTTGACGAAGGCGAAGTAGGCGGTGATGGCGCAGATGTCGTGGATGGCGCGATCGCCGAACCCTTCTTCTCGCAGCGCGGCGACGTCGGCGGCGCCCATCGCGCCCGGCTCACGGGTCAGCTTGACCGCGTAGCCCAGCATGGCGCGATCCGCGGCCTCGAGACCCGCTTCGGCGGGGTCCGCCGCCAGAGCGGCCACCAGCCGCCGGCCTTCTTCCTGCTGCTCTTTCCCCCTGCCCATCAGCCGACGGAGTCCCGCCCCGTGATGGTGCAGTCAGTAGTGGCAGCCGTTGGCGGCCGAGACGACGACCGCGATCATCTCGCGCTGGATGCGGCTCAGCGGTCCCTTGGCGTACATCAGCTGGCGGTAGAGGTCGTAGTGCAGCCGCATGGTGCGGCTGTGAACGCCGTGGATGCGCAGGATGTTGTCGGTGTCCGGCACGCGGTCGGCCTCGGGAACCGAGTCGGCGGGCAGGTAGTCGATGAAGGCCAAGCTCACTCCTCCGGCTGGGGCGCTTCCGGCCACACTGCGTCGGGGCGCACCGGGGGCGGCTGGTCGGGGCCGAGGTTGTCGGGGCTGATGTCTGCCGCGATGAAGTTCTCGGGCGGCACCGGCGATCCGGCCAGCCGGCGCAGCATCGCCAGCTGGCCGGCGTGGGTCATGGCGTCGGCGAAGGGGCCCTGGAGCAGCCGTTCCGGCGTCGTGCCGGTGAGCGGCGCGCCGCTCTCCAGATGCCGGGCCAGACTCTCCAGCATGTCGTGGAAGAACCGCACCTGGGTGGCGAACTCCTCCTGCCTCGCCGGCCGGTACTCGCCGCCGATGAAACAGGTGCGGGCGTAGCCCAGCACGCTGTCCATGTGGAGGACCAGCTCGTGCGGCGTCCGCGTCTGGGGCGCCGCCCGGAACTCGGCAAACGTCTCGGGCGCGCCGCGCAGCGCCTTCTGGGTGCGATAGGCCAGCGCGGCGAGGAAGTGGCGCAGCATCTCGCGTTTCGCGTCCATCGCGTCCTCTCCTCCGACCGGTCCGCGCCCCCTGGCCACGATGACCGCCAGAGGTTGATTCGCCTTCAGGGAACCGGCCGCAGTCTACACCCCGCTACGGGCGGAACGGCCGGCGATCGCCGCGTCTCACCTCGCGGGCCGCGGGCGCCAGGGCAGGAGCATCGGCACCTGGCGCCGGTAGCTCTCGTAGGCCTCGCCGTACCGCGACACCAGGTCCCGCTCCTCGAGGACCGTGCCGACGACCACCCAGCAGGTCCACAGCAGATTGAACAGCAACCGGTCGGCGGTGACCACCGGATACGCCCAGAAGAGCACCAACGAGAACAGGTAGAGCGGATGCCGGACCCAGCGATACGGCCCACGGATCGCCAGCGGGGCCGGCTCCGCCTCGCGCCGCCGAAAGCGATCCAGGACCGGCTGGAGGCCCAGCGTGTCGAAGGAGCCCAGGGCCCCGACCCCCCAGAAGAAGCCGGCGACGGCCAGCAGCGAGAGCAGCCGCAGCACCCAGGAGGCAGCGCCCGTGAGCTCGACGATCGGCTCGCCCACCGGCTGCCACAGGACGAGACAGACCAGCAGGGTGACTCCCGACGCAACGGTGTAGACCACCCCCACCAGGTGCTCGCCGCAAACGCGCCTCACCCGAGCCCGTACCGAGGGCCGGACCATGCTGCTGTGCTGCAGGAAGAAGAGCAGGCTCAGCGCCCCGTCCCAGGCGAGCGCCTGGACCGGGCCCAGTCCGAGCTCCACCGTGCGGCGGAACCCGGTGATGAGGTAGATCGCGAACAGCAGCAGCGACCCGCCACCGAGCAGCACCGCCAGAGCGGCGAGGAGGATGGGTGCCACCCGCCCTCGGATCGTCATGCGTGACAGCCGGGGCCGGAAGTCAGCCGGCGCCACCGACCGCGGCCAAGCCTCGGCTCCATTGCTCATCGGCCGGCGGGCAACTCGACCTAGCTCCGGCTGGTGATCTCGATCAGGTGGTAGCCGAACTGCGTCTGCACCGGGCCGTGCACCTTGCCGACCTCGCCGCTGAACACCACCTTGTCGAACTCCGGCACCATCTGGCCCTGGCCGAACTCGCCCAGGTCGCCGCCCTGGGCCTTGGACGGGCAGGTGGAGTGCTCGCGCGCCACGGCGGCGAAGTCGGTGCCGTTCTCGATCTGCGTCTTGAGGTCCTCGGCGGCCTGCTGGTCGGCCACCAGAATATGTCTTGCCTTGGCTTTCATCTCGGTTCTCCGGGTCTCTCGGCGGCGAATTCCGCCCGCCGATCATTCCATATCCGCGGGGCGCGGACGCCCGACGCCATCCCTCACCTCGGCCATGTACGCCGCAGGCCCGCTCGATCTCGTGCTCGCCGCACGAGGCCGGCCGGGACTACGGCTCCCCTCGGGCGTTGGTGCTATGTCGCCTCAACCAGGTCGCGGAGCTTGAGCACCGTGCGCCAGTTGCGGGTCGTCGTCGCCTCGCCCCGTTTGCCGAGCAGCGCGGCGCCGGCCTTGCTCTTCAGGATGCCGTCCGGGCAGTAGAGAAAAGCCGCGTGCTCGCCGAGCACGAAGCGCTCCGGCGGCCGAGCCTCGGAACCGAGGTCGGCCAGGCCTCGCAGGGCATCGTTGTCCTGGGTGAACGCGACCAGAAGCCGGGAAGGATCCGCGGACTCCGCCGCCAGGACGTTCTCGGCCACGATCGCCTCGAGCTCCTCCGCCGACTTGACGACGACCCGCAGCTCGAGACCACAGCGCTCTTTCAGCGCCGCGCGGATCGCGCCTGCATGAGCGGCCGGCGAGCGCCCGGGGGCGGAGAACACGGCATTGCCGCTGTTGAGCAGCGTGCGCACGCCCGTGTAGCCGATCGACTCCAAGGCCGCCCGGAGCTCGGCCATCGGCAGGCGGTTGCCCTTGCCGACGTTGATGCCGCGGAGCAGGACGACGAAGCGGGGCATTTCACCGCCGATCGTCTCACAACAAACCCGACCCACCTGCGCGTACAACGAGCCAGCGCGCCAGCAGATAGAGCACCGCGGCGACGTACAGGCTGCCGAAGATCGTCTTGTTGTTCCGGGCCAGCCACTCAGGCAGGTAGATGTCGAAGTTCGCCCGCCGATCGCCGGTGTAGCGAGCGGCCACCTTGGTCAACGGGCAGGTCATCTGGTTCAGCAGCAGAACCGCCACCTCGACGGCAACGACAGCGGCGAAAAGGGCGGCCAGCCGAAACCGGGAGAGCACCGTGAAGAGCGGGATCGCCAGGATGCAGGCGACGAAGAAGACCCAGATGAGCGTGTGAATCAGCTTGACCTTGCGCAGCGAGTCCATGGCGAGGCTAGCGCCGCCGGAAGCCGCCCGAGGCCAGCCCAAGGCCGACCAGTGCGATGGCGAAAGCCCAGCCACCGGTCACCCCGGAGATCCCGCCCCCGAATAGCAGCAGCGCCAGGACCACGCAGAGGGTGAGCAGGAGAAACGACGCCGTCCGACCGGTCATGGGGCCACTCTACCGCTGGTCTCCGAGGCCCTCGACACGCGCCAGCAGCTCCCCAGTGGTGTGAATCAGACGGTCCACCGATGTCCGGCGGTAGCCCAGCTCGTTGGCTCTGGCGAGCAGTCGGCGCGCCTCTTCCTCCTCGCCTCTGACGTGGGCCAGGACGGCGAGGTTGAAGTGCGGCAGCGGACACTCGGGGTCCTTTGAAAGGGCGCGCTCCAGATACGCGGCCGCGCTGGTCCAGTGGCCGAGCTGCAGGTACGCCGCGCCGATGTTGCTCAACGTCATCACGGCGATGTCCCGAGTGTAGATCGCTCCCGCCAGCCAGATCAGCGACTTCAGCCACGGTCTCCGGACCAGCTGCTCGAGAAAGCTCTCGAAGTGCTCGATTGCCGCCTCGTATCGCCCCCCGCCGAGCGCCCGGCGACCGCGGAAAAAGCTGCGCCAGAAGTGACCTTGCACCCGACCGGGGATGAGACAGGCGAGGGCCGCCAGCAGGACCGTTATCGGCTCGAAATGCAGCCAGATCAAAAGAACCACGAAAAACACTACGCAGCCGAGAAGCACGGCGACGTGTGCCAACTTGTATCTGAGAGTCCTCGTCACGGCCCGGGCCTGGCTTCGCACAGCTTCTTCGGCGCCTGAATTGCCACCGTGAATGTCAGTGTTTTCTTCATGTCCTCCTCCTGGAGGTACTGACAGTGGTCGCTGGCCGACCCAGCGCCTTCCGATCCTCGGCTCGCGGTCCACAGTGCCGCTGAACGTCCTTGGAGATCACCGGCGTGGACCGCAGGGTCGAGTCCGGTGTGGCGACTGGTTCGACGGCCGCATCACTCGACTGCCGCCGCCAGGGCCCGCAGCACCGAGAGAGGCATCCCCCCGAGGCCGCCGATTCGATCCTCGGAGTACGAGTAGGCGGTGCGCATCTGGGCCGGTGAGCCAACGAAGAACACCACGTTGCCTTCGCCGTACACCTCGGTCTCTCCAGACCAGCGGGAGAGGTGATGGTACTCGTCGCCGACTGCATAGTAGAGCGTCGTGTCGGGCTCTCGCTTGACGACCTCCGTGACCACGGCCTTCAGCTTCGTGCCTTCGGCTTCGTACTTTGTCAGCAGGATCACGCTGGCTTGCTTGATCATCTCCTCCGGCGGGAGGTTGTGGAAGGGTCGCTCCAGCTCTTCGCTTTCGGGTTGCTGCCGTACATCGGGCCGCTCACCACGCTGCACATCGCGAGGCCTGGGATAGGGAGCGACTACGGTGCCATCAAGGAGTACCAGGACTGTCTTGGGATAGGTGAAGATCGGCCAGGCCCTCTCTGGATAGAACTCGATCGTGTAATACCAGCCGATCTTCTCCTGGCCGTGAACCGCATGGAGACCGATTGTCGTGAGGGTGTACTCCTCCTCCGATCCAAGCGCCCTCAGATCTTCTCGGGCGACGCGAACGGCGTCGCGGATGGCCAGTGGCGGAGGACCTTCCTCGGGGTTCCACGGGGGCGCGCCGTCGAGAGCGGCCTGTGGAATCTCGTAAACCAACTCACTCCCGTCTTCCTGCTGCGCGTAAAGCACTTCGACGCCAGTATCGACACTGAGATCCGTCGTTTGGCCCAGCGCTGACACCGGACCCAGAGTGAGGAGCAGGATGATGGCTTTCACGACTGGCCTCCTACCGGCCCAGGGCCTCGAGAGCGAAGTGGTGCGCCGGCACAGTCTACCAATGGCTCCCACCCGCCTGGCCAGCATCTGGCGGCCGAACCAGCTCCCTTTCCGCGTCGGAGGGCTCGTCTGAAAGTCAAGTGGGGGCATTGCCAGGTGATGGTGCTGTTTGCCAGCGCCCCCTCCTGCCAGGAGAATATGAAGTGACAGTAGGCACTGGAAGTGACCTGGCGACAAGCACAACACGTCAGACCCACCGAGGCTCCGACAGGAGGAATGATGAATCGCAAACGTGTTCTCGTGACCGGCATCGTGGTCTTCGTGGCCTACATGGTGATGGCCGTCTTCGTGCACGGGCTCTGGCTGGGGCCGACCTACTCGAGCCTCGCCGGCGACGTCTGGCGGCCGCAGGCGGAGCTCAGCGCCAATGCCTGGATCATGCACGCGACGACGGTCGTTTTCTGCTTCGCTTTCGCCTACCTCTTCGCCAGGGGGTACCGGGGAGGCGGTTGGCGGGAAGGGGCGTGGTACGGCTTCGTCGCCTACTTCTTCGTCGGCTTCCAGGCGGTCTTCCACGCCTACGCCACCTACCCGATTCCGCTCGATCTGGCGCTCAAGTGGTTCGTCTCGGGTCTGCCGATGAGCATGATCCTGGGGGTCCTGGCGAGCCTCGTCTACAGGAGCGGTCGCAGCGCCGGCGAACCCCCGATTCACTAGCCCGACCCTCTCGAAGGCGGTCCGCTGAAGCGAAGGCCTGGCAGCCCGTGCTGAAGCCGTCTGCACTGGTCATTGCCCGGCAGGCGGTTGCCAGAGCTCGACCTTGTTTCCCTCTGGATCGATGACCCAGGCAAACTTCCCGTACTCGGAATCGTCGATCTTCTCGAGGACGTTGCAGCCTTCCTCGCGTAAGACTCCCACCAGGGCGTGAAGATCCTCCACCCGGTAATTGACCATGAAAGTCGCCGTGCTGGGCGCGAATTGGTCGCTTTGCGCCGAAGCAATCGACCAGACGGTCGTTCCGGCAACCGGCTTGCCTTCAACGTCGGTCCAGGTGAACGCCGTGCCGCCCCATTCCTGGACATCGATTCCGAGGTGCCGCTTGTACCAGGCCTGTAGTGCCGGAGCGTCTTTCGCTTTGAAGAAGATGCCGCCAATGCCAGTGACTCGCTTCATAGAACCTACCTTTTCTGCGACCTATCGCGCTTTCCTGGTACCCACGAATCTGTCGACCGCCCAACCGAAACCGCCGTACACAATTGACCAAACAACGCCGTTGAGCAGCGCAGTGTAGATGTGCTCTACACCCCGAACAACTGTTCCTGGCTCACGAAGGCCCAGCAGCGTTGCGAGCTCAAACCCTGGTTCACCGTGAAACATGGCTAAAGGAAAGGCAACGAGGCCCAGCAACGCTACCAAGGGGCCCACGAAGTAGAGCCCATACAGGCCTGACGAGGCTGGGGCGACAATCAAACCCAGGGACACACCCGTCAATCGCCATACTTTCCTCGGCGCGCGGCGCCGAGCCCAAAGAAAGGTCACCAGAGGAACGACCCAGAGCGCTATCAGCGTGAGCGTCAACGCCATCTTCGCGGTTCCCTCGGCGGCCTAACGGCTCTGGAGCTCACCGGTGCAGCGACTGGTTAGGCGGAGGAGATTCCATCTGCTCGCAGTATTGCTCGGCTAGGAGCCAGAGGAAAGCGGCAGACCGCGAACAGAATGTTCGCCAAATTGTGGCTTGCCATGAGATCTGCGAATGAATCGATCCCAGATTCGCCGCGGCCCAGCAGTTCGCGCGCGGCCGTGATGTACGCCTTGGCGTGTCGATTCCCTTTCTTTGCGTCGCCTCTTGCGATGCACTCCTGCTGTGCGAGCACACTGTCGGCAAAGGTCTGGAGCACATCAGCTGTGGTCACGACGGCGATCTCCTAACGGACACTCGCTTAAGCTGCTGCGCGAAGCGCTGTCAGCTTCAAGCGATTGTTAGGCCCCTGCACCTTCTTTATCCGGGCACCAACGCCACGTACACCCCCGCTGGATCCTGCAGCACCGCATGTGCGTACCCCCCATCGTTCGCCCGTGTCTCCTTGATGATCTTACCCCCTTCCTGCGGTACGCGACGGAGACTCTCCGCGAGGTCGCCAACGGGGAGGTAGAGCATCCAGACAGGCGGCACATCAAGGTTCACGCCGCGCGCATGGCAGACGCCCGCCGCGGCGTTTCCATCATCGCCAAGCATGGTGTAGTCGGCGTAGCGCTTGCTCGCGTCCTTCATCTCGACGTCCTTCGCGGTCCAGCCAACGACCTGTCGGTAGAACTCACGAGTTGCCGTGGCGTCAGATACCGTCAAGTCGAGCCAGGCGACGCATCCCACAGGCGTCGACTGATCGCGCGATGCGGCGCCGTCAGATGGGGAAAGTTCTTCCGCGGAAACGACTGGAATGATCCCGAACGCCGCCGCATTGGGATCGAGCAGCACCGCCCACTGGCTCTTTCCATCGTTGTCCTTGCCATGCATGAGCTCGCTCCCGCCCAGATGCAGGGCACGCTCAACACTCATTGCGACATCAGCAACCTGAATGTGCGGCATCCATTGGAGAGGGAGCATCTCATGCTCCGTGCTGCGCGCGCCCAATCCGATGATCGGCATGCCGAGGTTGTTCATTAGATCCTCGCGCCAAAGCGGGCTCTCACCCGTGCTGAGTACACGCGAGTAGAAGCGCACTTCACGTTCGTGTTCGGGAACGGCAATGTCGGCGCTGAGGACTCCGCCGACGCGTGGAGCAAAGCGGTCACTCATGGTTTGCGTCCTAATTGATTGCGTGGGAGTGAGAGCTTGATTGGGCAGATATCGTACTTTAGCGGGCACCGCGGCGACGATTGTCGGGGCAGGGGTGGAGACCTTCTCGAAGAACTGTGCCGGGTGAAGTCACACGCCGTGTCGAGTGATCCGGGGTCGGCCTAGCGCCGTTGGAGATCACCGGCGCGGCCCAAAGGGCCGTGTCCGGTGCAGCGACTGGTTAGCTGGTCGGGCACTGCCCCACTATCCAAAACGCCTTTGGAGCAAGCGAGGATCCCACCTGCCGTGGAGACACGCGATAACTGTGACAGCGCGGCCCTCCAGGCGGAAGTAGAGGAGGTAGGGGAAGCGGCGCAGTACGGCACGCCTGAGGCCACGATAGACGACGGGGTAGATGCGCGGGTCGTGCTCTAGTCGATCGAAGACCTCAACGATCGCCGCAAGAAACTCATCGCCAAGCCCCGGCTGCTGACTCTCGTACCACTCCCGAGCCTGAGCAAGGTCACGCTCGGCGAGCTGCCGAACGGACAGGCGATAGCTCACCCCCGCCGCTCGAGGCGGGAGCGCACATCCGACCAGCTGCTGGCAGCCTCCGGGTTCTCGGCCAAATCGCCGAGGCGCCTGTCCAACTCATCCTGGTGCACTTGCGAGACCGGCAGGACTTCGGCGCTAGCATCCTCGGCAACCGTGTCCCACAGCGCTGCCGCCAGCTCGACACGCTCCGGAACGCTTAGGCGCCTTGCCTCCTCTAGAAGACCGCGTCTCATGGCTCGATTCTAGCAGCAGACAGCTCTCACGGACAGCTAACGACCTTGGAGATCACCGGCGCGGCGCGCAGCGCCGCGTCCGGTGCAGCGACTGGTTAGACAGCAGCTCAACCATCGGCTCCCCTGGCCGGAGTGTACCGATGATAAGGGCTGCGTTCATATAGCCGCTCTTTCCGTACCACGCCAGAATACCCCGAGAAGGTCAGCTCCAGTACCCAGTAGCTGTATCGTCTTTCTGGATCCGGACAGCACATTCTGTAAGCGCTTCTCGGATCCCCGAAACTGCCTGCCGGCCAAGTCTCGACCTCCCTCAGCCGACTACCGAGGAGCCGGCTCACCTCTACAGGTGGCAGCCCTACGAAGGTGAAGCGCTCGAGCAGCGATTCGTCATGCGGGATCACGTTGGGATGAGTCGGGATTCCCACTCCGCCTGCAGCTACCTGTCCAAGCGCCTCGCCGAGCCACTCACGACCCTCGAGTTCGCGCCACTTCGCTCTACTGAACACCTCCCCCGCGTGCAACGGCCTGAGCCGACTGCCCTCGGGCTTTGCGCCATAGCCTGCGGCGCTCTCCTGAGCAAGGAGCGCCGCCCAAAGACCGAGCCACGACAGAAACCCGACGAACAACAGCCATACGGCATCTGACCGGCGACCCTGCCCAAACCATCGTCGGGCAGCGACCAAGCAGCCGATCGCTAGTACAGCAGAGGCCACGCTGAGTGGCAGCCAGAGCGACCACCACAAGTACACTGCCCCATCGGGTGTGTTTGCAAACGAGTGTGTCCCAGCCCATCGACGTGCCTCAGCCAGAAGGGCACGCGACACGATGTAGGACAGGAGAGCGACTCCAAGAACAAGGGCGGCCGCTTCCTTCAGGCCCAGGCGACGCGTCATAACAAGCGCTGTTCGCTGCTGCCTAACGTCCTAGGAGCTCACCGGCGCGGCCCGCAGGGTCGTGTCCGGTGCAGCGACTGGTTAGGCGGCAAGGCATGGATATCAGAAGGCGTTCTGGAACCGCCCTGCCTTGTCGTTTTGCCGAACCAGGGTCTTTGCGGCTTGCGTAAGTGGTGCACGCCCGGAGCCCGAGCGATAACTGGGGAAGTCGAAGCCATCACCATAATCCTCAGAGACGATCGCTTGAGGCGTGACTGTTTCCCAGGACTCCCAGCCACCCAAGACGGTATGCGTGTGAACGCGAACCAGACTCTGGGCCTCTGGATCCCAGACCAGAAAACTGTAGCGCGTACCCCGTCCGCCACGCAGTGACAGATCGATCTGCCAAGCGAGGCCGAGCGTCTTGCAACTGGTACCAGCCTCAACTAGCTTCTTCAGCTCAAGGCCCTGCTCATACGAACCGAACATCGTCTTGGCGCCAACCGCGATCCAGCAGTCCGCCGCGAACGCTACCACCGCGGACTGGGCCACGATGATGGCGAGCACATAGCTACAGAGCTTCCTGGTCATCTCAACCCCTCACTTCCAAGGACCATTCTCGGTAGCATTTCTGCCGCCTAACGATCCGGGAGATCACTGGCGCGGGCCGAAGGCCCGTGTCCTGTGCAGCGACTGGTTAGGAGGTTCTCGCCCGTCGCGTGTTCTCACGAAACACCCCCAGCAGAAAGGCTGTCAGCAGCAACAGGCCGTAGCTCAGAAACCCCAGAACGCATTTGGTCTCGAGTAGCCGTTCGAACTCGCCAGTCCTGGAGCCGAAGTAGGTTGGGCTGGTCCAGTAGATCATCTCCGAGAAGGCTACGATGAGTGCTGATATGCCAAGCCATTGATTGAGCCACTTGTAGGCCCCGAAGCCGACCACGAGGAACCCCACGCCAAAGAACCAGAACGTACGAAGTTTTCCTATTTGTTTCGACCTGGCTTCCCATTCCTCGACAGCAGCTCGCAGTTTGATCTCTGATTCGTAAGGCTCTGTCTCATCCCTGTCTCCATACTCGACAGGGGGGTTGGCCTCATCGTTTTCATACACTTGAACGAGTCCGTAGGCCTCATCATAACGACGGAGGAGCTCGCCCAGCGATGAAGCCTCGCGTATGTCCAAGTCAACGGACTCATCGTAGGGGTCCAGAACAGACGCGGTCGGCTCAAGCCAGAGCTGGTAGACAGCCCTGAGGATGTTCACAGAGAGGAAGACGAAGGCGACTATGAACAGGACCCTCTCGAGAACTCTCATCGAATCCTCCTAACGGCTCTGGAGCTCAGCGGCGCTGCCAGACCCCGAGCCACGCGAATGATTGATCGAGGAGTTCACCTTTGAAAACCTACCAATGGTTCCAAGAGCCGAGGGCAGTGTCCGCTGCAGCGAGTGGTTAGGCCGCATCTGCTCGCGTTCTCAAGGCCACGACCGCGTCAACGGCCCAACCGGCAGCTCCGTACAGAAGCGACCAAACGCCAGCGTTGAGCAATGCAATGTACACGTGCTCGACACCATGGACGACAGTTCTCGGTTCACGGAGTTTCAGGAGCGTTGCTAGCTCAAACCCCGGCTCGCCGTGGAACATCGCCAAAGGGAGCCCGACGAGGCCCAGCAATGCCGCCAAAGGACCCAGGAAATAGAGTCCGTACAGTCCCGACGAGGCAGGAGCGACAATGAGACCGAGGGATATGCCGGTCAATCGCCACACCTTCTTCGGCGCCCGGCGCCGAGCCCACAGAAGAGTCACCACAGGCACGGCCCAGAGAGCAAGCAGCGAGAACGCCAGACCCATCCTAGCCGTTCCCCATGCTGCCTAACGGCTCAAAGCTCAGCGGCGCTGCCGGGCGCGAGCTGGCTGAAAAGGTTGATTGAGAGGTTCACCACCAAAGTCTACCAATGGTGACGACAAGCTAGGGCAGTGTCCGCTGCAGCTAGTTGTTAGACAGCGAGTGCTCATAGGACTGCCTCTCACAGCTATCGGTAGCCCAACGGCAACCTGAGTGGTAGATCACCTCGCTCTTGACCCGAAGGTCCTTCATCCCGAACGTGACCTCGGCTTCTGGGCCCATCCGGATGACTAGGTACCCGTCCTCAGCTTCGGGCAACTCTTCCGCCACGTCGTAGCTGACGTAGATGGTGACTCTGCCTTGTTCGACTTTCGTCACCGAGCCGCACATTTTGTATTCACAGGGTGCGTAACAGTGCTCGAACGCCCATATGGAGGCCGCGCGGATTGCCCTCGACCTCTCGGTTGAGGAGATCGTCGGCGGTCGCCTCTCAAAATGGCTCGCCGTCTCCTCTGTGCAGTCAACGAGCAACTCGGTGCGCGAGTCACCCTCTGAGAGGAAGTACGGCTGGTGGATCGAACATCCGGCCAAGAGAAGCAGAGTGGCGCCAAGTAGAAGCGGCGCCGCACTTCGTTCATGCATCCCAGCCGACTCGCTTTCGCTGTCTAACGTGTAAATGTGTGAACAGGGCACATCCTGCTATCGCGCAGCACTGGTGCGGTATGCAATCCCCGGAAACGAGCGGGAGATCCTGCCAACTCACTGAGCGACCGTAGATGCCTCGATGCTTTCGGTCGCTGGGTCGGCTGCCAACGAGGCGGCGCTGGTCTTGATAGCAGCCCTGGACCTCGTCGGCGTGAAGCCAACGACGCACGCTGGCTGAATGCGAATGACCGACCAGGACCGCGCCTGACGTTTGAGAGCAAGCGAGGATCGGCATTCAGGGAGGGAGCTGCCGCACGCCTCGGCCTCGACTTTGTGAGGAGGGTGCGCGATAACAGCCGGTGAATGTCGTGTTTCACTGTCCGTTGGAGTATACGCCTTCGCGGCTCCGGCCGCATGTCGGACAGCAGGGCTTCAGAGGGCATCGAGGGGGCTGCGGACGGCGCGGCCGCCCCGGTTCAGGACGTGGGTGTAGATCATGGTGGTCTTGACGCTCTTGTGCCCGAGGAGCTCCTGGACGGTGCGGATGTCGTAGCCGTCCTCGAGGAGGTGGGTGGCGAAGGAGTGGCGCAGGCTGTGGCAGCTCCCCGGCTTGTCGATGCCGGCGGCGCGGCGGGCATGGCGGACGGCCCGCTGCACGGTGCTGGGGCTGAGATGGAAGCGATGGATCTCGCCAGTGGCGCGGTCGGCGGAGCAGGTGGCGGAGGGGAAGATGAACTGCCAGCCCGGCTCGGCGGGCGCGGCCGGGTACTTGCGGGCCAGGGCGTCGGGTAGCGGAGCGGTGCCGAGGCCCCGGGCGAGGTCGTCGCGGTGCTGGCAGCGTACCCGTTCGATCTGTCGCCGGAGGGCGGGCTCGAGCTTCGCCGGCAAGATGGCGACGCGGTCGAAGCGGCCCTTGGTGTCGCGCAGGGTGATCTGCCGGTAGTCGAAATCCAGGTCCTTGACCCGCAGGGCCAGGCACTCGCGCAGCCGCAGGCCGGCGCCGTAGAGCAGGGTCGCGATCAGCCGATGGGTGCCGTGCAGCTGATCCAGCAGAGCCAGCACTTCCCCGCGGCTGAGGACCACCGGCAGCCGGCGGCGTCGCTTGGCGCGCACGACCTCCGGCAGAGAGCCCACGTCGGAGCGCAGCACCTCGCGGTAGAGGAAGAGGATCCCGTTCAGCGCCTGGTTCTGGGTCGAGGGGCTGACGCGGACTCGCTCGGCCAGGTGGGAGAGGAACGCGGCGATCTCGGGGGCGCCCATCTCGCGCGGGTGGCGCTTGCCGTGGAAGAGGATGAAGCGCTTCGCCCACTGGACGTAGGCCCGCTCGGTCTGGCGGCTCAAGTGGCGCACGCGGATAGCGGTGCGCATCCGGTCGAGCAGCCGCGGGGGCCGGTCGCTGGCGGGTCGGGGCTCGGGCATCGCTCTCCACCCGGAGAGGACGAAAACGCGCCCACCGATCTTGCAAACCGCGCTAGCCGTCGAGCAGGGTATGGACCTTGCCCAGAACCTCCTGAACCACCGCCTTCGGGGCCACCGCGAAGCGCTGCGCCCGGCGGGCGCGCCAGTCGAGGCTCTTCAACTGGTCGGCGAGGACGGCGCCGTCGACCCGGGAGTCGGCGGGAAACAGTACCTCGAACGGATACCCCTTGACGCGCGAGGTGATCGGGCACAGAAGGGCGAGGCCCACCTTGCCGTTGTACGCCGCGGGTGAAACCACCAGAGCGGGCCGGCGGCCGGCCTGCTCGTGCCCGGTCTGCCGATCGAACTCGAGCCAGACGACGTCGCCACGCTCGGGCACGTAGCGGCGCGGCACTACCAGCTCTCCCGGCCCCGCGGCTCGCCGGTGGAGATCTCGGCGTGGAGGTTCTCCTCGCTCACTTCGGCGAGAAGACGTCCGAGCTCATGCTTCCGCGGCCGAACGGCGCGCACCACGAGCTGTCCCGCCGCGACCGAGATGTCCACCGTCGACCCATCCTCCACCGAAACCTCGTCGGCGAAGGACTTGGGGATCCGCAGACCCAGGCTATTGCCCCACTTCCGGACTTTGGTGTGCATTGAGGTCGCCACGTGGTCGATTGTGTATCTACAATGAATATACGCGCTAGGTCCGGTCGGGTCAACCTCGCGCACCGTGTCTTCATTCATCCGGCAAGCGCCCATCTCTTCCTACAGAAGAGGACGAAAACGGCGGCCGGCGATCTTGCTCCCGGCCACGCTGGTCCCCCGGCCGGGCCGGGACCTGCCATCTACCTGGAGGTCCGGAGGCACCGAACCAGCGCTGGGTGACAGCGACGAGGCTCAGGATGAAGAGGATGACGAAAGCGCGCTGTCAGACCCCGAAGTACCGCGCGTCCGGGTGGTGAAACACCAGCGCCGACACGCTGGCCTCGGGCTCCATCATGTCGCCGTCGGTGAGCTCGACGCCGATCTCCTCGGGCTGCCAGCGCCGCGAACAGCTGCCGCTGGCCTTCGAGGTCCGGGCAGGCCGGGTAGCCGAAGCTGTAGCGCTTGCCGCGGTAGCGCGCGGCCAGCAGGTCGGAGACCGACTCCGCCTCGTCGCCGGCGATGCCCCACTCGCGGCGCAGGCGCCAGTGGAGGCACTCGGCGGCGGCCTCGGCGGTCTCGAGCGCCAGGGCGGCGAAGGCGTGGCTCTTGAGGTACTCGCCCTCCTCCTTCCAGCGCTCGACCCGCTCGCGCACCTGGCGGCCGGCGGTGGTGACGAACATCGCCACGTGGTCGCCGCCGGGCAGCACGTAGTCGGCCAGGCAGAGCCCGTCGCGGCCGGTTTGCCGCGGCAGCTCCCAGGCCGCGGCCGAGCCGCCGTTGCCGGGGTCGGCCAGCGACAGCCGGTTGCCCTCGGAGCCGGCAGGGAAGAACCGCCAGACGGCCCCGGCGGTCATGCCGCCGGCGCGGGCCTCGGCCTTGAGCTCTTCGATGACCCGCTCGAGCTTGGCGTACTTGGGATCGCCCTTGGCCGCCAGCTGGCGCACCGAGCCCCTGAGGCCGAGGTGCTTGCCGTAGAGCATCTGCGGGTTGAGGAACGCGCCAGACCTCGTCGAGGTCGAGCTCGCTCGACGTGGCGCTCGAGATCGGGCGGCGGCGGCGGCACGAGCTCGGTGCGCACGGCGGCGCTACGGGTCGTCGCAACTTCGGCCACCGGTGAGGCCGTCGGCCGCTCGGTGGCCACGTCGGCCCGCGCCAGCTCGGCGATCTCGGCCTCGAGCGCCGGCCGCTTCGCCGGGTCGAGGAGCCGTTCCACCAGGTCGAGGCCATGCATGGCGTCGCCGGCGTAGGTGCACAGCGCGCCGTAGGCCGGCGCGATCTTGCGGTGGGTGAAGCGCCGGGTGAGGGCGGCGCCGCCCACGACCACCGGCGCCTTCAAGCCCGCCGCCTTGAAGTCGCCGGCGGTGAGCACCATCTGCTGGGCGCTCTTGACCAGCAGCCCCGAGAGGCCGATGACGTCGGGCCGGTGCTCGCGCGCCGCCTGGATCAGCACCTCGCTGGTCACCTTGATGCCCAGGTTGACGACCTTGAAGCCGTTGTTGGACAGGATGATGTCGACCAGGTTCTTGCCGATGTCGTGCACGTCGCCCTTGACGGTGGCCAGCAGCACGATGCCCTTGTTGGCGCCGTCGACCCGGTCCATGTGCCGCTCGAGCTGGGAGACGGCGGCCTTCATCACCTCGGCGCTCTGCAGCACCTCGGCGACGATCAGCTGGTTGTCGTTGAACAGCCGACCGACCTCGGCCATGCCGGCCATCAGCGGGCCGTTGATGATGTCCAGCGGCTCGGCCCAGCGCCCGTCGGCCAGGGCGGCGTCGATGTCGGCCTCGAGCCCCTCCTTCGAGCCCTCGATGACCGCCCGGCTGAGCCGCTCCTCGAGCGGCAGATCGGCCCGCGGGCGCGCCGTCGAGGCGCCCTTGCGGCCGCGGAAGTGGGCCGCGAACTCGGCCACCGCCGCGTCGCCGGCGGCGACGTCGCCGGGATCGAGGAAGATCAGCTTCTCGGCCAGCGCCCGCTCCTCTTCCGGGATCTCGGCGTAGCGGGCCAGCTTCTGGGTGTTGACGATCGCCGCGTCGAGCCCGGCGCGGGTGGCGTGGTAGAGAAAGACCGAGTTGAGCACCTCGCGGCCGGCGGCGGGCAGGCCGAAGCTGACGTTGGAGACCCCCAGCACGGTGCGGGTCAGCGGGTACTCGGCCTTGATCGCCCGCACCCCCTCGATGGTCTGCGCCGCCGAGCCCAGGTAGGCCTCGTCGCCGGTGCCGCAGGGGAAGACCAGGGCGTCCCACCAGATGTCCTCGGGCGGGATGCCGAGCTCCTCGGTGAGGATCCGGTGGCTGCGGCGGGCGATCTCGAGCTTGCGCTCGACGGTCACCGCCATGCCGGCCTCGTCGATGGTGCCGACCACCAGCGCCGCGCCGTAGCGCCGCGCCAGCTCCCCCACCCGCTCGAGCCGGCCGCGGCCGTCCTCGAGGTTGACCGAGTTGAGCACCGACTTGCCCTGGCACCACCGGAGCGCCCGCTCCATCACCGCGGCGTCGGTGGAGTCGATCATCAGCGGCAGCTTGACCAGCCGCACCAGCTGCTCGAGAAAGGCCTCCATGTCGGCGATCTCGTCGCGATCGGGGTCCTGCATGCAGACGTCGAGCACCTGGGCGGCGGCGCGCGCCTGGGCGCGGCCCACCTCGGCGGCGCTCTCCCACTCGCCCTGCTGGATCAGCTTCTTGAACTTGCGGCTGCCGAGGACGTTGGTGCGCTCCCCCACCAGCAGCGGCCGGTTCTCGGCCGTCAGCTCGACGCCCTCGATGCCCGAGACGAGGCTGCGCTGGTGATGCGGGATCGGCCGCGGCCGGCGGCCCTCGACGAGCTTCGCGAGCGCCGTCACGTGCGCCGCGGTGGTGCCGCAGCAACCGCCCACCAGGTTGAGCCAGCCCTCGTCGAGGAAGCGGCCGAAGACCTCCGCGAAGACCTCCGGCCCCTCCTCGTAGCGCCCGTCCTCGTTCGGCAGGCCGGCATTGGGCACGCAGGCCGTGCGGGTGTGGACCAGCTCGGAGAGCGTGCGCAGCGGCTCGGCCATCAGCTCGGGGCCGGTGGCGCAGTTGAGGCCGACATAGAGCAGGTCGAGGTGCGCCAGCGAGATCGCCAGCGCCTCGGCGTCCTGGCCGGCGAGCATGGTGCCGGTGGGCTCGATGGTCACCGAGACGGCCACCGGCAGCCGCCAGCCGGCCTCCTCGTAGGCGCGCTCGATGGCCAGGATGCCGGCCTTGACGTTGCGGGTGTCCTGGCAGGTCTCGAGCAGCAGGTAGTCGGCGCCGCCGGCCATCAGGCCCAGCGCCTGCACCCGGTAGTGCTCCTCGAGCTCCTCGAAGCTCACCCCGCCGGTGACCGAGATGGCCTTGGTGGTCGGCCCCATCGAGCCGCAGACGAAGCGCGGCCGGCCGGGCCGGTCGAACCGGGCGCAGGCCTCACGCGCCAGCTCCGCCGCCACCCGGTTGATCTCGAAGGCGCGGTCCTCGAGCCCGTACTCGGCCAGCACCAGCGGCGTGGCGCCGAAGGTGTTGGTCTCGACGATGTCGGCGCCCGCGGCCAGGTATCCGGCGTGCAGCTCGAGCACCACGTCCGGCCGGGTCAGGCAGAGGTTCTCGTTGCAGCCGTCGAGCTCCGGGCCGCCGAAGTCCTCCGGCGTCAGCTCGGCGTCCTGCAGCCCGGTGCCGGTGGCGCCGTCGAGGACCAGCAGCCGCTCGTCCAGCGCCTCGACCAGCGCCGCGCTCCGCGCCGCCAGATCGCCGGGGGTCGGGGGGATGGAGATTCGCTCGCTCATCATCGTCTCTTCGCTTATAGGCCGTACGCAAAAACCCGCTTCGAATGCATCTCGAAGCGGGTCGGCCTCCGGACAGTTCGTTGCCGGCTCTTGGTCGCCGAGTCGGCCACATCCTCGCTCGCGCGAGAGGCACCTTGGGTGTCCGTCCCAGGTTGCCGCGCCCGGTCGTGCCGGCCGCTCCTGATGCGAGGAAAGCCTAGCCCAGGGCCGCAAGGCTGTCAATCGCCGGTCCCGGCCGATCCCCGCCCCACTCTCTCTGATAGTTTGCCCGTTCCATGAACCTGATCGGCTACTTCCACGGTCACGACCCGGCCGCCTGCCTGCTGGTGGACGGCGAGCTGGTGGCGTTCGTCGAAGAGGAGCGGCTGATCCGCTACAAGCACGCCTCGGGGCTCTTTCCGATCCGCTCGATCGCCGCCTGCCTGAAGCTGGGCGACCTCGAGCTGGGCCAGATCGACGCCTTCGTCTATGGCTGGGACGCGCCGCGCTACGCCGGCGGCGGCATGGCGGCGTTCTTCGAGCGGACCAACGAGATCCACCCGCCGGACGCCGCCACCCGCGGCTGGCAGCGGTCGGTGCTGGCACTGTTCCGGCCCGAAAACCTCGAGCGGACCCTGCGCGATCAGCTGGTGCGCTGGTTCGGGGTAACGCCCGAGCAGGTGCCGCCGCTACTGTTCGCCCCCCACCACGAGACCCACGCCGCGGCGGCCTTCTATCTGTCGCCCTGCGAGGAGGCGCTGGTGCTGGCGGTCGACGGCTCGGGCGACAGCGACTGCACCACCGTCTGGCGCGGCCGCGGCCGCGAGCTCGAGCGGCTGTGGTCGGCCGAGATCCCCCACTCGCTGGGCTGGTTCTACGCCGCCCTGACCGAGCACCTCGGCTTCCGCGCCTACGACGGCGAGTACAAGGTGATGGGGCTGGCGGCCTACGGCCGCGAGAACCCCGAGCTGCGCCGCAAGCTGGAGACGATCCTCCACCCCGGGCCCGAGGGCTGGGACTACGAGCTGGAGCCGCGCTTCATCCACCACGGCGACCACACCTGGTCGGACCGCTACACCGACGAGCTGGTCGAGCTGCTGGGCCTGCCGCCGCGGCTCGGCGGCGCCGCCATCGAGCCGATCCACGAGGACCTGGCCTTCGAGACCCAGCGCGCGCTCGAGGAGACCGTGCTGCGCCTGGCCGGCCACTTCCGCGAAGCCACCGGGATCGACGAGCTGTGCATCGGCGGCGGCGTCGGCCTCAACGTCAAGATGAACAGCCGACTGCGCCGCAGCGGGCTGTTCCGCCGCATCTTCCCCTTTCCCATCCCGGGCGACAGCGGCCTCGGCATCGGCGCCACGCTGGTCCACTGGCTGCGCCAGGGCGGCGACCGGCCGCGGCCGCTGACGACATCTCTATCTCGGCCCCTCGTGGAGCGACGACGAGATCGAGGAGCAGCTGGCCGCCTGCGGCCTCGACTACCGCCGGCCGGACGACGTCTGCGCCGCCGCCGCCGAGTTGCTGGCCGACGGCAAGGTGGTGGCCTGGTTCCAGGGCCCCATGGAGGCCGGGCCGCGGGCGCTGGGCGGCCGCTCGATCCTCGCCGACCCGCGCGACGCCGCCAGCCGCGACCGGGTCAACGCGGCGATCAAGTTCCGCGAGTACTGGCGGCCGTTCTGCCCCAGCCTGACCGAGGAGTCCGCCGCCCGCTTTCTCGACGGCGGCGAGCCGGCGCCCTACATGATCCTGGCCCACGAGGCGACCGACGAGGCGCGGCAAAAACTGCCCGCGGTCGTGCACGTCGACGGCACGGTGCGCTCGCAGACGGTCTCCGCCGACAGCCATCCCCGCTACCATCGGCTGCTCGAGGCGTTCGCCGAGCGCACCGGCGTGCCGGTGGTGCTCAACACCTCCTTCAACGTCCGCGGCGAGGCGATCGTCTGCTCGCCGCGCGACGCCCTGCGGACCTTCTGGAGCACCGGGATCGACGCCCTGGCGATCGGCTCGTACCTGGTCGAGAAGCCGCGGACGCCGGCGCCGGTCGAGCCCGACGAGGTGCTGCGGTGAGCGATCCGGGGCGCGTGCTGGTGATAGCGCCCCACGCCGACGACGAGACCCTCGGCATGGGCGGCACCATCGCCCGGCTGGTCGCGGAGGGCCGGCGGGTCACGGTGGCGGTCCTCACCGGCCACGGCGCCGAGCCCCACCCGCTGTGGCCGCCGGCCACCTGGGAGACGGTGCGCGCCGAGGCGCGCCGGGCGATGGCCGAGCTGGGCGTCGAGGATCTGCGCTTCGCCGAGGTGCCGGCGGCGCGGGTCGCCGAGGAGCCGCCCTGGAAGCTCAACCGGCTGACCGACGAGCTGGTGCGCGAGGTGGCCCCGGAGATCCTCTACGTGCCCTTCCCGCTGGACCTGCACAAGGACCACCGCGAGGTCTTCCACTCGCTGTCGGTGGCCTGGCGCCCCGCCACCGAGCACGGCCGCGCGATCCGCGAAGTGCACTGCTACGAGGTGGTGTCGGAGACCCACTGGAACGCTCCCTACCTGGAGGCGGGCTTCCTGCCCACCTGCTGGGTCGACATCGGCAGCCACCTCGAGGCCAAGCTGAAAGCCGCCGCCTGCTACGAGAGCCAGATCCAGCCGGACCCGGCACCGCGCTCGCTCGGCGCCCTGGAGGCGCTGGCGCGCTGGCGCGGCAGCCAGGTCGGCGTCGCCGCGGCCGAGGCGTTCGTCACGGTCAGGCTGTTGCGATAGCCCGGTCGACACGGAGGTCGACCGCTACGGGGGTGAGCGGGGACCGGCGGGGACCGGCGGCTCAGCCGACCGGCGGGGCGGCGAGATCACGCGCCGCCAGCTTCTCCATCACCCGGCCGACGGCCCGCGCGTTCTGCATGACGTAGAAGTGGATCGACGGGGCGCCGCCCTCGAGCAGCGCCTCGGCCTGCCGCGCCGCCCACTCGATCCCCACGTCGACCACCTCTGCCCGCTTCCCGGCGGCCTCGGCCTCGTCGGCCAGCTCGGCCGGGATGTCGCAGTAGAAGTTGGCGGGGATGGTGCGCAGCTGCTTCTTCGAGGTCAGGACCTTGATACCCGGGATGATCGGCACCTCGATGCCCGCCTCGCGGCTGCGCGCGACGAAGTCGAAGTAGTGACGGTTGTCGAAGAACATCTGGGTGACGATGTATTCGCCGCCGGCCTCGACCTTGCTGCGGGTGAAGCGGATGTCGCTGTCGAGGTTGGGCGCCTCGAAGTGCTTCTCGGGATAGCCCGCCACCCCGACGCAGAAGTCCGTGGGGTCGGCATCCAGCAGATCCTCCTCGAGAAACTGGCCGCCGTTCATGGCGGCGATCTGGTTCACCAGGTCGAGGGCCGACTCGTTGACGCTGCGGCCCGCCCGGAGCGGCTTGCGGTAGCCACTGTCGTCGCCGCGGATGGCCAGGACGTTGTCGATGCCCAGGTAGTTGCACTCGATCAGGAAGTCTTCGGTCTCCTCGCGGGTGAAGCCGTGGCAGAGCACGTGTGGCACCGCGTCGATGCCGTACTTGTTCTGGATCAGGGCGCAGACGCCGATGGTGCCGGGCCGCTTGCGCTTGACCCTCTGCATGATGCCCTGCGGGGTCTCCTCGTAGACCACCTCAGCGGCGTGGCTGGTGATGTCGATGAACGGCGGCTTGAAGCGGGCCAGCTCTTCGGTCAGCGCCAGCAGTTTCTGCACGTTGCCGCCCCGAAGCGGCGGGATGATCTCGAAGCTGATCGGCGGCGCGGCGGCTCGCTCGAGATGCTCGACGACCTTCATGGCCGGAGCTTTCGTCCGCCGCCGGGGATCGGAGGCGAGGCGGCCGGGCCGTTCAAGCGACACCTCCCTCGGCCAGCAGCCCGGCCTGTAGCAGCTCGTTGCACAGCGTCGCCACGTGGCTCGAAGCGACCTCCACGGCCACCTCGAACTCTTCGGTCAGGCAGTCGACGACCTCGTCTCGGCTGCGGCCGTCGGCGAGCAGCTCCCACACCCGGGTGCCGGTGTCGTTGAGGCCGAAGTACTCGCCGGAGTCGAGGTTGAGCAGCACCATCTCGTCGTCCAGCTTGCGTGCCAGGACGTGCTCGGGGATCGAGAAAGGCGACCGGGGATGAGCCATGAACGAGCCTCAGCGGGAAGGCGAGAGAGTAGCACGCCGGCGCGCCAGA
The DNA here is from genome assembly GCA_963781065.1 of Thermoanaerobaculia bacterium. Classification (GTDB taxonomy): domain Bacteria; phylum Acidobacteriota; class Thermoanaerobaculia; order Multivoradales; family JAHEKO01; genus CALZJC01. The sequence goes on along the minus strand of CAWAET010000007.1, from coordinate 136,762 downwards.
AGCAGCGCCGCGAGGGCGATGCCGGCCAGACCTGCCGCCACATCCCACCACTCCCAGCCGCGGCCCGGCACCCGCAGCTGGACCGCCTCCATGAGCAGCGCGAAGAGCCCCGAGCCCAGCGCGGCCGTCACCGCGGGCCGCCCGCCGCCGGGGCGCGAGCCCGCCAACGCGGCGGCCAGCAGCGCGAAGTGGATCGCGAAGAGCAGGAGGTGGACGGGCTTGTCGAGCCAGTCCCACGGTCCGGGATCGGGGATCTGGTCGCCGGGCATGGCCAGCAGCACGGCAACGACCAGGGTCCAGATGGCCGCCGCCACGATCCGTCGGGCACGCTTGCGATCGGTCATCTGGCGGCGGCTATGATGCCCCAATGAAGGGGCGGCGGTGAGGACGCTGGCACTGGCGCTGGCGGTGGCCGTCGGCGCTTTTTCGGTAGCAGACTACCTCGGCTGGCGGGCGGCGCAGCGGCGGCTGGCGCAGCTTGCTGCCGAAGCCGATCCCGACCGTCGGCTGCCGCACCTGGCGGCCGGGCTGGCCCGCGAAACCGTCCCCGCCCGCGCCACTGCCAGGCTGGCCTGGCGGCTGCTCCGCGCCGGGTTCGACCGCCAGTGGCTGAGCGAGCTGCCCGCGGCCGAGCGCACCGCCGAGAGCCGCCGCGACCTGGACCGCCTGCGGCTCGCCCGGCAGCTGGCCGAGGAGTCGCTGCGCCGACAGCCCGCCTCGTGGCGGGCGGCCGCGGTGATCGGGGCCAGCCGCTATCTCGAGGCCTCCCGCCTGGGCCGTCGAGATCAACCGAACGCTCTTTGGCGCGAGCCCCTGGCGGCGGCCGTGCAGCTGGCACCGGGCCGCTTCGAGCCGCCGGCGCTGCTGGCCTCGTTCTATCTCAGCAGCTGGTCGAGCCTGTCGGCCGACGAGCGCCAGGACCTGCCTTCGGTGCTGGCGCTGGCCTTCGCGGACCCCGGCAACCTGACGCGGCTGCTGCCGGCCTGGGTGCGGCTGGCGCCCTCTCTCGGCACTCTGCTGGAGCCGATTCCCGACCGCCCCGACGCCTGGCTCCAGCTCGGCCGGGAGTTTCTCCGCCTGGGCGACCTGGAGCGATTCGGCATCAGCCACCGCCTGCGGATCGAGTCGCTGGCCGCCGACCTCGCCGACCGGGTGACGCGCGGCAGCGCCCGTCTGCGCGGCGGCCACCCCCGTGCCGGCCTGGCCCTGCTGCGCTCGGTGCTCTCGGCGCCGCCCGACGCGCTCTACGCCGACAGCTTCTCGGCCGCCCTGGCGGCGCTGCCCGCGTCTGCCACCGCGGGCAAGACGCGGGCAGAGCTGGCGCGGTGGCTGGAGTGGGCTCGGGACCTCTGCGCGGTCGGCCGCTGCCCGCTCGACGAGGCGACGATGGCGCGGCTGCTCGCGGCCACCGGCGAGCCGGAAGGTCCGCCCCCGGTCGAGCTCGAGCTGCCGGCGCGAGGATCGTGGTCAGGTGACGAGTGGCAGCGGCGGGGCGACGCCTACCAGCTGCCCTTGCGGGTCGCGCGGCCCATCGAGCGGCTGCGGCTGGAGATCCCGGGCGTGCCGCCGGCCGGCGCCGCCATCGAGCTGCGCTGGGACGGCAGTTTCCTCGGGGTCTTCCCACTCGGGCCGGGCGAGGCCTTGCGCCAGCCGCTCGCGGCCGCCGCGGGGCCGCATCTGCTGCAGATGCGCCACCTCAGCGGCAGGCCGCTCGCGCCGGGCAAGCTCATTCTCGAGCCGGCCGGGGCCGCCGGCTAGATCGCTCCGGGACGGCCCAGCCCGCCGCCGCCGCCGAGCCCAGAATCACCAGCAGCGCCAGGGCGTTGGCCGGGATCACCAGCCCGAAATCGAACAGCTCGTGCAGCCCGGCCGCGGCCAGCGCACCCACCGCCGCCAGGCCCGCGGCGCGCCCCTCGACCCCGTCGCCATGGCGCAAGCCGCGCCAGATCGGCGGCAGCAGCGCCGCCAGCATCGTCAGGCCCAGCGCCAGGCCCAGCGCCCCGCCGGTCACCAGCAACTCGAGCGGGTCGTTGTGGGCCCGGTTCCACCGCATCGTCGCCAGCTCGGCCGGCGCCGCCATGGGGAAGGCGTCCTCGAACGTCCCCAGCCCGGTGCCGGTGACCGGGAACCGGCGCCAGAGCTCGAGCGCCGGCACGGTCAGCAACAGGCGACTGCGCAGGTTGCTTTCGAAGACCGAAACCGTCTGGTAGCGGCGGATCCCCCCCCGCGAGCCGGCCGCAAACAGCACTCCCAACCCCAGCAGGAGTCCGATCGCGACCGCGGCGGCGGCCCGGCGGCGGCGGCCGGCCAGCGGCACGGCTACCGCCTGGGCGACGGTTCCCACGAGCGCCGCCGCCAGCCCCGCCCGCGAGCCGGTGAAAACGACCCCGGCCAGCAGCGCCGTCCAGACCGCCAGCGCACCCAGGGCTCGGAGGGGGCCACCACCCGCGCCTCGCCACCAGCGGGACAGCTCGACCCAGAACCAGGCGGCCGTCGCCACCAGGGCGAGCTCGAACAGCAGCGACAGGTGGTTGGGGTTGGCGAAGGTACCGCGCAAACGGCCCTCGGGCCGCAACAACACGGCGGCCAGACCGCCGGCCGACGACGATTCGAGTCGCAGCAGACCCAGGCCCAGCTGCGCCAGCGCCGCCGTCACCAGCGCCGCCAGCAGCCAGCGCCGGTGAGCCGCCCGCCGTCCGCCCACCAGCGCCACCGCCAGCAGCAGGGCGGCCGCCAGCCAGGAGAGGGCGGCCGAGCGCGCCGCCGCGGCATCGAGCGACAGGGCGACGAAGGCGGGGGGCGCGGCGGCACCGGTCAGCGTTGCGGCCTGAGCGGCGAGCCGGGCGTGCTCGGGCGAGACGACCGCCGCCGCGCCGGCGGGCCACGGGCAGGACTGCACCAGCCCCAGCGCCGCCACCGCGGCCAGAGCCGCCACCGGCAGCAGGCTGCGGCGCGACGGATCGGGCCGGGCCGCCAGCGCCAGCAGGAGAAGCCCGCAGGCCGCCAGCCGCATCACCAGCTGGCCGGCCGGAGTCACGCTGCCGGCGGGCAGGGGAGCCCACAGCAGCAGGGCGCAGACCCCCACAACGAGGCGCGAGTCTCGGCCGGCGAATCTGAGTAACATAGCGTCCCACTTGCGGCCAGGCGGGTGCGCAGAATACGTGAGTGGCACGCCGCCGAACAACCGGGAGTCAACGGATGCGATCGAACCTCGGCAAGACCCTGCTGGTCGCGGTGCTGGCGGCGGCGCCCGCCGCCGCCCAGTTCAGCGGCTACACCGTCCCCGGCAGCCTCGGTGAGAAGCGCCTGAGCGCCAAGGAACAGGTGATGCTCGCCTATCAGAACGCCCGCTGGCAGCTGGGCGTCCTCCAGCTCGACCCGCAGCTATCCATCACCGACGTGGGCTACGTCTCCAACGTCTACAGCACCGCGGAAGCGCGGGCAGTGTCCGATCTCAAGGCCCAGGGGGGCGCCGGGCTGCGCGGGTTCTTCAACCTCGGGCCCAAGGTGCTGGTCAGCCCGTTCGCCAATCTGGGTTACAACTGGTGGCAGGACCAGAAAGACCTGCGATCGTCCAGCGAGAGCTACGGCGTCCAGCTGTTCGGCGACTTCAACCGGCTGCAGTTGGGCCTCCAGGGCGGCCGGGTCGATACCCAGCGCCCCCTGAGCAGCGAGCTCGAGATTCCGGTGGACGTGCAGACTGACCGCCTGCAGACCGATCTCGACGTCGATTTCTGGGGTCCCTTCCGTCTCTTTGCCACGGTGGTCGACAGCCGGGTTCGCTACTCCGGGCGAGCGGCCGAAGAGCAGCTGCCGGGACTGAACCTGTCGCTGCTCGACGTCGACTCCCAGCTGCTCAAGGGCGGCTTCGCCTACGAGCTCGGCAACGGACTGACGGTCGGGCTGGGGTGGGAGGACAACGAGTCGACCTTCGACAACGATCCCGGCGGCCGTTCCAACCGTGGCTCCGGCCCGCTGCTGCGGCTGGCGTACGACGGTACCCGGGCCTCCCTCGAACTGGAGGTCTCGCGCCGCGACCTGGAGTTCGACGGCCGGGAGTCGGCCACCAAGCGCGAGCAGGTGATCGGCTTCGGCCTGTTGGGCTGGAACCTCACCGAGAAGCTCTCCGCCGGCATCTACAGCGCCACCCGGCTCGACGCCTCGGCGCTGAACAGCGCCGCCATCTTCGAGAGCCGCCGCTCCGGCGTCAGCCTGCAGCGGCGGGGCTCCGGCCGCACCCGCATCGGTGTCTTCTACGAGATGGGTGAGGACGAGTTCGCCACGGTGGCGAGCGATCAGGTGACCCGGTTGGACGACTTCACCAGCTACGGCGTCAACCTCACGAGCCAGTTCAGCGAGCGCCTGGCGATCGAGGTGGGCTTCCACGACACCCGCCGCGACTCCTCCGATCCGGATTTCGATCGGGACGTGACGGCGGTCACCGGCCGGGTCCGGCTGGGCGGAAATCTGCTACCCTGGTAGGTCGTGAACGGGCGACGCGCAAGCGGTCGCCGGGGCTTTTTGTGCCGCGGCGCTGTGACGATCATCGTGCTCCTGGGCCTGGCGATCTGCCCTCCGGTCGAGGCCCAGACCAGGAGTGAGGACGCCGCCGTCTACCGGCTGGGACCGAAGGACCTGGTCGAGGTCCAGGTGGTCGAAGAGCCGGTCCTCAATCTGGAACGGCGAGTCACCGACACCGGCAGCCTGATCCTGCCGATGCTCGGCGAGCTCGCCGTCGCCGGGCTGACCCCGGCGGAAGCGGCGGACCTGCTCCGGCAGCGGCTCGAGGCGTCGTTCCTGCAGCGCGCCACCGTCACCATGCGCGTCATCGAGTTCCGCTCGCGGCCGATCTCGGTCATCGGCGCGGTGCGGCGGCCCGGCACACTGGAGCTGTCGGGCCGCTGGAACCTGCTGGACGCGCTCACCGACGCCGGCGGGCTCGCCGAGGGCCACGGCGAGGTCGTCCACATCCTGCGCCGCGCCAGCAACGGCCTGCACGACCAGCTGACGGTCGCGCTCGACGATCTGCTGATCCGCGCCGACCCGGCGGTCAACATCCCGATCTTCTCGAACGACGTGATCTCCGTGCCGATGGCGGCGCCGATCACGGTCTACCTGATGGGCGAGGTCGGCACCACCGGCGCGATGACCTTCCGCGCCAACCAGCGGCCGACCCTGCTCACCGCCATCGCCCAGGCGGGCGGGCTGACCAAGCGGGCCTCGAGCAAGATCTCGGTCAAGCGTCAGCGCGAAGACGGCAGCCGTTACGAGATCACCGTGCGCTACAAGCGGCTCCTGGCCGGCGAGGATGAGGACCTGCCGCTGAGCGACGGCGACCTGATCGTCGTCAAGGAGTCGTTCCTGTGATCGAGCAGCCGACGATCTACCTCGACGAGGGCCCGGCCCGGACGGCCACGGCTCCCGCATCGTCCGCGGTCAACCTCCACGAGTACTGGGAGCTGCTCGACCGCCGATGGCCGCTGATCCTGGTGCTCGCGCTGATCGGCCTGGCGGTCGGCACGATCCGTTTCTACCTGACACCCTCGATGTACCGGGCTGCCACCACCCTGCAGATCGAGCAGCGCAGCCTGCTCTCGGTGAGCGACCAGAACCCCTGGCTGGATGCCTGGGCCGGCATGCGGTACTACCCCACCCAGTACCGCCTGCTCGAGAGCCGCGGCCTGGCCGAACGGGTGGTCGTCGATCTGAGGCTGGCCGCCGATGCGGCGTTCAACCCGAGCGCCGGCGAGCGGCGCCGAGCCGGACGACAGGTTGCTGGCGGCGCTCGCCGGCAAGATCCAGGCCGGTCTGGACGTGTCGCCGATCAAGGGCACCGAGCTCGTCACCATCAAGTTCGAGGGCCGCGATCCGGAGCTGGCGGCCCGCGTCGTCAACGGCGTCGCCGACGCCTTCATCGACTGGGGCATCGAGCGCCGCACCGAGTTCGTCGGCAAGGCCTCCACCTTCATCGATCAGCAGGTCGACACCTTCAAGCAGGAGATCGACGACAAGGAGAAGCAGCTGCAGGAGGTCGGCCGCGACATCGACGTCGTCAACCTCGACCCGGAATCGAACGAGATCGTCGAGCGGATCACCCAGCTCAACCGGAGCTACACCCAGGCGATCGCCGACCGGGTCGAGGTCGAGGCGCGCTACTACGAGCTGACCGGCGCGTCGCCCGAAGCCACCGCCGAGATCAACCCGACGTCTCTGATCGACGAGGCGCGGCGCGACCTGATGGTTCTCGAGCGGGACTACGAGGCCAAGCTGGTGGTCTACAAGAAGGACCACCCGCTGATGGTCTCCCTCGAGGCGCGGATCGCCGAGCAGCGTGAGAGCTTGAGCGACATCATCGCCGCCGAGGTCGCGACGATGCGGCGCACCGCGGCCACCAACCTGCAGACCGCGCGGCGGCGCGAGCGCTCGCTCAAGGAGCAGTTCGAGCGTGCCCGGCAGGAGGCGATGGCCCTCAATTCGGTCTCGGTGGAGATGAAGAACCTGGAGATGGAGATCGGCACCCGGCGCGAGTTGCTCGACCAGCTGCTGCGTCGTCAGTCCGAGACCGGCATGTCGGCTCGACTGCAGACCAGCAAGGAGTCGAACATCCGGGTGATCGACCGGGCGCTGGCCCCGACCAGCCCCTATCGCCCGTCGATGCAAGACCAGCCTCTCCACCGGCGGCGGCGCCGGCCTGGCCCTGGGCATCGCCCTGGTCCTGCTCTTCCACTTCATGGATCGCAGCATCAAGAGCGCCGAGGAGCTCGAGCGCATTGCTCGGTCTGCCGGTGCTGGCGGTCATCGCCGACGTGTCGAGCAAGGGCCGGCGGTCGGGCTACGGCTACTACGGCAGAGGCCGCAAGCGCCGTGACTCGGCGCCGGAGAAGGCCCAGAAAATCGAACTGGTGCCGACCTCCAACCCGCGGCTCGGGGTGTCCGAGGCCTACCGATCGCTGCGCACCGCGCTGCTGCTGTCGACCGCCGGCGGCATCAAGGTGATCACCGTCACCTCCGCCGAGGCGGGCGAGGGCAAGACCGCCACGGCGACCAACCTGGCAGCGGTCATGGCGCAACTCGGCCGCAAGACCCTGATCATCGACGGCGATCTGCGCAAGGCCCGCCTACACCGGATCATGGGCGTCTCCAACCGAGTCGGTTTGGTGAACGTCCTGGCCGAGGGCCACGACTTCCAATCGGCCCTGCAGTCGACCCCGGTGGAGAACCTGACCGTTCTGTCCTCGGGGCCCCACCCGCCAAACCCCTCCGAGCTGCTCGCCTCCGAGCCGATGGTCGATCTGGTGCAGAACGCGAAGGCGATCTTCGACGTCGTCATCATCGACTCGCCGCCGGTCCTGGCGGTAACCGACGCGATCCTGACCGGCCGGCTGAGCGACGGCACGCTGCTGTGCTTCCGCGCCGGCCGGGTGCAGCGCGAAGACGCCAAGGCGTGCCGCGACCAGCTCCAGATGGCCGGAGTGCGGATCCTCGGCACGCTGCTCAACTGCTACCAGCCCGCCACCACCGGTCGCTACGATCGGCGCTACTACTACCACTACGCCTACGAAGGCTACTCCGAAGACGACGGCGACGCGAAGGCCGACGGCACCGCCGCCTAGCGCGGCCGCCCGTGCCCAACCGCGCCGAGAGATGCAGGCTGATGATCGATCTGCACATGCACGTTCTGCCCGGGGTCGACGACGGCCCGGACCGAATTGGGGAAGCGGTCGCGATGTGCCGCGCCGCCGCCGCCGCCGGCTGCGAAGTGCTGGTCGCCACGCCGCATCAGCGGCACGCCTCCTGGGAGAACACCGATTCGGGCCGGCTGGCCGCGCTTCTCGAAGAGCTGCAGGCGGCGGTCGGCCCCAGCCCGAAGCTGCTGCTCGGCGCCGAGATCTGCATCGACTCGCGGCTGCTCGACGAGCTCGACAGTCTGCCGGCCTCCGGCATTCTGCCGCTGGCCGGCACCCGCTACCTGCTGCTCGAGGCCGACCGCCAGCTGCCGGGTCCGGACCCGATCGAGCTCTTGCACGAACTGAAGATACGCGGCTGGCTGCCGGTCTTCGCCCACCCGGAGTTCATCCCCAGCCCTGAGCGGCAATCTCGACCTGGTGGCCGAACTGGTGGCCAGCGGCGCTCTGATGCAGGTCACCGCCGGCAGCCTGCTGGGCAAGTTCGGCCGCGACAGCCAGCGCATCGCCGCGCGGCTGCTCGATGCCGGGCTGATACACGTCATCGCCAGCGACGCCCACGGCATCCGCTGGCGGCCGCCGGACCTCGGCGAGGCCCGCGCCGCCGTCGCTTCGCGCTGGGGCGAAGAGACCGCCTGGCGCCTGTGCGTCGGCCACCCGCGGGCGATCGTCCAGGACCGGGAGCTGGCCGAGGGAATCCTGTGAAATGAAGAAGACTCTCCTGCTCCTGCTACTGCTTGGCATCGCCCGGGGCCCGTCGGCGGCGGCCATCGACCCCTTCTACCGCAATCGGATGGAGAGCGGCGTGCGGGCGTACGACCAGGGCAACTGGGACGTGGCCGGCCACCAGCTGCGCATCGCCTGCTTCGGCTATCTCGACGAGCCGCTGCTGCTTGCCGAAGGTCTGGTTCGACTGGCGGTCGTCGAGGCCAGGCGCGGTGACGAGGACGCCTTCCGACGCATCTTCTCGCGCCTGGTCGAGCTCGAGGAACGGTTCTCCGCCTACAGCTCGGCCGCGCTGCCGCCGGACCTCGGCCAGCAGTTCCAGGCGCTGGCTGCCCAGCTGGTCCGCACCGAGAGTCTGCGCGCCGCCAGCGGCTTCGCCCCGGTGGCCGAGCGGGCCGAGTTCGACCGGCTCGCCAGCCTGCCGGCCGAGCAGCGCCGGAGCGAGCTCGCGGCGCGCATCGAAGCCGAGCCCGAACGGGCCGACCTGGCGGTCGAGATGGCCCGGCTGGAGCTGGCGGAGCGCCGCCCGCAGGCGGCGCTCGACTGGCTGGACCGGTTGCCGCCGTCGGCCGCTGAGCTGCCGCCGGCGCCCTGCCTGCGGCAGCAGGCCGCCAGCGAGGCCGGCGTCTGCACGAGGATGGACCTGGCGCAGCCGTTCTGCCAGGGCGTGCCGGCGACCGTGGTGGAGTTCCGACTCCAGTGCCTCGTCGACGGCGGCCGCTGGCCCGAGGCCGCCGGCCTGCTCGGCGGCCTCGAGTCCCGAGCTCCGCGCGCGGCGGCGGATCGTCCGTCTCGAGCGCCGCGTGCGCAAGAACTTCGACGGCGACTTCTCCGCGGCCACGGCCACCGCGGCCGGCGGCGAGGCTTCCGCGGTCGCTCCGTCGCCGGCGACCCTGGTCACGGCGCCGGCCCTGCCCGCCGAGCCGGTCCCGGCCCCGCGGGGGGCGGCCGCCTCGGAGGAGCTGGACCGGCTGCGCCGACGCCTCGACGTGGCGACCACCGCCGACGAGCTGGCCGCGCTGAGGCGCGAGGCCGAGGCACTCGCCGACGGCGCTTCCGGCGCGCCGCGGGCGCACCTGCTGGCTGCCGAGATCGCCTACCTGCAGTCGGACTGGCCGGCGGCGGTGCGGCACTTCGACCGGGTCGGCGAGCTGGGCGCCACCGAGGCCAGCCTGGCCTTCTACCACGCCGTCGCCCTCTACGAGAGCGGCGACACCACCACCGCCGCACGGGTCTTGCGGCCGGTAGCCGCGCAGCTCGAGCGCAACGAGTTCGTCGATGCCTACGTCGAGCGCATCCTGGCGAGCGGCGGTTGACCTGTCCGGGGCGAAGGCGTAAGCTCTCCCGACAAGTGTTACGTAAGGCGTCCTGTCACGGGGGTACCGTCATGACTGTTAGAAAACTCGGTTGTCTTCTTCTCTTCCTCACCGCCCTGCCGGTCTACGCGGCGCCGCCGCAGGTTACCGTCGATACGCCGGACTGCCTGCCGCTCGAGTACAACCGCGCCCTGACCGCAACGGTTTCACCCGAGGTCGCCGGCAGCGACGTGCGGCTCTACTTTCGCCGGCTGAACCCGGTGGGAGCCTTCTACTACGACCAGATGTTCGCCAGCGGCGACGGCGGCTACTGGTCGGTCTTTCCCAAGCCCGAGGATCGCAAGCAGCACCTGCTGACCGACGACTGGTGGGAGGTGCTCAGTGATCGGGACTGGATGGACGGCCGCGACCGCGAATGGCTCGAGAACTGGCTCGAGGAGCGCGGAGCAGGAAGCCGCCGAGTACTACGTCGCCGTCTATGACGGCGGCGGCGACCTTCTGGGCCGTTCGCCGACCAGCCTGGTCGAAGTCTGGCCGCCGGACCGTTGTCACCAGCCCCTGACTCCGGTTCAGGTCGGCTGGGCCGAGAACCTGACCGTCGGCGAGACCACCGATGTCCAGGCCCGACGCTGCCTGTTCCACTGGCTGTGCGACGGCATCGTCACGCGGATCGGCTGGGAAGGCATCCTCCGTCCCGACGACTGCTGCCGGGCCTGCGTCGTCGCCGCGATCCTGCCGCAGGCGGCCGCGGGGCTCGTTGCGGCTACGATCATCGAAAAGCCGCCGGCCTCGCCCGAGCAGCCCTGAGTCGCGTCGCTCGCCGCCCGAGCCGTCAGCAAGATCACCGCAGCCTCCCGTCCATCGGTCACGCTGAGCACCGTCTGCGATGGACGAGCGCCTGGAGAACCTGCTCGCCCGAACCCGGGATCGGCAGGCCCTGGTCGGAGTCCTCGGCCTGGGCTACGTCGGCCTGCCGCTGAGCCTGGCCTTTGTCCGGGCCGGATTCCGGGTCCTGGGCTATGACATCGACGCCTCCAAGGTCGCGGCGCTCGGCCGGGGCGAGTCCTACATTCGCCATCTCGACGGGACCGCGCTGCGCCAGGCCGTGGAGTCGGGCCGCTTCGCGGCGACCGCCGACGCCTCCCGGCTGGGCGAGCCCGACGCCCTGCTGATCTGCGTTCCGACCCCGCTCGGGGCCGACCGGAACCCCGATCTCACCGCCGTCGAGAGCACCACCCGCAGCATCGCCGCGACCCTCCGCCGGGATCAGCTGGTGGTGCTCGAGTCCACCACCTATCCGGGCACGACCGAGGAGCGGCTGCAGCCGATTCTCGAGGCCGGTGGCCTGCGCTGCGGCGACGACTTCTTCCTCGCCTACTCGCCCGAGCGTGAGGACCCCGGCAATCCGGATTTCGCCACCGCTTCGATCCCCAAGGTGGTCGGCGGCGTCGATGCCGCGTCGGCGGAGCTGGCGCAGTGCCTCTACGACCAGGTCGTGGTGCGCACGGTGCGGGTGGCGGGCACCCGGATCGCCGAGGCGACCAAGCTGACCGAGAACATCTTCCGCGCCGTCAACATCGCCCTGGTCAACGAGCTGAAGATGGTCTACGACCGCATGGGGATCGACGTCTGGGAGGTGCTCGACGCCGCCGCCACCAAGCCGTTCGGCTTCATGCGGTTCAACCCGGGGCCCGGCTGGGGCGGGCACTGCATCCCGATCGACCCCTTCTACCTGTCGTGGAAGGCGCGCCAGTACGGGCCCGCGCCCCGCTTCGTCGAGCTGGCGGGCGAGATCAACCTGGAGATGGCCGCGTACGTCGTCGGCAAGCTGTCGGCCGCCCTGGAGGGCCGCGGCCGGCAGCTGCGCGGCGCCCGTGTCCTGGTCCTCGGCCTGGCCTACAAGCCCGACGTGGCGGATCCCCGGGAGAGCCCCGCCTTCGAGATCATCGACCGGCTGCTCGACGCCGGCGCCAGCGTCGCCTACCACGACCCGCACATCCCGGTAGCCCCGAGCATGCGCACCTGGTCCGAGCTGCCGCCGATGCGCTCCGAGCCCCTGACCGCCGAGCTGCTGGCCGCCCAGGACGCCGTTCTGCTGATCACCGACCACGCCGAGGTCGACTACGACCTGGTCCTCGAGCACGCTCCGCTGGTGATCGACACCCGGGGCGTCCTGCGCGGCGACAGCGTCGTCCGCGCCTGAGAGGGATCGTGCCGACGGTCGCGGTATCCACCTCCAGCTTCGGCCGGCACGACCCGCGGCCGCTGGAGATGTTGCGCGAGGCCGGCTACGAGGTGCGGCTCAACCCGCACGGCCGCCGGCTCGACCGGACCGAGACCGGCGCGCTGCTCGAAGGCGTCGTCGGGCTGATCGCCGGCACCGAGACGCTCGACCGCGAGATCCTCGCCGCCGCGACCGGGCTGCGGGTCGTCGCGCGCTGCGGCGTCGGCGTCGACAACATCGACCACGAGGCCGCCGCCGAGCGCGGCATCGCCATCCGCAGCACCCCGGAGCCGCCGGCCGAAGCGGTGGCCGAGCTCGCCCTCGCCGGCATCCTCGGCCTGCTGCGCCGGCTGCCCGCCGCCGACCGGGCCTTGCGCCGGGGCGAGTGGCACAAGCCGATGGGCCGCCTGCTGCGCGGCCGCACCGTCGGCCTGATCGGCCTCGGCCGGGTGGGCAAGCGGCTGGTCGAGCTGCTGACCCCGTTCTCCTGCTCGATCCTGGCCACCGATCCGATGCCGGACGAGTGGTTCGCCGAGCGCCACGGCGTGCGCTTTGTCGAGCTCGACCGGCTGCTGGCCGAGGCCGACGTCGTCAGCCTGCACCTGGCGCCGCCGAGGGAAGGCGCCACGCTGCTCGACGGCGAGCGGCTGGCGCGCCTGCGGCCGGAGGCGATCCTGGTCAACACCGCCCGCGGCGGGCTGGTCGACGAGGCCGCCTTGTACCAGCTTCTGGCCGCCGGTAAGCTGGCCGGGGCGTATCTGGACGTCTTCGCCGACGAGCCCTACCATGGACCCCTGCGCGAGCTGCCTCAGGTGCTGCTATCCCCCCACATCGGCTCGTACGCCGTCGAGACCCGCGTCCGCATGGAGACCGAGGCGGCCGAGCGGCTGATCGAGGCGCTGGCCGAGAAGGGCCGTCTGATGGCCCGGGCGCTGGTCACCGGCGGCGCCGGTTTCCTGGGCAGCCACATCGCCGACGCCCTGAGCGAGCGGGGCTTCGAGGTGACGGTCTTCGACCGGCGGGAATCGGAGTTTGTCCGCGCCGGGCAGCGGATGATCGTCGGCGAACTGCTCGATCCCGAGGCGCTGGCCGCCGCCGCCGCGGGCTGCGACTGCCTCTTCCACCTGGCGGCGCTGTCCGACCTCGAGGCGGCCAGCGGCGACCCGGTGGCGGCCACGCAGCACAACGTCCTGGGTACGGTGCAGGCGCTCGAGGCGGCCCGCCGGGCCGGGGTGAAGCGGTTCGTCTTCGCCAGCACGGTGTACGTCTACAGCCGCGCCGGCGGCTTCTACCGGTGCAGCAAGCAGGCCGGCGAGGCCTATGTCGAGGAGTACGGCCGCCAGTTCGGCCTCGGCTACACCATCCTGCGCTATGGCAGCCTGTACGGGCCGCGGGCGACCGCGGCCAACGGCGTCTACCGGCTGCTGCGGCAGGCCCTGGATGGCGACGCCATCCGCCACGTCGGCCGCCCCGACGACTCGCGCGAGTACGTCCACGTGGAGGATGCGGCGCGGCTCAGCGTCGACGCCCTGGCGCCCGAGTTCGAGAACCAGCGGCTGGTCATCACCGGCCACCATCCGATGCGGTTGCGCGATCTGTTCACCATGTTCTCGGAGATTCTCGGCCGGCCGATCGAGATCGACTACGCCGAGCCCCCGAGCGGCAGCGCCGATACCCACTACCGGGTCACCCCCTACGCCTTCAGCCCGCGGGTCGGGCGCAAGCTGACCGCCAACTGCTATGTCGACATGGGGCAGGGCATCCTGCAGATGCTCGAGGAGATGCACCGGTGAACGCCGCCATCGTCACCGCCCGCGCCGGCAGCAAGTCGATCCGCGACAAGAACGTCCATCCGGTCGGCGGCCGCCCGCTGGTGGCCTATCCGCTGCAGGCGGCGCTCGACGCGGAGCGCATCGACGGGGTCTGGGTGTCGACCGACGGCGACGCCATCGCCGAGGTGACCCGCGGCATGGGCTGCGAGGTCATCGACCGGCCGGAGGAGCTGGGCGGCGACGCGGTCAACCACGGCGACGTCATCCGCCACGCCGTGGACTACGTGGCGGCCCGCCAGCCCGAGCTGGCCAACGTGGTGCTGCTGCTGGGCAACACGGTGATGATCGACGGCGAGCTGATCGACCGCTGCCTCGAGCTGCTCGACGAGCGGCCCGCCCTGGACTCGGTGATGACCGTCTGGGAGGCCGCCGACGATCATCCGCTGCGCGCCCTGGAGATCCACGACGGCCTGCTGCGCCCCTACGGCGACCCGGGGCGGCGGGTCTCCACCGAGCGCCAGTCGTACCCCAAGGCGTACTACTACGATCAAGGCGTCTGGGCGTTCCGCAAGGAGTGCGTCGGCCGCCGCGACGGGCCCAACCCCTGGTGGTGGATGGGGCGCAACTGCCACCCGGTGGTGCGGACCTGGGTCACCGGCCGCGACATCCACACGCCCTTCGATGCCGCTATCGCCGAGTGGTGGCTGGCGCGCCGGCCCGAAACGGACACCGCATGACCGGCGGCGACGCACAGCCGGCGGTGCCGCTGCGCGCCGTCGCCTTCGACTTCGACGGCGTCATCCTGGAGTCCGGGCCGATCAAGCAGCAGGCCTTTCTCGACCTGTTCGCCGACCGGCCCGACCTGCAGCCGGCGATCCTGGCCCACCACCGCCGGCACCTGGGGATCTCCCGCTTCGACAAGCTGGCCTGGATCCACCGCGAGCTGCTGGGCCGGCCGCTGAGCGCGGACGAGCTGGCCGCCGCGGGCCGGCGCTACTCGGCGCTGGTGCTGGATCAGGTGCTCACCTGCCCGCTGGTCGACGGCGCCGAGGATCTGCTCCGCTCGCTGGCGCCGCGGCTGCCCTGCTTCGTGGTCTCGGCCACGCCGCAGGAGGAGCTCGAGCTGATCGTCGACCGCCGCGGGCTGGGCGACTACTTCCGCGAGCTGCGCGGCGCGCCGGGGGCCAAGGCAGACATCCTCGGCGAGCTGATGCGCCGCTACCGGCTCGAGGCGCCCGAGCTGCTGATGGTCGGCGACGGCCGGTCGGACTACGAGGCGGCGCGGCAGGCCGAAGTGCCCTTTGTCTTGCGCCATACGGAGGAGCAGGAAGAGCTGTTCCGCGACGTCGAGGTCGAGCGGGTGCGCGACCTGGCCGAACTGGCGCCGTGGATCGAGCGCCGGCTGACGGCCGAACCAGCGCCGGCGGCGGGTGCCGTTGGCCTGGGACCGTCATGACGCGCTCGCCCGATCTGCCCGGCGTCGCCGTCGCCGGCTGCGGCTACTGGGGCAAGAACCTGGTGCGCAACTTCAGCGAGCTGGGAGCGCTGGCGGCGGTCTGCGACCCGCACGAGGCGGGCCGGCGGCTGGCGGCGGAGATCGCCCCCGGCGTCGAGGTCAGCGACAGCTTCGACGCCGCGCTCGCCTACCCGGCGATCGCCATCGCCACCCCCGCCGAGACCCACTACGAGCTGGCGTTGCGGGCACTCGAGGCGGGCCGTGACGTCTTCGTCGAGAAGCCCCTGGCCCTGACCTACGAGGAAGGCGCCGAGCTGGTCCGGCTGGCTCGGGACCGGCAGTGCATCCTGATGGTCGGCCACGTGCTCGAGTACCACCCGGCCATCGTCCGCCTGCGGCAGCTGGTCGACGACGGCGAGCTCGGCCGGGTGCACTACGTCTACTCGCACCGCCTCAGCCTGGGCAAGGTGCGGCGCGAGGAGAACATCCTGTGGAGCTTCGCCCCACACGACATCGCCGTCATCCTGCGCCTCGCCGGCGCGCTACCCGAGCGGGTCACCGCCACCGGCGGCAGCTACCTGCAGCCGGGCATCGCCGACGTAACCGTCACCAGCCTGAAGTTCGCCGACGGTCGGCGGGCCCACATCCACGTCTCCTGGCTGCACCCGTTCAAGGAGCAGCGGCTGGTGGTGGTGGGCTCGCGCAAGATGGCCAGCTTCGACGACGTCGGCAAGCGGCTGGTGCTCTACGACCAGCGGGTGGAGCTCGACAGCGGCACGCCGCTGCCCATCCGCCACGCCGGCGACACGATGCCGTTTGCCGACGACGAGCCGCTGCGCAACGAGTGCCAGGCGTTTCTCGACGCCGTCACCAGCCGCCGGCCGCCGCTCACCGACGGCGAATCGGGGCTGCGCGTGCTCGAGGTCCTCGAGGCGGCCCAGCTATCCTTGGCCCGCCAGGGCGTGCCAATGGCACTGGCTCGACGAACCGATCCGGGCTCTTCGTGACCGAATACACCGCCCACCCCACCGCCTACATCGACGCCGGCGCCGAGATCGGCGCCGGCACCCGCATCTGGCACTTCAGCCACGTCATGCCGGGCGCCCGCATCGGCGCCGGCTGCATCCTGGGGCAGAACGTCTTCGTCGCTGACGAGGTCGTGGTGGGGGACAACGTCAAGATCCAGAACAACGTCTCGCTCTACACCGGCGTGGTGCTGGAGGACGACGTCTTCTGCGGCCCCTCCTGCGTCTTCACCAACGTCCGCAACCCGCGCTCGCAGGTCATCCGTCGCCATCTCTACGAGCGCACCGTGGTCCGCCGCGGCGCCTCGATCGGTGCCAACGCCACCATCGTCTGCGGCGTCACCATCGGCCGCTACGCCTTCGTCGGCGCCGGCGCGGTGGTCAACCGCGACGTGCCCGACTACGCCCTGATGCTCGGCGTGCCGGCGGCGCGCCGCGGCTGGATGAGCCGCCACGGCCACCGCCTGGCCGCGGGTGCCGGCGGCGAGCTGGTCTGCCCGGAGACCGGCTGGCGCTACCAAGAGACCGAACCGGGCCTCCTCCGCTGCCTCGACTGGCCGGAGGATGCGCCGATCGAGGAGAAACCGACATGACGCCAGTGCCGCTGATCGACCTCAAGGCCCAGTACGCCGGCCTGCGCGACGAGCTGCGCGCGGCGGTGGACGGGGTTCTCGAGTCCCAGCGTTTCATCCTCGGCCCCGAGGTCGAAGGACTGGAATCGGAGGTCGCCGCCTACTGCGGCGCCGCGCACGGCGTCGGCGTCTCTTCCGGCACCGACGCGCTGCTGGTGGCCCTGATGGCGCTCGACGTCGGCTCCGGCGACGAGGTCGTGACCACTCCCTTCAGCTTCTTCGCCACCGCCGGCGTGGTGGCGCGGCTGGGCGCCAGGCCGGTCTTCGTCGACATCGATCCGAGCACCTTCAACCTCGACCCGGCGCGGCTCGCGGCAGCCGTCACGCCGCGCACCAAGGCGATCATGCCGGTGCACCTGTTCGGTCAGACCGCGGACATGGACCCGATCGCCGCCACCGCCTGCGAGGCCAACTTGCCGGTGGTCGAGGACGCCGCCCAGGCGATCGGCGCCGACTACCACGGCCGCCGCGCCGGCGGGCTCGGCCTGCTGGGCTGTTTCAGCTTCTTCCCGACCAAGAACCTGGGCGGCTTCGGCGACGGCGGCATGGTGACGACCAACGACCCCGATCTGGCGGCGCGCGTCCGCAGCTTGCGCAACCACGGCTTTGCCGAGAAGTACTACAACCGCGAGGTGGGGGGAAACTTCCGGCTCGACGCGCTGCAGGCGGCCGTCCTGCGGGTCAAGCTGGGCCACCTGGAGGCCTGGCACGAGGCGCGCCGGCGCAACGCGGCGCGCTACGGCGAGCTGTTCGCGGCGGCCGGGCTGACGGCGCCCGACAGCCCGGTCAAGACGCCGGTCGAGGCCGGCCACGGCCGCCACATCTACCATCAGTACGTCCTCCGCTGCGAGCGGCGCGACGAGCTTCAGGCCTATCTCGGCGAGCGCGGCATCGGCAGCGCGGTCTACTATCCGGTCGCCCTGCACCTGCAGGAGTGCTTCCGCCATCTGGGCTCGGTGGCGGGCGACTTCCCGCTCGCCGAGCGGGCGGCACGCGAGGTCCTGGCGCTGCCGATCTATCCGGAGCTCGGCGACGAAGCCGCGGCCGAGGTGGTCGACGCGGTGCGGGCGTTCTACTCCGACTGAGCGATGGCGGCGCCTCGAGACCAGCCCCCGCCGACGAGGCGGCAGCCGCGCTACCCAGCGCTGGAGTGGACGCCGGAGCACGTCAAGCGCTTCTGGGACTACGAGTCGCAGTTCCCGCAGCGGTACTACTCGTTCAAGTACGGCGAGCAGATCATCGACCGCGCCCTCCGCTCGCTCGGCGCCGCCGGCCGCAGTCCCCAGACGACCTGGCTCGACTTCGGCTGCGGCTACGGCAGCTTCACCGAGCTGCTGCTCGGCCGCGGGTTCGGGGTCTTGATCCACGACCTGTCGCCGGAGAGCCTTGCCGAGTGCGCCCGGCGCTGCGGCGCTCACCCCAACTACCGCGGCACGCTTGCCGACAACGACGTGCCCATCGACGTGGTCACCCTGCTCGAGGTGGTCGAGCACGTCGACGCGGAGACCCTGGCCGAGATCGTCTCCTCGCTGAGGCGCTCCTGCCCGGCGGGCGCGCGGCTGGTCATCACCACGCCCAACGACGAAGACCTGGAGGCGCCGGACAGCGTCGTCTACTGCCCGCAGTGCCGGTCCACGCGTCACCGCTGGCAGCACATCCGCAGCTTCACCCGGCACTCCCTTGAGCGCGAGCTGACCGACCTGGGCCTGCGCCGCGTCGAGGTCAGCGAGGAGAACTTCCGCCGCGACAAGCGGCTCGCCACCGGCAACCCGATTCGCAAGCTCAAGCGGATGCTTTGCGAGCCCCGGCTGTTCGCCGGCGGCGACCGGCCGAACCTATTCGCCCTCGCCGAGCTCTGAGCCGCCGCCCGCAGCCGGCCCGGCGGCGGCGCGATCCCCCGGCGGGCGCAGCCGCCGCAGCTCCTCGCGCCAGTCCAGCTTGCGGAAGAACCGCGGGTCGAAGCGCCGCCGGTAGCCGAAAACAGCCTTGGCGCTCCGCTTGACCGGCTCAGGGGTAAGCCGCAGCGCCGCGCGGAGAAGGGCGGGACGTCGCGAGGCCGGCCCGGCCGCCGCGGGCCTGGTCTCTCGCGCCCACATCGGGATGTAGTCGCTCTGCTGCGGCATCTCCCTGAGCGGCGGCACCGCTTCGGTCCGCCGGGCCACCACCAGCAGATAGACCGGCCTGCTGTGCCGCGACATGATCCGCTTGTTCGCCGACGCCGGCCGCGGGATCCGGTACCAGACAGCCCGCGGTCGATCCTCGAAGGCGATCAGCCGCTCGAGGTGAAAGCCGTTGGCGGCGGTAAAGACGCTGAGAAAGAGCTCGGGGCTGAACTGGTAGAAGCCGTGCCCCATGAAATTGTTGGCCGGCGTGATGGCCAGAAAGTGACCGCCGACAGCGACCATCTCGAGGCAGTTGCGCAGCGCCACCGGGAAGTTGAAGATGTGCTCGAGCGAGCCGCCGTCGAGGACCACCGAGTAGCGGCCCTTGAACGACTCGGCCACCTCGCGGTTGAGATCCGCCAAGTGGGTAGCGCCCTCGTAGTCCGAGTTGTCGAGCGATTGCACATCATGCGCGCCGAGAAAGCGCAGCAACTCCGCGGCGTACCCGCCGTCGGCGTCGAAGATCGTGTCCACCGCGCCAGCGCCGGCGGGGAATCCCAGCCGGGCGAGGTTCGCCCGCAGCTGGGCGCGGCTCAGGTTCAGCCCCTGGCGGCCGATCATCAAGGTGCGCGCGTAGTCGACGCCCAACAGCCGGGCGTAGAGAAGGAAGCGGGTGCCATGAATGTCGAGCCCCATCGCTTCGGCTATCCGGCGGCCCGGCGGGTGGGGCCGGGAGCGGCGGGCGTCTCGCCGCGCGGCGGGTCGATCCACAGCCGATGCCAGAGCTCGAGCATCAGCAGGCTGAACAGCGGTCTCTGGTGGTTGGCGGCGCCGGCAACGTGCTCGTCGATCAGCCCCTCGACCCGCGAGCGGTGGAAGTAGCCGCGCTCGCTCGCCGCAGGCGACAGCAGGATGTCGCGCACCAGCGGCTCCAGCCCGCCCTGCAGCCAGTGCTTGAGCGGGATGCTGAAGCCCTTCTTGCGGCGGCGCACGACGGCCGGCGGCAGCCTCCCGCCCACCGCACGCTTGAGCAGCGCCTTGCGGCGCAGGCGGGGCATCTTGAGGGCGAAGGGCAGACCGGCGACGTACTCGGCCAGCACGTGGTCGAGCAGCGGCGCCCGGCACTCGAGGCCGTGCGCCATGCTGGCCACGTCGACCTTGACCAGGATGTCGTCCGGAAGATAGGTCTCGGCGTCGGCGTGGGCGCAACGCTCGGCGAAGGTCTCCCCGTCCGAGTCCCGGATGGCATCGGCCACCAGGCGCCGCGGCGTAGAATCTCCAAGACGGCGGCGGAACTGCTCGCGCAGCAGGCTCGCCTCGAGCTCGGGAGTCAGCGTCTCGAGCCGCGACAGGTAGAGATCGGCAAGGTCCCGATCGCGGAACTCGCGGCCGCGCGACAGGTCGGCGGCCAGCGGCCGGCCTCTCGCCAGGCGCAGCACCGCGGCCAGCAGGCGGCTGCGCGCCACGGCCCGCGCCGCCCCCGAGGCCGCCCGGACGCGGTCCTCGAGCGCCACCGTCAGATAGCGCCGGTAGCCGCAGAAGATCTCGTCGCCGCCGTCCCCGGTCAGGGCCACCGTGACGTGCTCGCGGGCCAGGGCCGAGACGGCGAAGGTCGGCAGGCTGGACGAGTCGGCAAAGGGCTCGCCGTAGTGCCAGGCCAGGCGTTCGAGATCGGCGAAGCCTCCCGGCCGCAGCAGCAGCCGGGTGTGCTCCGTCGCCAGGTGGCGAGCGGTCTGGGCGGCGTAGGGGCTCTCGTCGAAGCCCGATTCGGCAAAGCCGATAGTGAAGGTCTTGACCGCGCCCTGGCGCGCCCCCTCCGCCGCGCACATCGAGGCGACCACGGCGCTCGAGTCGATGCCGCCCGAGAGCAAGGCCCCCAGCGGGACGTCGGCGATCATCCGTAGGCGGGTCGCCTCGTCCAGCAGCTCGAGCACCCGCTCGGCGGCAGCCGCCCCGCCGGCGGCGGCCGGCTCCTTGGGGCCCATCCGCAGGCGCCAGTAGCGCTGCAGCCGGGGCTCGCCGTCAGCGTCGCAGAGCAGCAGGTGGCCGGGCGGCAGCTTGTGGATACCGCGGAAGGCGGTCGCCGGCGAGGGGACGTAGCCGTAGGTCAGGTAGGCATGCAGCGCCCGCGGCTCGGGCTCGCGCGGCACTTCCGGATCCTCGAGGATCGCCTTGATCTCGGAGCCGAAGTGAAGCTGCCGCGCCGTGGCGCGGTAGTACATCGGCTTCTGGCCGAAGCGGTCGCGGGCCAGCAGCAGCCGCCGGCGGCGGGCGTCCCAGAGGGCGATGGCGAACATCCCGCGCAGCCGCTCGACCAGCCGTTCCCCGATCTCTTCGTAGAGATGGACGAGGACCTCGGTATCGCCCTGGGTGCGGAAGTGGTGTCCCTTGCCGGCGAGCTCGTGGCGCAGCTCGCGGAAGTTGTAGATCTCACCGTTGAGCGCCGCCCAGACGGTGCCGTCCTCGTTGGCCAGCGGCTGCGCCGCGCGCGGCGACAGATCGATGATCGCCAGCCGCCGGTGGCCGAGACCGAAGGCGCCATCGACATGGGTCGACCGTCCGTCCGGCCCGCGATGGGCGAGGACGTCGGTCATGCGGTCGAGCAGCGGCCTTTCGACCGGACGATCCGCCTCGAAGCGGTAGATGCCAGCGATTCCGCACACGCCGGTACGTTACCTGGTGTAGGTCGGCGACCCGTGCCGAGTCCTCAGGATCTGCCGGTAGACCTCGACCAGCGCGTCGGCGATCGCCCGCGGATCGTGACGCCGCTGCGCCCGGCGCCGGGCGGCCGCGGCCAGCCGATCTCCCAGGCCGGGGTCCGCCGCCAGCCGCAGGATCGCCTGCGCCATCGCCCGGGGATCGCCCGGCGGCACCAGCAGACCGTCGTCGCCGTCGTCGACCAGCGACGGGACGCCGCCGACCCGGGTCGAGACCGTCGGCATGCCGACGAGCATTGCCTCGCACAGCCCGTTCGGACTGTTCTCGATGTGCGCGGGAAGGACGAACAGGTCGGACTCGAGGAGGCGCCGCGCTACCTCGTCGGCCGGCTGCCGGCCGGCCAGCCGCAGGCCCAGATCGGCGAACGAGAGGCCGAGCTTGTGCTCGACGATGCGATGCACCTCCTCGCCCGGCCGCACGCCGACCACCGTCCACCGCAGCCCGCCAGCAAGCCGCGGCCGCAACAGCTCGGCGCACGCGGCGACCACCTCGATGCCCTTGTAGGCGTTGCCGCGCACGGTGCTGACCAGCCGCAGCCCGCCATCGGCCGGGCGCCGCCTCCAGCGCGCCTCGTAGAACGGCGCTCGCAGCACCCGGTCGACGTGGAAGTAGCGCGCGCCGGGGGCCAGCGGCGCGGTGGCTTCCCGGTCCCACCGCGTGCGGCCGGAGAGGTACTCGGCGGTCGCCAGGATGCGCCGCTCGCGCTCGGCCGTTCGGCGGTAGCGGTAGTAGCCATGCAGCAGGCTGCGACCGTTGATCAGCCGCTTGGGGGAGCCGTGACGCAACAGGTCCAGCCGCGTCAGGCCGCGGCAGTAGACCTCGGCGTAGCGGGTTCGCAGACCCTGGATCTCGATCAGCACCGGTAGATCGGTGCGGCCCGCCACCAGGCCGAAGAAACCCTCGGTGCCCCAGACGTGGACCAGTTCCGGGCGGGCGGCCTCGACCACCCGCGAGAGATGCCGCACCTCCGCCGCGGGCTCGAGCCGGCAGGAGGAATCGACCAGCAGCCGGCGCAGCCGGCCGCCGCGCGGATAGGCCGGAAACGGCAGGTAGCGGTGGCCGTCGCTTTCGAACCGGCCGACGCCGGGATCGGGCCAGGGGAAGCCGACGCTCAGATCGACACCGCCTCGCCGTCGCAGGGCCGCCTCGAGCGCCGCGGTCCAACCACCCACCAGGGCCGCGGGCACGCCGAGGTGGGCGGCTCCCAGGGAGGGCGTGCTGCAGAGCCAGAGAACCCGCATCGGCCCGCGTGCTCAGCCGGCGGCGGCGGCGCAGGGCGCCGTCCGGGACACAAAGCCGGCGATCCGCCCGGCGATCTCTTCGGAGAAGGCCACCGTGTAGTGGGCCGCGTCGACGTACAGCGGCTCGGTGCGGCCCCGCTGCAGGTCCGCCAGCCAGAGGAAGTTGCTCCCTTCCTGCAGCTCCGGGGCGGCTGCCCGCAGGCCGTCCATCATCTCGTAGCCCAGCCGCAGCGGCCCGTGCCGGGCGAGGCTCTGGGCGGCCTCGGCAGCGAACAGGTGGGACTCCAGCCGGTACTCCCAGGTCGGCACCGGCTGCCAGACGAACAGCGGCAGCACCCCGAACTCGGCGGCAACCGCCTCGACCAGCCGCCGGCCGCGCAGCCAGCGGTCGACCGCCAACTCGGCCAGCCGCCGCTCGCCGTCGCCTGCCCCCGCCCCACCGTCCGCGGAGCGGTCACCGCGCAGCCATCTGAGCAGCTCGATCGCGGGCAGGTTCTTGAGCGCCCGCGCCGCCCGGCGGCCCTCCGACTCGCCCATCAGGTAGGACAGCCGGGCGGAGAACTTGGGCTCCTCCTTCCACTCGTTGAGGCCGTCGATGAACAGCGCCACCTGCGGCACCACCCCGGCCAGCAACAGATCCTCGAACAGGACCCGCTCCTGCTCGCTGTAGTAGTTGCCGCGGCCGAAGTTGTAGACCCGGACCGAGCCGCCGCAGGCGGGCCGCGCCAGGGCCTGCTGCAGGCGCGACGGGACGGTCTCGTCGTCGGCCACGCCGTAGCCGAAGGTCGTCGAGCCGCCGAAGACGAAAATATTGAGCGACTCCGGGGACGGCGGCCAGGGCCCCTGGTCAGCGGATCGACGAAACCCCTGCGGGGCGACGTTGACGAACCTGCCCCGGGCCGGGGCCTCGCGGTGCTGGACAAAGGGCGAGTAGACGTACTCTCGCTGCCAGGTCTCGCGCAGCAGCTCCTCGATCTCGGCCGGGCCGCGCCCGGGGTAGACCCGCGACAGCTTCTCCTGGCCGTAGCGCAGGGGGCCCGGCGCATCGAGGCGGAACCACAGGGCGACCCCCGCGGCCAGATTGGCCAGCAGGAGCGCGACAACGAGGTTGAGCCCGAGCAGAGCCAGCGCCCGCCAAGCGTCGGCGAATCGGCGCCACCTCCTCCGGCGGCCGCCGCCGGCCGCGCTGCCGGCAGCGCTCAAGAGACCGGCGCCGCGGCCCCCGGGGCCGGCTCGGCCCCCTGGGACTGCAGCCTCCAGAATCGGGCGTAGGACCCGTCCCGCTCCAGCAGCTCGGCATGGCACCCCTGCTCGACAAGCCGCCCGCCCTCGAGGACCAGGATGAGATCCGCGGCGACCACGGTGGAGAGCCGGTGGGCGATGACCAGCAGGGTGCGGTCGGTTCGCAGCTGGGCCAGAGCCTCCTGGATATAGCGCTCCGACTGGCTGTCCAGGTGGCTGGTGGCCTCGTCGAGGACGAGCAGGTCCGGGTCGCGCAGAACGGCCCGGGCGATGGCCAGCCGCTGGCGCTGGCCTGCCGAAAGCCGGAAGCCGTGCTCGCCGAGGACCGTGTCGTAGCCCTGGTCCAGCCGCTCGATGAAGCGCGCGGCCCGCGCCGCGCCAGCGGCCGCCCGGATCTCCTCGTCGGTCGCCGTCAGCCGGCCGAAGGCGATGTTCTCACGCACCGAGGCGTTGAGGATGAACGCCTCCTGGCTCACCATCGCCAGCCGTCGGCGCCAGTCCAGCCAATCCAGCTGGGCGAGCTGCCTGCCATCCACCAGGATCTGCCCCTCGGTCGGCTCGTAGAGACCGATCAGCATGTCGGCGACGCTCGACTTGCCGGCACCCGACTGGCCGACCAGCGCCACCATCGACCCCCGCGGCAGCTCGAACGACAGCTCCCGCACCGCCCAGTCCTCACCTTCGATGTAGCGCAGCGAGACGTCCCGGAACTCGATGCCGCGCTCGAGGCCGCCGAAGGCAAGGCCGCCCTGCCGGCCGTACTGTCTTGTCGTCGCGGCGCAGGATCCCGGCCACCCGGCGCACGAACTCCCAGTAGCCGCTGACGTGACCCAGCCGGTCGTTGACGAACTTGACCCGCGGCAGCAGCCGGTAGAGCACCACCAGGAAAGCGATCAGCCGCGGCAGGGCCTCGGTCCGGCCGTCGTAGACCAGCAGGTAGCCGCCGATCAGGAACAGCGCCACGCCGAGGGTGGTCAGGGCGTCGGTCGCCGGGCCGATGGTGGCGTGCCAGGTCAGCGCCCGCCGGCGATGGCCGACGCCGCCGAGGATCGCCTGGTCCACCTTGTCGGTGGCGTAGGCCTCGCGGCCGAAGGTGCGCACCAGGCGCAGGCCATTGAGAAACTCCACGGTGCGGGAGTTGAGGGCCACTCCGGCCTGGGTGAACTTGCGGCCGTGGCGGCGGATGCGCCGCAGAACCCGGCTCAGCGACGCCGACAGCAGGGCCGCGCCCACCACCGCCACCAGGGTCATCGGCCACGACAGCAGGGCCAGCAGAACGAGGTAGGCCAGCGCCATCAACGACTGGCTGACCAGCAGGTTGAGCAGTTGGATGACGTGCCCGACGTAGTTGATCTGGTCGTTGTAGCTCGACAGGTCCCCCACCTTGTACTGGCGGACCTGGGGGAAGCTCATGGTCATGAACTGTCGAAACACCCGCCGACGCAGGTCGCCTCTCGACCCTCGCCTGCAGCCAGGCCACGCTGGCGCGGCTGGCAAAGCCCAGGACCGAGACCATCAGCTGCGCCGCCACCGCCAGCACCACAAGTGACAGAAAGACGCCCTCCTGACCCATCCCCGGGGCCAGCCAGTCGAGCACCGGCTGCACCACCGGCAGGTCGGGAACGGCGCTGGCGGAGCCGGCCAGCGTGTTGAGCGCCAGCAGCAGCAGGCCGATGGTGCTGCTCTCGAACAGCACCGCCAGCAGGTTGACGACGACGGTGAGAACCACCACTCGCCAGTGCCGCCGGCAGATCTCGCGCAGCAGGGCCAGCGCGTGGCGATCGAGCGCGGCCGCGCGTAGCCGGCGCAGGCCGCCGCCGAGCCCCGTCTTGTCGCCCTCCCCGGGTGGGCTCGGCCGCGTCATGAGCCGCCGCCGGTTGCCGCCCACGTCAGCGATGTCCGCCCACCCTCGGCTATACTCCCGGGCGTCGCCCAGCGCGGACGCGCCGCCTGACACGCCAAATCCGCGACGCCCTCAACCTCCATCGAAAACCTCCATCGAAGGACGCAAGCGACTACAGATGAGCAAGATCATGGTTACCGGCGGTCTGGGCGTCATCGGCCGTCATCTCACGAGCATACTGCGGCAGCGGGGCCACGACGTATGGACCGCCGACAGAGTCCATCATCACGGCCCCAGCCACGTCCGCTGCGACGTCGGATCGTATCGCCAGGTCGAGCGCATGCTCGACGGCCACGACTTCGACTACGTCTACCATCTGGCCGCCGAGTTCGGCCGCTGGAACGGTGAGGACTACTACGACACCCTCTGGCGCACCAACGCCACCGGCACCAAGAACATGCTGCGGCTGCAGGAGAAGCTCGGCTTCCGCCTTGTCTTCTCCTCGAGCTCGGAGGTCTACGGCGACTACGACGGCGTCATGTTCGAGTCGGTGATGGACGAGATCGAGATCCGCCAGCTCAACGACTACGCCATGACCAAGTGGGTCAACGAGCAGCAGATCGTCAACTCGGCGGCGATGTTCGGCACCGAGTCGGTGCGCGTGCGGCTGTTCAACACCTACGGCCCCGGCGAGTACTACACGCCGTACCGGTCGGTGAACTGCCTGTTCACCTACCGCGCCCTGCACGACAAGCCCTACACGGTCTACCTCGACCATCACCGCACCTCGTCCTACGTCGTCGACACCTGCACCACCCTGGCCAACGTGGTCGACAACTTCGTCCCCGGCGAGGTCTACAACATCGCTTCCAGCGAGTATCACGACGTCAAGACGCTCTCCGACCTGATCCTCGCCGCGGTCGGCCGCGACGACTCGCTGGTCGAGTACAAGGAGGCCGAGCCGTTCACCACCAAGGACAAGAAGGTGAACGTCGACAAGGCGGTGCGTGACCTGCGCCACCAGGCCACCGTCGGCCTCGAGGAGGGAGTGCGAAGGACCGTGGAGTGGATGCGGCGGGTCTACGAGATCGAGGCGCCGGCCCGCGCCGTTGCCGACTAGCCGCTCTCCCGCATGAGGATCCTGGCCCTCTTCCGCGGCCGTCTGGCGGAGAGCCGCGGCACGCCTTCGCGCAGCCGCAACCTGATCCGGGCCCTGGTCGCGCGGGGCAATGAGCTGGTGGTCCTCAGCGGCGACCCTGCCGGCGCCCTGGACGGACTCGTCGACGCGCCCCACGTGGCCCTCGACGACGACCCCGCCGCGCGGCTCGCGGCGGCGATCCACCGGCAGCGGCCCGAGCTGCTCTACGGCCAGGCGAACAAGTCGATGCCGCTGCTGGCGGCGGCGGACGCCGGCAGCGCGCCGCGAGTGGTCGACCTGCACGGCGATCTGGCGGCCGAGAAGCTGGAGCAGGCTTGGAAGCCGCTGCCGCGTCGCCTGCTCTCCTTCGCCGGCCACCGGCTGGAGGAGCGTCGCTGGCTGCCGCGGATGGACGGCTTCACCACCGCCTCCGAGAGCCTGGCCCGCCGGTTGACTCCCCTGGGGAAGCCGACCCGGGTGCTGTGGGGCGGCGTCGATCCGGTGCTGTTCCAGGCGCCGCCGGCCGCGCTCGGCGACGCCGTGACGGTGGGCTACGCCGGCAACTTCCGCCCCTATCAGGGTCTGGACGTCCTGCTGGAGGCGATGGCCCGGCTCGACGACCGCTTCCGCCTCCTGCTGGTCGGCGACCCCACCGGCGGCGAGGAGCTGGCGCGGCGCGCTCGCGAGACGCTGGGGACACGGCTGACGCAGCTGCCGCCGGTGTCCTACGACGAGATCCCCGCGGTGCTGGCCGCCGCGGACGTCCTGGTGGTGCCACGGCCCGAATCGCGCAGCGGCCGTTTCGGCTTCCCGTCCAAGCTGCCCGAGTACCTGGCCCTCGGCCGAGCGGTGGTCGCCACCGATGTCGGCGATCAGGCCCGGGTGGTGCGCCACCAGGACAATGGCCTGGTGGTCGCGCCGGGCTCCGCGACCGAGCTGGCCGCGGCCCTGAGATCGCTCGCCGACCCCGAGCTGCGGCGGCGGCTGGGCGCCGCCGGCCGGCTGTCGGCGGTGGAAGAGCTGAGCTGGGAGCGGGTCGGTGAGCGAGCGCAGGCGTTTCTCGCGGGACTGGCCGGGCCGCGCCCCGCCACCGCCGCCGCGGCGAGCGCCGAGCCGGCGGTGCCGCGGTGAACGTCAGGGGCGGAGGCAGCCGCGGCGACGGTGGCGCGACGGCGTCGGGGACGGCGGCCATCTCGCTGTTGCTGGTGGTGGGAGCACGGCCCAACTTCGTCAAAGCGGGACCGGTCTTCCACGCCGCCACCGCTCATCCCGGTCTTCATCCACGGCTGGTCCACACCGGGCAGCACTACGACGCCAGGCTGTCGGCGGAGTTCTTTCGCGAGCTCGAGATGCCCGAGCCCGACCTGTTTCTCGGCGTCGGCTCGGGCAGCCACGCGGTCCAGACCGCCGAGGTGATGCGCCGCCTCGAGCCGATCCTGATCGAGCAACGGCCCGGCTGCGTGGTGGTCTTCGGCGACGTCAACTCGACCCTGGCGGCCGCCCTGACGGCGGTCAAGCTCCACCTTCCGGTGGCCCACGTCGAGGCCGGCCTGCGCTCGTTCGACGACTCGATGCCGGAAGAGATCAACCGCCGGGTGACCGACACGGTGAGCGATCTGCTCTTCACCACCGAGGCCAGCGGCGAGCGCAACCTGCGCCGCGAGGGCGTCGCCGAGGACCGCATCGTCTTTGTCGGCAACACCATGGTGGACAGCTTGCTGCGCCATCGCGCCGCGGCCGGCGGCCACCGTGCCGCCACCCTGCGCCGGCTCGGCGTCACCGAAGCCGACTACGCCATCCTCACCCTGCACCGGCCGAGCAACGTCGACGAGCCGCGGGTGCTCGGCGGGATCCTGGAGGCCGTCGGCCAACTGTCGCGGCGGCTGCCGGTGATCTTCCCGGTCCACCCGCGCACCCGGGGCGCCCTCGACCGGGCCGCGGCGGCCGAGCTGCCGGGGCTGCGCACTACCGAGCCGCTCACCTATCTCGACTTTCTCGGCCTGATGGACGGCGCCCGCCTGGTGCTCACCGACTCCGGCGGCATCCAGGAGGAGACCACCGTCCTGGGAGTGCCGTGCCTGACCCTGCGGGACAACACCGAGCGGCCGGTGACCCTGGATGCCGGCACCAACCGGCTCGTCGGCAGCGAGCCGGCGGCGATCCTGGCAGCGGCCGAGGAGGCCCTGGGCGCACCGCCCGCCAGCCCGCCGCCGCCACCGCCGCTGTGGGACGGCGCCGCAGCCGAGCGCATCGTCGCCGAGCTGGCGCGCCGCTACGGCTCGTGACCGGCGGGGCGATGCGCATCCTCTACGTCTCCGGCGCCTACGTGCCGTCGCGCCGCGCCTCCAGCATGCAGGTGATGCGGATGTGCGCCGCGCTGGCCGGCCGGGGCCACCAGGTGACCCTGGTCTCGAAGGAATGCGCCGCCCGCCAGGAGACCGGGGTGGCGGATGACTTCGCCTTCTACGGC
Source organism: Thermoanaerobaculia bacterium (assembly GCA_963781065.1). Taxonomy (GTDB): domain Bacteria; phylum Acidobacteriota; class Thermoanaerobaculia; order Multivoradales; family JAHEKO01; genus CALZJC01. The sequence continues at coordinate 107,172 of CAWAET010000007.1, read as the reverse complement.
GTACCGGCGAGCTTCGCGATCGAGAAGGTGCCGCGGCCGGCGGGGCGCGGCGGCGGCCTGCGCTATCTGTGGGGGGTCTGGCGCCGCGCCGGGTCCGGGCAGGCGGCCGACCTGTACTACTGCCGCGACCCGCTGGCGGCCTGGCTGCTGGCGCGGCGCGGCCGGCCGGTAGTGTGGGAGGCGCACGGCCTGCCCGCCGGCGGCTGGACGCGGCGCCTCTGGCGCCGGCTGGCCGCGGCGCCGGGGCTGAGCCGGCTGGTGGTGATCTCGGCGGAGCTGCGCCGGCGGTTCGAGGGCCTCGACCTGCTGCCTGGCCACGGCGACGTGGTCGTCGCGCACGACGCGGCCGACCCGGTCGCCGCCGGCCGGCCGCCGCCGCCGCTCGCCGGCCGCCGGCCGCGGCTGGGGTACGTCGGCCACCTCTACCCCGGCCGCGGCATCGAGATCCTCGCCGGCCTGGCGGCCCGCCTGCCGGAGTGCGAGATCCACGCGGTCGGCGGCAGCGAGGCCGACCTCGCCCGCTGGCGCGGCTTGTCGCCGCCGGCAAACCTGATCTTCCACGGCTTCGTGCCGCCGGCCCGGCTGGCCGTGATCTACGATCGCTTCGACATCCTGCTGATGCCCTACCAGACGCGGGTGACGATCGCCGGCGGCCGTTCCGACACCAGCGCCTGGATGTCGCCGATGAAGCTGTTCGAGTACATGGCGATGGGCCGGCCGATCGTCGCCTCGGACCTGCCGGTGCTGCGCGAGGTCCTGGTGGACGAGGCCAACTCGCTGCTGGTGCCGCCGGACCGGATCGACGCCTGGGAGGGGGCCGTCCGCCGGCTGCTCGAGGATCCGTCCCTCGGCCGCCGGCTGGGCGAACGGGCCCGCGCCGAGCAGCGCGAGCGCTACACCTGGGAGGCGCGGGCCGGGGCCGTGCTCGAGGGCCTGAGCGTTGTCGTTGGCTGAGGCGGCCAGCGGCGACCGCGCCGGCGGCCGGCAGCCGCTCAAGCTCTGCATCGTCCGCCCGACCCTGGGCCAGGGCGGCGCCGACCGGGTGACGCTGACCCTGCTGCGGGAGCTCGACCGGCGGCGGTTCCGGCCCGAGCTGGCGCTGATGCGCGCCGAGGGGGCGCTCGTCGGCGAGCTCCCCGCCGACGTGCCCGTTCACGATCTCGGAGGCAGACGACTGTGGACCGCCTGGCTGCCGCTCGCCCGGCTCCTGCGCCGCCGTTCGCCGGACGTCCTGCTGTCGACCTCGAGCGGCGCCAACCTGATCGCCTGCCTCGCCCACCTCGTGTGCCGCCGACCCATCCGTCTGGTGCTGAGCGAGCGCAACGTCCTCTACCGCGACCAGGGGCGGCTCAAGCGCCGGCTCCAGGCGCTGCTCAAGCGGTGGCTCTATCGGCGAGCCGACTGCGTCACCGCCGTGTCGCGCGGAGTTGCCGAGGATCTGGCGCGGCGCCTGCGGCTGCGGCCGGCACGGATGCGGGTGGTCTACAACCCGGTCGTGACGCCCGAGCTGGCCACCCTGGCGGCGGCAGAGCCGCCCCATCCCTGGCTCGCCGACACCACGCCGGTGGTCCTCGGCGCCGGGCGGCTGGTGCCGGCCAAGGGCTTCGATCACCTGCTGCGGGCGTTCGCCGGCCTGGCGACCGAGCCGCCGCCGCGGCTGATGATTCTCGGCGAGGGACCGGAGCGGCCGGCCCTGGAACGACTGGCGACGCGGCTCGGCATCGGCGACCGCGTCCGGCTCGCCGGCTTCGACCCCAACCCGTTTCGCTACATGTCCCGCTGCGCGGTCTTTGTCCTCGCCTCGCGCTTCGAGGGCCTGCCGGGAGTGCTGATCCAGGCCATGGCCTGCGGCGCCGCCGTGGTGTCCACCGACTGCCCGGCGGGGCCGGCCGAAATCGTCCACGACGGCGTCGACGGGTTCCTGGTGCCGGTCGACGATCGCCCGGCGATGGTTGCCACGCTCGCCCGGCTGCTGGAAGATGGAGCTCTGCGGTCCCGGATCGGCCGCGAGGCGCGGCGCTCGGCGCGGCGCTTCTCGGTCGAGGCCACGCTCGACGGCTATGTCGAGGCAATCCGCGGCCGGCCGGACCTGGGACACGACCCGCAATGAAGACCCTCCGCATCGGACTCGTCGGCGCCGGCCACATCGCCGCCAGCCACCTGGCGGCGTGGCGCGCCGCTCGGGGCTGCGAGCTCGCGGGCATCCTCGACGTCCGCCGCGAAGCGGCCGAGGCGAGGGCGCGCCAGTTCGGAGTCCGTCGGGTCCACGACGAGATCGGCTCGCTGGTCGACAGCTGCGACGTGGTCGACGTCTGCACGCCGCCGGCCACCCACGCCGAGCTGGCCCGCGCCGCGCTGGCGGCCGGCCGCCACCTGCTGTGCGAGAAGCCGCTGGTCACCGAGCTCGCGGCGTGGGAAGAGCTCGCCGGACTGATCGAGGGCTCCGGCTCGCGCATCGCCGTGGTGCACAACCTGAAGTACGTGCGGGCCGTGCGGCTAGCCCGTCGCTGGGTCGAGCAGGGCCGGGTGGGACGCCTGCTGCGGCTCAGCCGGCTCTTCCTCACCGACCCGGCGAGCGACCGCATGCTGGGCCGGCCGCACTGGTCCCACGGCCTGCCCGGCGGCCGCTGGTTCGAGACGCTGCCGCACGCGCTCTACCTGACTCACCATTTCCTGGGCCCGCTGGAGCCGGCCTCGATCACCGCCCTGCACACCGCCAGCGCGCCTCTCGGGGCGCCGGCCGACGAGGTCACCGTGGTCTTCCGCGGCCCCGCCGGCATGGCCGACGTGCACTACTCGGCCAACTGCGGGCTCAACCGCCGGCTGCTGACGCTGTGGGGGACTGCCGGCCAGATCACGGTCGATCTGCTGAGCGACACGGCGACCCTGCGGACCCGCGGCGACAGCCGCCTGCGCCGGGCCGGCGGCGGGCTCGGCGAGGCGCTGGCGGCGGCGGCCCGCTGGCCGCTCGACCGGGCCGGCTATCTGGCCGGCCGCCGGCCGGGGCAGCGGCCGCACGCCCTGCTGATCCAGGAGTTTGCCCGGCATCTCCAGGATCTCGGCCCCTCGCCGACGCCGCTCGCCGAGATCGACTATGTGGTGCGCATGGCGCAGCGGATCGGCGAGGAGATCGATCGTCAGGTGGAGGGCCCGGGCGATGCCGCGGGTTGACTTCGTGATCTCGAACGACGGCCACCACCGGACGATGAGCTGGCCGGTGGCGGCGCGGCTGGCGCGCGACGGCGGCAGCACGGCACGAGTGCTCTCGCTGTGCGAGCTGCGCGGCCTGCCGACGCCGGCCGCGGCGAGCGCGCCGAGCGGCGTCGAGGTCCGGCAGGTGGTGCCCTGGCGGCTGCGCGGCTCGCCCTCGGTCGGCCCTGCCGCCCGGCCGGGGCCGCCGACCGCGGCGCGGCGGCTGGCGCGCTGGCTGATCTGGCGCCTGCTGCTCGCCCCTCGCCTGAGCGCCCTGCTGGGCCGCCGGCCCGCTCTGGCCGTGCTGCCCAACGACGCCGCCTTTCCCTACGACCGGATCGCCAGACTGCTGCACGTCCGGCGGATCCCGTTCCTGCTGCTGCAGGAGGGCATCCGCTTCCCGCTGACCGGTCAGACCGGCGAGCCGGTCTACGGCGCGGGCGGGGCCGCGGCGGTCGCCGCCTGGGGCGAGGCCAGCGCCGGCTACTTTCGCGCCGCCGGCGTAGCGCCCGAGCGGATCCACCTGACCGGCAGCCCCCGGTTCGACCGGCAGGCGAGCCCCTCCGCCGGCGGGACCGGCAACCGCACCCTGCTGCTGGCGACCAACCCGATCGACGACCAGGGGCTGTGCACGCATGACGAGAAGCTCGCTCTTGTCGGGCGGTTCTTCGACCAGCTCGAGCCGCTGTTCGCCGATCCCGGGTTTCATCTCGCGGTCAAGCTGCACAGCCGCGAGGATCCACGGGAGCTGCGGCCGCTGATCGCCGAGCGCATGCGGGACCGGGTCGCGATCCACACCGACACGCCGCTCGAAGAGCTGTTCCAGACAGCCGGCGCGGTGGTGGTGCTGGCTTCCACCGTCGGCCTCGAGGCCCTTCTCCACGGCCTGCCGCTGGCGGTTCTGGAGCTCCCGGGGCACGGCTTTCAGTATGATTACGTCGACTCGGGGGCGGCGACAGGCTTGTCGTGGGGCGCGCCAATGGCGCCTCAGCTGGCGTCCCTCTTCGAGCCTTCCGAGCAGCGCCGAGCCGATGTCGAAGCCTATCTGCAGCGACAGTTCGCGACCCGCGAAGGGGCGGCCGAACGGGTCGCCCGGCTGATCCTGGAGTTCGTGGGCGAGCGCCGATGACGCGACCGCGAACGAACATCCTGGACCCGCAGGTGCCGGTCCTCCTGCGCCTGCTCTTCAGCGCCCAGATCTTCACCGCCTTCATCACCGGCATCAAGCTGATCCCGGGGCTGCGCAACAACTTCGGCCCGTTCGAGATCCTCGGCGGCCTGCTGATCGTCACCTTCCTGCTCTTCTACAAGGGGCAGGGACAGCGGCTGCACAGCCACCCGATCGTGGTGATCCAGGTGCTGCTGGCCACTGCCGCCCTGATCTCGCTGTCGTGGTTCCAGAGCCCCGGGATCAGGCTCGGAATCGTGCAGACGCTCATTCTGGTCTTCCAGCTGCTCTTTGTCCTGGTCAACTACAACCTGTTCGTCCGGTACCAGATCAGTCCCGAGAAGCTGCTGCGTCTGGTGACCTACGCGGCCCTCATCATCGGGCCGTGGATCCTGTTCGCCGGCATCGAGGCCGGCGGCGCGGTCGACGAGGCCGGCCCGTTCCGCAACCGGGCGCACATGGCCAACTACATGCTCTCCGCCTTCTGGCTGGTCCTGCTCTACAGCACCTGGCCGGGGCTGCCCAGGCGCGAGCGCTTCATCTCCCTGCTCGCCCTGGCCTCCACCGTCTACCCGGTAGCCATCTCCGGCCGCCGCTCGGTGTACCTGTCGTTGATCATCGGGCTGGTGGGCGTCGCCTTCTCCTTCCTGCTCGCCGCCCGCGGCCGCCGGCGCTCGACGCTGGCCACGACGCTGGCCCTGTTCGTCTTCGTCGGGGTGCTCTATACGGCCGGGCCCAGATGGCTGCCCCAGCTGGCCTTCTTCCAGGAACGGGTCTCGGGCATCGGCGCGCGGCTGACCATGGCCATCGGCAGCGACCCGACGGACGCCGACGACAACTTCTTCGAGCTCCAGCGCATGGGGGTGATGGCGGCTTTTAGCGACTACCCGATCCTCGGCATCGGCTGGGGCGCCTACTACAACTCCCGCTACTCGCTGACCAACCACGAAGTCCACAGCACCCCGTTGCGGTTCCTGGCCGAGCTCGGGCTGGTCGGGCTCGGCCTCTACACGGCGATGATGGCCTACCTGCTATTCGGCAGCCTGCGGATCGTCGCCATGCTGCGCCACACCGCCTACCGCACCACCGCGGTGATGTTGGCGATCGCCCTCTGGAGCCTGTCGGTGAGCTACATCTACAACCGGCACATCACCGAGCGGACGTTCTGGCTGCTGCTGCTGTTCTTCGTCACTTTCGAGGCGTTCGCCCGCGGCGATCGCCCGCCGTGCCCGGCCGGCGCGGAGCGAGACCCGAGCGGCGGCCGCGCCCTGGCGACCCGACCAGGTCGCCGCCGCCATGGCCCGCCCGCAACCCTGATCGACGCCGACCTTGGCCGCCCCCCAACATGAGCCGCCGGCGCCGGGCGCTCGTGGACCCCGGCTGGTGCTCGCCGTCACCCACCCGATGACCGCTCGCTACCTGATGGCCGGCCAGGCGGGGTTTCTGCGCCGCCAGGGCTTCGACGTCTGGGTGGTGGCCGCCCCGGGCGCCGACCTGGACGAGTTCGCCCAGCGCGAGTCGGTGCCGGTCGTGGCGGTGCCGATGCGCCGGCGGATCGCCCCGCTGGCCGACCTCTTGAGCCTGATGCGCCTCACCCGCGCGCTGCGCCGGCTGCGGCCGGACCTGATCAACGCCAGCTCGCCCAAGGCCGGCCTGCTGGGGATGATCGCCGGCTGGCTGGCCGGGGTGCCGGTCCGGCTCTACACGATCCGCGGCATGCCGCTCGAGACCGCCACCGGGGCCCGGCGGGCCCTGCTGCGGTTGGCGGAGAAGACCGCGGCGAGTCTCGCCCACCGGGTGGCCTGCGTCAGCCCCAGCCTGCGCGACCGGGCGCTGGAGCTGGGTCTGGCCGCCGCCGCCAAGACCATCCTGGTCGCCAACGGCTCCTCCAACGGCGTCGACACGGAACGCTTCGCGGACACCGTGGAGCGGCGGCGGGAAGCCGCCGACCTGCGCCAGCGGCTCGGCCTGCCTGCCGACGCCCTGGTGATCGGCTGCGTCGGCCGCCTCACCCGGGACAAGGGGGTCGAAGACCTGGCGGCGGCGTTTCTCGACACCGTCGCCGCCCGCTGCCCAGCGGCGCGCCTGCTCCTGATCGGCGAGTTCGAGCGGGGCGACCCGGTCCGGCCGGAGACCCGCCAGCGGCTCCTGGCCGACCCACGGGTCGTCACCGCCGGCTGGGTGGCGGACACCGCGCCCTACTATGCGGCCATGGACCTGCTGGCCTTTCCCTCCTATCGCGAGGGCTTCCCCAACGCGCCCCTCGAAGCCGCCGCCAGCGGCCTGCCCACCGTCGGCTACCGCGCGGTCGGCACCGTCGACGCGGTCGACGACGGCGTCACCGGCGCCCTGGTGGCGATCGGCGACCGCGCGGCCCTGGCCCGGGCGCTGGTCGACTACCTGGAGGACGGCGAGCTGCGCCGGCAGCAGGGCGCCGCCGCCGCCGAGCGGGCGCGGCGCCTGTTCCGCAGCGAGATCGTCTGGCAGGGCTGGGCCGATCGCTACCGGCTGCTGCTGGCCGGCGAGGTGGACGACCGATGAGCGCGCCGCGCGGCGGCCTCTACCGCCGGCTCGGCAAGCGCATCTTCGATCTGTGCGCCGCGGCGCTGCTGCTGCTGCTGATCTGGCCGCTGCTGGCGGTGGTGGCTCTGGCGGTGCTCTCAATCCTGGGCCGGCCGGTCCTCTTCCGCCAGACGCGGCCCGGCCTCGCCGGCCGGCCGTTCACCTGCTACAAGTTCCGCACCATGCGGCCGGCGGGCGGCGGCGACGAGCTCGGACGCCGCCCGGCTGACCCCCTTCGGCAGCTTTCTGCGCCGCTCCAGCCTCGACGAGCTGCCCGAGCTGTGGAACGTCGTGCGCGGCGAGATGAGCCTGGTCGGCCCGCGGCCGCTGCTGATGCGCTACCTCGACCGCTACACGCCGCGCCAGGCGACGCGCCACCAGGTGCGCCCCGGCATCACCGGCTGGTCCCAGGTCAAGGGCCGCAACGCCCTCGACTGGGAGGAGAAGCTCGAGCTCGACGCCTGGTACGCCGAGCATCTGGGCCCCGCCATCGACGCTAAGATCCTGCTCATGACGATCGGCACCGTGCTGCGCGGCCGCGGCGTCACCGCCGCCGACCACGCCACCGTGCGTGAGTTCCGGGGCCAGCGCGAATGAGCCTCGGGTCCGGCTGGGTGGTCCTCGGCGCCAGCGGTCACGGCAAGGTAGTGCTGGCGACCCTGCTCGAGCTGGGCGCGAGGGTCGCCGCGGTGCTCGACGACGACTCGGCGCTGCACGGCCGCGCGCTGCTCGGCGTCCCGATCGCCGGCCCCATCGCCGACTTCGCCGCCGCCGACCGCCCGGCGACCCTGGCGATCGGCGACAACGTCGACCGGCGCCGGCTGGCCGGCGCTGTCGATTTCGCCTGGCAGAGCGTCGTCCATCCCGCCGCCTGGGTCCACGCCAGCGTCCGGCTGGGCAGCGGCGCATTCGTCGCCGCCGGCGCGGTCATCCAGCCCGATGCGATCCTCGGCGCCCACGCCATCGTCAACACCGGCGCCACCATCGATCACGACTCGGTCATCGGCGACTTCGCCCACGTCGCGCCCGGGGCCCACCTGGCCGGAGGGGTGACGATCGGCGCCGGCGCCCTGGTCGGGCTTGGCGCCGTGGTGACGCCGGGAGTCTCGATCGGCCCCTGGGCGGTGCTCGGCGCCGGCGCGGTGGCGGTGCGCGACCTCGCCGCGGGCAAGACCGCGATCGGCGTCCCGGCGCGGGTGTCCGGCGACCAGCCGCCGGCCGCCGGCTGAACCGCCCGCCGATGCGCTTCGACCCGCCGCCGATCACGCAACCACCCGAGCTCGACTGGCTGCTCGGCGCCGCCTTCGGGCCCGCCCTGCCGCCGCTGGCCGGCGACCCGGCAGTCGCCGGGGAGCTCGCCGGCAAGTTCGATCTCGGGTCGCGGATCGTCGCCCGCCACGGCGCCGCCGCCATCGAGAAGCTGCTCGGCGACGCGGCCTCGGGGCCGATACGGAGCCACCGCCGCGGCGTCGCCATCGCCCTGGCCGGCGACCGCGCCGCCCGGCGGCTGGCCGGTCTGGCGGAGCGCCACGCGCTGCCGATCATCCTTCTCAAGGGCTACGCGCTCGGCTTGATGCTCGCCGGTCCCGCCGGCTGGCGGCCTTACGCGGATCTCGACGTGCTGCTCGACCGGCCAGCCGGGGAACGGCTGCGCGAGCTGCTGGTCGCCGACGGCTGGGTGAGCTCGGCCGAGGCCGGCAACCCGCAGCATCTGCCGCCGATTGCCGCGCCCACTGGCACCATGGTCGACATCCACTACCGCCTGCGCGGCATCCGGGTGGCGGCGGCCCGCTGGGCGACCGCCGACGAGCTGTTGCGGGCCGGCCTCTGCCGGCCGGCCGGACTGGGCGCCGCGAGCTGGCTGCCGGCGCCGGCCCTGATGGCGGCCCACCTGGCGGTTCACGCTCTCGAACAGCACGGCCACCGGCCGGCGACCTACCCGCTGCTGCGCGCCGTCGCCGACCTCGCCGACCTCGCCGCGGCCCACCCCGGCGAGGAGCTCGAGTCGCGAGCGGCGGCGTTGATCGGCGACATCCTGGCCGCGGACGAGACGCGGGCAATCTTCAGCCTGGCGGGCCGGCTCGCAGCCGGCCGCGCCATGACCCGCGACGACGGCGACGACCGAGGCAGCGCCATCCTGCTGCGCCACATCGTGGCCGGCGCGCTGGATCGCGCCTACCGTCAAGGTCTGGCCCTCGATCACACCGCCGGCAGGCTGCGCCAGGCGCGCCGTGACGGCAAGCTGATGCGCTATATTGCGGGCAAGCTCAAGGCCCAGGGCGCGCCGTTGGAGACCGCTGCGCGAGGGATCGGCGAGGCACCCGGGGCCCTCGCGCCGCCGACTCCTCCACCCGATACGTCTCTGCGCCCGTTTCGCCACCGCCGCCGCCGCCCGTTTGCGCCGCGCGATCGATCGATGAGCCATCCTCCGCAACACCCCTCGCCGCCAGACCCCACCGCCCCCGCGGCGCCCGTTCTGGGCGCGCCATCTGCGCCGCGAGGTGCAGTACATCCTCGACCTGTCGCTGCTGGTGGCGGCGTTCGTCGCTCGCCTATCTGCTGCGATTCGATTTCCAGATCCCGCCCGAGTACCTGGTGTTCGGGCTGGCGCAGCTGCCGGTCGTGGTGCTGGCGCAGTTCGTCGTCGTCCTGTTCAGCGGCATCTACTCCTTCATCTGGCGCTACATCAGCATGGCCGAGATCCGGCCGTTTCTGTGGGCGGCGGCCGATCTCGACCGCGCCGCTGCTGCTGCTGCGCTTCGGCCTGCCGGACACCCTGGAGATGTGGCGGGTGCCGCTGTCGGTCATCATCCTCGACGCCGGGCTGGCCTGGGGCGGCCTGCTGTCGCTGCGCGTGCTGCGGCGAGCGCTCTACGAGCGCTACGAGCGCGGACGCCGCGAGCGGTCGCCCGGGCGAGGGACGGCGGCGGCGGGTGCTGCTGGTCGGCGCCGGCCGGGCGGGCATCATGGCGGTGCGCGAGATCCGCAACCGGGGCGACGTCGACCTGGATCTGGCGGGCTTCGTCGACGACGAGCCCGTCGAAGCTGGGCTCGGTGATCGCCGGCCTGAAGGTGCTGGGCACCTCGCGCGACATCCCGCGGCTGGCCGCCGAGCTGGCGGTGGACCACGTCGTCATCACCATCGCCGAGGCCGACGCCGCCACCATCCGCGGCCTGGTCGAGATCTGCGAGCGCGCCCGGCTGCGGGTGCGCATCATCCCCGGCCTCTTCGAGCTGCTCCAGGGCTCGGTCTCGATCAGCCGCTTCCGCGACGTCCAGATCGAGGACCTGCTGGGGCGCGAGACGGTGCGCCTCGACGAGGACGAGCTGCGCCGGTTCCTCACCGGCAAGTCGGTCCTGGTGACCGGCGCCGGCGGCTCGATCGGCACCGAGCTGTGCCGCCAGGTGGCGCGCTTCAACCCGCTGCGGCTGCTGCTGGTCGACCGGGCCGAGGGACCCGCTGTTCGAGATCGACCGCGAGCTGCGCCAGCTCTGGCCCCACCTGGACCGCGAGCCGCTGATCGCCGACGTCGGCGACGCCGACCGCATGTCCGCGATCCTCAACTCGCACCGGCCGCACGTGGTGGTGCACGCCGCCGCCCACAAGCACGTGCCGATGATGGAGGACAACCCCGGCGAGGCGGTCAAGAACAACTCCCTCGCCACCGAGCGGCTGGCGCGGCTGTGCGGCCAGGCCGGCTGCGAGGCGTTCGTGCTCATCTCCACCGACAAGGCGGTGGCGCCGACCTCGATCATGGGCGCCTCGAAGCGGGTCGCCGAGCTCGCCACCCAGGCGATGCACGAGCTGTTCCCGGCGACGCGCTTCATCGCGGTCCGCTTCGGCAACGTGCTGGGCTCCACCGGCTCGGTGGTGCCGATCTTCCGCCAGCAGATCGCGCAGGGCGGGCCGGTCACGGTCACCCACCCCGAGGCGCGACGCTACTTCATGACCATCGCCGAGGCGGCCCAGCTGGTCCTCGAAGCCGGCGCCATCGGCAGCGGCGGCGAGATCATGATCCTCGACATGGGCAAGCCGGTGAAGATCGAGACCCTGGCCCGCGACATGATCACGCTGTCCGGCTTCCGCCCCTACGAGGACATCCCGATCGTCTTCACCGGCCTCAGGCCGGGCGAGAAGCTCAACGAAGAGCTCGAGCTGAGCGGCGAGGAGATCGACCGCACGCGGCACCCGAAGATCTTCGTCGGCCGGCTTCAGGGAATCCCGGCGGCCGTGCTGCAGAACTCACTCGACCAGCTCGCCGACGCGGTGGCGGCTGGCAGCGGCGAGAACATTCGCCGGCTGCTCGACGAGCTGCTGCCGGAGGCGCAGCTCGAGCGCCGCGCTCTGCCCTCGCCAGGCCGCGCCGCGCTCGACGAGGAGGTGCTGCACTGACCGCCGGGTCCACCCCCGAGCTGGCCGCGGCGCCGGTGCTGGTCACCGGCGGTTCCGGCTTCATCGGCTCGCACCTGGTCGAGGCGCTGCTCGAGCGCGGCGCCGAGGTGCGGGTGCTGGACAACCACGCCACCGGCCCGGCGCGCAACCTGGCCGGGGTGCGCGACCGGATCGAGCTGATCGTAGGCGACGTGCGCGACCCGGAGTGCTGTCGCGAGGCCTGCCGCGGCCGCCGTTTCGTGCTCCACCAGGCGGCGCTCGGCTCGGTGCCCAGGTCGCTCGAAGAACCCGCCACCAGCCTGGCGGTCAATGCCCAGGGCACCGCCAACCTGTTCGCGGCGGCCCGGGACGCCGGCGTCGAGCGGCTGGTCTACGCCTCCTCGTCGAGCGTCTACGGCGACAGCCCGCTGCTGCCCCGGCGCGAGGGCGAAGAGGGCGAGCCGATGTCTCCCTACGCGCTCTCCAAGGTGATCGGCGAGCAGATCGCGCGCGCCTTCTTCCGCTGCTACGGGCTGCGCTCGGTCGGGCTGCGCTACTTCAACGTCTACGGCCCGCGCCAGGATCCCGAGGGGCCCTACGCCGCCGTCATCCCCCGCTTCATCGCCAGCCGCCTGCGTGGCGAGGCGCCGCGGATCCACGGCGACGGCCGGCAGAGCCGCGACTTCACCTGGGTGGGTGACGCGGTGGCGGCCAACCTGCTCGCCCTCGGCGCCGGCAGCGCCGACGGCGCCGCGGTCAACGTCGCCAGCGGCCGCCGCACCAGCATCCTCGAGCTCGACCGGGAGATCGTCCGGCAGACCGGCGACGGGCCGCCGGCGGCGCACGGCCCGCGTCGCGCAGGCGACGTCGACCACGCTCATGCCGATCTCGAGCGGGCCGTCCGGATCCTGGGCTTCCGCCCGACCGTGGCGCTGGCCGACGGCCTCGAGCGGGCGCTGAGCTACTACCGGGCGGAGCTCGCGGCGCCCGTGCGAGGCTCGACCTAGCCGTGCGCCGGTCGAGGGGCACCGGTCATCGAGGCTTGGTCGGCTCGATGTTGCAGCGGCTCAGCTGGCCGGCACTGATCGGCCTGCTCTTCGGCGCGATCGAGCTGATCCGCCTGAGAGCCGGCAACTACTCGCTCAGCCCGCGCCAGCTGGCGGAGGTGCTCGGCATCCACGCGGCCCTGGGGCTGGCCCTGGGGCTGCCGGCCGTGCTGGCGGTCGCCGTGGCCACCCGACTGTGGCCGGCCGAGGGCGCGGGCGGCTCCCGCTGGCGCCACTGGCTCGAGCGGTTGGCGCCGGTCGCCCCCGCCTTCACCGCCCTGTTCGCGATGACCGGCATCGCCGTCAACGTGCTGTTCCTGCCGGCCCGCCTCAGCGTCCCCAGCCTCGCCGCCGACGCGGCCATGGCGCTGGTCGTGGCGGCCGCGGCGGCCCTCTGGGCGCGGCGGCCGGCCGGCGGGCGGTTCGACCGGGCCCTGGTCGCCCTCGCCCTCGGTCTTCGTCGCCGGCAGCGCCCTCTGGGCGGTGACGCCGCAGCGGGGCAGGACGCAGCAGCCGATTCGCGCCGAAGGCGGCGGCGGCCGCCCGCCAGACATCTTCCTGATCCTCCTCGACACCTTGCGGCCCGATCATCTGGGAGCCTACGGCAGCGCCCGGCCCGCCTCGCCGCGTATCGACGCGCTGGCCGCCGCCGGCCTGGTGTTCGACCGCGCCGCCAGCAACACCAACTGGACCCGGCCCGCCGTCGCCACCCTGTTCACCTCGACGATGCCCTCGCGGCATGGCGCCATCGAGGTCAACCGGCGGATCTCGGCCGATCTGCCGCTACTGGCCGAGAGCCTCGCGGCGCGCCAGATGGCGATCGGCTTCTTCACCTGGGGGACCAACATCGAGCCCTCGGACGGCTACGACCGCGGGGTCGACCTCTTTCACACCGAGTCCTCCCGCCCGCTGACCGCGACGACGCTCTTCATGCGCCACATAGTCCTGCCCCTGTGGCCCGACAGCCGGCGGCTGCTCGGAGGCTACCGGGCGTCGGAGGGTCGCGGCCGGCCGGCCGCGCTCACCGAGCGGGCGCTCGAGTGGGTCGGCCAGGTCGACCCCCGGCGGCCGGTATTCGCCTACCTGCACTACGGCGGCCCGCACTCGCCCTACGACCCGCCACCGCCCTTCGCCGGCGCTTTTGCCCAGCGGCCGACCGTCGACCGGTTGACCCTGCCGCCGAACGACAACTGGGCGGGCCCCGAGGCGCTGACGCCGGAGGACCGGCAGCAGATGATCGACCAGTACGACGAGGAGATCCTCTGGCACGACGGGCAGATCGGCCTGCTCGTCGACGGCCTCGAGGCGCTCGGCCGGCTGGAGCACGCGATCTTCATCGTCATCGCGGACCACGGCGAGGCGTTTGGCGAGCACGGCGTCTGGGCCCACGGCGACAGCCTGTTCGGTGAGGTCGTGCGAATCCCGATGATCGTCTGGACCAGCCTCGACTGGGGCCAGCCCCGCCGGCTGGAGGTCAACGCCAGCCTGATCGACCTGGCGCCCACCCTGGCCGAGGCGGCCGGCGCGCCGGTGCCGGCGAGCTTCGATGGCGGCAGCCTGCTGCCGTGGCTGGAGGGGCGCGAGGAGGAGCAAAGAACCGTCTTCTTCGAGAACCCCAAGCACGACGAGCTCGGGGTGCGCACCGCCGAGTGGACCTACTTCGAGGGCAAGACGCCGGACGGGACCGGCCGCTGGCTTTACCGGGCCGACGACCCGGGAGAGCGGGAGAACCTTGCCGATCGCTTACCCGAGGTGGCCGAGGAGCTCCACCGCCTGGTTACCGCGCGGCGCGAGATGGATCGCGCACGGGCGGTGGAAGCGGATACCATGGAGATCGACCCCGAGCGCGCCGAGCAGCTGCGCGCCCTGGGCTACCTGCAGTAGAGCCGATGCCCGAACCCGAAACCGTTCTCGTCACCGGCGGCGCCGGCTTTATCGGCTCGCACGTCGCCGAGGGCCTGCTGGCCCGCGGCCACCGCGTCCTGGTGGTGGACGACCTGTCGAGCGGCCGCCGCGAGAACCTGCCGGCCGCGGCCGAGCTGCACGTGCTCGACGTGCGCTCGCCCGAGGCCGCCGCGCTGCTCGCAAGCGGCAAGGTGGGAGCGCTGGTGCACCACGCCGCCCAGATGGACGTCCGCCGATCGACCCGGGAGCCGGCGTTCGACGCCGAGGTCAACATCCTCGGCACTCTCAACCTGCTCGAGGCGGCGGTGCGCGGCGGCGTGCGGCAGGTGGTCTTCGCCTCCACCGGCGGCGCCATCTACGGCGAGCAGGAGACCTTCCCCGCCGCCGAGGACCACCCCACCCGCCCGCTGTCTCCCTACGGCGTCGCCAAGCTGGCCGGCGAGCGCTACCTCGAGTACTACCACCACGAGCACGGGCTGGACGCCACCTGCCTGCGCTACGCCAACGTCTACGGCGAGCGCCAGAGCCCGCACGGCGAGGCCGGGGTGGTGGCGATCTTCGCCACCCGGCTGCTGGCCGGCGAGCGCCCACGGATCAACGGCGACGGCTTGCAGACGCGCGACTACGTGCACGTCTCGGACATCGTGGCCGCCAACCTGGCGGCGCTGGGCCGGCCCGGCTTCCACATCTACAACGTCGGCACCGGTGTCGAGACCACGGTGGTGCAGATCTACCAGGGCCTGCGAACCGCTACCGGCAGCGACCTCGAGGCCACCCACGGCCCGCCCAGCCCCGGCGAGCAGCGGCGCTCTTCGATCGACGCGGGCCGCATCGGTCGCGAGCTGGGCGTCGCTCCCCGAACCTCGCTGGCGGAGGGGTTGCGCCGCACGGCCGACTGGTTCCGGGACCGAGCGGCGGCGTCCTAGCCCGATCTTCTCACCGGCTCTCGCAGCGAGCCGGCGTAGGTGGCTGAAGATGTGGGACTTGCCGACCGAGGGCACCGCAGGCGTACTCGAAGTACGTCGAGGATGACCGACCGAGGGAAGTCTCGCAGATTCAGGTACATACGTCGGCGTAGTCGAGAGTCGGTGAGAAGATCGGGCTAGCCGGCTGGCGGCTACAGATAGCCGTACCGCTCGAGGCCGGCCCGCATGATGTCGGCCAGCTCGGCCGCCAGCGGGGCCGCGAGCTCGCCCGCGGCCTTCCAGTTGCGGCTGTCGAAGGCCGCCGGCAGCCGGCCGGCGTCGGCCCGCTCAGCCAGACCCAGATACGAGGCCAGCCGCCCGAGCTCGGCCGGAGGATCGGCGCACAGGGACTCGTAGGTCACCTCCAGCAGCCTGCCGCCGGCGGCCAGGCCGAGCTCGGCGTCGGCCCGCGCCACGGCGGCGACCGAGTCGCGCCAGTAGCGCGCCAGCGCCCGCAGCATCTCGCCGTCGGGGACCGCCCCGGCCTCGCCAGGGGCACTGCGGGCCAGCAGGCGCTTGCCGTACGACAAGGCCACGGCCCGCCCGTCGCGGACCAGGTGGATGAACCGGGCGCCGGGAAACTGCTCGGCAACCCAAGGCAGGATCAGCTGGATCATGGCGCTCTTGACCACCAGCGCGTCGCCGCCCGTCAAAACCCGGTAGGCGCCGAGGGTCGCCCGCAGCCGCCGGGTGTCGGCCGCGGTGCGGTGCGCCAGGGTGTACTCGGCAAACCGCTCGGGCTGCCGCCAGATGCTGGGCACCCGGTCGCCGAAGCGCCGCCGCGGGTAGGCGCCGGGGTGCCACAGCCGGTTGGCCTCGCCGGGATAGACCGCCAGGCCGGGGAGCCCGTCGAGCACCCGCATCAGGAAGGTGGAGCCGCTGCGGCCGGCGGTGACCACGATATGGGCCCGCCCCAGCCGGCGCTCGCCGAGCCCCGGCGCCAGCGCCGCCACCACGGTGGCCGCCCGCCGAGCGAGCGCTTGTCGTATGCTGCGCATCCAGAGCCGATTCCCGAAGCCGAGCCGATCCTACTCAACCTCGCCGCCCCGCTGCCGCGCCGCCCTCCGAGGCCGAAGCTCCGGTTCCCCGCATGCAGGAGAACGCCGCCGACCAGCCCGCCGAGCGCCGCAGGCACCAGCCGCCCGAGCTCAGCGTCATCGTACCGGTCTGCAACGAGCACCAGCTGGTCGGGGAGCTGCTGCAGCGGCTGGCGGCGGCGCCGATTCCGTCGGCTCGTGAGGTCGAGATCATCGCCGGTGACGTGGAGCACGCCCACGCCGACCTGACGAGCGCCAGCGACCTGCTGGGCTACACTCCGAGCATGGACTTGGCGGGAGGTCTCCAGCGCTGACGGCCGCGCGGCGGACCTCGCTGGCCGACGGCCTGCAGCGTACCGTCGACTAGTTCCGCGACCAGCAGCCAGGGCGCTAGCCCGACCTGCGCAACCCTCGTCGGCAACCGATGCATCGAACCGAGTCCCAAGCAGCCGCCCCCCCACCGGCTGAGTCCAAGCCGAAGCTGAGCATCATCGTTCCGGTCTACAACGAGCGCTACCTGGTCGCCGAGCTGCTGCGCCGCCTGGTGGCGGCGCCGATCCCGTCGGTCGGCGAGCGGGAGATCATCGTTGTCGACGACGCCTCTACCGACGGCAGCGTCGAGATCCTGCGCGGTCTCGCCGAGACCATCGCCGGCCTGCGCCTCATCGAACAGCCCGTGAACCGCGGCAAGGGCGCGGCCATCCGCGCCGGCATCGACGCTGCCAGCGGCGACCTGATCGTCTTTCAGGACGCCGACCTGGAGTACGACCCGCGCGATCTGGAGCTGTTGGTGCGGCCGCTCGTCGAGGACGGCGCCGACGTCGTCTACGGCTCCCGCTTTCACGGCAGCGGCCGGCGGCGGGTTCTCTACTACCGCCACCAGCTGGGCAATCGACTGATCACCATTCTCAGCAACCTGTTGACCGATCTCAATCTGACCGACGTCGAGACCTGCTACAAGATGTTCCGGGCGCCGCTGCTCCAGTCGATCCCGCTGCGCTCGAACGACTTCGCCATGGAGGTCGAGATCACCGCCAAGATCGCCAAGCGCAATTTCCGGATCTTCGAGGTACCGATCTCCTACAGCGGACGCACGTACCAGGAGGGCAAGAAGATCACCTGGCGCGACGGCTTCAAGGCCCTCACCACCATCGTCCGCTACTGGCTGATCGACGATCTCTACAAGCAGGACGCCTACGGCGCCCGGATCCTGCATTCGCTCGAGCGAGCGCGGCGATTCAACCGCTGGATCGTGTCGGCGATCGAGCCGCATGTGGGCAGCCGCGTGCTGGAGATCGGCGCCGGCATCGGCAACATCTCCATCTGGCTGCTACCGCGCGAACGCTACGTGGCCAGCGACATCAACCCCGACTACCTGCACTACCTGAGCAACCTGGCGGAGGGCAAGCCTTACATGGGCGTCGCTCGGCTGGACCTCGAGGATCCGGCGCACTTTGCCGCGCTTGCCGAGTCCTTCGACACGGTCATCTGCCTCAACGTGCTCGAGCACGTCAAAGACCCTGCCCGGGCTCTGGACAACATTGCCATGGCGCTGCGTCCCGGCGGCCGGCTGCTGCTCTACGTGCCGCAGAAGCAGAGCCGTTACTCGACCCTCGACGAAGCACTGGGTCACCGCTGCCGCTACGAGCGCCCGCAGCTCGAGAGCGAGCTTGCGGCGGCCGGGCTCGAGCTGCAAGCTTGCCACGGTTTCAACCGTGCCGGCGTTCCCGGCTGGCTGTGGAACGGCAAGCTCCTGCGCCGGCGGCGGTTCAGCCGCTGGCAGCTGAAGATCTTCGACCTCAGCGTACCCTTCCTGAGTCGCTTCGACCGCTGGCTCCCGTGGGCTGGCCTGGGGCTCATCGCGGTGGCCCAACGCCCCCGGCACTTTCAGTAAAAAAAGGCCCGGCGCTCTCGCGCCGGGCCTCGAAGAAAGTGGTTCGGACGACCGGGTCGACTAGAAGCCGCCCATGCCGCCCATGCCGCCGCCGGCATGCCGCCGCCGCCACCGCCGCCGCCGTCGTCCTTCTCCTTGATCTCGGAGACCAGGGCCTCGGTGGTGAGCATCAGGCCGGCGATCGAGGCGGCGTTCAGCAGCGCCGTCTTGGTCACCTTGGCCGGATCGATGACGCCGGCCTTGACCAGGTCCTCGAACTCGCCGGTCTGGGCGTTGAAGCCCACGTTGCCGCTCCTTGGCGATCAGGTCGCGGACGATGACCGAGCCCTCTTCGCCGGCGTTGTTGGCGAGCTGGCGGGTCGGCTCCTCGAGCGCCCGGCGCACGATGCGCACGCCGATCGCCACGTCGCCCTCGGCCTTGACCTTCTCGACCGCCGGGATGGCGCGCAGCAGGGCGACGCCGCCGCCGGCGACGATGCCCTCCTCGACCGCCGCCTTGGTGGCGTGCATGGCGTCCTCGACGCGAGCCTTCTTCTCCTTCATCTCGGTCTCGGTGGCCGCACCGACCTTGATCACCGCCACGCCGCCGACCAGCTTGGCCAGCCGCTCCTGCAGCTTCTCGCGGTCGTAGTCCGAGGTGGTCTCCTCGATCTGGTTGCGGATCTGCTTGACCCGGCCGGCGATCGCCTCCTTGCGGGCGTCGTCGTCGGAGTCGGTGACGATGGTGGTGTCGTCCTTGGTGATGACCACCTTCTTGGCGTCGCCCAGGTCCTCCCAGCGGACGTTCTCGAGCTTGATGCCGAGATCCTCGGTGATCACCCGGCCGCCGGTGAGGATCGCGATGTCCTCGAGCATCGCCTTGCGGCGATCGCCGAAGCCCGGCGCCTTGACCGCGGCGACCTGCAGGGTGCCGCGCAGCTTGTTGACCACCAGGGTCGCCAGGGCCTCGCCCTCGACGTCCTCGGCGATGATCAGGAAGCGGCTTGCGACTGCTTGGCGACCTGCTCGAGGATCGGCAGCAGGTCCTTCATCGAGCTGATCTTCTTCTCGTGCAGCAGGATCTTGACGTTCTCGAGCACCGACTCCATGCGCTCGGGGTCGGTGACGAAGTAGGGCGACAGATAGCCGCGGTCGAACTGCATGCCCTCGACCACCTCGAGGGTGGTCTCGAGGCCCTGCGCCTCCTCGACGGTGATGACGCCGTCCTTGCCGACCTTCTCCATCGCCTCGGCGATGATGCTTGCCGATCTCGGAGTCGTTGTTGGCCGAGATGGTGCCGACGTGGGCGATCTCGCTGCCCGAGACCGGCTTCGACATGCCGTCGATGGCCTCGACGGCGGCCTTGACCGCCAGCTCGATGCCGCGCTTGAGCTCCATCGGGTTGGCGCCGGCGGTGACGTTCTTCGAGCCCTCGCGGAAGATCGCCTGGGCCAGAACGGTGGCCGTGGTGGTGCCGTCACCGGCCACGTCGGAGGTCTTCGAGGCGACCTCGCGCACCATCTGGGCGCCCATGTTCTCGAGCGGATCCGCCAGCTCGATCTCCTTGGCGACGGTGACGCCGTCCTTGGTCGATGGTCGGCGAACCGAACTTCTTCTCGATGACCACGTTGCGGCCCTTGGGGCCGAGGGTCACCTTGACGGCGTCGGCCAGCTTGTTGACGCCCTTGAGGATGGCCGCCGCGGGCCTCCTCGGCATAGGTAATCTGCTTTGCTGCCATATCTTGAATTCCTCCTGTTTGCCGCGCTTACTGGCCGTTGACGACGGCCAGGATCTCGTCCTCGCGCAGAATCACGTACTCGTCGTTGTCGATCTTGATCTCGCTGCCGGAGTACTTGCCGACCAGCACGCGGTCGCCGGCCTTGACGTCCATCGGCTGGCGCTTGCCGTCTTCCTGCAGCTTGCCGGGGCCGACGGCCACGACCTCGGCCTCCTGGGGCTTCTCCTTGGCGGTGTCCGGGATGATGATCCCGCCACGCACCTGCTCTTCTTCTTCGACGCGCTTGATCAGCACGCGGTCATGCAGTGGGCGCACATTTACACTCACGTTCCGTACCTCCTCTTGCAGCTTTGGGTGGTAAGTTGTTGCGACTGAATAGCTTACAGATCGACCGGGGAGCACCTGTTAGCACTCACCCGATGAGAGTGCTAACACTATCCGAGAACACCGGCCGCTGTCAAGAACGCTGGGCACTCCTCTTGCGCAGCTAGAATGGCGTCGATGCGGAAGCACTTCATGGCGGCCCTGGCCGCGTTGCTGGCCGCCAATCCCGCTGCCGCGGCCACCCAGTCGCCCGAGGCCGGCCCGGGACCGATCTTCGTCGACGTCGCCGCCACGAGCGGCCTCGACTTCGTCCACTTCAACGGCATGTCCGGCGAGCATCTACTTCCCCGAGATGACCGGTCAGGGCGGCGCCCTGTTCGACTACGACGGCGACGGCGATCTCGACGCCTACCTGGTGCAGGGAGCGATGATCGGCCCGGGCAAGACGCTGGACGACGCGCTGGTGCCGCCGGTCGGCCCGCTGCCGCCCTCCGACCGGCTCTTCCGCAACGACCTGGCGGCCGCCGCCGACGGCGGCTCGAGCCCGCTTCGTCGACGTCACCGCCACCAGCGGTCTCGCCGCCGCCACCGGCTACGGCATGGGAGTGGCCGACCGGCGACTACGACGACGACGGCTGGACCGACCTCTACGTCACCAACGTCGGCCCCAACCAGCTGTGGCGCAATCAGGGCGACGGCACCTTTCGCGACGTCACCGCCGAAGCCGGCGTGGGCGATCCGCTGTGGGGCGCCAGCGCCGCCTTCGCCGATCTCGACGGCGACGGCTGGCTCGACCTCTACGTCGACCAACTACGTCGAGTTCGACCTGGTCAGGCAATCCGCGCTGCTTCGCCCGCAGCAGCCGCCGCGACTACTGCGGCCCATCGCGCTTCCCGCCGCAGCCCGACCGGCTGTTCCGCAACCGCGGCGACGGCAGCTTCGAGGACGTCACCCTAGCGTGCCCTGCGCGGCTACCGGCCGGGCCCGGGGCTGGGGGTGGTCACCGGCGACCTCGACGGCGACGGCCGGGTCGACATCTACGTCGCCAACGACGGCGCGCGTCAACCAGATGTGGCTGGCCCGCGGCGACGGCACCTTCAGCGACGAGGCCCTGTTCAGCGGCACGGCGGTCAACCGGATGGGCCGGCCCGAGGCCGCGATGGGCGTGGAGGCCGGCGACTACGACAACGACGGCGATGTCGACCTGTTCATGACCCATCTCGCCGGCGAGTCCAACACCCTCTACAGCAACGACGGCGGCGGGCTGTTCGACGATCAGTCGACCGCCTCGCGGACTGGCCTCGGTGAGCCTGCCCTTCACCTCCTTCGGCACCGGCTGGCTCGACTACGACAACGACGGCCGGCCCGACCTGCTGGCCCTGAACGGCGCGGTGCGCATCCTCGAGGAACAGGCCGCGGCCGGCGACCCCTACCCGCTCAAGCAGAGCAATCAGCTGTTCCACAACCTCGGCGGCCGGTTCGAGGAGGTCAGCGCCGAGGCCGGAGCCGCCTTCGCCCTACGCGAGGTGAGCCGCGGCGCCGCCGTCGGCGACGTCGACAACGACGGCGACCTGGACGTCCTGGTGCTCAACAACAACGGCCCGGCGCGGCTGCTGCGCAACCGGGTCGGCAATGCCGCCGCCTGGCTGGGCCTGGGGCTCGAGGCGCGCCAGGCGGCCCGGCCCTGGGCGCCGAGGCGGCGGTGCTCGGCGCCGACGGCATGACGCGGCGGCCGGCGCATCCAGACCGACGGCAGCTACTGCTCGGCCGGCGACCCGCGGCTGCTCGCCGGCCTCGGCCGGAAGGGGTCGGCGCTTCGCGTCGAGGCCCGTTGGCCGGGCGGAGCTCGCCAACGGTGGTACGGTCCGCCCGCGAACCGCTATCTGGCGCTGCGCCCGCCGGCGCCGATTGGAGGACCAACACCATGAAGATCGACCATCGACTGCGCCCGCTCGCCATCCTCGCGGCGCTGATCTGGCTGACCACCCCGCCCACCGCGGGCGCCCAACCGGAACCGGTGACGGCCGAGCCGGCGGCGGTCCAGGTAACCGACCTGCCCGACCCGGACACCAGCTCCCTCGAGCCGGCGGTGGCGGCGCAACTGACCGAGATGCGGGAGTTCGTCGTCCGCGAGATGACCGAATTCGAGAAGCGGCCCGACCAGCTGGCCGGCTCGATCGGCGAGCTCGGCCGCCTCTACCTCGCCTACGAGCTCTACCGCCCGGCCGAGCAGTGCCTCGACATCGCCGCCCGCCTGGCGCCGCGCAACTTCTCCTGGCCCTACCATCTGGCCTACCTCAGCCCAGCAGGAGGGCCGGCTCGACGACGCGGCCCTGCTCTACGAGCGCTCCCTGTCGATCCTCCCCACGGTCACGCCCTGCCCTGATCCGGCTGGGCCAGGTCTACGCCGGGCTGAACCGCCCCGAGGCCGCCGAGTGGGTGCTGCGCCAGGCGCTGGCCAACGACCCGGCCAACGCCGCCGCCGGCGCGACGCTCGGCGAGCTGCTGGTGACCCAGGAACGGTATCGCCGAGGGCGGCGAGCTGCTCGCCTCGGCCCTCGAGCCGAATCCGGGCGCCGACCGCCTCTACTACCCCCTGGCCCTCGCCTACCGCGGCCTGGGGCGCGAGGCCGAGGCGCGGCAGGCGCTCGAGAAGCGGGGCACGGTGGGCATCCGCCCGGCCGACCCGCTGATCGACGGGCTGAGCGAGAAGGCGCTCGGCGAGCGGGTGATGCTGCTGCGCGGCCGCGCCGCCTACCAGGCGGGCCGGTTCGAGGAGGCGGCCGCCGAGTTCCGCCGCGCGCTCGAGGCCGCGCCCGACTCCATCCCGGCGCTGATCAACCTCGGCACCACCCTGGGCCGGCTCGAGAAGTTCGACGACGCGATGGTGCAGTTCCGCAAGGCGATCGAGCTCGCTCCCGGCAACTCGACCGCCCAGCTCAACCTGGGCACCATGCTGGCCGCGCAGGGGAAACCCGAAGAGGCCGTCACCTATCTCGAGTCGGCGGCCAGCTACGCACCCGAGGACGCCGGCTACCGCTGGGAGCTGGCCGAAGTCCAGCGCCGCCTCGGCCGCCTCGAGGACGCGCTGCTGCACTACCGCGCCGCGGCCGAGCTCTCGCCGCCGGGCGAGATGGCCCGCTTTCGCGAGGCCCAGATCCTCACCGAGCTGAACCGCAGCGCCGAGGCCCGCGACCGGCTAGAAGAGGGGCTCGAGCTGATCCCGCGCAGCCTCAACCTGGCGATCGCCCTGGCCCGGATCCTCGCCGCGACACCCGAGCTCGAGGTTCGCGACGGGGTTCGAGCCCAGGAGCTGGCGCTCAGGGTAGTCGGCGCGGCGCCGACCATGCGAGCGGTGGAGACCGTCGCCATGGCCTACGCCGAGTCCGGGCTGTGCGACAAGGCGGCGGAGTACCAGCACCGGGCGATCGAAGCCGCCATGGACCGCGACGACCCGGAGCTGGTCGGCGAGCTCCAGCGCACCCTCGAGCGCTACGAGAACGAGCGCCCCTGCCGCTATCTGCCCGACCCGGACTCCTGAGCCGGCGAGTTGCCGGGCACAAACGGCCGCCACAAGCACGCGCTGCGCTTCGCGCCGGGCCCCGTCGCGCCCGGCGACTGCCAGATCATTCTCTAGATTCTTTCTCGATCTCAAGAATAGTCGGCAGCAAGCAGTCTTCTCCGGTTTTTGCCGGCGCATTCCTGCCCGGAATGCGCCGCCGTCGATAGGCTTGACGAAGCCCCCGGCGCCTGCCTACACTCCCGCAATCCTCTTAGCCCTACCCTTTTGGGTAGTACGAGCTAGCTGCTAGCAGCGAACGAACCGGAAGAGCAGAGAAGTCGCGAGAGGGAGAGCGCACCAAACGGGGACGGGAATCCCCAGGGAGGAGCGGGGAGCGTGGTCGGTCGAGTCGGTGTACGGGATAGGGTCTACCCGTTCAAACGGGTAGGTTGCCGTAACGGATGCGCCCCCCGGTTCGCCGTACCCCTGACACCGCGCCCCGCAGCAGCTACGCGCCCCGTGCCGGCCATGGTGCCGGCCACGGCCGGCCCTGACAGAAAAGGAGCATCGTGATGACGAAACCCGAGAATCATGGAACGAAGATCCTGGCGACGATCGCGCTGGCGGCCCTGGTCGCGGCGCCGGTGCTCGGCCAGGAGGAAAAGGCTCCCGAGCTGGCCATCATGGCGACGTCCCCGGGCGGCGTCTCGTGGACGCCGCGGGGCGACTTCGACACTCTGGTCCTGACCGTCAAGGGTGGCGGGTTCACCGTCACCCGCGAGTTCGGCGGCGGCCAGCCGTACTTCGCCGCCGTCGATCCGGGGGGCTACCTGCTGCCCGATGGCACCTATGTCTGGGAGCTGACGGCTACCGAGTGGGCGCCGCGCGCCGCCGACAGGGCCGCCAATGATCGGCCGACGGCCAACGGCCGCGCCAGCGAAGCGGCAGCGACATCGGGCGGGCTGGTCCAGTCCGGTGCCTTCACCATCGTCGACGGCGCGATCGTGGACCCGGGCGGTCCCGCCGGGCGTGCCGCGGCCGGTATTGATGGACCGAGAGCCGCAGCCGAAGACGCCGACGGCGCCAGCCAGTGAGCCACACGAGCAACCGAGAGGAGATGAACACCATGAAAAGCTTCCAAAACACCCTGCCGTTCGCGGCCTGCCTCGTCGGGCTCGCCTTGATCCTCGCCGCCGCGCCGGTGCCGGCCGACATCCTGCACCTCGACGACGTCATTATCGACGGCTCGCTGTGCGTCGGCTTCGACTGTGTCAACGGCGAGTCCTTCAGCTTCGACACCATCCGGTTGAAGGAGAACAACCTGCGGATCTCCTTCATCGACACCAGCACCGCCGCCTCCTATCCGCGAGGCGACTGGCAGATCCGCGCCAACGACTCGTCCAACGGCGGGCTCAACCGCTTCTCGGTCGACTGGCTGGGAACCAGCGCGACTTCGGGCAACAGCATCTCGCGGACGCCGATGACCATCGAGGGCAACGCCCCGAGCCATTCGCTGTACGTCGATGACGGCGGCAGACTCGGTCTTGGCACCTCGGTCCCGGTCGTGGACGTCCACATCAAGACCGGCAACACCCCGACCCTGCGCCTCGAGCAGGACACGAGCTCCGGCTTCGCGGCCCAGACCTGGGACGTGGCCGGCAACGAGGCCGGCTTCTTCGTCCGCGACGCCACCGGCGGATCGACCCTGCCGTTCAGGATCCGCGCCGGCGGCCCGCCGTCGAGCTCGATCGACATCGCCTCCGATGGCGACGTCGGGATCGGCACCGGCTCGCCCAGCGAAGAGCTGCACGTGCGGCGAACCGACGGCGGACCGACCCGGATCCTGGTCGAGAACACCGGCGCCAACCAGACCGGCATGCAGTTCGTCAACTCCGTAGAGGACTGGCGCTTCACCAACGACGGCGCCGGCCGGTTCGTCGTCAACGCCGCCGGCGGCGCCGGCAACGAGTTCCTCCTGGAGAGCAACGGCGACATCACCATCACCGGCGAGATCACCACCAACGGCAGCTGCAGCATCGGCTGCGACGCCGTCTTCGAGCCCGACTACGAGGTCGAGTCGATCGACCAGCACGCCTCGATGATGTGGTCGAACCGCCACCTGCCGGCCGTCGGCCCGACCCCCGAGGAGGGCCCGTTCAACCTCACCCGCAAGGCTGGCGGCATGCTCAACGAGCTCGAGAAAGCGCACATCTACATCGAGCAGCTGCACCGGCGGCTGGAGAAGCTGGAACGGGACGCCGCCGCCGAGGACGACTCCCAGTGAAGCGGCGCTCGCCTGACGACAGCTCGAGAAACCTAGAGGGAAAGGAACCAGCATGAGCAAGAGAAACGCGATCCCCCTGGCGCTGGTGGCGCTGGCCGGAGCTCCTGGCGGCGGCGCCGCCACCGGCCGAGGCCGCCGTCTCCGACGCCGTGATCATCGCCCTGAACAGCGTCAAGCTGGACAAAGACGCCGAGGTCACCGGCGACGTCGTGGTCAACGACGCCGCCTCCGCGCCGACGCTCGAGCCCGGCTTCGAGCTGTCGATCGACAGGGGCGTCACCATCAACGGTGACGTCCGGGCCGACAGCGTCGACATCGACAGCAAAGCCACCGTCAACGGCGCCGTCGAGTGCAACGACGGCAACGGCGCCTGCGCCGGGCTGGATCTGCCGGTCTTCACTACGCTGCCGACGTTCCGCCCGGCAGTGCCCGGCGACGGCAGCGGCGGCAACTGCCTGCCGCAGGGCGACTGCACCGTGCCCGCCGGCACCCAGGTACTGGCCGCGGGCGCATACGGCGATATCACCATCGGCGACTACGCCACGCTGGAGCTCTCCGGCAGCGGCTACGACGTGACTTCGATAAGCGGCGGCAAAAGCAGCACCATCCGCTTCTCGGCCTCCACCCAACTGCGAGTGGCCGGCGACGTCTGGCTGGACAAGGACGCGGCCATTGCGGCCGGCGGGCCGGCCTCTCCGGGGCCGATCTCGTCGCCTACGTCGGCGGCAACGTCGACATCGGCAAGAGCTTCACCGGCCAGGTGAACTTCTGCGCGGCCACCTGCGTCCCGACAGCGGCCTCTTTCACCTCGATCGCGACTCGACCGTCGACCGGCTCGGTCATCGCCTTCGACGCGGACTTCGACAAGAACGCCGATGCTGGTCCTCGACAGCGCCTTCAACCTGGCGCCGATGGCCGACGGCCAGACGGTGATCACCGGCGGCGCCGACCCGATCGTCATCACCCTGACCGGCAGCGACCCGGACGGCGACGCGTTGACCTTTACCATCGTCTCCGGCCCGAGCGTCGGGTCGCTCACGGCCGGCCCGCCACGGCCACCAGCGTCGACTACACCTACGACGCCAACGTCGAAGACGCCCGCCGACCAGTTCGTCTTCAAGGTCGACGACGGCAAGGGCGGCACCGACCAAGCGGTGGTGGACATCAACCCCTCCGACGACCCGCCGGATCCGCCGGTGCTGTCGGGTGTCCTGGCCAAGGACGACTCTGCCGAGGTTGTGCAGGGAGCGACCGATGTCGCGATCACGCTGGTCGCCGCGGCGCCGATCGCCCCGCAGCCCAACCCGATCGGCGACCTCACCTTCGCCATCACTTCAGCCCCCGACCAAGGCGGCTCGGTGACCACCCCGGCGACGGTCCCGGGGACCCCGGTGCGCAGCGCCGAGGTCGAGTACACACCACTCGCCACCTTCACCGGCACCGAGGAGTTCACCTTCGAGGCCTGTGACGCCACTGTGACCTTCTGCGACCAGGGCACCATCACCATCGACGTCCTGCCCGAGACGCAGCCGGCGCCGCCGGTGGCCGCGCCGCAGAGCGTCGCCACCAGCCAGGCGACACCGGTCGAGATCAACCTCGCCATCCCCGCCGGCCAGGAGGATCCCTCCAACGAGGGCGGCCGCGACACCCTGTGCGGCAACGGCGAGATCGACCCGGGCGAGCAGTGCGACGACGGCAACATGCTCAACGGCGACGGTTGTGACGACCAGTGCAACAGCGAGCTGCTATGACCAGGACTGCAAGAGAGGACAAGGAGGAATCCATGAGATACGGCAAGAACCTCACGGCGGTCTCGGCCCTGGCGCTGCTCGTCGCGTTGACCTTTGGCGCCGGCGCCATGGCGCAGAGCCCGCTTCTTCCCGACATCACCGTAACCGGCTTCAGCGCACCCACCTGTGTCGAAATCAACGAGTCGCTCAGCAGTGCGCAGATCACGGCCACCGAGAACAACGTGGGCACGGCGGCGGTGCCACCACCCCCGTCGGTGCCGCCGGGGGCACAGCCTTGCCCGCCGGGCACCAACGAGACCACCTGCTCGGCGATTGGTCTGTACGTCTCGGCCGATGCGACGATTACGACGGCGGACACCCTGCTCACCGGCGGACGCACGAACTTGCGCTCGATCCTCGGTGACGCGGTTAGCTTTGGCATCGGTGCCAGCGTGCCGGTCGACTTCGGCACGGTTATCGTTTCACCGGCGCCGGTTCAACCGCCAGTACCGACCGGCAACGTCTTCATCGGCGTCATCGGCGACGAGACCCAACAGATCAGCGAGTCCAACGAGACCAACAACACGACTTCGCAACCGATCCTCATCGTCGCCGCCGGCTCCGGCGGCTGCACCGGTCCACAGCCGGATCTGGTGGTCGACAGCCTGACTCACGACCCGGCCAACCCCAACACCGAGGACAACATCGAGTTCACCGCCGTGGTCAAGAACATCGGCGCCGCGGCGGCGGGCCCCTCGACCCTCTCCTTCAAGATCGGCGGCGAGAGCCCGAGCACGCCGGAGGCGCTGTTCGCCGTCGGCTCGCTGGCCCCCGGCCAGAGCGAGACCTTCGTGCGCAACGAGGTGCTGACCGTCGCCCAGAACTACCTCAACACGGCGGTCGCCGACTTCAACGACGACATCGTCGAGTCCGACGAGGGCAACAACACCACGACCGACAGCTACACCGTGACCGAGGCCAATGATGGGACGGGCCTGGTCTACCAGGTCATCTCGCTGCCGGCCAACGGAACCCTGGTCGGCCTCAGCGGATGCTCGATCTCGACACCGTGCACCCTGCCCAACGTCATGCTGTCCTACGACCCCGACCCGGGCTTCGCGGGCACCGACTCCTTTCTCTACCAGGTCTTCGATGTAGGCACCGGGCTGACCAGCGCGGCCGCCCTCATCGACATTCTGGTCGCCAACCCGCCGGGCAGCGGGCCCGGCCTGACGGTCGATTTCCAGGGCAGCGGCAGCGGCGATGTCGCCCTCGACGTGGGCGGCTCGATCGTAGCGATCTGCAGCGCCGATTGCACCGAGTCCTTGGGCCCCGGCGCCGTCGTCAAGCTGCAGGCGCGGCCGGTCGGCACGGCCACCTTCGACAGCTGGGGCGGTGCGTGCAGCAGCGCCGGCAGCAGCCAGATCGTCACCATCACCCTGCCGGCGAGCGGCAGCAGCCTCTGCGAGGCCACCTTCAACCCATGAGGGCGGCGGTGGATCGGCATATGATGCGCGCAACAGCAAGAAAGACAGCGGACCGGCCCAGCCGCCTGGCGGCGCGGGCTCGGTCCCGTTCGGCCCAGACCGGAAAGGAGCAGTCGATGAGAAGTATCAATAGCAATAGAGCCACGATCCTGGCGGCGCTGGCGCTGGTCGCGCTGGTCGCGCTGCCGGCGATCGCCGAGGAGTCCCCGGAGCCCGCGGTGGCCGCCATGGCCACCTCCCCGGGCAGCATCTCCTGGGCGCCGCGGGTGAGCTTCGACAAACTTGTCCTGACGGTTCAGGGCGACGGCTTCTCCACCACCCGCGAGTTCACCGGCAAGCCCCACTTCGCGCCGGTCGACGCCGAGGGCTACACACTGCCCGACGGCACCTACACCTGGGAGCTGACGGCGGCGCCGCCGGCCCTCGAGGCCAACAACCACCACTACCGGAGCGACGAGCCGTCGGCCGACGGCCGCTCGATGAAGAAGGGCACCACGCCCCGCGGGCTGGTCCAGTCCGGGTCGTTCACCATCGCCAACGGGGCGATCGTCGACCCTGACCAGGTAGAGCCCGTCACTGCCAAGCGACCGGCCGCGACACGCGCGGCGGCGGCGGCAGACATCGACGACTCTGACGAGGGCAACCCCTGAGCCAGATGAGGAATCCAGAGGAGATGAACATGAAAGGCACCAAACCCACGCTTCGCACCGCGGCCTGCCTCGTCGGGCTCGCCCTGACCCTCGCTGCCGCCCCGGCCGCGGCCGACATCCTGCACCTCGACGACGTCATCATCGACGGCTCGCTGTGCGTCGGCTTCGACTGCGTCAACGGCGAGTCGTTCGGTTTCGACACGATCCGGCTGAAGGAGAACAACCTGCGGATCCACTTTCTCGACACCTCGGTCGCGGCGAGCTTCCCGCCCAACGACTGGCGGATCGTCATCAACGACTCCGCCAACGGCGGCTCGAGCTACTTCGCGGTGGAGGACGCCTCCGCCGCTCGCCAGGTCTTCAAGGTCTTCGCCGGCGCACGATCGAACGCCCTGGTGGTCGACTCGCAGGGCGACGTCGGCATCGGCACCGCTACGCCGACGGTCGACCTTCACGTCAAGACCGGCGACACCCCGACCCTGCGCCTCGAGCAGGACACGAGCTCCGGCTTCGCGCCCCAGACCTGGGACGTGGCCGGCAACGAGACCAACTTCTTCGTCCGCGACGTCACCAACGGCTCGGCGTTGCCAATCCGCAGCCGGCCGGGCGCGCCCACCAGTTCGCTGGACATCGCCGCCACCGGCAACGTCGGCATTGGCACCGGCTCGCCGGACGAAGAGCTGCACGTGCGGCGGACCGACGGCGGACCCACCCGCATCCTGGTCGAGAACACCGGCGCCAACCAGACCGGTATGCAGTTCATCAACGCTTCCGAGGACTGGCGCTTCACCAACGACGGCGCCGGGCGGTTCGTCGTCAACGCCGCCGGCGGCGCCGGCAACGAGTTCGTCCTGGACGGCGGGGATCTGACGCTCACCGGCACCCTGGTGACCGGTGGCGGCGGCCTGTGCGATCCGGGGCCCTGCGACGGCGTCTTCCGGCCCGACGAGTACACCGTCGAGTCGATCGAGGAGCACGCCGCATACATGTGGGAGAACGAGCACCTGTGGGGCGTCGGCCCGACGCCCGAGGGCGCGCCGCTGGACATCCCCAGAAAGACCACCGGCATCCTGCACGAGCTCGAAAAGGCGCACATCTACATCGAGCAGCTCAACAGTCGCGTCAAGGAGCTCGAGGCGGCGCTGGTCACCCTGACCGAGTCAAGGTAGCCCCTTCGAGCAACGTCCAAGAACCCAGGGGCCCGGCTTCCCGCCGGGCCCCTCTTGCATCTCCTGCAGGGGGGCCTGAGTGCCGAGAGCCTTGACGACGGGCCCGTCGTTCCCTACACTCACGACACCTTCAAAGGCGTTTCGGGGATTGGGGGAACTCAGGAGTTACCGGGGTGGAGAGCGTGGAAGAGAGTCAGAGAACCACCCTCCCTGTGAGGGAATCATCGGAATTTGCCTTGAAGCACCCCAAACGGGTGCAAGAATCGAGCAGTCATCAAGGAGTATCGGCGTGAAGAGAACTGAACCCAGATCCACGACCCTCCTGCCACCGGCCGTCGCGCTGGTGGCTCTACTGACCCTGATCGCGATGCCGGTCCCGGCCGGAGCGCAGAACACGGCCGATCGCGCCCCGCTGGCCTACGCCACCGTCTATGCCGGCGGCGTCGACTTCCTGCCCGCCGTCGCCTATCGGGGCGCCAAGATCACGGTCTCCGGCCGCGACCTGGTCTACGAGCGGACCTTCAAGCCCGGCGAGGGAATCTCCCTCGACCTGTTCGACCCGGCCGGCCAGCTGCTCGCCGACGGCACCTACCGCTGGCAGCTGGCCCTGACGCCGGCCGCGAGCGAGGCCAGGGAGCTACGGCGCGCCGCCAAGCGCAACGGCGGCAAGGCGCCCGAGGCCTGGCAGGCCGAGACGGGCACCTTCACCATCCGCAACGGCCGGATGGCCGACCCGAGCCTGGCCGAGGCTGCCCCGCGGCGCCGGGCCGACGGCGACACCGCCGCCGCCCTGCCCACCGAACTGGGTGGCGTTCGGCGCGCCGCGCGCATCGTCAACGATGACGATGACGCCGTCGCGGCGGGCCGCGTCGCCGAGTCGCGCGGCCCGGTCGACGACCGCGCTGCGACGCCGGCGCCAGCCGGCCGCATCATCCTGGAGCGCACCGACGCGGGCGCGGCTCAGGCCGCCCCGGCGCCGCCTGCGCTAGCGACCGAAGAGCAGACGACGATCCAGCGGTCGTACCCGACCGACGGCAAGAACGGCAGAGAGTAGAGATCTCGACAACCCCGAGAAGGAGAAGAACATGAACAGCATCAAGAGAACGTTTTGGACAGCCGCAGGGCTGCTCGGGCTCGCCGCGATCCTCGCGCTGCCCGCCGCCGCCGACCAGCAGATCCTCGACGACCTGATCGTCGTCGGCTCGGCCTGTATCGGCCAGGACTGCGTCAACGGCGAGAGCTTCGGCTTCGACACGCTGCGGTTGAAGGAGAACAACCTGCGGCTCCACTTCCAGGACACCTCCACCTCAGCCAGCTTCCCGACGAACGACTGGCGGATCGTGGCCAACGACTCGTCCAATGGCGGCGGCAACTACCTGGCGATCGAGGACTCCAACGCCGGCCGGCAGCCGTTCAGGGTGGAGGCCGGCGCCCGCGCCAACGCCCTCTACGTCGAAGACGACGGCGACATCGGCCTCGGCACCTCGACCCCGGTAGTCAACCTACACATCAAGGACGGCAACACCCCCACGCTGCGGCTCGAGCAGGACGGCACCTCCGGCTTCGCCGCCCAGACCTGGGACCTGGCCGGCAACGAGGCCAACTTCTTCATCCGCGACGCCTCCAACGGCTCGACGCTGCCGTTCCGGATCTTCCCCGCGGCGCCCTCGAATGCGCTCACCATCGAAGCAAGCACGGGTGACATCGGCCTCAACACGACAAACCCGACAGAGGAGTTGCATGTCTTCAGCACGGCGGCTGATGGAACGCGGATCCTGATCCAGAACAACAACGGCGCCGCAACCCCGTCCGGATTCGATCTCCAGAACAGCTTCCCCCGGAT
The DNA here is from genome assembly GCA_963781065.1 of Thermoanaerobaculia bacterium. Classification (GTDB taxonomy): domain Bacteria; phylum Acidobacteriota; class Thermoanaerobaculia; order Multivoradales; family JAHEKO01; genus CALZJC01. The sequence goes on along the minus strand of CAWAET010000007.1, from coordinate 74,324 downwards.
ATGGCGCATCTCCAATTCCGCCTCGGGACAGCTTGTCTTCCGGAACCAGGAAGGCGCTCTTAACGCCTTCATCCTGGAGGACACAGGCAAACTCACGATCACGGGCGCGATCATCACCGGCGGCCCGACCTGCGTCGCCCCCGGTGGCTGCGACGACGTGTTCTCGCCCGACTACGAGGTGGAGTCGATCCAAGACCACGCCTCCGCGATGTGGCGGAACCAGCACCTGCCGGCGGTCGGCCCGACGTCGCCCGATCGGCCGTTCAACGTCACCGAGAAGAGCGGCGGCATGCTCAACGAGCTCGAGAAGGCGCACATCTACATCGAGCAGCTGCACGGCCGGCTGGCCAAGGTGGAAGCGCTGCTGGCGGCCAGCGAGGCCGGCAAGAGCGTCGAGTAGGCGCACCTCGTTTCATCGAACCTCCAGAGCCCGGCCGCAAGCAGCGGCCGGGCTTTTTTCTTTTTCGCCCCGTCCGAATACCGCACGGCCGGGGAGCGGCAAGGGACCGCTCCAAGCCGCCGAGGTGACGCTCCGTGGCGATGGCTCCCTCGACGTAACGCGGGGCCTCGGGGCTCGGCGACCTGTCATGGTTCCGCGAACGCCAGCGGCCGGGCCACCAGCGGTCCGCTTTACTCGCCACTCCGGTCACCTCGGCGGCTCTACGCTCCGGTCGTGGCCTTCGGGCGATAACCCGAGGGGTAGCCCGGCGCATATTGCACAAACGGAGGGCGCAGCCGGAGTGGGCGCCCCCGAGGAGCGAAGCCTTGGCTGCGAGCGCAGCGACCGGGGAGCGAACACGCAGGCGAAGCCCGGCCCCCATGCACGACCTGGAGGCGCAGCCGGACCGGGGCGTATTCGTCTCCTTCGATGGGCTTGACCGATCGGCCCTACTCCCTCTACGCTTGACGACATCCACAGCAAGGGGGTCGCGCCGCTCGCGCGACAGAGTGGCGCGGAGAGGTTGGAGTCGCGCCGGGAGGGAGTGTGAGCGAAGCGGCCGGGAACCCCCAGCCGGAAGCGCGAGCGAGATCGACCGAGAGGGGGCACGGGGAAGGTGTGGCCGCTCGGCTGAGTCCTGCCCGCAGCCCATCTCCCCCTCCCGCGATCTCCAGCCCGGCGGCAGCCCGGGCGCCAACGTGGGCCCAGGCCAGCCCCTCCTAGGGGGGCTGCCGACAACCGCGTTCGACAACGCAGAGGGAAAGGAGCCCGCATGAGGAACCGCAGAGCGATACCCGTGGCCTTGCTGGCGCTGGTGGCGCTGGCAATCGCCCATCCGGCCGCCGGCGCGGACTGCGAGTTTGGCAGGACCGCCATCTTCGCCACCAACAGCGCCTGGCTCAGGCTCAACTCCGACGTGCTCTCGGGCGTCGTCGTCGCCAACGACGCCAGCCAGGGGCCGACCCTTTTCCCGGGCCACGAGCTCGGCGTCGGGCTCTACGCCACCACCCCGGCCGGCTTCGCCGTCAAGGCCGACTCGATCCGGGTCAGGGCCACGGCGTCCCTCGGCGGTGACGTCTTCTGCAACGACCTCACCGACGGCAGCGGCAACGTCACCTGCCAGCCGCTGCCCCTGCCGGTGTGCGACAACCCGCCGGCGTTTCAGGCCGCCGACCCCCGACCGGGCGCGCCCGACGTGCTGGTTCCCTTCAACGGCTCCGACACCCTGGCGCCAGGCGACTACGGCGAGATCCAGATCCGCTGGAGGGGCTCGCTCACCTTCCTCGGCGGCATCTACAACGTCGCCGAGATCGACGCCGGCGTCGCGACCGAGATGCGCTTCCTGGCACCCACCGAGATCCGCGTCGCGGGCAAGCTGATGATCGACCTGGGCTCGACCGTCGGCCCGGCCGCCGGCTCCGGAGTAACCGCCGCCGACATCGTCTTCTACGTCGCCGGCATCAACGGCACCAGCGGCAACCTCTGGGCACTGCCCCGCGCGGCGCGGCTGGGCATCGGCTCGAAGGTGCGGGCCAACGTCTACGCGCCCAACGGCACGGTGTGGATCCGCCAGAGGTCCGAGGCCAGGGGCGCGTTCCTGGGCCGGGACGTGCTCCTGGGGCGCAAGGCGGAGGTCACCCTCGACAGTGCCTTCAACCCCCGGCCCACCGCCGATCCCCAGGCTCTCACCACCAGCGGCACCGAGCCGCTGGAGATCACCCTGACCGGCAGCGATCCCGAAGGCCAGACCCTCACCTTCTCCATCGTCGGCGGACCCAGCGCCGGATCGCTGTCGGCGGTGACGCAGAGCCCGCCGAGCAGCGCCACGGTCACCTACACGGCCAGCCAGGCGGGCAACCTGGCGGACAGCTTCACCTTCCGCGTGACCGACCCGTACGGCGGCAGCGACGAGGCCTGGGTCTCGATCAACGACTTCGAGGTACCCGAGGATCCGCCGCCGCTGACGCAGATCCTGGCCAAGGACGACTCATCGGAGGCCATTCGAGGAGTCCCGACCGAGATCCTGCTGGTCGCCGCCGCGCCGCAGGGCCAGGACCCGGGCGCCATCGGCGACCTCGCCTTCAGCATCTCGAGCGGCCCGGCCGCTGGCAACACCGTCAGCACGCCGGTGCCGGCCAACGAAGTGCCGGTGCGCAGCGCGACGGTGACCTACACCGCGGCCGCCGCTTTCTCCGGCACCGACAGCTTTGTCTTCAAGGCTTGCGAGGCGTCGGTGCCGACCAACTGCGACCTGGGCACCATGACCGTCAATGTGGATTCGGCGACCCCGCCGGCGCCGCCGGTGGCGGTGCCGCAGAACGTGACCACCAGCCAGGGGGCGCCGCTCGAGATCAACCTCGCCATCCCCGCCGGTCAGTCGGGCCCGTCCAACGAAACCGGGCGCGACGACCCTTGCGGCAACGGCGAGCTCGACCCGGGGGAGGAGTGCGACGACGGCAACCGGCTCAACGGCGACGGTTGCGACGACCAATGCAACAGCGAGCCGCAGTGACGAGGAACGCAACGGTGGACAAGGAGGAACCCATGAGACACGGAAGACAGCTCGCGGCGATCCCGGCCCTGGCGCTGCTCGTCGCGGTGACACCCGGCGCCGACGTCGTGGCGCAGCAACCCGACCTTCCCAACCTGACCATCACCAGCTTCGGCGGTCCGGCCTGTGCCGAGATCGGCGAGGTCATCGGCGGTCAAATCACCATCACCATCACCAACACCGGACCGGCCGACCTGCCCGGGGTGCCGGTGGGCTCGGGCTGCCCGGACGAGACCACCTGCACCGCCATCGGCTTCTACATCTCGGCCGACGCCGACATCACTCCCAGCGACACCCTGCTCACCGGCGGGCGGGAGTTCCTGAACGGGAAGCTGTCGCCCGGGGCGCCGTTCTCCGTCGATGAGACGCTCTCTGACTTCCTGTACAGCGGCGCCAGCGTGCCGTCCGGCAGCCCCACGGGAAACGTCTTCCTGGGCGCCTTCGTCGACGACCAGTTCACCGTCACCGAGGCCAGCGAGGAGGACAACGCGACCGCGCCGCCCCCGGCGACCACCCCGCCGCCGGTGCCGATCCAGATCGTCGCCGCCGGCTCCGGCGGCTGCGCCGGGCCGCTGCCGGACCTGGTGGTCGACAGCCTGACCCACGATCCGGCCAACCCGGGGGCAGAGGACAACATCGAGTTCACCGCCGTCGTCAAGAACATCGGCGGCGCGCCGGCCGGCGCCTCGACGCTCTGCTTCGAGATCGGCGGCGAGAGCTGCAGCCTGCAGCCGGACACCCTGTTCGCCGTTCCGCCGCTGGCGACCGGCGAGCTCTTCAGCGTCACTCGCTTCTCGACGCTGGGCGCCAACAACTACCAGAACACCGCGGTAGCCGACTACCAACAGGCTGTCGCGGAGAGCGACGAGCAGAACAACACGGCCAGCGACAGCTTCACCGTCACCCAGGCGGAGGAGCCGGTGGCCCTCGTCTACCAGATCACCAGCCTGCCCGAGCACGGAACCCTGCTCGGCCTCGACGGGTGCTCGCCGCTGAGCCCGTGCAACCTGCCGAGCGTCATGGTGACCTATGAGCCCGACGACGGCTTTGCCGGCAACGACTTCTTCGAGTTCCAGCTCCTCGACACCGCGACCGGGCTGACCAGCGTCATCCCGGCGATTGTCGGCATCCTGGTCGCAAACGCACAGGGGTTCGGCGTCGACCTGACGGTGATCTTCCAGGGCACCGGCCTTGGCGACGTGGCGATGGACATCGGCGGCACGGTGACGGCGATCTGTGACGACGACTGCACCCGGTCGTTCGGTCCCGGACAGGTCGTCAAACTGCAGGCCAGGCCGATCGACGAGTTCACCTTCGACGGCTGGGGTGGGGCGTGCGGCGTCGCTCCCCTGAACAGCCAGGTGGCCACCGTCACGCTGCCGAGCACCGGAGACAGCACCTGCACGGCAGCGTTCGGCCCGGCGCCGAACTGAGATCGGCGGCGAGCCCACCGATGAACCAACAGAGAGTATCCAGCAAACGGAAAGGAGCGGAGCGATGAGCTACCTCGAAAGCAACAGAAGCAAGGTGCGGCCAGCCATGATGCTGGCGGCCCTGGTGGCCCTGCTGGCCCTGCCGGCGGTCGCGCAGGAGACGGCGGCGGAGACACCCGCGATGGCCGCCATGAAAACGACCCCGGGCAGCGTGACCTGGGCCCCCCTGGTCAGCTACGACAAGCTGGTCCTGACGGTCTCGGGGGGCGGCTTCACCGCCACCCGCGAGTTCACCGGCGGCGCCGCCCACTTCGCCGCGGTCGACCCGCTTGGCTACCAGCTGCCCGACGGCACCTACACCTGGGAGATGACGGTGATCCCGCCGGCTCTGGAGCTCAACAAGAGCGTGATCCGGAGCGACGAGCAATGGGACAACGGCCGCTCGCGGAGGGTCGGCACCGCGCCCGAGGCGCTGATCCAGTCCGGATCGTTCACCATCGCCAACGGGGCGATCGCCGACCCCGACCTTGTCGAAGCCGACTTCGGCGAGTCTCGAGCGACGGCGCGGGAAGCGGTGCCGCCGGCCGAGGTCGACGACTCCGACGCAGCCAACCAGTGAGCCAGATCACGAATCGATAGGAGACGATCATGAAGCGCATCAGAACCCAGCTCATCAGCGCGGCCTGCCTCTTCGGGCTCGCCGTGATCCTCGTCGCGGCGCCGGCCACGGCGGACATCCTGCACCTCGACGACGTGATCATCGACGGCTCGCTGTGCGTCGGCTTCGACTGCGTCAACGGCGAGAGCTTCGGCTTCGACACGATCCGGCTGAAGGAGAACAACCTGCGGATCCACTTCAACGACACCTCGACGGCGGCCAGCTACCCGGACACCGATTGGCGGATCGTCATCAACGACTCCGCCAACGGCGGCGGCCACTATTTCGCGGTCGAGGACGCGAGCGCCAGCCGGGTGCCGTTCAAGATCGAGGCTACCGCCCCCACCAACTCTCTCTACGTCGACGACGGCGGCCGCGTCGGCTTTGGCACCGCAACGCCGTCGGTCGAACTGGATATCAAGGACGGCGACACGCCCAGCGTGCGGCTGCAGCAGGACGGCTCGTCCGGCTTCGCTCCCCACACCTGGGACGTGGCCGGCAACGAGACCAACTTCTTCATCCGTGACGTCACCGACGGCTCGAAGCTGCCGTTTCGCATCCGGCCGAACTCGCCCACCTCCAGCATCGATATCTTCTCGGACAAGATCCAGCTCGGCCAGGAGGCCCAGGCCGTGGGCATCGGCACCAACTCGCCGCAGCAACCTCTGCACATCAAGCGCGACACCACCTCCGCCGTCGGTCTCCGCATCGAGAACAACAACGCCGACTGGGACCTGCGCACCACCGGGTCGGGCGCCTTCGGCATCACCGCCGCCGGCTCGGGAGTCAATGAGTTCGAGATCGAAGAGACCACCGGTGACCTGACGATCAAGGGCACGCTGACGGTCCGAGACGGGGCGACCAACGAAACGACCTACCCGGACTACGTCTTCGAGCCCGGCTACCCGCTGATGCCTCTCGAGGAGCTGGCGGCTTTCGTCGAGCGGGAGAAGCACCTGCCGAACGTCTTCTCCTTCGATGACATCCGCGCCAGCAAGGGGATCAACATGACCAGGCTGCAGCTGCAGATTCTCGAGAAGGTCGAAGAGCTGGCCCTCTACACCATCGAGCAGCAGGCGACCATCGAGACGCTGACGAAGCGCCTCGCCGAATTGGAGGCGATGAAGTGAGGCGAAGGGCGGTCCCGAAGGGCACCCTCAGCCGAGCCCGAGCAGCGCCAGGATCGGGCCCTTGAGACCCCGCGGCACCGCCACGAAACCGTCGAAGAGCGTCTTGGGCCGATTGAACCGCGGCGTCTCGGCGTCGAGCGTCAGCACCTCGCCGCCGGCGGCGACGACCAGCGCCGCGCCGGCCGCCACGTCCCACTCGTTCTTGGGCACCAGGGTCCAGGTGGCGTCGGCCAGCCCGGCAGCTACCTGGGCCAGCTTGTAGGCCACCGAACCGGAGGCCTCCACCGTGAAGCCGCGGTCCTGGAAGCGATCCCATTCGCCGCGCCGCACCTCGCTGCGGCTGGCCATCACCACCGCGCCCGCCATATCCGTGCGCTGGCTCACCCGGACCGGCTCGCCGTTCAAGGTGACGCCGGTCTCGAGCGCGCCCAGCACCAGATTGCCCACCGCCGGGTTGTAGATCCCGCCGGCCACCGCCCGGCCGTCCTCGACCAGGCCGATCGAGATGCACCACTCGGGCAGCCCCTCGACGAACTCGCGGGTGCCGTCGACCGGGTCGACGATCCAGACCCGGTGGCAACCGAGCCGGGAGGGGTCGTCGACCGTCTCCTCCGACAGCCAGCCGTCGCCGTCGCGCGGCAGCCGCCGCCGGAGGATCCGATCGATCCGCAGGTCGGCCTCGGTCACCGGGTCGCCGGGCGCCTTGTATTCAGCATCGACGGCGCCCGGGATGATGTCGACGATCGCCGCCGCCGCCTCGAGCAGGCCGGCCTCGATCCGCCGCAGGTCTTCAGCCCGGTCGACCGGCGCCGCCGCCGCGGCCCCGCCGCCGGCGCCCCGCTCAGCCACGCCGGGCCCCGATGTAGCCCTCGCGCTCGAGATGGAGGATGATCTGCTGCGCCGCCTCTTCGGGCGAGATGTCGCTGGTGTCGATCACCACGTCGGCATCGGCCGGCTCCTCGTAGGGGTCGGAGATGCCGGTGAACTGCTTGATGATGCCCTGCGCGCGCCTTGGCGTAGAGCCCCTTGCGGTCGCGCTGCTCGCAGACCTCGAGCGGCGTCGCGATGTGCACCAGCTCGAAGCCGCCGCCGGGCTCGACCCCGGCCCGCACCTGCTTGCGCACCGAGTCATAGGGCGCGATGGGAGCGCACAGCGCGATGCCGCCGTTCTTGGTGATCTCGGAGGCGACATAGCCGATGCGCAGGATGTTCAGATCGCGGTGCTCCTTCGAGAAGCCGAGCTCGGAGGAGAGGTTCTTGCGCACGATGTCGCCGTCGAGCAGCGTCACCGGCCGGCCGCCCATCTCGAGCAGCTTGACCATCAGCACGTTGGCCACCGTCGACTTGCCCGAGCCCGACAGGCCGGTGAAGAAGACCGTGAACCCCTGGCGCTGGCGCGGCGGGTGGGTCTTCCGCAGCTCCTTGGCGACCTCGGGGAAGGTGAACCACTCGGGGATCTCGCGGCCGTCGGCCAGCCGGTCGCGCAGCTCGGTGCCCGACAGGGTCAGCACCCGGGCCCCCTCCTCGACCTCGTCGAGCGGCCGGTAGGCGTCGAGCTCCTCGACATAGGCGACCATCTGGAAGGGCACCATCTCGATGCCGATCTCGTCCTGGTGCTCCCGCAGCATCTCCTGGGCGTCGTAGGGGCCGTAGAACGGCTTGCCCGCGGCGTCGTTGCCCGGGCCGGCATGGTCGCGGCCGACGATGAAGTGGCTGCAGCCGTAGTTCTTGCGGATGATGGCGTGCGAGCAGCGCCTCCCGCGGCCCGCCCATGCGCATCGCCAGCGGCAGCAGCGACAACATCGCCGTGTTGTGCGGGTAGCGGCCCAGCACCCGCTGGTAGCAGCGCACGCGGGTGTAGTGATCCACGTCGCCGGGCTTGGTCATCCCCACCACCGGGTGGATCAGCAGGTTGGCCTCGAGCTCGACGAGCCGCCCGCAGGGTGAGCTCGAAGTGTGCCCGGTGCATCGGGTTGCGGGTCTGGAACGCCACCACCTTGCGCCAGCCCAGCTTCTCGAACCGCGCCCGCACTTCGCGCGGCGTGTTGCGCAGGCGGACGAAGTCGTAGTGCTGCGGCAGCTGCACCCCGGCGACGGTGCCGCCGACGGCGACGTTGTTGGTGCGCTCGTAGAGGTGCGCCACGCCCGAGTGCTTGCGGTCGGTGGTGCCGTAGACCGCCAGCGCCTTGGCGTCGCGGTCGATCGTCCACATCTCACCGACCGTCAGCACCGCCAGCATCACCCCCTCGGGATCGCGCAGCGCCACCTTGTCGCCGGCCGCCAGGCCGTCAGCCATCTCCTCGGTGACGTCGAGCGTGATCGGGATCGGCCACAGCTCGCCGCTGGCGAGCCGCATGCCCTTGCAGACGCCGTCGAAGTCGGCCTTGCCCAGAAAGCCGGTCAGCGGCGAGAAGCCGGCGTTGAGGATCAGCTCCAGGTCGCACAGCTGGCGCGGCGTCAGGTCCCACGACGCCCAGTCGCGCGACGTGGCGTGCGCCTCGGCCGCCGCCGCGGCCGGCAGCATCAGATCGGTCAAAGCACCCCCGTGGGCGCGGATCATTGAATCACCCATAGTCAGAAAACCCTTCTTTTGTATGTGGGAATGGCACCCGGAGGCCGCACTTCACGGCCCTCCGCGTGCCGTCGGCAAACTAACACAGAGGCGCCGTACAACCGCAACATCACCACTGCTAGTTCGGTAGCCCCCGCAGGAGGTCGGCGGCGGAGCCGAGAGGTGGCGGGTCGCAGGTAGCTCACGAGCAGCGCTACAGCAAGAGCCACGGGGGCCTCAACCGCATCCGGGCGTCGCGCCAGTGCGCAGGCGAGGCCAACGCTAATAGTCCGACTGACGCCGTGTCGTACCGATCCCCCCACCTTCGGCTCCATAGCCGACCGGCCCCATGGCGCTCACGCCCTTTAGAACGGATTGCCGACGCTGAGCGTCGCCACCCACAACTCCTCGCCCGGCTCCCGGTCCAGGTTCCAGCCGATCTCGGCCCGGATCGGCCCCAGCGGCGAAAGGTAGCGCAGGCCCACGCCCGCGCCCACCTTGGCTTCCGTCGGGTCGATGTCGCGCCAATCCGCCCACACATTGCCGGCGTCGACGAAGGCCACTCCGCCCAGGGCGCCCCAGATGGGGAACCGGTAGTCCAGATTGAGCAGCGCCAGTCCGGTGCCGCCGACCGGCACCAGCCTCTCCTCCGCGTCCGGCTGGTCCGGGTCGGTAAAGGGCAGCGCCGTTTCGCCGGCGATGCCCAGGCGGTCGCGACGGTAGGCCCGGTGCGACGAGCGGCCGCCAGCGAAGAAGCGCTCCGAGATCGGCACCCGCGCCGAGAGCAGGCCCTCGACCGTCGGGTCGACGGCGTTGCCGCCGCCGGGCTCGATCGCTCCCAGGCGCAGGCTGGCGGCGAGGACGCCAAACCGCCGCAGGTCGAGATTGTAGGTCTGCTGGCCGAACAGCTTGAGCAGCTCGACGTCGGCATTGCCCAGCGGCTGCGCCGCCTCGAGCACGAGGTTGGTGCTCCAGCCTCGCCGCGGTTCGAACGGGTCGTCGCGCCGATCGATGAACAGGCTCGGGCCGACGCTGAAGATCTCGACCTCCCGCAGCGCGCGCTCGATCTCCAGGTCCTGCAAGGCAGGGTCGGCGTCCTCCACCTGCACCTTGCGGTAGCTCATCAGCAAGCCGTAGCGATCGCTGCCGGACAGCCGCAGGCCCTCGATCTGCGCGCCGCGGCGCCTGGAGTCGAAGCTGTCGCGGCTCTCCTCGATGCGGAACAGCGAGTAGCTGACCGGCCAGCCCGAGTTGCCGAGAAAAGGCTGCCGCACCAGGGCACGAATCTGGGTCTCGCGTTGGCTGGCGCGGAGGTCGAGCCGGCCGGCGATGGCGCGGCCGAACAGATTGCGGTGGCCGACGCCAAACAAGCCGCGAGCGCCATCCTCGGAGTCGTAGCCGAAGCCGTAGGTGACGTTGCGCCGGGCGCCTTCCTCCACCCGCACGACCACGTCGCGCTCGGCGCTGAAGGGGGTGCCGGCGGACAGCTTGACGTCGACGCGTGAGAAGACTCCGAGCCCGTAGAGCCGGCGCTGCGCCTCGAGCAGCCGCTCGGTGCTCAGCGGCTGGCCGCGGCCCAGGCCGGTGGCGCGCCTGATGATGAACGGCCGGGTGCGCTGCTGGCCTCGAATCACGATCCGCTCGACGATGCTGCGCGGCCCTTCGAAGATCTTGAAGACCACGTCCACCAGCGTGCGCTCCTCGTTCCAGAGCAGATCCGCGGTGACCTGGGCGGCGCGCATGCCGGCGGCCTCGTAGCGAGCGCGGATCTGATCCTGGCTCTGCTCGAGCAGGCGCGGGTGATACGGGCCCGCGGGGCGTAGCGCCAGCCCCTCGACCAGCGCCACCGCCGCCAGCCTGTCGCAGCCCTCGAAGGACAGGTTGACCACCCGCCGCCGCGAGCCCTCGACAATCGGCACCACGAGCTCCAGCGAGGCGCCCCGGCGCTCCACCTCCACCGGCCCGATCACCGCCTCGCCAAAGCCTTCGAGGGCGTAGTAGGACCGCAGGTTGTCGAGGTCGTCCTCGACGATCTCGTCCACCAGCCTGCCGCCACTGCCCAGCCGCCTGGCCGGCGAGGTCTCCATCAGCGCGGCCAGCTCGGCGGCGGCAAAGCTCTCGTTGCCGAGGAAGCGCACCGCCGCGAGTTTGAACACCGGGCCCGGCTCGATCGCCAGGCTGAGGGTGATGCCGTCGCCGGTCTCCTCCTGCTCGAGATCGACCCTGGCGTCGTAGTGGCCTCGTTCCTGGAAGTGACGCCGCAGGGCGTCACGGCTCTGGGCCAGCAGGGCGGGATCGAACCGCTCGTTCTCGAGAAACGGCAGCAGATCCTCGCGCCGCAGCCGCTTGAGGTTCACGCCCGGCGCCACGATGTCGAATCGCGGCCCCACCCGCAGCGGGAACTCCAGGTCGACCCGGTTTGCCGCCGCGTCGTAGACGTCCAGCGGCGGATCGACCTCGGCGCGCCGGAAGCCGCGCCCGATCAGCCACTCCTGCAGCCGTTCCACGTCGCCGGCCGCGGTCGCCTCGTGGTGGAAGCGGCCGGTCTCGCTGCGCAGCGCCCCGCGCAGCTCGGCGGCGCTGAACGGCCCGGTCTCGCCGCTGAAGGTCACCTCGCCGACCCGCGCCCTGGACCCGGCCTCGACCCGATAGGTGACCACCGCCTGCGTGCGGTAGGCGTTGGTCTCGACCGCCACCTGCACCAGCCGCTGCCGGAAACCGAACCTGGTGTAGAGGTCCTGCAGCGCCCAGACGCCGCGGATCACCTTGGACCCGCTGAGCGGCTGCCGCGGACGCTGCGGCAGGGCGCCCACGAGCTGCGCCCGGCGCAGGCCGAGATCGCCCTCGATACGGATCTCGTCCACCTGGATCCGCGCCCATAGGCCGAAGACCACCGCCAGGCCCTCGGGCCGCTGCTCGGTGAAAGCGACGATCTCGCCGGCGGAGCCGTACGCTTGCAGGTTGCGCAGCGACCGCGCCACCGCGGAGGCCTCCAGCGGCTCGCCCGGCGCGACGACGATCAGGTCGTAGAGATCCTTGGCGCGTTCGAACGGCGCGTCGCCGCGCAGCTCGACCGCGCTCACCAGCGGCGGCCCGGCGGCCGCCGGAGCGGCGAGCAGACACAGGACCAGGCCCGCCCAGCGACTCAGAAGCTCTTCTCCCAACGCGCATCGACGGCGTAGGTGCCGTCGCCGTTCTGGGTTGCCACCAGGGTCAGGCCGCGGGCGACGGTCCACTCGAGCTGCAGGATCTGCTGCTCGGTGATCGACGGGTCGTAGGAGTAGGTGGCCAGCACGTCGCGCGACAGCTGCTTGCCGAGGGTGACGCGAGCCGACGAGAGGCTGCCGGTCGAGCCGGTGAGGGGATCGATGCGAAAGCGGTCCAGATCGAACAGCCGGTTGACCCGCTCGGTGACCGCCGAGGCCGCCTGGCCGTAGAGGAAGGCCTCGGCGCCCTGTGCCGGGCCCTGTGCCGCCGCTGGCTGGCCGGTGGTGAGCAGACCCAGCACATCGAGGTCGGCGAGCGGCGGATCGGAGGCGATGCTGGCGTTGAGCCGGTCGAGGGTGCCCGACAGGTTGAGCGACAGGTCGTAGTCGCGCCGCCGGGTCTTCGCCGCCAGGTCGACCACCGGCTCCATCCGGTAGGGGTTGGCGAAGGTCAGCGATCCGCGCTCGACGGTGTAGTCGCTGCCGCCGATCTGCAGCGTCCCCCCCGGCTCCAGATCGAGGCTCCCGAACAGCACCGGCGAGGCCAACGAGCCCCGCAGCACCAGGTCGACGTCGCCCCGCAGGTTGGCCACGTTGTTGCGCACCCTGAGGGCGCCCGGGCCGTTGACCACAACATTGATCAGGGTCGAGGTGAGCTCGGGATCGGTGCTTTCCACCTCCAGCCGGCGGCGCTGGAACAGGCTCTGGAGCAGCTGGGTCAGCCCCACCTCCACCTGGCGCAGGTACTGGGCCCGGTCGAGCGAAACCGAACCGCGGATCTGGCGTCCCTGCTCCATCGAGGCCACCGACAGCTCCGCGTTGCCGCGCAGCTGCCAACCCTCCGGGTAGCGCACGGTCACGCCGCGTCCCGTCACCTGCAGGCTGTACGACAGCTCCGTTTCGGCCCGCGGCAGGTCCACCACCCCGCTGATCCTGAGCTCGCCGCCGCCGAGCTGGCCCCGAACGCCGTCGAGCACCACCCGGCCGGGGTAGAAGAGCACGATGCCGCTGCATGGCCTCAAGCGGCGGGATGTCGCCCAGGACGAGCCGGGCGTCGCGGACCTCGCCCTGGCCGTTGATGCGCGGCGCCAGGGTCGTGCCGTCGACGACGGCCAGCACGTCGAAGCGGCCGCCGCTGAGATCGAAGCCGGGCAGGAACGGCGCCAGCAGGGCCGGGTCGACGCTGCTCTGCAGGCGCAGGTCCACCGCGCCCCCCTCGCCAAGACCGATGCTGCCGCCGACGAAGACGTCGTGGCCGGTCGCCGACTCGACGAGGTAGAGCGACTCCACCACCAGGACGTCGGGTGCCAGCTCCAGCCGGACAGGCGCGCCCGCGGCCAGTCGGTGGCCGGCGTAGTCGAGGTCCAGCCGCTCGAGCTCGATCCGGGTGAGCCAGGGGTCCTCGCCGGCCGGTCGACCCGAGACCCGCAGCCGGCCGGCGCCCGAGCCGCCGAACTCGTACTCGCCGAGCATGCCGAACAGTCCGGCCAGCGCCGGCAGGTCGGGCGCCTCGACCGCCAGATCCAGGTCGAGCGCCTCCTCGTCCAGCCGGCCGCCCCCGTTGACCTCCACCAGGCCCAGGATCGAGCCCAGGGCCGCGACCCGGCCCTCGCGCCAGCTCACCTCCAGCCCGGCGACGCCGCGATCGCCCAGCAGCCGGTCGCCGAGCTTCAGGCCGACCATGTCGAAACGGCCGCTCAGATGCGGCGTCGCCAGCGTGCCGCCGATGAAGCCGTCGAGCTCGGCCCGGCCCTCGAGCGGGCCGCTCCACCAGCCGGCGAAGGGGGCGCGCGACAGTCGCAGCTGGCCGGACGCCACCTCGATCGCCAGCGCATCGCTTTGCGGGTCCCAGGTGCCGGCGGCGGAGACCGAGCCGGCCGGCGCCGTCGCGACGAGCTCGCGGAAGCGCACCGAGCGGGGGTCGAACTCGAGGTCGGCGTCGACCTCGTCGACCGTCACCTCCAGAAGCCGGGCGGGGCGCACGCGGAACCGGGCGGAGCCCTCCAGCGCCTCGAGCGAGCCGCCCAGCCGCAGCGCGCCAAAGGCCGGGCCGTCCACCGGCAGCTCGAACGGCAGCCAGGCGCGAGCCTCCGCCAGCGGCCAGCCGGCCGCGTCGAGGGTCAGGGCGAAGGGGATCTCCGGCTCCTCACCGGGCTCGGCGAACGGCAGGCTGCCGGTGACGATGAGCCCCGCTTCGGCCCGCAGCAGCTCGAGCCGCATGGAGCCGACGCCCGCGGCGGTGACGGCGAGCGACCCCCGCAGCTGGTCGGCGGCGGCGCCCGGCGAGCGCACCTCCGCCAGATCCAGGCGCAGATCCACCCGCGTCTCGCCGCCGGCGACGGTCAGCTCGCCGTCGATCCGACCATTGCCGGCGGCGGGCCGCCAGAGGTCGTTCTCGTCCCCGCCGAGGCTCAGCAGCGGCAGCAGTTGCTCGACCCTCTCGGTCACCACCTCGAAGTGGAAGGCGCCGCTCTTGCGGTCGAGGTCGTAGGCGCCGGTGGCGGCAATGGTGTGCCCCTCGGAGTCGAGGCGCGCGACCGAGGTGCTGAAGACGCCGTCCTCGATGAGCAGCGGCACGTCACCGGTGAACGGCACCCCGGCCCGCTCGCGCCCGCTCACCACGAGATCGGCCCAGCCGGTGCCGCGATCGGGCTGCTGCCAGTCGAAGCCGTAGCTGAACGGCCCGGAAACGGCGCCCGCGACACCCGCCACCGGCCAGCCCTGGTCCAAGAGCAGCCGTTCGAAATCGACCTCCTCGAGCTCCAGCTCGATCGCCACGACGGGCGGCCGGCCGGGCTCGATGTCGACGCGGACGGCTCCGGTCAGGCTGCCGCCGGCGTACTCGGCCGCCTGCACCTCCAGCTCGACTCTCTCGCGATCGCTGTTGAGCACTCCCTGCAGCCGCCGCAGCGGGTAGTTGAGCACCCGCAGCGTGCCAGCGGCGACGGCGCCCTGCAGGGTCCAGGCTTCGGCATCCCAGGAGACCGTGCCGCCAAAGGTCAGGTCGCCCGCCAGCTGGTCGTCGACGTAGCCGACCGCGCGCAGGAACTCCGACCCGGTCTCGACCGCGACCTCGAGCGCCCCATGCCGGTCGGGGCCGAACTTGAGCCTGCCGGTGACCGCCACGGTCAGCTCGGGGCCGGCGATACGGCCCTGGAGGATCTCCAGGGTGAGCCCGTCGAGCCGACCGCGCAGGGTCGCCGCGCCCTGAAACGGCCGCGCCCGAGGCAGCGTCGTCTCGAGCTCGCGGACGGTGGCCTCGAACTGGGGCACCTCGGTGCCCCAGAACCGCCCCGCCAGCCCGCGCGCGGTCAGGTCGAGGGGCAGCCGCTGGTGGTCGATGACCAGGACCCCGTGGTTGACGGTCAACTCTTCGAGCGCGATCTCGAAGGCCGGGCCGGCCGGCCCGGCGGCGGCGCCGCCGCCCAGCCCCTCCACGTTCGAGCCCTGGCCGGGATCGAAGATCAGGGTGACCACCGGCTCGTCCAGCCGCACCGAGTCGAGCTCGAGCCGCAGACCGCCACGCCAGTACAGCCGAGCGTCCACCTTGGCGTGGGACACCACCGCCAGCGGCGCCTCGTCGGGCACGCGCCCGCCGACCCGCACTCCGTCCAGCGCCACGCTCAGCGGCACCAGCTCGAAGCGCAGGGCTTCGATCGTCACCGGCCGGCCGAGCGCCGCGGTGGCGCGCTCTTCGATCAGCGCCGCGGCGCGCTGCCGCAAGACACTGCTGTGCACCGCCAGATAGACGCCGAGGAAGAGCACCGCCGCCAGCGCCAGTCCCCAGAACACCGGCCGCACCAGCCAGCGCCGAACGCGGCCGTGCCGCCTCCTGCGCGGCTCACTCACCCCAGTGGAGCTTGTCTCGCAGGCCGTCGAAGAAGCCGCGGTCGGTGGTCTTGACCAGGCGCGCGGTGGCGGACGAGCGCCCCACCCGTACCCGGTCGCCCTGGTCCAGCGGCGCGCCCTCCTGGCCGTCGAGGGTCAGGAAGACCTCCTCGCGCGGGGTCTCGAGGGTCACTTCGATGACCGACGAGTCGGGCACCACGACCGGCCGCAGAGTCAGGGTGTGGGGGCAGATCGGCGTCAGCACGACGACCGGCAGCTGCGGGTCCAGGATCGGCCCGCCGGCCGACAGGTTGTAGGCCGTCGAGCCCGTCGGGGTGGAGATGATCAGCCCGTCGGAGCGGCAGGCCGCCAGCAGCCTGCCGTCGATGCGGTAGGTGAGCTCGACGATCCGCGCCAGGGCGCTCTTGGCGATCACCGCGTCGTTGAGCACCCGCCAGGAGTCGCCGCCGCCGCCGGCACGTTCCAGCCGCACGTCGAGCAGCGCCCGCTGCTCGATCCGGTAGTCGCCGGCCAGCAGCTGAACCAGGGCCGGGTAGAGCTCGGCACGGCCCACCTCGGTCAGGAAGCCGAGGGTGCCCAGGTTGACGCCCAGGATCGGCACCGCGCGCTCCAGGGCGCGGGCCACCGACAGCAGGGTGCCGTCGCCGCCCAGCACCACCACCAGGTCGTAGGCCTTGGCAGGATCGAAGATCGGCGCCTGGATCGACGGCACGGCCGCCGCCGCGGCCGCTGCCACCGGAGCGTCGCAGTCCACCTCGAGGCCGCGGCGCGCCAGCCACTGCGCCACCTCGACGGCTGACTGCAGCGCCTCGGGGCTGGTGCGCTTGGCCACCAGGCCGACGTGCCGAATCTCGCTTGTGTCGCTCAAGATAGACGTTCCAAGCAGGCGAAAGCTTCGCGATTTCCCTTGGCTCCGCGAACCGGCGACTCGACTATACCCCTGAGCTCGAAGCCGATCGCCGCCAGGTCGGCGGCCACCTCGCGGATCACCCGGACGCGGACCGCCTCGTCGCGGACGATCCCGCCCTTGCCCACCTCGCGGCGGCCGGCTTCGAACTGCGGTTTGATCAGCGACATCAGCAGGCCTCCCGACCGAAGCAGCGGATGCAAGGCCGGAACCAACTTGGCCAGCGAGATGAAGGAGACGTCGACGGTCGCCAGCTCGACCAGTTCGGGCAGCGCTCCCGGGGCGAGGTGCCGGGCGTTGACGCCCTCCATGACGACTACCCGGGCGTCCTGCCGCAGCCCCTGGTCGAGCTGGCCGCGGCCGACGTCGAGGGCGTACACCCGGCGCGCGCCGCGCTGCAGCAGGCAGTCGGTGAAGCCGCCGGTCGAGGCGCCGACGTCCAGACAGACGCGGCCCTCCGGCGCGACGCCGAAGTGGTCGAGGGCGTGAGCCAGCTTCTCGCCGCCGCGCGAGACGTAGGGCCGCGGCGGGCCGCTCACCGCGAGGTCGGCGTCGATCGCCACCGCCGTACCGGGCTTGTCGACCAGCCGCCCCGCCACCCGCACCCGGCCCGCCATGACCGCTCGGCGCGCCTGCTCGCGGCTGGCAAAAAGGCCGCGCTGCGCCAGCAGCCGATCGAGCCGTTGCCTCTCCTGCGCCATTGCCTAGTGGGAGGGTCGCGCTAACGGTCGCGCGTGGCGACGAACCGGATCAGCGATCGGACCAGGGCGCCGTCGCCGGGCAGCTGAGCGGCGAGCTCGCCGGCTTCGCCGGCGATCCGCTCGAGCAATCGGCGGCTCTCTTCGAGCCCGAGCAGGGCGGGATAGGTCAGCTTGTGCGCCCGGGCGTCCTTGCCGGCGGTCTTGCCAAGGGTCTCGTCGCTGCCCTCGACGTCGAGGATGTCGTCGGCGATCTGGAACATCAGGCCGAGCCGCTCGCCGAGCCCGGTCAGCAGCCGATCCGCCGCCTCGCCGGCGCCGGCGTAGACGCCGCCGATCCGCACCGCGGCGACGATCAGCTCGCCGGTCTTGCGCCGGTGGATCGACTCGAGCGCCGCCCGCGCTTCGGCCGGCCAGCTCCGCTCCGCCTCGAGATCGGCCATCTGGCCGCCGATCATGCCGCCGGTGCCCACCGCCCGGCCGACCAGCCGGGTCGCCCTGAGCCGGCGCTCCGCCGCCATCCCTGGGGGCTCGGAGGCCAGGACCGTCATCGCCAGGGTGAGCAGGCCGTCTCCTACCAGCAGCGCCGTCGCCTCGTCGTAGCGCCGGTGGACGGTCGGCTGGCCGCGGCGCAGATCGTCGTTGTCGAGGGCCGGCAGGTCATCGTGGATCAGGCTGAAGGTGTGGATCATCTCGAGCGCCGCGGCGCCCGGCAGCAGCTGCCCGCGCTCGCCGCCGTAAAGCTCGCCGGCAAGCAGGCAGAGGACCGGGCGGATCCGCTTGCCGCCGACGAAGACGCCATAGCGCATCGCCTCGTGCAGCCTCGCCGGCGGCTCGTCCGCCGCCGGCAGGAGGCGATCCAGCTCGCCGTCGACCGCCATCCGCGCCGCCGCCAGGTAGTCGCCAAACCGTGCCGCGGCGCTCAAACCGTCGCCTCCCCGGCGGCGGCGGGCCGCGCCGGCAGGCAGTGCGGGATGGCGAGCACGAAGAGCACCAGCCGCTCGACCTCGGTGTCGCCCCAGTTGTCCTCGAACAGGCCGGCCAGGCTGAACCCCAGCAGCACCAGCACCACGCCGACGTGCAGGTCGGCGCGGCCGCCGTGCCAGCCGCCCTCGGCCCGGAACCGCCGGAAGGCCACGAGCGCCGTGCCGCCGATCAGCCAGAGATAGGCGGCCAGCGCCAGCAGCCCGTCCTCGGCACCGATCTGCAGAAACGCGTTGTGCAGATGGGGAGTGGTGCGACGCGGCGCGGAGGCGTCGTGGTAGACGGGATAGCGCTGCCGGACCATCTCGGGACCGATGCCGAAGAGCGGCTTCTCGCGGATCATCAGCAGCCCCGCCTCGGCCATGCAGAGCCGATCGTAGTTCGAGACCGCCCGCAGATCGAAGACCGAAGTCATGCGCTGGACCACCGGCACCGGCGCCAGCAGCACCAGCAGCAGCCCCGCCACCGGCACCGTCGCCAGGTAGCGCGGCGCGCGCAGCGCCAGCAGGACCACCAGCGCCGCCAGCAGCGCCACCCAGGCGCTGCGCGTCAGGCTGGTGACCAGCGCCGCCGCCATCAGCCCCAAAGCCGCCCAGCGCCACAGCCAGCCGGCACCGCCCGGGCGGTGGGCGAGCCGCGCCGCCGCCAGCAACAGACAGATCACCAGGACCCCGGCGAAGGTCATCCAGTGCGAGAACGGGCCGCGGATCCGCTGGTAGAGGCCGCCAAAGCCGAACAGCAGCTGGCCGAGGCCGTACAGCGCCAGCAGCGCCCCCATCCCCACCACGCCGTCCACCAGGCGCCGGATGCGCCCCTCCTCGTCGCGCAGCACGACGAAGGCCAGCGGCAGGGTGAGCAGCGACAGCAGATGGCGCGCCGCGCCAAGGCTCACCCGCGGATCGTACGAGCCGGCGATCGCGGCCAGGAAGAAGAGCGCGTACAAACCCAACGGCCAGAGCGCCGGCGCGAACCGCCGCCAGGGCGCTCGCAGCGCGCCCCGCAGGCCGGCGAGCGCCGCCAGCAACATCAGAACGTTGGACAGGGCCAGCGCCCAAACCGTCAACACATGCAGGGCGTAGAGCCACCAGCCGCGCTCCCCCGCCGTCGCGGGGAGCAGACGCCGGATGTCGCGAATCACCACGGTTGCGGGCCGACCGGGCGCCGGCGAAGAGGGGGCTCAGCGCCCGATGTCGGCGGCCGGCAGCGCTTCGTCGACCAACATGATCGGGATGTCGGAGACAATCGGGTAGACCAGGGCGGACTCGTCACAGAACAACCCCTGTTCGACCACCGGCTCCTCGTCGCGGAAGTGCTCGCGGTATTTCTCCACCAGCCCTTGCCGGACCGCCGGCGGCAGGTCCACCAACTCCAGCGAGCCCTTGGTCTTGGGGCAGACCAGGATCTCCAGCAACTCGGGGTCGACGGCCATGACGGGTGCCAGAATAGCACAGCGCTTCCGTGCTACTGTCCCCCCCGCAGGGTGCCCGGCGGCCGGTCGTTCGGCCGGCCGACCGACCGGCAATCCGCACGGGGCGGTCGCCGTCCCGCTCACCTCCGATGAGCCGTTCCAACTGCCGATTCTGCGGCCGGGCCCTGGAGCAGGTCTTCGCCGACCTGGGCCGCTCGCCGCTGGCCAACTCCTACCTCACCGCCGAGCAGCTGGCGGCGCCCGAGCCGACCTATCCGCTCGAAGTGATGGTCTGCTCGGGCTGCTTCCTGGTCCAGCTGCCCGAGCTGGCCACGCCCGCCGAACTGTTCACCGACTACGCCTACTTCTCCTCCTTCTCCGACACCTGGCTGCGCCACGCCGAGCGCTACGCCGGGGCGATGGTCAGCCGGCTCGGCCTGGGCGCCGATCACCTGGTGGTCGAGATCGCCAGCAACGACGGCTACCTGCTGCAGTACTTCCAGCGCCACGGCATCCCGGTGCTGGGCATCGAGCCGGCCGCCAACGTCGCCGCGGCGGCCGAGCAGGCCGGCATCCCAACCCGGGTGGAGTTCTTCGGCACCGAGTCGGCCGGGCGGCTGGCCGCCGAGGGCCGCCGCGCCGATCTGCTGGTGGGCAACAACGTCTTGGCCCACGTGCCGGACATCAACGACTTCGTCGCCGGCCTCGAGCTGGCGCTGGCGCCCGGCGGCGTGGTGACGATGGAGTTCCCCCATCTGCTGCGGCTGATGGAGGAGAACCAGTTCGACACCATCTACCACGAGCACTTCTCCTACCTCTCCCTGACCACCACCCGCCGGATCTTCGCCCGCCACGGGCTGACGATCTTCGACGTCGACGAGCTGCCCACCCACGGCGGCTCGCTGCGGATCTACGGCCGCCGCCACGAGGACGAGGCGAAGGCCGTCACCGCGGCGGTCGCCGCGCTGGCGGCGCGCGAGGAGGCGGCCGGCCTGACCACCCTCGAGCCCTACCGGCGCTTCGGCGAGCGCGTCCGCCGGACCCGGCGCCGCCTGCTCGACTTCCTCGCCGCGGCCAAGCGCGAGGGCAAGTCGATCGCCGCCTACGGCGCCGCCGCCAAGGGCAACACGCTGCTCAACTACTGCGGCATCGGCGCCGAGACGCTCGACTACGTGGTCGACCGCAGCCCGCACAAGCAGGGCTGCTTCCTGCCCGGCACCCGCCTGCCGATCCACCCGCCCGAGCGGCTGTTCGAGACCCGCCCGGACCTGATCCTGATCCTGCCTTGGAACATCAAGGACGAGGTGATGGAGCAGATGGCGGGGGTCAAGCAGTGGGGGGGGCGGTTCTTTGTGGCGATCCCTGAAGTCGAAGTCTGCGGCTGAGTGGCGCGGTCCGGCCCGTGGACGGGGCCGTCAACGTGTCCAGGCCGGTCGGCTTTGGAAGTGAAGGCTCGGCGCTGGCGCGGTGGGGCCGGTCGGCTCTGGCGGTGATAGCTCAGCGTTGGCGCGCTAGGGCCGGTCGGCTCTGGAGCCGAGAGGTGGGGGGCCCCAGGTACCGGCTCGGCTCAGTCGGACTATCAGCGTTGCCTCGCCTGCGCACTCGCGACGCGCGGCACCGGTTGGTGGCCTCCGAACGGCTGGTGCTGTAGCGCTGCTCGTGAGCTACCTGAGACCCCCCACCTCTCGGCTCCGCCGCCGACCTCCGGCGGTGGCGCGCCGGGGTGCTTGTGCTTCGGTGGCCGCCGACCTCCGATGATGGCGAGCCAGATCGTTGTGCTTCAGTGGCCGCCGACCTCCGATGGTGGCGAGCCGGATTGCTTGTGCTTCAGTGGCCGCGACCTCCGATGGTGGCGAGCCGGATCGTTGGTGCTTCAGTGGCCGCCGAACTCCGAGGGTGCCGGAGTCGGACCTCTCACCGCGCTCGTCTTTCAACTCGCGAGGAATCTGAAGACCAGATTCGACCAGATACCGAAAGACCGAGGGCAGCGTCCACTGCAGCGACGGGTCAGCCGGCCGCGCGATGCCGGTCGATGAATGCGGCTATGGACGACCAAGCGCGGGCCGGAGCTGCCTGCAAGAGCATGTGGGGGCCGTCGAGTGCCTCGACCTCCGTGTCGGGTTTGAGGCTTCGAATGTGCTCTGCGGAAGCGGGAAGAACGAGCCGGTCCTGCCGAGCCCGGAGATAGAGCACCGGCACGCTACAGCGCGCGAAGCTCTCCGACGCATCCACTGCCGCCACGCTGGCGAGCCGACCCGCCACAACGGCGGGTCCGACGCTTCTGCGGACGTCCTGAACCTGGCCGACGAGGTCGCGCGAGGCCTGGAAGCCGACCGTCATCCAACGCACCGCCAGCGCGGGTGATGGAAGCCGGCTCAACAAGCGCCATGGAAGGAACCGCAGCCAGAACGGCCTGGGTGAGCGGACGAAGGAGCAAACAAGGATGATCCCGAGCAGTCCGCGTGGCGCATCCGCGCCGATGCGCGCCGCCAGAGGACCTGAAAAGGACTCCGCGACGAGCCAGAAGTCCTCGCCTGCCGGGAGGTTCGCTCTGAGGTGAGACTCGAGCTTCTCGTACGAAACCTCGTGCGGGGGATACGCTGCGACCTGGGTGGTGAAGCGCTCGGGCTGCGCCTCGAGAAAGGCGGCGAATAGTCTGCCGGTCCCATCCAGGCCAGGAAGTAGAACGAGGTGGTCAGACACCGCGGAGAACCACGGCAAGCGACGCAAAAAGGCAAAAAATGCGGCCCGGATTCGCCTGGTACCTTCGCAGTCACTTCATAAAGGAGCGCATATTCAGCGCACAGTCTACGTGAGTGGTCAGCTGGCTCGCCCACCACTTGTCCCCACGAACCGGAGATGCCGCCGAATCTCCCGCGCCGAGAGAGGGATGCTCACGCCGGCGAACTTCTCGTGAGATGCGACCTCTGGGGGAACCACGTTGCGCTCAAATGCCGCGATATCGGAGCCAAGGCATGGGCAAGCGGCGAAGTCGCAAAGCCATCGCGTTCAGCGAACTGTCAGGAGGCGACACAGGCACGACCGAATGCCAGAGCGCTTCCGCTACCACTAGCCCTTCTTCACAAGACCCACGATAAATAGAAGCACCACCGCCCCGATGAACGCGGTTACCAAAGATCCGACGAGACCACCGCCCGTCGACAGGCCCACGAAGCCCAACAGGTACCCACCCAAGATCGCGCCGATCGCGCCGACAACGATATTCCCAAGCACACCAAACCCCCGACCCTTCATAACCTGGCCGGCCAGCCAACCCGCAACAGCTCCGATGAGAAGAAACCAAAGTACATTCATCTTGTCCTCCTTCGCTACACGTATGCCGCTCGTTTATCCGCCTCCTAGCGTCCCGGGAGATCACCGTCGCGGCAGGACGGCCAGAGGCTCCTACCGCTTGCCCATCAACCCTGAAGCACCATTAGTCCAACGACCAAAACGATGATCCCAACAACAAGGGTCCGCCAAGCCTCTTTTACCTTGCCCCTGGCTGCTTCCACTTCTGAGTGTCGCCTTCCTTCCATTTGCCGGCGAACACCCACGTAGTAAATGACCAGGCCCACCAATGCCCCGGCAGTAAGGACGCCACCGATTCCGCTTACTATTAGTCCCACGATGTGCATTTAGAAGCTCTCCCCCCAGGTTTCTTCATGGCGTTGGCTCAGTGGAGATCCCGAAAATCCTTCTTGTACTGAGCAGCAGACGATCGTAACGGACCCGTGAAATCGGGCAGGGTACCCCTGACGTGTAAATGTTTAAACAGGCACTGATACTCACTTCTGAAGCGACTATACCTCGCTTCCATGGAGGGAAGAATGGAACCTCAGCATCCCGAGGGTCTCGCAGCTCCTCCGTCGTGGCCCGCGCGTGCAGGATCTCCCCGCGACCGGGCAGCCCTGCCCCTTTGCCGGCCACCACCGCAGCGAAGAGCCGCTGAGGTGTTGCCTCGTGGAGCATTAAGGAGCGCCGGACGGTACGGCACGAGCGCGAACCCCTCCTCATGCGACCGCCGTGGCTCCTAACCGCATTGACCACGCGCGATAGCGGAGCGAGGCGACACCTCGGCGGCTCGTAGCGACCCCGCGCCCGAACACCCGCGCATGACCCCGCCTCGACGGCGCCACGACCCCGCGCTGTCGCCCCGCGTCACCGCCCCCCGCCCACCAGCTTCACCCGCCGCCAGTCGCCCCCCGACAGCTCGCGGGTGGCGAACTGGTAGATCACCACGCGCTTGCCGTCGAGGCTCGCCCGCCCCGCGGCCAGGGCGCGCGCCAGCGCCTGGCGGGTGGCGTAGGCGCCGCCGGCGTTGAGCGCCAGCTTGTCCACCGGCCGATCCAGCTCGTAGGCCAGCTGCTCGGCCAGCCCGGCGCCGCGGCCCCAGCCCAGGGCGGGGTCGGAGTAGACGTTGGTGAAGCTGTCTCCGAGCAGCAGCACTTCCGCCGCCGGGTCGCGCCGCCAGGGGCGGCCGGCGCCGTCGAGCACCATCCGGGCCTCGACCCGCTCGGCGGCGAACAGCCGCTGCCCGGCAGGCAGGCGCAGCATCACCACGATGTCGCCCAGGTTCTCGACCAGCACCGGCCGGCGGCGGTAGCCGGCCGCGCCGGGGGCCGCCTCGGGCGTCCCTTCGCCCGCGGCGCCGGCCAAAAGCCGCTCGACCGCCGCGGCCAGCAACGTCGCGGTGCGCTCCACCGCCTCGGGGCGCCAGTGGGTGTCGGTGCGCAGATAGCGCTCGCCCTCGAGCGCCGCCAGCGCCGGCGCCGGGTCGACCACTGCGATGCCCGTCGCCTCCAGCTGGCCGCGGAACGTCTCCCACGAGGGGTTGCGCAGCGGCGCCGGGGGCGCCCGGCGGCCGGCCAGCGGCTCGGGCCGGATGGCCGGCTTGACCGGCACGGGCAGCACCACCAGCGCGGCCCCGGCCTCGCCCACCTGGCGCGCCAGCTCGACCAGGGCGACGACCGGATCGGGCTGCGGCGGCTCCTCCCAGGCGTCGCCGCCGCGCGCCCGGCGGGCCAGGACGGACGGGTCGAGGAATCCCGGGCCGGTCAGGTGATCGACGTCCGGCCGGTAGTAGAGCCAGCCGCCGCGGCCCGGATAGGCCTGCTCGTTGCCGGCGCCGAGCCTCGCGGTGAGCAGCTGCTGCAGCGGCGGCAGGAGACGGCGGCGCGGCCAGGAGCCCTCCTCGAGCCGGTCCTCGAAGGTCCGCAGGGCTGCGATGAGGCGGCGGTTGGCCGCCAGAAGCGGCGGCCCCGGGCCGATCTCGGCCGGCTGCCGCAGCCGGCTCGCGAGTTCGGCGAACGGCGCCAGCGGGCCGCCCTCGGCGCCGGCGAACGGACGCAGCAGCGGCGCGCTGACCAGGGTGGCCAGGAAGAGTGCCGCCAGCACCGCCGCCGCCGGCCGCGACACGGCGGTATGGCCGGCCTCGCGCAGCGCCTGGACCTCGCGCTCGGGCTGGCGCTCGAGCGCGGAGCCTCCATGGTCGGCGGTGCGTCTATGGTCGTCTGGCAGGGTCATGATCGGCAGGGGTGGTCGTCGGGCACGGTCATGGTCAGCATGGGTGGTCGCTGGGGCAGCGGCATCGGTCGGCGAAAGCGGTCGTCGGTCACGATCTAGAAGATGAAGTAGATGAACGGGTTGTAGGCCTGGGTGGTGAGCGCCGCGAGGGAGAGCCAGAAGAGCGCCAAGACCGCCGCCACCTTCCAGGCCGGCAGCCGGCGGGTCCAGTCCCAGGCCTGCGGCCCGGCCCAGATCACCAGCGCGGCCGCCGCCACGGTGATCAGGTAGTAGGGCTGATGGACGATGCCGCCCACCAGCGCCGCGCCGGCCTGCGGCTCGCCCAGGCCGGCCATCGCCGCCAGGTAGCGTCCGGCGGCCGGCAGATCGGCGGCGCGGAAGAAGACCCAGGAGACGAGCACCAGCAGGAAGGTGCCGCCCACCTGGAGCGGCCGCGGCAGGCCGGCGAACAGGCCCCGCTTGCCGCGCGCCCGCTCCGCCGCCAGCAGCACCCCGTGCAGCGCGCCCCAGACGACGAAGGT
This sequence comes from Thermoanaerobaculia bacterium, assembly GCA_963781065.1. Classification (GTDB taxonomy): domain Bacteria; phylum Acidobacteriota; class Thermoanaerobaculia; order Multivoradales; family JAHEKO01; genus CALZJC01. The sequence continues at coordinate 48,463 of CAWAET010000007.1, read as the reverse complement.
CCAGGCGGCGCCGTGCCACAGCCCGCCGAGCAGCATCACCAGCGCCAGGTTGAGGTAGGTGCGCCGGGCGCCGCGGCGGTTGCCGCCCAGCGGGAGGTAGAGGTAGTCGCGCAGCCAGGTCGACAGCGAGATGTGCCAGCGGCGCCAGAACTCGGTGATCGAGGCCGCCCGGTAGGGCGAGTCGAAGTTCTTGGGGAAGACGAAGCCCAGCATCAGGCCGAGACCGATCGCCATGTCGGAGTAGCCGGTGAAGTCGAAGTAGATCTGGAAGGCGTAGGCGGTGACCCCGTACCAGGCGTCCAGAGCCAGCGCCGAGCCGGCGTCGAAGACGGTGTCGGCCACCTTGCCGCAGGGGTTGGCCAGCAGCACCTTCTTGGCCATCCCGAGGCCGAAGAAGGCGGCGCCGCGGGCCAGCTTCTCGAGCGTGTGGGTGCGGCCGCGCAGCTGGTCGGCGATCTCGGAGAAGCGGATGATCGGCCCCGCCACCAGCTGGGGAAACAGCGACACGTAGCAGGCGAAGTCGACCAGGCTCCGGAGCGCCCGGCAGTGGCCGCGGTAGACGTCGATCGAGTAGCTCATCGACTGGAAGGTGTAGAAGCTGATGCCCAGCGGCAGCGCCACGCGCAGGACCGAGTCGAGTTGCAGGTCGCCGAGGCCCAGCGCGGCGGCGAGCCCGTTGTAGCTGTCGGCGGCGAAGTTGAAGTACTTGAAGAAGCCCAGCAGCGACAGGTTGGTGACCACCGAGATCGTCACCGCCAGCCGCTGGCCGCGGCTACGCGGGCCGTCCGGCTCGAGCCGCTCGATCGGCTGCCGGAACCTCCGGCCCAGCCGCCCCGCCATCGCCAGCCCGCACAGATAGTCGACCACCGTCGAGCCGGCCATCAGAACCATGAAGAGCGGATTGGTCCAGCCGTAGAACAGATAGCTCAGCCCGGTCAGGCCGAGATGACGGGCGCGGCGCGGCAGCAGGTAGTAGACCGCCAGCGCCGCCGGCAGGAACCAGAAGACGAACAGATGCGAGCTGAAGACCATCAGCGCGCCGGGGCTGCGTCGACGACGTAGAACATCTGCCCGCGATCGCCCTCCAGGGTGTCGGCCAGGTAGACCGATTCGAGCTGCGGCTGGGCGGCGAACGGCTCGAGCGTCAGGCGGAAGCGCTCGCCGGCGGCGGCCCGAGTCACCCGTTGGGCGGCGCCGTCGAGCACCGCCCACTGGACTGCCCGCAGCTCGGCGGCAACGGGCGGCCCTTCGAGGGTGCGCTCCACCACGTAGTCGACGGCGAAGACCGCCTCCCGGTAGGGCGAGATCTCCGCCAGCGTGGGCGCCCGCGAGCGCGCCACCAGCCGCGCCTCGACGACGCTGCGGGGGACCGGCCGGCGCGCCGCCAGCCGCGCCCGGGCCAGCCGGTGCGCCTCGGCCGCCTCGGCGGCGCTCAGCACCCGGTCGTAGATCGCCACGCCCTCGACCCGCCCCCGCCAGCCGCCGCCGCCAAAGCTCAGCGGCAGGTCCCGCCAGTGATAGAAGCCGCCCTGCGGCTCGACGCTCTCGACCAGCGGCTCGCCGTCCAGGTAGGCGACCAGGCGCCCCGGTTCATAGGTCACCACGACGTGCGCCGGCCGGCCGGCCGGCGGCTCGAACAGCGCCACCCGCGGATAGGCCTCCGGTCCGCGCGCGCCGGTGCGCAGGCCGAAGATCAGCCGCCCTGAGCGCTGCTCGAGCCAGAGGTTGATCGCCTTCTCGGTCGCCCAGGTGACGATCTTGCCGTCGGCGCCGCCGGAGTCGATGAGGGCCTCGAGGGAGATCTCGTTGCTGCCCTGGACGGCGGCGCGCAGACGCGGCGTCTCGTCCCGGCCCAGGGTGAACCTGCCGCCGTCGAGGAGCATCGCGAAGCCGGCGTCGAGCCGCGCCCCGCCGGTCGCGGTCAGGGTAGTGGCGCGGTCGGCGCCCAGCTCCGGGTCGCGGACCAGGTTGGCGGCGTCGGCCGTCTCCCAGAGGAACGCCAAACCCTCGCGGCTCGCCGGCCAGGCCGGCGGCTCGACCTCGAGCGTCGCCGGCACCATGAGGTTGGGGCGCTCGGCCCGGTCCCGCACCCCCGAGATCGTCAGCCGGTCGCTCCGCCGCAGGGGCTCGGCCAGCCGCACGGCCAGGGCACGACCGTCGGCGGCGAGCTCGAAGCCAGCGATGCGGGCCCCGGAGGCGAGCTCGAGCCGGGCTTCGCCGGCATCGATCGGCTCGTCGAAGGCGACCGCCAGCTCGAGGCCCCCGGCGCGGGCGGTGGCGGCCAGCGGCCGCGGCGGCCGCGGCGGTCGCACAACCACCAGGCCGCGACGCTCCTGCCCGTCGCGCCGCGCTACGACCTCGTAGCGCCCCGGAGCCGCCCAGGTGTGCTCCACCGTGGCCCCCTCGGCCGTCGCGCCGTCGCCCAGGATCCAGCGCCAGTCACCTTCCGGAGCCGCCCGCAGCGCAGCCGTCAGCGGCGCCTCGCCGGCCTCCCGCCCCAGCTCGAGCGGCGGCTGCCAGACGTCGGGAAAGCGGTCGACGGCCGGGTGGCGGGTGATCCGCACGGGCGGGCCGACCAGCTCGAGCGTGTCCGGGTCGCTCTCCGCCACGAAGACCTCGTAGTCGGCGCGAAAGTGATCGTGGCCGCCCCGCGAAGCGGCCCAGGCGAACAGCCGCCCGTCGGCCGACAGCATCGGGAAGTAGGCGTAGCCAAGGCCGTCGGGCACCCGCGGGTCGTTCTTGTCCAGGATGCGCTCGACCCGGCCGTCGGCCAGACGGATCCGATCGATCGGCCCGCCGGCGCCGGCGGTCCAGTAGCCCCAGCGGCCGTCGCCCGAGAAGTAGGGCTGGCAGCCGCCCAGCCGGCGGCGCGGCGCCACCAACCGCCGCTTGGCGTCGTAGGGCGAGAAGGACGGCAGGCCGGTGGTGGCCCAGGAGAGGGTGGCGTCGATCAGCCAGCCGAGCTCGGCCGGCGGGTCGGCCAGCCGGCGGCTGTCGCCGCTGGCCGGGTCCAGCGCCACGGTGGCCCGCTCGCCGTCGATGTGGATCAGCTCGCCGGCGGATCGCCAGACCACCGCCCGGTTCTCGAAGTAGCTGCGCGCCGCCGGCGCCGCCACCCGGTCGCCGCCGCCGTCCGGAGCGATCAGGTGCAGCCGTCCGACGGAGCCGCCGGCCGGGTACTCGTCGCCGGCGGCCGGCGCCGAGAGATAGGCCACCCACGAGCCGTCGGGCGAGACGTGCGGGCAGCAATGGTCGCGGCCGGCCTCGGCCGGGCTCAACCGCCGCGGCTCGCCGCCGGCCAGCTGGCGGATCCAGATCCGCCAGGCGCCGTCCCGGTTCGACTCCCAGACCACGAAGCCGGGACCGAGCGGCGGCGCGCTTTCCGCGGTGCCAGGGTCGCCCGGCGCCACCGGCTCGGCCCCCGCCGACCGCGCTGCGGGCACGCCCGCCGGCGCCGGCCCGGCCGGCGCCGCCACTCCGCCCCGGGCTTCCTCCGCCGGCGAGCCCCCGCAGGCCGCCAAGACCGCCGCCGCGACCCAGCCGATTGCCGCCCAGCGGCGCCAGTTCGTCACGACACCAAGTCTAGCCCGCACTTCCGGCGGCCCTCCTTTTTCTCGGCCGCCCCTAGATACCACCCCCACGGGCCTCTCCCCATGTCGCTCCCATGTCGCCCCCATGTCATCCCCCGAGTCACCCCCCATGCCACCTCATATGCCAGAAACGTGCCCTACCCCCGGGTGTTCGCCGAGCGGCCGGACCGCGGCCGCTGTGCTAGATTTCCCGGGCGGCACCCGACCGCCGCGAGCCTCCCATGCCCCAGTCGCGCCTTGCCAAGGACCGCCTGCCGGTCGTCATCCTCTGCGGCGGCCAGGGTACCCGGTTGCGCGAGGAGACCGAGTACCGGCCCAAGCCGATGGTCGAGATCGGCGGCAAGCCGATCCTCTGGCACATCATGAAGATCTACGGCCATCACGACATCGGCCGCTTCATCCTCTGCCTGGGATACAAGGGCTGGGTCATCAAGCAGTACTTCCTGCGCCACCACGAGCAGATGCGTGACTTTACGATCTCGATGACCGGCGACCCCCACCCCGTCTGGCACAACCGCGAGGGATCGGAGCCCTGGGAGGTCACCTGCGCCGAGACCGGCGACGAGACCGCCACCGGCGCCCGGCTGTGGCGGGTGCGCGACTACGTCGACACCGACACCTTCCTGTTCACCTACGGCGACGCGGTGGCCAAGATCGACATCGACGCCCTGCTCGAGCACCACCGGCAGGCCGGCAAGATCGCCACCGTCACCGGCATCCACCCGACGTCACGCTATGGCGAGATGACTGTCGAGGACGGCCGCGTGGTCGAGTTCAACGAGAAGCCGACGGTGGCCGAGGGCGCCGTCAGCGGCGGCTTCTTCGTCTTCCAGCGCCAGATCTTCGACTATTTGAACGACGACCCTCAGCTGATGCTCGAGCACGCGCCGCTGCAGCGGCTGGCCCGCGACGGCGAGCTGGCGGTCTATCTGCACAACGACCAGTGGGACTCGATGGACACCTACCGCGACTACCTGCACCTGAACGACCTGTGGCGGCAGGGCGATCCGCCGTGGAAGGTCTGGCAGGACTGAGCGGCTACATGCGGCGGCGTAGCCGGGACCGGTTGGAAGGTCGGGCTAGTCGATGCTGAGGACGATGACGGCGCGGCGGTTCTCGGCCCGCCCGGCGGCGGTGTCGTCGCCGGCCACCGGATCGGCCGCGCCGCGGCCCTCGATGGTGATGCGGCTCGGGTCGATCTCGTGCCGCCCGACCAGGTAGGCCTTGACGGCCTCAGCCCGCTCGCGGCTCAGGCGGTCGTTGGCCGCCGGTGCGCCGCGGCCGTCCGCGTGGCCGAGCACCCGCGCCCGCAGCTCGGAGTCCTGCTTCAGCTTCAGAGCCGCCTCGTCCAGCTTCGCCTTGGCGATATTGGACACGCGCGCGCTGCCGGAGTCGAAATGCACGACTTCGAGCTGCTCGCCCGCCGGTGCCGGTGGTGGCGGCGGCGGCAGCCGCGGCGGTGGCTCTGGTGACGGCGGCGGTGATGGCGGCGGTGGCCCTGCCGGCGGCGGTGCCGGCGGCCGCGGCCGCGGCGGCGGTGGCGGCGCCACCGGAAACCGGTACGCCAGACCGACCGTGACGATCAGCGGATCGCCGCCAACGCTGATGCCGTTCGCCGGATCGCTGGCGGTGAGGTCCATCCACCGCGCACCGGCGGTCACCGCCCAGGGCCCACTGGAGCGGAAGGAAAGATCGAGGCCGGCGTTCACGCCATAGACGAGCTCGTCGTCGAAGTCGTAGCGAAACGACTGGCCGAGGTCGCTGATGGTCACGCCGGTGAGCTGAGCCAGGCCGACAAAGGAACCGATGTAGAGGTCGGCGGCTCGGCCGGGCAGCAGGTGGTAGTTCAGCCCGGCGGTGAGCAAGGCCAGGTCGATGGCGCCCCGGTTCATGCCCCAGATGCCTTCGCCGAAGCCCCCGCCGGCGACCGGCGGGGCCAGATCGAACATCAGCTCCGCTTCGAGATCCGCCTGCAGGACGCCCGCCTCCAGGCCGAACCGCCGGCCAAGCTGACGCTCTATCGCCAGGCCGAGCCCGTCTCCGCCGTCGAGCCGGAAGGCGGTCTGCTCGCGATCGCCGTCGCCGCGGAGCCGCTCGCCGTGAACCCGGTCGCTCCGGGTCAGGACTCCGGCGAGGCCGCCGCGGACGGTCCAGCGGGCGATCCGGTCGCCGGCGGCGGCCTCGAGCCGAGGCGGCGGGACCGCCGCCGCCGACACCGGCGACGCCCAGGTGAGGACCACCGAGTTGGCGCCCGGGTTGTTCTCGTAGATGCTGGCGTTGGAGAGGTGGTAGACCGCCAGACCGAGGCGCCCGCCGCGCGCCAGGCGGCGTGACAGCTCGAGGCTGGAGCGGAACTGGAGCGGTCCGCCCAGGTCCTTGCCGCTGCCGCCCTCCTCGTACAGCGAGACCCCGAAGCCGGGCGTCAGCCGCCAGAGCGGGGCGACGTGGAACGGCCGCAGCAGCCCGGCATAGGCCCAGAACTCGCCCTCCTCGGTCCCGACGACGCCCGCCGCGGGCACCAGCCTCCAGACGCGCGGCAGGAATCGGTACTCGAAGCCCGCCTCGAGCGCCAGCGTCTTGGCAATGTCGTAGGCGCCGGCGCTGACCGCCAGCTCCGGCCTGTCCGCGGCGCCCGCCGGCACCGCCGGCAGCAAGGATCCCAGGTATACCGCCGCGGCCGTCAGGCAATACCCCAGCGCTCGTCTCTCGACGATCACCCCCGCCTCCGCTCATGCGCCAAAACTCGGGTATTCTAATGGAGCCTCATAGCCCACCACGGCCGCTTCCCCGTCTCGCCTCACATGGCCGATCCACGACTGTCCATCGTCATCCCGCTCTTCAACGAGGCGGAGAATCTCGAGCCCCTGGCGGCCGAGCTGACGGCTGCCCTCGACGGGCTCGACTTCGGCTACGAGGTGCTGTTTGTCGACGACGGCAGCAGCGACGAAAGCCCGGCGGTGCTGGCCCGGCTGGCAGCCGCCGACGCCCGGCTGCGGATCCTGCGCCAGGCCCGCAACCTGGGACAGTCCGCCGCCTTCGCCGCCGGCTTTCGCCACGCCCGGGGCGAGCTCATCGCGACGCTCGACGCCGACCTGCAAAACGACCCGGCCGACCTGCCGCGCATGCTGGCCGAGCTCGACGGCTGCGACGTGGTCTGCGGCGTGCGCACCGATCGCCACGACAGCTGGGTGCGGCGCGTCTCGTCGCGCATCGCCAACGGCGTGCGCAACCGGTTGACCGGCGAGTCGATCGCCGACGTCGGCTGCTCGCTGCGGGTGATGCGCGCCCGGCACGCCCGCCGGGTGCAGATGTTCGACGGCATGCACCGCTTCCTGCCGACGCTGCTGCGCCTGGAAGGCGCCCGCATCCGCGAGGTGCCGGTGCGCCACCGGCCGCGGCTGCGCGGGGTCTCCAAGTACGGCATCCACAACCGTCTCTGGCGCGCCCTGGCGGACCTGCTGGCGGTGCGCTGGATGCAGCGCCGGCGGATCGACCGCGACGCGGTGGTCGAGGTGGGCACCGGCCGGCCGTCGGAGCCCGGGGCGTGACGTGCCGGTCCGCGGCCGGCCCGGCGGCCGCCCGATGAGCCGGCCCGACAAGCCCGGCGAGCGCACCGGGCCGCCCGACCCGGAGCGCGAGCCGGTCCTGCACGTCGTCGCCACCGCCCATCTCGACACCCAGTGGCGCTGGACGGTGCGCGACACGATCCGCGACTTCCTGCCCGCCACGCTGCGCGAGAACTTCGCCCTGTTCGAGGCCCATCCCGGCTACGTGCTGAGCTTCGAGGGCGCCTTCCGCTACCGGCTGATGAAGGAGTACTACCCGCACGACTTCGAGCGGCTCAAGCGCTACGCCGTCGCCGGCCGCTGGCACCCGGCCGGCGCCATGCTCGACGCGCCCGACGTCAACCTGGCCTCGCCGGAGGCGCTGATCCGCCAGATCCTCTACGGCAACCGGTTCTTCGACCGCGAGCTGGGCGTACGCTCGGCCGACCTCTTCCTGCCCGACTGCTTCGGTTTCGGCTGGGCGCTGCCGTCGATCGCCGCCCACTGCGGGCTGGCCGGGTTCTCGGGCCAGAAGTTCCGCAAGTGGGGCGGCGAGACGCCGTTCGCCATCGGGCTGTGGCGCGGCCCCGACGGCCGCGGCGTGGTGGCGGCGCTGCGCCCCGAGGGCTACGGCGAAGGCCTCGACGAGGACCTCTCCGAGGCCGAGCGCTGGCGCCGCTGGATCGCCGAGCAGGACCAGCGATCGGGCCTCCAGCTGGGCTACAAGTACGTCGGCATCGGCGACCGCGGCGGCGGCCTGCCGCCGGAGACGGTGGCCTGGATCGAGCGCAGCGTCGACGGATCGGGGCCGGTCCGGGTCGTTCACGGACCCTCGGATCGGCTGTTCCGCGATCTCGCGCCGGAGCAGATCGAGCGGCTGCCGACCTGGGACGGGGAGCTCCTGCTGCCCACCCACGGCACCGGCTGTCTGACCTCGCAGGCCGCCATGAAGCGTTGGAACCGCAAGAACGAGCTGCTCGCCGACGCCGCCGAGCGAGCCGCGGCGGCGGCGGCGATCCTGGGCGGCGCGCCCTACCCCCAGGCCGAGCTCACCGACGCCTGGGAGCGGTTCCTCTGGCACCAGATGCACGACGACCTCACCGGCACCAGCATCCCGGCGGCCTACGAGATCTCCGGCAACGACGAGGCGCTGGCGGCGAACCGCTTCGCCACCGTGCTCACCGATGCCGTTTCGGTCGTGGCGCGCGGCCTGGACACCCGCGGCGAGGGCGTGCCGCTGGTGGTCTTCAACCCGCTGTCGATCGCCCGTGTCGACCCGGTCGAGGTCAGCGTCGAGCTCGCGGGGCCCGAGCTGAGAGTGATCGGCCCCGACGGCGAGGGCGTGCCCAGTCAAGAGATACCGCAAGAGATGCCGCAAGAGATACGGCAAGAGCCGCCCCGAGACCCGCGCCACGATTCGGGTCCGGGCGCGAGCGGCGCCGGCCACCGCCGCCGGCTGGTCTTCCTGGCCCGGGTGCCGCCGCTCGGTTGCGCCGTCTACCGCGTCGTCGCCGCCGACTCCCCCAAGCCGGCCGACCCGGGGCTGACGGTAGACGCGACCGGCATCGAGGGCCACCGCTACCGCCTCGCCCTGGATGCCGCCGGCGACGTCGCCTCGCTGTACGACAAGAGGCTCGGCCGCGAGCTGCTGGCCGCGCCGCTCAAGCTGGCGCTGCTCGCCGACCACTCGCCGCGCTGGCCGGCCTGGGAGGTGCAGTGGCGGGACGTCTCGAGCCCGCCCCGGGCCGAGGTCGGCGGGCCGGTCGAGATCCGAGTTCTCGAGCGCGGGCCGGCGCGGGCCTGCCTGGAGGTAACTCGCCGCCATCGCCGCTCGACCTTCGTCCAGCGGTGGCGGCTTGCCGCCGGCGAGGCGGGCGACCGGGTCGAGTGCGAGCTGGAGATCGACTGGCGCGAACGTGGGCGGCTGCTCAAGGCGGTCTTTCCCCTCGCCGCGAGCCATCCACAGGCGACCTTCGACCTCGGCCTCGGCGCCATCGAAAGGGGCAACGCCCGGCCCGGGAAATACGAGGTACCGGCGCAGCAGTGGGCCGACCTGACAGACGGCTCGGGCGAGTTCGGCGTCGCGGTCCTGAGCGACTCGCGCTACGGCTGGGACAAGCCGGACGACCGGACCCTGCGCCTCAGCCTGCTGCGGTCGCCGCGGACCTGGCGCAAGTTCCGCCACCAGGCGACCCAGGACCACGGCCGCCATCGCACCGTCGTGGCGCTGGCGGGCCACGAAGGCTCGTGGCAGGAGTCGGACACGGCCTGGCAGGCGGCGCGGCTCAACCAGCCGCTGACGGCGTTCGCGACCGCGGCGGGGCCGGGACCGCTGGGACGCGCCTTCTCGCTGCTGTCGGTCAGCGACCCGGCGGTGGCGGTGCGGGCCTTCAAGCGGGCCGAGGACGGCGAGGGCTGGATCCTGCGGCTGCAGGAGCTACGCGGGCGCGACGCCGAGGTGGCGGTGGCCTGCGCCGCCCCGGTCACCTCGGTCACCGAGGTCGACGGCATGGAGGAGCCGCTCGAGCGCCAGCGGCTCGGCGGGTCGCTGCGGCTCGCCCTGGGCCGCTTCCAGCCGCGCAGCCTGCGTCTCGGGGTCGAACCGCCGATCCACCGGCTGGAGCCGGCGCACAGCCGGGCGCTGCCGCTGCCCGACCTCGCGGCGGCCGCCAGCCGCCAGGGGCAGCCGGTCGCCTTCGACGACGCGGGCCGCAGCTTTCCGGCCGAGGCGATGCCGCGCCGGCTCGCGATCGGCGGCATCGACCTCGAGCTGGCCGCCGGCGGCGCCGCCTGCCGCTGCGCCGGCCAGACGTTCCGCCTGCCGCCGGGCGAGTGGGAACGGCTGTGGCTCGTCGCCTGCGCGGTCGGCGGTGACCGCGCCGCCCGCTTCGAGGTCGACGGGGCCGGCTTCGAGCTGACGGTGGGCGACTGGCGAGAGCCGCTCTATCGCCCGCCGCACCGGAAGCGGGGCCGGGCCGTTGCCGGCAGGCTCAAGCGCCCGGCGGTGGCGTTCTATGCCAGCCACGGCCACGACGCGCAGGGCGCCGACGAGCCCTACGAGTTCTGCTACCTGTTCCGCTACTCGCTGCCGCTGCCGCCCGGCGCCCGCGAGCTGCGGCTGCCGCGCGAGCCCGGGATCCGGCTGTTCGCCATGGCCGTGGCTTGCGGCGGCCCCGGCGCGGCGGAGCCGGCGGCGACGCTCTACGACTGACGGGGGACCGCGCTCCCGGGCGTCTCCCTTCCTACCTGAAGACGTGCCCGGTCCTACCTGGACGGGTCTTGGGCCGAGTCCACCGGCTGCTAAACTCCATTTTCTGTCTTCACGGGTTCCGTGAGGGGGCAGACTGGTGAGCGCCAGCCCAGGAGGGAGATGACAACCGCCAACGCCGGCCTGGACCGTGAGACGCTGGAGCTGACCCTGGAGGCGATCGGCGAGTTCGCCGCCGAGCTGCTGCCGGCGGAGAGGCTGCTCGAGCTGGATCACGCCGACGAGTTCCCGGTGGAGGTCGTGCGCGCCATGTGCGGCGACGAGCTGGGCGTCCAGCTGCTGTTCATCCCCGAGGAGTACGGCGGCATGGGCGGCGGCGCCTTCGACGTCTACCGCGTGTGCGAGAAGCTGGCGCGCATCGACCTCGGCGTCGCCACCGGCGTGCTGGCGACCTTCCTGGGCAGCGACCCGATCATCGTCGGCGGCACCGCCGAGCAGCAGCGCCACTGGATGACCCGCATCGCCGAGGAGGGGCTGCTGATGGCCTACGGCGCCACCGAGCCCGAGGCCGGCAGCGACCTCGGCGCGCTGCGCACCCGCGCCGAGCCGGTGATGGAGGACGGCGCGGCTCGCCGGCTACCGGATCAACGGCGCCAAGCAGTGGATCAGCAACGGCGGCTTCGCCGATCTCTACAGCGTTCTGGCCCTGGCCCCGGGCGGACCGAGCTGGTTCGTCGTCGAGCGCGGGCGTCGAGGGCCTCAGCTGGGGCCAGCCCGAGGACAAGCACGGCATCCGTGCCTCGCAACACCGCCGCGGTCAACTTCGACGACGTGGTGGTGACGCCGACCGGCTGATCGGTGAGCGTCGAGGGCCAGGGCCTGCAGCAGGCCCAGGCGGTCTTCGGCTACACCCGGCTGATGGTCGCCGCCTTCGGCCTCGGCGGCGGCTGGGCCGCGCTCGACCGCGCCATCCCCTACTCCACCGAGCGCATCCAGGCCGGCTGCGCCGCTGTCGGAGAAGCAGGGCTACACCCACAAGCTGATCGTGCCGCACGTCGTCCGGCTCGAGGCCGCGCGCGCCTACATCGAGGAGACCGCCGAGCGGATCGACGGCGGCGAGGGCAGCCTCAACACCGAGGGCGCGATCGCCAAGTACCTGGCCAGCGAGGCGGCAACGCCGCGGCCGAGGCGGCGATCCAGGCCCTCGGCGGCTACGGCTACACCCGCGAGTACATGGTCGAGAAGATCAAGCGCGACGTGCGCATCACCACCATCTACGAGGGCACCTCCGAGATCCTGGAGATGACCATCGCCCGCGACCGCTGGCAGGAGCACCTCAAGACCCGCGGCCGCTACTACCACGACCTGGCGGCCGAGCTGCGGCCGCTCGACGCCGAGCGGCCCGAGGTCGGCGCCGACGTCGCGGCGCTGGCGCTCGACTGCTCTGGCGGTAGTCCTCGAGCGGGCGCGGCTCGGCCGGCTGACCCGCAACCAGCACGTGCTGTTCCGGCTCGGCGAGCTGATCGCCTGGGCCGAGTGCGCCGCCAGCCTGGCGCGCCGCGCCGCCCGGGCGGCGGCTGACGCGTTGCCGGAGAAGACCGACCGTCGGTTCTCGCCCCCGGCGCTGGCGGCGATCAGCCGCGTCTTCGCGCGCGAGGCCGCGTTCCGGGTCGGCAGCGACGGGCTGCGTTGGATTCGCGGCGAGGCCGACGGCCGCGAGCTCGAAGAGAGCCTGGGCCTGCCGGCCATCCACGCCGCGCAGGCCGGCGCTGCTGGCCGACATGGACCGCGTGGCGGACGTCCTCTACGGCAGGCGGCTGAGACGAGATGCGAGACATGACGAGACAGCCACCGAGCCGATCGCCATCGTCGGTGTCGGGGCGGTGCTGCCGGACGCCCCGGACGCAGCCGACCTTCTGGGCACAACTGCAAGCAGGGCCGCTACAGCATCCGCGAGGTGCCGCGCGAGCGCTGGGATCCCGAGCTCTACTACGACGCCGACCCCAAGGCGCCGGACAAGACCTACTCGAAGATCGGCGGCTGGGTGCGCGAGTGGGAGTGGGAGCCGCTCGAGTGGCGGCTGCCGATCCCGCCCAAGGTCGCCGACGCCATGGACCGGACCCAGAAGCTGGGCGATCGGCGGCGCGCGCGCCAGGCGCTGCTCGACTACGGCTACCCCGAGCGAGCCCTCGACTCCGAGCGCACCGCGGTGATCCTCGGCAACGCCATGGCCGGCGAGCAGCACTACCGCACGGCGCTGCGGATCAGCTTTCCGGAGTTCGCCGCAGGAGCTGGCCGAAGCGCCCAGCTTCGCGGCCCTGCCGGAGGAGGTCCGCGGCCGCGATGCTCGAGCAGATGCAGGCCGGGTTCGGCCGCTGGCTGCCGGCGATCACCGAGGACACCATGCCCGGCGAGCTGGCCAACATCATCGCCGGCCGGATCGCCAACCTGTTCGACTTCCACGGGCCCAACTTCGTCTGCGACGCCGCCTGCGCCTCGGCGATGGCGGCGATCGACGCCGCCATCGAGGGGCTCGTGGAGGACGACTTCGACGCCGTGGTCACCGGCGGCGTCGACGCAACATGAGCGCCGTCGACCTACGTCAAGTTCTGCAAGATCGGCGCGCTGTCGGCCACCGGCACCCGGCCCTACGCCGACGGCGCCGACGGCTTCGTCATGGGCGAGGGCGCGGCGGTCTTCGTGCTCAAGCGGCTGGCCGACGCCGAGCGCGACGGCGACCGGATCTACGCCGTGATCCGCGGCGTCGGCGGCTCGAGCGACGGCCGCGGCAAGGGCATCACGGCGCCCAATCCCGGTCGGCCAGCGGCTCGCCGTCGAGCGCGCCTGGCAGCAACGCCGGGCTGTCGCCCGCCGACCGCGCGACGCTGATCGAGGGCCACGGCACCTCGACCCGGGTCGGCGACGTGGTCGAGGTGGAGAGCCTGGGCGAGGTCTTCGGCGGCACTACGGCTTCGCCGAGCGGCTCGCATCGCCGCTGGGCTCGGTCAAGTCGAACATCGGCCACCTGAAGGGCGCCGCCGGCGCCGCCGGCATGCTCAAGGCGGTGCTGGCGCTGCACGAGAAGCATGCTGCCGCCGAGCCTCGGCTTCGAGCGGCCCAACCCCAACATCGACTTCGCCAACTCGCCCTTCTACGTCAACCCCGAGCTCCGGCCCTGGCGGGCCGACGGGCAACGACGTGCGCCGCGCCGGGGTCAGCGCCTTCGGCTTTGGCGGCACCAACTTCCACGCTGGTGCTCGAGGAGTACGTGCCCGGCACGGTCGCCGGCCGTCGCCGTCCCGCCCGCGGGCGCCGGCGCGACCGTCGGGGGCGGCGGCCCGGCGCGGATCGCAGCCCGGACGCCGCTGCGCGGCGCGCTGCTGCTCGGGGCCGACAGCGAGGCGGAGCTGCGGGAGCGTCTGCAGGCGGTCCGCGGCGCCGCCGAGCGCGGCCGCGCCCCGGCGCCGGCGCCGCCCGAGGCCGCCGCCCTGGGCGCGCCGTTCCGGCTGGCCATCGACTACGAGGACGCCGCCGAGCTGGCGACCAAGGCCGCTCAGGCGCGGCACGCCCTCGACTCGGGCCAAGACAAGCAGCTGGAACGCGCTGGCCTCCCAGCGGGATCTTCCGCGGCACGCGGCGCGCCGGCCAAGGTGGCCTTCCTCTACACCGGCCAGGGCTCCCAGTACGTCAACATGCTGCGCGACCTGCGCGACCTGCGAGCCGGTCGTCGCCGAGACCTTCGCCGAGGCCGACGCCGTCATGGAGCCGCTGCTCGGCCGCCCCCTGAGCGAGCTCATCTGCGTCGACGGCGACGACGAGGAGAAGATCGCCGAGGCCAACGAGCTGCTGCGGCAGACCGACATCACCCAGCCGGCGGTGCTGACGGTCGACGTCGCCCTGACCCGGCTGCTCGCCACCTACGGCATCGAGCCGGACATGGTGATGGGGCACAGCCTCGGCGAGTACGGCGCCCTGGTGGCCGCCGGCTGCCTGGCCTTCGACCAGGCCCTCGCCGCGGTCAGCGCGCGGGGCGACGAGATGACCCGGGTGTCGGTCGAGGACAACGGCAAGATGGCGGCGGTCTTCGCGCCGCTCGAGACGATCGAGGGCATCCTCGAGTCGATCGACGGCTACGTCGTGGTGGCCAACATCAACAGCACCCGGCAGGCGGTCATCGGCGGCGGCAGCGAAGCCGTCGACGCGCGCCATGGAGGCCATGCGGCAAGCCGATCTCGACGTCCGGCCGCTGCCGGTGAGCCACGCCTTCCACACCGCCATCGTCGCCCCGGCCGGGGAGCCGCTGCGGCGCATGATGCGGCGGCTTGGCGCTGCGCCCGCCCCGCATCCCGGTGGTCGCCAACGTGACCGGCGACTTCTACCCCGGCGGCCCGGACTCGGTCCCCGAGATGGTCGACCTGCTGGGCCGGCAGATCGCCTCGCCGGTGCAGTTCGTCGAGGGGCTCGAGACGCTCTACCGAGGCCGGCGCCCGGCTGTTCGTCGAGGTGGGCCCCAAGCGGGCGCTGCAGGGGTTCGCCGACGACGTCCTCGGCGGCCGGAGCGACGTCACGACGCTGTCCACCAACCACCCGCGGCTGGGCGACGTCGAGCTCGTTCAACCAGCGCTGTGTGCGGCTTCTGGGCCGCCGGCCGTGGTGCCGGTCGGGTGCCGGCCGTGGTGCCGGTCTGGGCGTCGGCGAGGCGCCGTTGGCGGCGGCGACGAGCGCGCCGGCCGTCCCGCCCGCGCAGACCGCGCCGGGCGCCACCACCATGCCCGCAACCGGAGGGGGCGCCACCGGCGGCCGGTCCGGCGACGAGGCCCGCTTCCGCGAGCTGGGCGACCTCATCGCCCAGACCCTGATGAAGGGCTTCGAGCTCTACGGCGGCGGCGGACCGCCGGCCGCGCCGGCCGCCGCCGAGCGGCCGGTCGTGATCACCGGCGCCGCCCTCGGGCTGCCCGGCGGCGAGCGGGTCTTCGACGACGCCAACGTCGGCCGGATCCTCGCCGGCGAGCAGTTCCTCGGCCCCATACCGGCCGAGCTGCGCGAAGCGATGGTGCGACAAGAACATCACCCGGCTGGTCAAGAGCGAGAGCGGCGACGGCCGGTTCGAGACCATCGACGAGGTCGGCGAAGTGATCAAGCTGGCGGCGCGCCGGCGCCGGCTCGACCTGGTCGAAGAGTTCGGCTACCCGAAGGACCGGCTGGCGGCGCTCGACATCACCTCGCAGCTGGCCATCGGCGCCGGGCTCGACGCGCTGCGCGACGCCGGGCTGCCGCTGGCACTCCGGTACCGCACGACGACCAAGGGCACTCTGCTGCCGGACCGCTGGCTGCTGCCCGAGGCGCTGCGGGACGACACCGGGATCATCTTCGCCAGCGCCTTCCCGGGCATCGACTACTTCGCCGGCGAGAGCCGCCGCTACTACCTCGACCAGGCCCGTCGCGAGCAGGGTGGCCGAGCTGGAGGCGCTGAGCTCGCGGGTCGGCGACGGCGACGGCGAGCTGGCCGCCGAGCTCGGTCGCCGGCTGACGGCGGCACGCGCCGAGCTCGAGGGCGAACGCCTACACCTTCGACCGGCGCTTCCTGTTCCGCGTGCTGAGCATGGGCCACTCGCAGTTCGCCGAGCTGATCGGCGCCCGCGGGCCCAACACCCAGATCAACTCCGCCTGCGCCAGCACCACCCAGGCGGTGGCCCTCGCCGAGGACTGGATCCGCCGCGGCCGCTGCCGGCGGGTGGTCATCATCTCGGCCGACGACGTCACCAGCGACAACGTGCTGGAGTGGATCGGCGCCGGCTTCCTGGCCAGCGGCGCCGCCGCCACCGACGAGCGCGTCGAGGACGCCGCCATCCCGTTCGACCGCCGGCGGCACGGCATGCTGGTCGGCATGGGCGCCGCCGCCATGGTCGTCGAGAGCGCCGAGGCCGCCGCCGAGCGCGGCCTGCGGCCGATCACCGAGGTGCTGGCCACCGACGACCGCCAACAGCGCCTATCCACGGCACGCGGCTCGACGTGGGCCATATCTGCGGCATGATGGAGAGCCTGGTGGCGTCCGCCGAGCGCGCCTGGGGCATCGATCGCCGCCAGATCGCCGGCGAGACCGTCTTCGTCTCGCACGAGACCTACACCCCGGCCCGCGGCGGCAGCGCCCAGGCCGAGGTCGACGCCCTGCGGCACGTCTTCGGCCCCGACGCCGACAAGATCGTCGTCGCCAACACCAAGGGCTTCACCGGTCACCCGATGGCCGTCGGCATCGAGGACGTGGTGGCCATCAAGGCGCTCGAGACCGGCCGGGTGCCGCCGGTCGCCAACTTCCGCGACGTCGATCCCGACCTCGGCCGGCTCAACCTGTCGCTGGGGGGCAGCTACCCGGTGCGCTACGCCCTGCGCCTGGGTGCCGGCTTCGGCTCGCAGATCAGCCTGTCGCTGATGCGCTGGGTGCCGAGCCCCGACGGCAGCCGGCCGGCCCCCGACGCCCTCGGCTACGCCACGCGCATCGCCGATCCCGCCGCCTGGCAGTCGTGGCTGTCGCGGGTCGGCGACGGCGGCGGCCTCGAGGTGGTTCACCGCACGCTGAGGCTCGCGGACGGCGGGGCGCCGGCCTCCGGGCGGCCCGCGCCGGCGGTGGCTACGGCAGGAACCGGGGTCGCCGCGGCGGCACCGCCGGGGCCGGAGCCGCGACCGGCCGCAGGCCGCTCCCGCCCCCGCTCCGGCTTCACCGCCGCGCGCCGCGCTGGTCGACCCGGTGCAGGAGAAGGTGCTCGCGATCGTCGCCGAGCAGACCGGCTACCCGCCCGAGATGCTCGACCTCGACCTCGACCTCGAGGCCGACCTGGGCGTGGACACGGTGAAGCAGGCCGAGACCTTCGCCGCCATCCGCGCCGCCTGGGAGATCCCCCGAGACGAAGACCTGGCCCTGCGCGACTACCCCACCCTCGCCCACGCCATCCAGTTCGTCTACGACAAGCGGCCCGACCTGAACGGCCCGTGGCGCCTGCCGGCTCGCCGCGCCCGGCCAGCGCCGGCGGCGGCCGCGGCAGCCGCCAGCCGTCGCGCCCGCGACAGCGCTGCCGCGGCAGCCGCCACCGGCCGCGCCCGCCGCCGCGCCGGCTTCATCGCCGGGCGCCGCTCCGCTCGACCCGGTGCAGGAGAAGGTGCTGGCAATCGTCGCCGAGCAGACCGGCTACCCGCCCGAGATGCTCGATCTCGACCTCGACCTCGAGGCCGATCTGGGCGTCGACACGGTCAAGCAGGCCGAGACCTTCGCCGCCATCCGCGCCGCCTGGGAGATCCCCCGCGACGAAGACCTGGCCCTGCGCGACTACCCCACCATCGCCCACGCCATCCAGTTCGTCTACGACAAGCGGCCCGACTTGAAGCGCCCCGGGGCGCCCGCCGAGGCCGCCGCGCCAGCGGCGCCAGCGGGCGCCGACCCGGTGCGGGAGGAGGCGGCCGAGATCGCCGGGTCGGCGGCCGTCGCCGAGGCCGAGCCGGCCGTCTTCCGCCGCGTCCCCACCGCCATCCTCCGCCCACCGCTCGAGCTCTGCGTCGGCACCGGGGTCACTCTCGGGGCCGGCACGCGGGTCGTCGTCCGCGCCGATCGGGGCGGCGTCGCCAAGGCGCTCACCGCCCGGCTCGAGAAGCTGGGCGTCGAGATCCTGGCCCTGGACGAGACGGCGCCCGAGGCAGTCGGCGCGCGGCTCAGCGAGTGGCTCGCGGCGGGGCCGATCCACGGGGTCTACTGGCTGCCGGCCCTCGATCGCGCTCCCGAGCTCGCGGAGATGGCTCCGGCAGAGTGGCAGACGGCCATCGGCTCGCGGGTGAAGCTGCTCTACACCACGATGCGCGCCCTCTACGACGCCATCGGCGAGAGCGGTACCTTCCTGGTGACCGCCACCCGCCTGGGAGGCCGGCACGGCTACGACGCGGAGGGCGCCTGGGCGCCGCTCGGCGGCGGCGCCACCGGCTTCACCAAGACCTTCAAGCGCGAGCGCCCCGGCGCCCTGGTCAAGGCGGTGGACTTCGCGCCCAGCCGCAAGACAGCGGCCCTGGCCGACCGTCTGATCGACGAGACCCTGCGCGACCCGGGGGTCGTCGAGGTGGGCTACCGGGACGGCCGGCGCTGGACGATCGGGCTCAGCGAGCGGGCGGCCGGCGATTCGACCGGCCGGATAGCGCTCGGCCGCGACAGCGTCTTTCTGGTCACCGGCGCCGCCGGTAGCATCGTCTCGGCCATCGTCGCCGACCTGGCGCAGGCCTCGGGCGGCACCTTCCACCTGCTCGACGTCGCCCCCGCGCCGGACCCCGAGGACCCCGACCTGCGCCGCTTCGCCAGCGACCGCGAGGGCCTCAAGCCGGAGCTGTTCGAGCGCATCAAGGCGAGCGGCGAGCGACCGACCCCGGCCAAGGTCGAACGCCTCCTGGCGGCGCTCGAGCGCCGGCACTCGGCCCTGGCCGCCATCCAGGCGATCGAGCGTTCCGGCGGCCGCGCCGTCTACCACCGGGTGGACCTGCTCGACGCCGACGCCGTCGCCGAAGTCGTCGAACGGCTGCGCCAGGCGCACCAGCGGATCGACGCCGTGATCCACGCGGCCGGGCTCGAGATCAGCCGCATGCTGCCCGACAAACAGCCGGCCGAGTTCGACCTCGTCTTCGACGTCAAGGCGAGGGGCTACTACCACCTGATGCGCGCCCTGGGCGAGATGGAGCTGGGGGCGGTCGTCGCCTTCTCCTCCATCGCCGGCCGCTTCGGCAACGCCGGGCAGACCGACTACGCCTCGGCCAACGACCTGCTGGCCAAGCTGTGCTCGTCGCTGCGCAACCGGCGGGCGGGGACCCGCGGGATCGCCATCGACTGGACCGCCTGGGGCGAGATCGGCATGGCGACGCGCGGCTCGATCCCCCAGATGATGGCGGCCGCGGGCATCGACATGCTGCCGCCCGCGATCGGCATCCCGCTGGTGCGCCGGGAGTTGACCGCGGGCACCGA
Source organism: Thermoanaerobaculia bacterium (assembly GCA_963781065.1). Taxonomy (GTDB): domain Bacteria; phylum Acidobacteriota; class Thermoanaerobaculia; order Multivoradales; family JAHEKO01; genus CALZJC01. The sequence continues at coordinate 29,131 of CAWAET010000007.1, read as the reverse complement.
CGGCGAGGTGGTGATCGGCCAACGCCTCGGCGGGCTGCTCGACGAATGGCACGAGACCGGCGGGCTGGACGTGGCGGCGGTCGCCGGCCGCGCCGGCGGCCTGTTGAGCGCCGAGATCCGCGGCATGGGGCTGCACACCGGCCTCGTCGTCGAGACCGAGCTGACGCCGGCGGCGCAGCCGTTTCTCCACGACCACCAGATCGACGGCGTGCCGGTGCTGCCGGGGGTGATGGGCGTGGAGGCCTTCACCGAAGCCGCCCGGCTGCTCTTCCCCGACCGCCACGCGACGGCGGTCGAGCGGGTCCGCTTCCTGGCGCCGTTCAAGTTCTACCGCCACGAGCCGCGCACCGTCACGGTTCAAGCGCGGTTCCGGCTCGACGGCGACGACGTCGTGGCCGACTGCCGCCTGCTTGGCAGCCGCCTGCTGCCGCGGCAGAGCGAGCCCATCGTCACCGAGCACTTCGCGGCCCGGGTGCGGCTGTCGCCGGCGGCGGCGGCGCCGGCACAGGCGGCGTGGCCAGCGGCCGGTGACGGCCCGGCGGTGACGGCGGCGGAGATCTACCGGATCTACTTCCACGGTCCCGCCTATCGCGTCGTCGAGCGGGCCTGGGCGGTCGATGGCGGCGCTGCCGGTCTGATGCCGAGCAACCTGCCTGACGGCCATGAGCCGGCCGCGGCGGCGACGATCACCTCGCCACGGCTGCTCGAGCTCTGCTTTCAGACCGCCGGCATCTGGGAGCTGGGCCGCAGCGGCCGCTACGGCCTGCCGTCGGCCATAGACCGCATCCGCTGGCTGCGCCCGGCGACGGAGGCGAGCGGCCGGCTCTGCGCCGTGGTCCGCCCGGCCGACGCGGCGGGCGCCTTCGACGCCCGCGTCCTCGACGAGAGCGGCGCGGTGCTGGTGGTCGTCGAGGGCTACCGCACCGCCGAGCTGCCCGTGGCCCTGGACGAGGCGGCCCTCGAGCCCCTGCGAGCGGCGATGGCGTGACCGGTTACCTGCTGCGGCGCCTGTCGCAGGTACCGGACGACAACGACTGGCTGACGACCGCCGAGCGGCGGTGGTTCACCGATCGGCGCTCGGCCAAACGGGTCGCCGACTGGCGTCTGGGCCGCTGGACGGCCAAGGCGGCGGTCGGCGCCTTCCTCGAGCGCCGGGGCCAGCCGGTTCCCCGGGACCTCGAGATCCTGGCCGCGGCGGACGGCGCACCCGAGGCCTTCGCCGGAGGATCCGCCCTGCCGATCTCGCTGTCGCTCAGCCACAGCCACGGCCGGGCGCTGGCCGCGGTGGCGGCCGTCGCCACCGCCCTGGGCTGCGACATCGAGCGGGTCGAGCCGCGCTCCGACGCCTTTGTAGCCGGCTATCTGACCCCTGCCGAGCGCGCCGCGCTGGCCGCCGACGACGAGCCCCGCCGGGACCTCCTCGTCAACCTCGTGTGGAGCGCCAAGGAGAGCGCGCTCAAGGCGCTGCGGCAGGGGCTTCGGGCTGATACGCGGTCGCTCCAGGTAACCGTCACGCGGCCGACCGGCCGACGCTGGCAACGGCTGGAGGTCGCTGGCGAGAGCGCCCGCCCGGCGCTCGAGGGCCGGTGGATGGAGCTCGAGGGCTTCGTGGTGACGGTGGTGTCTCGGCCCGCGCCCGAGATGGTCGAGCTGGGCTAGCTATCCGTCCCCGCCGGGCTCCGCCGGCTCGTCCCCGCCCAGCGCCGCCTCCCAGAGCCGGCGGTCGAGGTCGGGCCGGCGGGCCTGGCGCCGGCGGCGGAGCAGCCAGATCGTCGCCGCCACGAGCAGCGCCAGGAGGCCGCCCGTGACGAGCGCGAAGGAGCAGCCCGCCGCCGGCGCGCTTGCCGCCTCGGGCAGCAGCGAGCGGTAGAGCAACGGACCGGCGGCCAGCGCCGCAACCGCCACCGCGCACAGCGCCAGCAGCAGCGGCGCCGCGCGAAAACCGCTCAGGTCGCCTCCGGGTCGTCCTTGCTTGCCAGCCGTTCCCAGGTGCTCTCGTTGTCGTCGAAGGCCGGCAGGCTGATCTCTTCGCCGTTCCGGGCCCGCACGTTGTAGTCCCACAGCCGGGCGTACTTCAAGAAGGAGCCAAACGCCTGCAGGCCACAGACCACGAGGCCGTGCAGACCGTCGAGCAGGCCCAGCTGCAGGAAGTAGGTGCGGAAGAACCGCCAGATCGGGCGCCCGGCAAGCTCCAGGACACCGGCACGCCGGCCCTCGCGGAAGCCCTGGGCGGCGCCCCACTCAGCGTAGTTGCGCAGCTTCTCCCAGTACTGATCGAGTGAGCGGAAGGTGTAGTGGAGCAGGGCGTTGCGCAGCACCGGGGTCGGCCCCTCGATGTCCAGATCGGCGTGCACGCGGCGGTCGGGATAGCGGCCGTGGCTGCGGTGGAAGAAGCGGATCACCTTGTCCGTCGACCAGCCCGAATGACGGATCACCTTGCCCAGCACGATGTTGCGCCGGCGCAGGAAGTAGCCGTAGAACTGCGGTCCCTCGACCAGCAGCTGCAGAATCTCCTTGGCCAGGTCATCGGTCAGCCGCTCGTCGGCGTCGAGGATCAGCACCCAGTCGTTCTCGACCCGGTCCATCGACCAGTTCTTCTGCGCCGCCGAGCCGAAGTACTCGCGCTCGAGCAGCTTGACCGGGTGCCGGCGCGCCAGCTCGACCGTGTGGTCCTTCGAGTGCGAGTCGACCACCAGGACCTCGTCCGCCCACAGCACCGAGCGGATGCAGTCCTCAATGTTGATCTCCTCGTTGAAGGTGGTGATGATCACCGAGATCGGCAGCCGCCCGGGGGCGCGCAGCAGCCTCTCGATCTGGGCCTTGCCGTCAGTCTTAGCCATCGCTGAGGAGCATCCTCTCGACCGCCCGGGCGCGGCCGGTCGACTCGTCGATGTCGAACTCGACCGCGGCCAGCCGGACGTCGCGCTTGGCGACCTCGAAGCCGCCGGGGGTCTGGTGCAGAAAACGGTGCAGCACCTTGTCGATGCGCATGCCGATGACCGACTCGTACGGCCCGGTCATGCCGACATCGGTTAGAAACGCGGTGCCGGCGGGCAGTAGCCGCTCGTCGCCGGTGGGAACGTGGGTATGGGTGCCGACCACGGCGCTCACCCGCCCGTCGAGATGGAAGCCCAGCGCCTGCTTCTCGCTCGTTGCCTCGGCGTGAAAGTCGACCAGGATCACCCGCACCTTGGACGGCAGCTCGCCCAGCAGCCGGTCGGCGACCTGAAACGGGCTCACCAGCGGCTTCATGAAGACCTGGCCCTCGAGATTGATGGTGGCCACGGGAATCCCGGCCGCGGTCTCGCCCACGTGCATCCCGACGCCTGGGTTGTCGCCCGGGTAGTTGGCCGGGCGTAGCAGGCGGGGCTCGAGGGAGAGCGCCCGCACGCTCTCCTTCTTGTCCCAGATGTGGTTGCCGCTGGTGAAGCAGTCGATCGGCAGCTCGGCCAGCTCGGTCATGATCGCGGGCGTGACGCCGAAGCCGCCAGCGGCGTTCTCGACGTTGACCACGACATAGTCGAGGCGGCGCCGGTCTACCAGTTCCGGCAGCAGCCGGTTCAGGATGCCCCGCCCCGGCTTGCCCACCACGTCGCCAACAAATAGCAGTTTCATCTTTTCAGCCTCGGGCCCGGCGCGCTCATTTGGCGTACTCGACCGAGCGGGTCTCGCGAATGACGGTCACCTTGATCTGTCCCGGATAGGTGAGGTCGGCCTCCACCTTCTTGGCGATGTCGCGCGACAGCCAGATCGCCTGGTCGTCGTTGACGCGCTTGCAGTCCACGATCACCCGCACCTCGCGCCCGGCCTGGATGGCGTAGGTCTTCTGCACTCCCTTGAAGGAGCCGGCCAGCTCTTCGAGCTTCTCCAGCCGCTTGACATAGGTCTCGAGGATCTCGCGCCGCGCTCCCGGGCGCGCCGCCGACAGGGCGTCGGAGGCGGTCACCAGCACCGCTTCGACGCTCTCGGGATCGTAGTCGCCGTGGTGGCAGGCCATCGCGTGGACCACCGCCTCGTTCTCGCCGTACTTGCGCAGCAGATCGACGCCGATGTGCAGATGGCCGCCCTCCATCTCGCGGTCCACCGCCTTGCCGATGTCGTGGAACAGCCCGGCGCGCTTGGCCACCACCACGTCCACCTTGAGCTCGGCGGCCATCGTGCCGGCGAGAAAGGCCACCTCCTTGGAGTGCTGCAGGACGTTCTGGCCGTAGGAGGTCCGGTAGCGCAGCCGCCCGAGCAGCCGCACCAGCTCCTTGTGCACGTTGCCGATGTTGAGCTCGAGCAGCGCCGCCTCGCCCTCCTGGCGGATCTTCTCGTCGAACTCGGCGCGCACCTTGTCGACCACCTCTTCGATCCGCGCCGGGTGGATCCTCCCGTCGGCGATCAGCCGTTCCAGCGTAGTGCGGGCGATCTCGCGCCGCAGGGGGTCGAAGCCGGAGAGGATCACCGCCTCGGGCGTGTCGTCGACGATCAGGTCGATGCCGGTCAGCGCCTCCAGGGCGCGGATGTTGCGCCCCTCGCGGCCGATGATGCGGCCCTTCATCTCGTCGTTGGGCAGCGCCACCACCGAGACCGTGGTCTCGGCGACGTAGTCGGAGGCCGACCGCTGGACCGCCATGCCGACGATCCGCTGCGCCTCGCGCGACGCCTGCTCCCGCGCCTCGTCCTCGACCCGCTTGACCAGGTGGGCCGCCTCCATGCGGGCCTCGTCGGTCAGCGAACGAATCAGCTCTTCCTTGGCCTGCTGCGAGGTCAGGCCGGCGATTCGCTCGAGTTTGGCGCGCTCGGCATCGACCAGCTCGGCCAGCTCGGCCTCGCGGGCCTCCAGCTTCCGCTCGCGCTCGGCGGCGCCCTTCTCCCGCGCCCCGATCTCGCGCTCGCGATCGCTCTGCTCGGCGAAGCGCTTCTCGAGATTGTCTTCTTTCTGGGTCAGCCGGCGCTCGAGCGCTTCGATCTCGTCGCGCCGCTTGCGCGAGACCTTCTCGAACTCGTTGCGCGCCGCCAGCAGCTTCTCTTTCGCTGCCAGCTCGGTCTCGCGCAGCTTGGCGTTCTTTTCGCGCTCGGCCTCCTCGAGGATCCTGGCCGCCTGGCGCCGGGCCTGGGCGCCGGTCCGCTTGACCGCACGCCGCACCCACAGCCACCAGACAGTGACCACGAGGAGCGCCGCGAGTAGCAGCGCGCCCGCCAAAATGTCGATATTCACCTGGAACCTCCTAGCGCGGAGGAACAGGCGGAAATCGGGTCTTCCCTAGCGGGAAAAAGAGAAGTTCAGCACCCCCCGTGAAGCCGTGTGGATCAGACTGTTAGAACCTGGCGATTACCAGGTGGGTGTCCGCTCCACGAGCCTTCAGCGTCCCCGTGCGTGCGGGGCTGGCTCCGGCCACGCGGGTAAAAGACTCCCTGAGTCTTAGAGTTGGTTCTACACACATTCGATCCATCACGAACCACACAGGGAATGCTGATTCCATCTTCTCTTGTACGGCTGACGCGTCCCGAAGGGCGGCTCTAGACAGCTCCCTCGAGCCGCTCGGCAAGGCGCGTCACCTTTTCTTGAACCTCGACCCGTTCACCTTCCTGTTGCTTCCGGCACTGCATGAGCTCGTCTGCGATATTGAGCGCCGCCAGGATCGCGATCTTTCCCGTGTCAACGGTCGAGACCTGCTGCGCGATCTCACGCATCTTGCCGTCGACCAGACCGGCCAGCTCCTGGAGGTGCTCCGGATCCTTGGCGCCGCGAACGTGGTAGGTCGAGCCGAAGATCTCGACGTCGGTCGATGTCGTGGTCTTGGTCATCCGTCACCCTGCGCGCGTCGCCACATTTCCGGCCGCAAATATAGCACAGCGGGCCGCGGCCGGGTCGACGCGGCCCGCCCCCCTGCGCGAGGCCTTCAGGTGAGGTCTTCGAGGTTTACGGCGAGCTGAGTCAGCCGCTTCTGGACAACCTCGCGCTCCTTGCGCCAGGCCGCCGCGCCGGCGCCTTTGGGGTCGTCGCTACCGAGCCGCTGAGCCTTGGCCCGGAGCGAGCTGTTCTCCCGCTTGAGCTTCTCGATGGTCTTGACCGCCGTCTCGACCCGCTGCTCGAGATCCTTGAGCAGTTCGTCCATGGGAGCCATTCTACTCGCGCAAACGGCCGCCGGTCGCCCGTTCGACCGCCGCCACGACCGCCCGCCGGACCTCGGCGGCCTCGCCGTCGGTCAGCGTGCGGTCCCCAGCCTGGTAGGTCAGCCGGTAGGCGAGGCTCTTGCGCCCCGCCCCCAGCTGCTCGCCGCGGAACAGGTCGAACAGCTCGACCCGCGCCAGCAGCTCACCGCCAGCGCCGGCGATGGCCTCGGCCACCGCCGCCGCGGCGACCCCCTCGTCGACGTCGAAGGCCAGATCCTCCACCACCGGTGGGAAGGCGGAGACCGCGACCGCGGCGAAGCGCGGCGGAATCGCCTCGAGCAGCCGCTCGACGTCGAGCTCGGCCGCCAGGACAGCGGCGAAGGGCAGCTCGTAGGCGGCGCGCACCGCCGGATCCAGCTCGCCCAGAGCGCCGACCGCCCGGCCAGCCAGCTCGACCCCTGCCGACCGGCCGGGACGCAAGCCCGGATGGGCGCCGGGCGCGAAGGTCAGGGGAGGCAGCTGGAGGTCGGCGGCGAAGGCCTCGATCACCCCTTTGAGATCGAACAGGTCGAACGACGACGGCTGCTGGCGATCCCAACCAGCCGGCTGCCGCGCCCCGGCCAGCACGATCGCCAGCCGGCGTGGCTCGCGCGGCAGGGCCTCGCCCGGCTCGGGCAGGAACACCGGGCCGATCTCGAACAGCGCCAGTGAGTCGCGCTGGCGAGCGTTGGCGGCGGCAACCTCGAGCACGGCCGGCACGAGCTCATGCCGCATCACCCGGCGGTCGGCGCTGATCGGGTTGCGCAGCTCGACCCAGGGGCGCTCGTCGGCCCCTTCGCCGGGCCGGCGCGCCCGCGCCTCGCGCTCGGGCGTGGTCAGCCGGTAGGTGACGACCTCCTGCAGCCCGAGCCGCGCCAGCAGGTCGCGCGCCCGCTCCTCGCCCTCGACCTCGGGGTTGGCCCGCTGCGGCGGGATGGTGTCGCTGATCTGGGTCTCGGGGATCCGCTCGTACCCCCAGACGCGGGCGATCTCCTCGACCAGATCGGCCACGCCGACGACCCCTTCGCCGATGTCCAGGCGGTGGTCCGGCGCGGTCACCCGCAGCGTCTCGCCGGCGCGCTCGACGCCGAAATCGAGCGCCTCGAGGATGCGGGTCGCCTCGGCGACGGCGATCTCGACCCCCAGCGCCCGCTCGATCTCGGCCAGCGGCAACTCCACCACCGTCTCCGGGAACGGCAGCGGGCGGACGTCGAGCATGCCTCGGGCGACCGTGCCGCCGGCGAGGCGACGCATCAGCTCGATCGCCCGCGCGTTGGCGCGCGACGCCACGGCCGGGTGGACGCCGCGGCTGAAGCGGTAGCCCGCCTCGGAGGAGAGCTGTTGCGAGAGGGTCGTCCGACGAATGTTGTACAGATCCCAGGCGGCCGCCTCGAGCAGCACGTTGGTGGTCGTCGCCGAGACCTCGGACTCCCGCCCGCCCATGATGCCGCCGAGCGACAGGGCGCCGGCGGTGTCGGTCACCAGGACGGTGAACTCATCGAGCTCGCGCTCGACCTCGTCGAGCGTGGTCAGCTTCTCGCCGGGATCGGGCCGGCGGGTGATGATCTTCGGCACCTCGGCGCCGGAGCGGGCAGCGCGCTCTGCGAGCACGTCGAAGTCGAAGGCGTGCAGCGGCTGGCCGATCTCGAGCATCACGTAGTTGGTGACGTCGACGATGTTGCTGATCGGCCGCTGCCCGGCGAGCAGCAGCCGCTGCTGCAGCCACCAGGGCGACGGGGCGACCGCGGCGCCCTCGAGCAGGGTGGCGGTGAAGCGCGGGTTGAGCTGCGGCTCGCGGATCTCGATCTCGAGCCGGCCGGCCAGCGGCGGGCCGCCGGCCTCGGCCTCGCTCGCCGGCGTCCGCAGGGCGGCGCCGGTCAGCGCCGCGATCTCGCGCGCCACTCCGAGGATGCTGGCGTTGCGCACCATGTTGGGCGTGATGTCGATGTCCAGCACGTAGTCGCCGGCGCAGTCCGCCAGCGGAGTGCCGGCGGCCGGGGCGTCGGCATCGAGCACCACCACTCCCTCGTGCCGGTCCGAGAGACCCAGCTCCTTTTCGGAGCAGATCATCGCGCGCGACTCGACACCGCGGATCTTGGCGCGCTTCAGGCGCCGCGGCGTTGGCGCCTTCTGGCCCGGGTCGAGCAGCGTCGCGCCCTCCCGCGCCACCACCACTTTGAGCGGCGTCGCCAAGGGGCCGCGGCCCTTGAAGGCCGCCAGATTGGGTGCGCCGGTGACCGTCGTCTCCACCCCGGCGCCGTGATCGACCTTCGCCAGCACCAACTTGTCGGCGTTGGGATGGGCCTCGACCTCCAACAGGTCGCCCACCACCACCAGCTCGGGATCCCAGGCGAAGCCGGTCACCTTGCACTCGGGCCGCGCCTCGCCCTCGGGCAGCGGCAGCCCGACGAACTCGATCGCCTCGACCTCGAGCCCGGCGAAGGTCAGCCGGCGCGCCAGTTCGGCCGGCGCCAGCTCGACGTCGACGAACTCCCGCACCCAGCTGATCGGGACCCTCATCGTCCAGCGCCCTGAGCTACCTCAGTGACCGCAGCACGGAGTGTCTCGGCCTGGAACTCCGTCAAAACTGCTCCAGGAATCTCAAGTCGTTGCCCCAGAACAGCCGGATGTCCTGGATCTCGTGGCGCAGCATGGCGATCCGCTCGGGCCCCATGCCGAAGGCGAACCCCGAGTAGCGGCGCGGATCGTAGCCGCCGTTCTCGAGCACCACCGGGTGGACCATGCCGCAGCCCAGGATCTCGAGCCAGCCGGCGCGCTTGCAGACCCGGCAACCGGCGCCGCCGCACAGGAAGCACTCGATGTCCATCTCGGCGCTGGGCTCGGTGAACGGGAAGTGCGAGCAGCGGAAGCGGGTGCGGGTCTCGGGACCGAACATCCGGCGGGCAAAGTCGCTCAGCGTGCCCTTGAGGTCGGACATCCGAATACCCGGCCCCACCGCCAGCCCCTCGACCTGGTTGAACTGAATCTCGCTGCGGGCGGTGATCTGCTCGTAGCGGTAGCACATGCCCGGCAGGATCACCCGGATCGGCTCCGGGCAGCGCTCGCGCATGACGTGGATCTGACCCGGCGAGGTGTGGGTGCGCAGGATGACGTCGGGCTCGGTGGTGAAGAAGGTGTCCTGCATCTCCCGCGCCGGATGGAAGGGCGGGAAGTTGAGCAGCTGGAAGTTGAGATCGTCGGTCTCGACGTCGCGCGAGCGGTAGACCTGGAAGCCCATCTCCGCCCAGACCGCGGCGATCCGGCGCAGGATGAGGGTCGAGACGTGCAGCCGGCCGCGACGCGGCGGGCGCCCGGGCAGGGTCACGTCGAGCGCCTCGGCGTCCAGGCTCGAGGCGAGCGCCTCGCGCTCGAGCTCCGCCTGGCGCTCGCCGAAGGCTTCGACGAGCCGCCGCTGCGCCAGATTGGCCTCGCGGCCGGCCGCCGGCCGCTGGTCGGCGGGCAGCGCGCCGAGCCCGGCCAGCAGGCTCTTGATCGAGCTCTTCTTGCCGAGATGGCGGACCCGCCAGGCGTCGAGGTCGGCCTCGCCGGCCACCGCCGCCAGCTCCGACAGAGCCTCCGCTTCCGCGCGCTTCAGCTGGTCGAGCATCTCAGCACTCTATTCCCGGGGTGTCCATTCCCGGGTTGTCCCCGGCACGCGAGTCGAACCGCGGCGGCTGGCTAGTCCGAGTCGGCCTTCTCGGGGGCCGTCTTCTCGACCGGCTCGGCAACCGCCTCCGCCGGCTCCGACGCGGCCGGCTCGGGCGCCGCTGCAGCAGCCTCCGGCTGGGCGTCGCCTGCCGCGGCCTCCGGCTCGGGTTCCCCCGCTGCGGCCTCCGGCTCGACCGCCGGCTTCTCGGCCGCCTTGGGCTTCTCGGCAGCCTTGGGCTTCTTGGCCGGTTTGGGCTTCTCGGCAGCCTTGGGCTTCTTGGCCGGTTTGGGCGCCTCCGCCACGACCGGCTCGGGGGTGGCGGTCATCGGTGCGGTCACGGCCCCACCGAGAGCCGCCTGGGCGATCTTGGCCAGCTCGGCAAACCCCTCCGGATCGCGTACCGCCAGATCGGCCAGCATCTTGCGGTTCAGCTCGCAGCCGGCCTTCTGCAGCCCGTGCATGAACCGGTTGTACGACACGCCGTTGAGCCGCGCCCCGGCGTTGATGCGCACGATCCACAGCCGCCGGAAGTCGCGCTTGCGGTTCCGCCGGTCGCGGTAGGCGTACAGCATCGACTTCTCGACCGCCTCTTTGGCGATGCGGAAGTTGCGCGACTTCCCACCGTAGAACCCCTTGGCCTGCTTGAGAATCTTCTTGCGCCGGCTGGCGCGCTTGGTGCCTCTCTTGACTCGCATCGTGAACCTCGTTTGAGCTCCCTGGGGGGAGCGGAAGGACCCGGATAGATCTCCGGGTGGCGACCCCGGTGGACAGGTCCGTTCCACCGGCGGCCGCGGGGATGTTCAGTGACTGATGATCTGCCTGATCTTTCGGGCGACCTTGCCCGTCACCTCGGAGGCCTTGCGCAGACGGCGCTTCCGCTTGGTGGTCTTCTTGGTCAGGATGTGGTTGGCCATCGAGTTGCGCCGGATGACCTTGCCCCCCCCGGTGACCTTGAATCGCTTGGAGGCGCCGCGATGGCTCTTCTGCTTGGGCATGACGTGTGTCTCCTGAGACGCCGCCAGAGGGCGGCGCGAGCCCGTGATTGTACACGAACGCGGGCACCGCGGCCAGCCTCCGGACTGCGTGGCCCCCTTCGTGACGCGGCCCGGCGCGCTCAGCTGAACGACGCCAGCAGCTCGGCCAGCGACTCCCGCTTGCGCAGCCGCTCGGCGCGGCGGCGCGAGAGCACCGGCTCGGCCACCCGCTCGGCGCACTCGGCGGCGGCCAGGTGGCAGCGCTCGCAGGTGAGGTTGACGTCGACTCTCGGGATCGCCGGGTCGTCCCAGAACCGGACCCGGCGCTTGAAGTCGGCGTCGAGCAGAAAGCCCAGCGAGACGCAGGAGTGGCTGCCGGGCGAGAGCACCAGCGGCCGCGCCACCGAGAGGACGAAGAACTCCGCCTGCTGATCCAGGAAGGTCGAGCGCTGGACGCTGATCAGCGGCTTCTTGGGCTCGCCGCCGGCCCCGGCCAGCTCGGCCAGCAGGCCGAAGGCCGGCCAGCGCCGGCAGTAGTGCTCGCCCAGGCTGATGCCGTGCGGCACAGGCACGCGAGACATGTTGAACACCTTGGTCAGCCGCACCGCCTTGCTGTCGGCGCCTCGGGTCAGGCGGAGAAAGAACATCTCGCGCAGGCCGAAGCGCTGCGGCACGAGCTCGGTCAGCCGGTAGAAGAGCATCTCGGGAGTCGCCCCATGGCGGCGCAGCAGGCCGCGCAGGGCGCGTGGCTGCCAGCGCGGCCCGGCGAACACCCGCTCCAGGTCCCTGGTGAGGCTCTCCGCCTCGATCAGCAGCGCGCCGGCGAAATAGGAGGCCCGGAAGTTGTTGAGCAGCTGCTCGAAGGAGTCGGCCTCGAGCCACGACGAGGTCACCGCGCGCTCGCCCAGATCGAGGTGCCGGTAGCCGATCTCACGCGCCAGGACGAAGGCCTTTTGCCGCGCCAGGAGCCGGCCGTTGACCAGCAGGCGCGGCGGCGCCCCGTCGACGAAGACCGAGCGCAGCTCGCCCAGCCGGTCGTGCTCGCCGAGGGTCCGCTGCTCGATGTCGTAACCCCAGGTCTCGGCCAGCGTCGCGGCCAGCAGCGCCGGCGCCAGGGGGCCGGAGTCCGGCCAGCCGCGGGCGCGGCGAAAGGCCGCCGCCTCGGCTTCCAGGTCGGCGAAGTAGTTGGAGTGCATCTGCTGATACGACCGCAGCGCCGCCAGCAGGAACTGCTCGACCTGGACGTCGTAGGCGCGGCCGATCTCGAGAAAGGCGCGGATCAGCGCCCCGACCTTGCCCGGGTCGTCGGCCAGCAGGCCGAACAGCCCCTCCGGCTCGACGCCGAAGAGCTCGAAGGGGAACTCCTGGAGCAGGCCCGAGCTGAGCGCCTCCTTGAGCGGCAGGAGCTCATCGCTCACCCGCATCGAGACCAGTTCGTCGAACGGCAGGCCCAGGGTGTCGGCCAGCTTCAGCAGCTTGTCCGGCTTGGGGTACTTGCGGCCGGTCTCGATCTCGCTCAGATACGAGATCGACATGCCGGTCCGCCCGGCGAGCTGTTTGAGCGACAGGCCGGCCTCCTGCCGCCGGCCGCGCAGCTTGAGACCGAGGATGAAGCGCAGGTTCTCGGCGGTGGTGGCCATGGCGTCCGGGCAGCGGCGGCTTCGCTGTCAGCGAAGATCCTAGCAGACGCTCTTCGCTGGCCCACCCTTTGGCGAAACTTCGCTTGACTCGTAATTCCGCTGCACCTAGGCTAGGCCCGAGGCGGCCCTGGAGCCGCCCGGAGGGACGGCCATGACGACCGCGCGTGAAGAGACTTTTATCTCCCAGGCCCCGCCACCGGCCGCCGGCTCGGTGACGGAGTGGCGGCCTATCGCCGACGGCGTGGAGATCTGGGCCGCCGCCTGGACGCCGGCCGCCCGCGAGCTGTTGACCCCGCCGGCGGTGGAGATGCTCGCCAACCTGCACCGCAAGCTCGACGGCGAGCGGCGCGAACTGCTGGAGGCTCGCGCCCGCCGCCAAGCCGCCTGGGACGCCGGCGCCCTGCCCGCCCGCCGCTACGGCCCGGTGAGCGACCGGGCCCGCGGCGACTGGTCGATCGCGCCGCTGCCGGACGACCTGATGGAGCGCCGGGTCGAGATCACCGGCCCGGTCAACGACACCAAGATGGTGATCAACATGCTCAGCCGCAACGAGGAGGGCATGCGGGCCGACGCCGCGATGCTCGACTTCGAAGACTCGATGATGCCCTCCTGGGCCAACGTCGTGCGCGGGCTCGCCAACCTGCGCGGCGCCGCCGACGGCAGTCTGCGGTTCGTCAAGCCGGCCGCCGGCGATCAGCCCGAGAAGGTCTACCGGCTCGACCCCGGCGACATGCCGCTGCTGATGGTGCGCTGCCGCGGCCTGCACCTCGAGGAGTCGAACCTGCGGATCGACGGGGCGCCGGCGGCGGCGGCGATCGTCGACCTGGTCCTGGCCGCCTCGGTGTCGGCCGCCAGGCTCCTGGAGCGCGGCAAGACGCCCAAGTACTACGTCCCCAAGATCGAGCACCACCGCGAGGCGCGCTGGTGGAACCGGCTGTTTCGCGCCATCGAGGAGGCGCTCGATCTGCCCTGGGCGGCGCTGCGCGCCACCTTCCTGATCGAGACCCTGCCGGCCGCGCTGCAGATGGAGGAGATCCTCTACCAGCTGCGCGAGCGCGTCGCCGGCCTCAACGTCGGCCGCTGGGACAAGATCTTCAGCGACATCAAGGTGCTCAAGGAGCATCCCGACCGGGTGCTGGCCGACCGCGCGACGATCTCGCTGACCCGGCCGTGGATGCGCGCCTACGCCCAGAGCCTGATCCACATCTGCCACCGCCACGGCGCCTTCGCCATGGGCGGCATGGCCGCCTTCACCCCCGGCGCCACCGCCGATCGCCGCCGCGAGCAGACCGCCAGGGTGGTCGAGGACAAGCGGTTCGAAGCCGCCCTGGGCCACGACGGCTGCTGGGTCTCGCACCCCTATTTCATCGGTCCGGCGCTGGCCGCCTTCGAGCGCTCCAACCAGCTCGACGTGATCCCCGACCTGCCCGACCCCGCCGAGCTGCTGCCCCAGGGCGGCGGCCCGCGGACCCTGGCCGGGCTGCGCACCAACGCGCGCGTCGGCATCGCCTACATGAAGGGCTGGAACGAGGAGGTCGGCTGCGTCGCCTGGGACGACCTGATGGAGGACCTGGCGACGCTCGAGATCTCGCGCGCCCAGACCTGGCAGTGGCTCCGCCACGCCGTGCCCCTGGACGACGGCCGGACCGTGACCCGCGAACTGGTGGAGCGGGTCTTCGCCGAAGAGCTGGCCGAGATCGTCGCCGAGGTCCGCGCCGCGGTCGCCGACGAAGCGGCCGCGGAACCCCTCATCGGCGCATTCACGCGGGCGCGCGACGACGCCCGCACCCTGTTCACCGAGGAGCGGTTCCGGCCGTTCCTCGCCACGCGTTCCCCGCTGGTGCCCGTCGCCGGCGCCGACGTGGCCACACCCCGAGACAAGAGGAGAGACGGATGACCGTAATGGAAGCAGCACGACTGGAGCGCGACTGGCTGGACAACCCCCGCTGGGTGGGAATCGAGCGGCCTTATGGCGCCACCGAGGTGGTGCGCCTGCGCGGGTCGGTGGCCATCGAGCACACCCTGGCGCGGCGCGGCGCCGAGAGGCTGTGGACATCGCTGCACGAGCAGGACCTGGTCAACGCCCTCGGCGCGCTGACCGGCAACCAGGCGATGCAGCAGGTCAAGGCCGGCCTGCAGGCGATCTACGTCTCCGGCTGGCAGGTGGCGGCCGACGCCAACGAAGCCGGCGAGATGTACCCCGACCAGTCGCTCTACCCCGCCGACTCGGTGCCGGCGCTGGTGCGGCGGATCAACAAGACCCTGATGCGCGCCGACCAGATCCATCACGCCGAGGGCGACGACGCGATCGACTGGCTGCAGCCGATCGTCGCCGACGCCGAGGCCGGCTTTGGCGGCGTGCTCAACGCCTTCGAGCTGATGAAGGCGATGATCGAGGCCGGTGCCGCCGGCGTCCACTTCGAAGACCAACTCTCCTCGGCCAAGAAGTGCGGCCACATGGGCGGCAAGGTGCTGGTCCACACCGGCCACGCCATCGAGAAACTGGTGGCGGCGCGGCTGGCGGCCGACATCTGCGGCGTCCCGACCCTGATCATCGCCCGCACCGACGCCAACGCCGCCGGCCTGCTGACCTCGGACGACGACGAGCGGGACCAGCCGTTCATCCTCGGTGAGCGCACGATCGAGGGCTTCTTCCGCGTCCGCGCCGGCCTCGACCAGGCGATCGCCCGCGGCCTCGCCTACGCCCCGTATGCCGACCTGCTGTGGTGCGAGACCGCCCACCCCGACCTCGACGAGGCGCGCCGCTTTGCCGAGGCGATCCACGCCGAGCACCCGGGCAAGATGCTGGCCTACAACTGCTCGCCCTCGTTCAACTGGAAGCGCCACCTCGACGAGCGGACGATCGCCAACTTCCAGCGCGAGCTGGCGGCGATGGGCTACAAGTTCCAGTTCATCACCCTGGCCGGGTTCCATTCGCTCAACTACACGATGTTCAACCTCGCCCGCGGCTACCGGGAACGCCAGATGGCGGCCTATGTCGAGCTGCAGGAGGCCGAGTTCGCGGCCGAGGACGTCGGCTACACCGCCGCCCGGCACCAGCGCGAGGTGGGGGCCGGCTACTTCGACCAGGTGACCCAGCTGATCACCCAGAGCGAGGAGCTCTCGGCGGTTCACGGTTCGACCGAAGAGGAGCAGTTCGAGGAGACGGCCGTGGCAGGCTAGCGGCGGGGCCGGCGGCCATGGACACGCAACGCGCCGCCGCGCTGGGTGCCGAGATCATCCAGCGCGGCTTCGAGGACTATCACGAGGCCTTTCGCGCCACGACGCGGCGGGTGAAGCGGCGCTTCGAGCGGCGCGACTGGGCGGGAATCCGCGCCGACACGGTGGAACGCCTCAACCTCCACCCGCGCTCGATCAGAAGGACCTACCGGCGGCTGCGTCAGCAGCTGTCGTTGCGGCTCGGGGACCGGGCGCTCTGGGTGGCTCTGAAGGACTGCTACACCTCCGAGATCCTCGGCCGCGGCGACTTCGAGGTGGCGCAGACCTACTACAACTCGCTGGTGCGCAGGTTCTTCCCCCACACCGGGGTCGACCCGGAGGTCGACTTCGTCGCCACCGACTTCCCGCCCCTGCCCTACGCCGGCTGGGAGCTGGCCAGCGCCCGCACTTTCGCCGTCCGCCGGGTCGATGCGCGGGTGGTGCGCAAGGTGCTCGAAAAGGCCGACCTCGCGTCACCCTTCCGCGACCTCGACGGCGACGCCGAACTGGCCGCCGCGGCGATCCGGCGGGGGCTGCGGGAGGGGCTGGGCGACGACGAGATCGAGGCCCTCGACGTGCTCAGGCCGCTGTTCGTGCGCAACAAGGGCGCCTACATCGTCGGCCGCGCCCGCCGCGGCGACCAAGCTGCTGCCGCTGGTCCTCTGCCTGGTCCACGACCGCGACGGCGTCAGCGTCGACGCGGTGCTGCCGACCGAGAACGAAGCCAGCGTCGTCTTCAGCTTCGCCCGCTGGTACTTCCACGCCGACGTGCGCAACCCGCGCGAGGTGATCGGCTTCCTGCACTCGATCCTGCCGCGCAAGCGGACCGCCGAGCTCTACATCTCGCTGGGCTACAACAAGCACGGCAAGACCGAGTTCTATGGCGACCTGGTGAGCGCCATCCGGGGCAGCGAAGAGCAGTTCGTGCCGGCGCCGGGCAAGCCCGGCATGGTGATGACCGTCTTCACCTTGCCCTCCTACGAGTTCGTCTTCAAGGTGATCCGCGACGAGTTCGCGCCGCCCAAGAACACCACCGCCGCCGAGGTGCGGGCCCGCTACCGTCAGGTGCTCCGCCACGACCGCGTCGGCCGGCTGGTCGACTTCCAGGAGTTCGAGCGCCTCGACTTCCCGCGCCAGCGCTTCGCCGACGACACCCTGGCAGAGCTGCTGCGCGACGCCGGCGAGACCGTGAAGCTCGACGGCGACCGGGTGATCGTCAACCATCTGTACATCGGCCGCCGGGTGACGCCGCTCGACATCCTGCTCGAGCAGGTCCCGACGCAGGAGGCGGCGCCGGCGGTGATCGACTGGGGCTGGACGCTCAAGGAGCTGGCGGCGGCCGACATCTTCGCCGGCGACATCCAGCTCAAGAACTTCGGCATCACCCGCCACGGCCGGGTGGTGTTCTACGACTACGACGAGCTCTGCCCGCTGGGCGACTGCCGATTTCGCAAGATCCCGCCGGCACGCAACCCCGAGGACGAGATGTCCGCCGAGCCGTGGTTCTCGGTCAACGACGAGGATGTCTTCCCGGAGGAGTTTCCCGCCTTTCTGGGCCTCGACGGCGAGCTGTTCGAGACCTTCCGGCGGCACCACGGCGACCTGTTCGACGTCGAGTTCTGGCGCGACGCCCAGCGGTGCAACCAGGGCGGCGAGGTGCTCGACTTCTTTCCCTACTCGGCATCGAGGCGGCTGCGCGCGGGGGCCGATTCGGCAGGCGCCGCCGACGCCCGGCTTCTCGGCTGACCCCCAGGGCGCGCCAAGCAGCCACTCTTCGGGTGGCACCGCGACCTGTCGTGGGTCGTTGGGGTACCGTGCCCCCCTGCCGTCGGAGTGCGCTGCCGTTGGAGTGCCCTGCCGTTGAAGTGCCAGTGCAGCAGGTCACCGCCCGAAGGACGGCGGATGCCGTATCCTTCCCTCGAGCGAATCGACCGCCATGCCCAACGCCTCCAGTTGCCGACCGCCCACCACCGGAGCCCGAGCGTGACCCGCCGGCTGCTCGAGTTCCGCCGCCGCGGCCGGCCGCCCTCGGATGACGCCCGCCGGCGGGCGGCGCAGCTGATCCTGGTCGGCAGCGAGCCGGTCGAGCTGCCGCTCGGGGTCTCGGCCTCGCAGTGGGCGCTCGAGCGGCGCAACTGGCAGAACCCGCGCATCCGCTCGATCCTGGGCTGCGTCGAGCTGCTCGACAGCGTCATGGAGTCGAACTACGCCATCCTCCACTGCTCGCCCGAGCGGCTGCGCGAGATCTGGACCCAGGTGCGCAAGGTGAGCGAGCAGATGCGCAGCCAGCTGGCGCCGCTGATGACCGAGCCGTCGTGCGTGCCGGAGCTGGAACGGGCGCGCGGCGACGCCCAGCTGGCTCTCGAGCTGCTCGAACGCGGTCTGCTGGCCGATCTCGAGCGCTTCCCGGGCGAGATCCCCGACGGCAAGCTCAACGCCGCCCGCAAGCTGCTCTGCGTCTCGATCGGCAAGCTGCACGCCTATCTCCAGGACACCTTCGGCCGGTTGATGGAGGCCGACCCGCGCGGCCGCCACAACGCCGACTACTTCATGTCGCGCAAGTTCCCGCGCGACATCGAGGAGGCCGAGTGGCTGCACGCCTCGGTGGCCCACCTGCAGGTCTACCTCGAGAACATCGAGACCACCCGGCGGAAGCGGCTGGGCGCCGCCATGGAGGCACTGCTGCAGGAGAAGCTGATCCCCTACGGCCGGACCTGGCAGGAGCTCGAGGAGTTTCTCGACCTGGTGGCCGACGACCTGGCCTCCAAGCTGCGCTCGATCCTGGCCCTGCGCGGGGTGCGATTCGACGAGATGGAGATCCTCGATCACTACGTCGTCGAGGTGCCGATCCTCTGCCGCCAGGTGGCGGAGCTGGGCGAGGCCGGCCGCGCCGTCGCCGACCAGTTGAAGGCCAACGCCGGCATCACCCGCGAGGGGCGCGAGGCGGCGGTCGCCGCCATGCTCGACTGCCACGCGGTCTTCGCCAAGCGGCTCTACCGGCTGCTCGACAACCTGCACCGCAGCCTGCGCGACCTGTGGCTGTTCGTGCCGTTCTGGCTCGAGGCGATCGAGAAGCGGCGGGCGTTGCTGCTCAAGCGGCAGTAGGCGGCTCGACCACCCATGGCTCCGAGCCGGCCGCGCTGAAGAGCCAAGGGGCCGCTCCAAGCCGCTGGGCTGCTCCCTACGTGGCGGCCCGGCCGGCTTGGAGCCATGGGGCCTGGCCCTCGGGCGGGGAGCTGATCCTGCGCGCGCCGCTTTCGCTGCGTGCTCGGACACTCCCCGCCTGACGGGCCGGCCCCACGGCTCCCGGCCGGCCTCCGGTCGTGGCTTTCGGGGCCAGCCTGCTGGAGTGCCCTGCGGCGCCGCATGGGTAGCGGAAAGCCGCTGGGATGTCCCGGAGTGGCGACTAAAGCGCAGGCGCTTCCGCGTGCGGCCATGGCGCCCGAGCTTCCGAGGCCGACGGCCGTGACCCCGCTGCCCATCGACAAGGAGCCGAGCCATCGCCACGTAGGGAGCAGCCCAGCGGCTTGGAGCGGCTCCGTGGCTCCATGGCTCCGTGGCTCCGTGGCTCCGTGGCCCGGCCGAGGTGGGTACCGTTAGAGCTCGAGGCTGCGGGTGGCGGTGAGATCGGCGATGTGGGCGGCGACGGTGTCCGTCGGCTGCGGGCCGCGATCCTCGCCGGTGCGCAGGCGGACGGCCACGGTGCCGGCCTCCTCCTCCTTGGCGCCCACCACCAGCATGTAGGGAATCTTGGCCAGCTGCGCCTCGCGGATGCGGTAGCCGAGCTTCTCGTTGCGCTCGTCGAGCTCGGCGCGGACGCCGGCGGCGACCAGGTGGTCGCGCACCCCGGCGGCGTAAGTGGCGAACTTCTCCGAGACCGGCAGCACCACCGCCTGCACCGGCGCCAGCCACAGCGGGAAGGCGCCCGCCGTGTGCTCGATCAGGATGCCGATGAAGCGCTCGATCGAGCCCAGCATGGCGCGGTGGATCATCACCGGCCGGTGCTCGGCGCCGTCGGCGCCGATGTACTCCAGCTCGAACCGCTCGGGCATCTGGAAGTCGAGCTGCACCGTGCCCAACTGCCAGCTCCGGCCGATGGCGTCGCGGATCTGGAAGTCGATCTTGGGGCCGTAGAAGGCGCCGTCGCCCTCGTTGACCTCGTAGTCGAGCCCGGTGCTGGCGAGCGCCGCAACGAGGGTGGCCTCGGCCCGGTCCCACAGCTCGTCGCTGCCGAGCCGCTTCTCGGGCCGCGTCGACAGCTCCAGCTGGTCGGTGAAGCCGAAGGTGTCGTAGATCTCGCGGATCATGCTCACCGCCGCCAGCACTTCTTCTTCGACCTGCTCCGGGGTACAGAAGACGTGCGCGTCGTCCTGGGCGAAGGAGCGCACCCGGGTCAGGCCCGAGGTGACGCCGCTTTTCTCGTAGCGGTGCAGCCGGCCGAAGTCGCCGTAGCGGATCGGCAGGTCGCGGTAGGAGCGCAGCCGCGTCTTGTAGATCAGGCAGTGGGTCGGGCAGTTCATCGGCTTGACCGCCATCTGCCGGTCCTCGGCCTCGGTGAAGAACATCGCCTCGCGATAGTGGTCGTAGTGGCCCGAGGCGTGCCACAGGTCGACGTCCAGCACCTGCGGCGTCACCACCTCGCCGTAGCCGCGCGCGTTCTGCAGCTCGCGCACGTAGTCGACCAGCGCGTTGTAGATGAAGGCGCCCTTGGGGTGGAAGAAGGGCATCGCCGGCGCCAGCGGGTCGAAGCTGAACAGGTCGAGCTCGGGGCCCAGCCGCCGGTGGTCGCGGGCGCGCGCCGCCTCGAACTGCTCGTCGTAGGCGGTCATCTCCGCGGCGGTGGCGAAGGCGGTGCCGTAGATGCGCTGCAGCATCTCGTTGCTCTCGTCGCCCTTCCAGTAGACCCCCGAGGCCTCGAGCAGCTTGACGGCGCCGATCTGGCCGAGGCGCTGGACGTGCGGCCCGCGGCAGAGGTCGGTGAAGGGGCCGTCGCGATAGATGGTGATCGGCTCGCCTTCGGGGATGTCCTTGAGCCGTTCCACCTTGAGGGTCTCGCCCATCGAGGCGAACAGCTCGGCCGCCTCCTGTCGGTCCAGCTCCTGGCGCTCGAAGCGATGGTCCTCGGCCAGGATCTCGCGCATCTTCGCCTCGATCTTCTCGAAATCGTCGGGGGTGAAGGCGCGCTCGAAGCGGAAGTCGTACTGGAACTTCTCCGAGTGGTCGACCCGGCCGACGTCGATCTCGACGTCGGGCCAGAGCCGCTTGACCGCATCGGCCAGCACGTGCTCGGCGCTGTGGCGGATGAAGTCGCCGGCCTCGGGGTCGCGCGCCGTGAACAACCGGAACTTGCCGCCCGCGGCGAGCGGCAGACGCAGGTCGATCGCCCGGCCGTCGAGCTCGGCCCCGATCGCGGCCTTCGCCAGCCCGGGGCCGATGCCCGCCGCCACCTCGAGCGGAGTGGTACCCAGCGCCACCTCGCGGACGGATCCGTCGGGAAGCTCTAGCGGCAGTAGCTGGCTTGATTCGGGCATACCTCTCCCCTCCTGAGACTCAGGCGCGAACGACAAGCGGATTTGCTCGACGCTCAGACCGCCCTGGGCGGCGTAGTGCCCCGGGCATCGTACCGCCCGCACGGGACACCGGTGAGCGGGGACCAGTGGTAGGCGCTAGCGGACTCGAACCGCTGACCTCTACCGTGTGAAGGTAGCGCTCTAACCAGCTGAGCTAAGCGCCTGGACATGGTCTTGATCCGCGAAGTTCTGGCAACCGATTGGTAGGCCCGAGCGGACTTGAACCGCTGACCTCTACGATGTCAACGTAGCGCTCTAACCAGCTGAGCTACGGGCCTGGATGCCGCGATCGCGGGACAAGCCGCTACCGCGAACGAAAAACGCTAACAGAGGCCCGAGGAGTGGTCAAGGACGCGGCGCTCGGAAGCCGCGGTTCCTGGCCCGGCCAGACCACCGCCAGGGCTAGCGGCCCAGGCTGCTCTCGGCGGCGATCTTCCAGCCGCCGTCCTCGCGCACCAGCCGCATCCGCTTGCGCACCAGGTCCTTGTAGCGCTCGGACCGATAGCTCTGGACGAAGCGGACCTCGGCGGCGTCCGGGCCGTCCGGCTCGACCTCCACCAGGGTCAGCGCGACGCGGATCCAGCGCGGCCGCTCGATGCGCGCACGCCGGGCCGCCTCCCAGGCCGCGCGGCCGAGCCCGTCGGGCGGCTCGAAGCCGGCGGCGTAGAGGGAGAGATAGTCGTCGGTCCGCTGCTCGGTCCAGGCGGCGGCCCAGCCGCGCAGAGCGTCGACCACCTCGGCGTCCTGGCCCAGCCGCGGGGCCGCGTCCGCCGCGGCGGTTTCGTCGGCTCCGGCGACAGCTCCCCCGCGCGCGATCTCAGGCTCGTCCGCCGGCGGCAGCCAGGGCCCGCCGGGGCGGCCGGCGATCTCGTCGATCCTCGTCTCCAGCGCGTCGATCGACGGCTGGACGTAGAGCCAGTAGAAGGTGAGCACCGCGCCGGCGCCGACCAGTGCCGAGACCACGGCGACCGCGATCAGACGGGTCGGTCGGGATCGGGCCGGGGAGGCGCCTGCCGAGCGCGACCGGCCGCCAGGGCTGGCCGGCAGCCGCGATGGCGCGGAGGCTACCGTGGCGAGCG
Source organism: Thermoanaerobaculia bacterium (assembly GCA_963781065.1). Taxonomy (GTDB): domain Bacteria; phylum Acidobacteriota; class Thermoanaerobaculia; order Multivoradales; family JAHEKO01; genus CALZJC01. The sequence continues at coordinate 6,859 of CAWAET010000007.1, read as the reverse complement.
GCAGCACCGGGTCGAGAGCGGCCGGGTTCTCTGACGACAGGGCGGCTCCCTCGGGTCCGGCCTCCTCGGGCCTGGACTCCTCCGCTCCGGTGCCCGGCCGATCGAGCTCCCAGATCGGGGCCGCGCCGGCAGCCGCCGGCACCGACAAGGCCGGCCGCATCGCCGCAGCTGGCTCGTGGCCCTCGAGATCGAACAGCTCGAGCCCCGCTCTCACGCGCTCGCGGACGATCTTGTCCACGAGCGCCCGGCTCTCCGGCGGCAGCTCGAGAAAGCGGATACCCATGCCGGGCTCGGCGCCGGGCTCATCGCCCCGCCGCCGCACCCAGGCCACCTCGCCACGCCCCTGGATCAGGGTGAAGTCGTCGTCCAGCCGGACCTCGAAGTCGAGCTCCGAGCCCCGCTCACCCGGCTGGATCGTGCGGATGAACATGCCGCCTGCCGAGATGTTGGCGGCGTTCTCCTCGAGGAACTCCTGGAACAGCCGGTAGCGCAGGCGCACCGCGCCATCGAACGGGACCCGCCGCTCGCCGCGGCGGTTGGCTGGTGCTTCGCCTTCGTGGCTCATCGAGCGGTGGGCTTATCCTAGCCGGCCGCGGCCGGTTGCGGGTCCCAGCAGGTCGCAGCCGCGGCTGCCGAACCGCCTCGGGGGGCGGGTCGAGAAGCGGCGGGGGGTGGCACCTCGGTACGATCGAAGAGGCCATCAAGGCGGCCCGGCCCCAACTCGAGAAGCTGGCCGAGCGCGACAACCTGATCAAGCCCTTCGACGCCGTCGCCGCCTGAGGATCGAGCAACTCGCTGAGCCCGGCCTCCGGCCTGCGGGCCGGCGCCCCTGGTCGAGAAAAACCGGAGCCTCGGCCTTGGCGGCCGCGCGCCGGAGTCCGGCGTCCAGGGTCGCCAGGGGCGAGCCTGTTCGCGCGGCGAGCTCCAAGTAGGCCGCATCGCGGTCGAGGTATCAGCGGGACGAGGCGGGGGCCGAGGGCGATACAATCGATCCATGGCGCCCAGGGTCGTGCGCGCGGTTCTCGCCTCCGCCGTCCTCCTCCTGGCTGGCACGGTCCAAGCCGGAGAGGTGCAGGAGGACGCTCGAGAGGCGGAGCGGCTGCAGATGGTCCGCGAGCAGATCGAGGCTCGCGGCGTGAGCGACCCAAGGGTGCTCGCGGCGATGCGCAGCGTGCCGCGCCACCTGTTCGTGCCCGAAGAGGCCCGGCCGTGGGCCTACCGGGACCACCCGCTGGCGATCGGCTACCGCCAGACCATCTCGCAGCCCTACATCGTCGCCCTGATGACCGAGCTGCTGGCACCCGAGCCGGAGCACAAAGTGCTCGAGATCGGCACCGGCTCGGGCTACCAGGCGGCGGTTCTGTCGCGGCTGGTGGCGAAGGTCTTCTCGATCGAGATCGTCGAGCCGCTGGCGGCACGAGCGGCGGCCGACCTCGAGGCTAACGGCTACGACAACGTCACCGTCATCGCCGGCGACGGCTACCGCGGCCTGCCCGCCGAGGCCCCCTTCGACGGCATCATCGTCACCGCCGCGCCGCCCTACGTCCCCGAGCCGCTGGTCGAGCAGCTGAAGCCCGGCGGGCGCATGGTGATCCCGGTGGGCGAGGGCTACCAGGAGCTCAAGCTGTTGGTGAAGACCCCGCGAGGGATCGAGGAGCGGGAGGTGATCCCGGTCAGGTTCGTGCCGATGACGGGCGAGGTGCGGCAGCGGCGCCCACCGTCTCCTTGAGCCACTCGAGCCGTACCCGGGCCCGTAGGGGTGATCCGCAGACCGCCGAGGCCTGGCCGGCGGTCGCGACCCCCTGAGACCCCATTCAGTCGACCCGGGTGCGCCGCTCGTCGGGCCAACTCCCTCGAGCATCAGCGCCCGCGCTCAGCTCGCGGGCGAGAGCGGCTGACCCGGCGCCCTCGAGGGTACTGCTAAGATCCGCTTGCAAGAGTATTCTTAACGAGAAGGCCCGGTCGAAACCATGCTCGGCGGCAGCTTGGCCCACTACTCGATCCTGGAGAAGCTCGGCCAGGGTGGCATGGGTGAGGTCTACCTCGCCGAGGATCTGAACCTCAGGCGCAACGTGGCGCTCAAGACTCTGGCGCCGGAGCTGGCCTCGGACCCCCAGCGCTTGAAGCGCTTCCGGCGCGAGGCCGAGGTGGTGGCGGCCCTCAATCATCCGAACATCGTCACGATCTACTCGGTGGAGGAGGCCGAGGGCTTGACCTTCCTCACCATGGAGCACGTGCAGGGCATCTCGCTGCGAGACCTCCTCGCTAGCGAAGGCGGGAAGACGGGCATCGGCCTGGACAGGATCTTCAATCTGGCGATCCCCATCGCCGAGGCGCTTGCCGCCGCCCACGAGAAGGGCATTGTCCATCGGGACCTGACCCCGGGCAACGTGATGGTCAGCAGGGAGGGCCTGATCAAGGTGTTGGACTTCGGTCTGGCCGAGCTGGTGGAGACCGAATGGATCGAGGACGAGAGCGACGTCAAGACCTGCACCCTGGCCGGGTCGCGACGGTTGATCGGCACCCTGCCCTACATGTCTCCAGAGCAGGTCGAGGGCGCGCCGGCGGATCACCGGTCCGACATCTTCTCCTTCGGGGTGATGGTCTACGAGATGGCGTCCGGGCGGCGGCCCTTCCGAGCCAGCAGCCCTCCCGGGCTCATGTCGGCGATCCTGCGCGATCGCCCCCATCCCCTCACACAGGCCAAGCGAAGCTCGCCCGCCGGCCTCGATCGCGTCGTTCAGACGTGCCTGGAAAAGGACCCGAGGCGACGCTACCAGTCGGCGCTCGACATGCGCAACGAGCTGTCGAGGCTGCGGGACGACCTGACCCTCAGCCGGATCTTCCATCCCGCCGGGAGGCACGCTCACCCGGAGCCGCAGCCCGGTGAGGCCGCCCATAAGTCGATTGCCGTGCTGCCCTTCAGCAATATGAGCGCCGATCCGGACAACGAGTACTTCAGCGATGGCGTCAGCGAGGAGATCATCAACGCGCTGACCCGCCTGCCCGGTCTCAGGGTCGCGGCCCGGACCTCGTCCTTCTCCTTCAAGGGATCCAGCCCGGAGATCTCCGAGGTGGGGAAGCGCCTCAACGTGGCGACGGTGCTGGAAGGCAGTGTGCGCAAGGCCGGCAACCGGTTGCGGATCACGGCGACCCTGATCGACTCGCGCGAGGGGTACCACCTCTGGTCGGAGCGCTACGATCGGGAGGCCGACGACATCTTCGCGATCCAGGACGAGATCGCCGCGGCCATCGCAGGCAAGCTGGAGGTGACTCTGGCCGGAAAGGGCGGGCAGGAGAGGCGGCGTACGAGCAACCTCGAGGCCTACGACCACTATCTCCGGGGACGGTTCCACCTCGAGCAGCGCGGCGAAGGCCTGCGCACGGGGTTGGAGTTCCTGCAGCGCTCGATCGAGCTGGACCCGGAGTACGCTCTGCCCTACGCGGGCGTCGCCGACGCCTTCAGCCTGGCCAGCTTCTACGGCTTTGTGGAGCCGCGCAAGGCGATGCCGAAGGCCAAGGCGGCGGCGGCGCGGGCGCTCCAGCTGGACGCCACCCTCGCTGAAGCCCATTGCTCTCTCGGCTTCGCCAGCTTCAGCTACGACTGGGACTGGCCAGCCGCGGCCGAGAGCTTCCGGCGCGCCCTGGATCTCAGTCCGACCAATGTGCCGGCGCACTACTGGTACGGGTTCCATCTGCTGTGCGCGGAGAGACGGTTTGACGGAGCCATCGCCGAAGGTCGCCGCGCCGTGGAGCTCGACCCCCTCGCCACCTATCCCAGCACCATGTTGGGGGTCTCACTGCTCTGCTCGCGCCGCTACGACGAGTTGATCGACCTTCTCCGCCTGACGGTGCGGCGCGATCCGACTTCCTGGATGGCGCAGCGGATTCTCGGACTCGGCCACCTCTTCCGCGGCGACCACGAGCGGGCGATCGCGGCCTTGGTCTCCTCGGTCGAGCTGTCGGGGCGCAACGCCAACCCCCTGTCCGACCTGGGGATGGGCTACGCCGTGTCGGGCAGGACCGGGGAGGCTGAGAGCGTTCACCGAGAGCTCCTGGAGCTGGCCGGCTCGACCTACGTGCCGGGCCTGCTGCTCACGCAGGTGGCAGCGTGCCTGGGGCGGACCGACGAAGCGATCGGTCACCTCGAACAAGCGCTTCAGGACCGCGACGGCCTGTTCGTGGTGCTCACGGTCTGGCCGTCGCTCGATCCGCTGCGAGACCATCCCCGCTTTCGGAAACTGGTGAGCGCGGTCGGACTCCCCGCTGGCCTGCACCATCCGCCGTAAACTGAACCCCATTCAGTTCTGGGCCGTTTCGCATGAGTACGCTCAGGTACGCTTTGACCCTCTAAGTTATTCAAAACAGGATACTTATGCTATTCCTGGCCTCCAGTAGATCGCGGGTTGCTACGGCTCCGTTCGGAGTTCGCGGTGTACCGGAAATGTACTGCCCGCAGATCTGGAGGCACTGTGGCCATCGTCCCGAAGCTCACCGCGAAGATCGTCCGAGAGGCGCCGTTTGCGACCGGCAGCTCCTACTACCTCATGGAGGGCCGCAGCCGCCGCAGCCTGCGCGGCTTCGGCATCCGGGTCTACCGGACCAAGAAGGAGTACGTCGTCCGCTACCGCGGCAAGCCCCACACCATCGGCAGGACCGACCTGATCCCGCTGCGGGTCGCCCGCGAGGAGGCGCGGAAGCTCCTCCTGGGCCTGCTGCACGGCAAGCAGCTCGCCTTCTCGCGCAAGACGATGGAGGACCTGGCCGCCGACTACCTGCGACGGCACGCGCGGCCTCACAAGGCAGCCAGGAGCGCCAAGGAGGACGACCGCATGTGGCGGCTGTACGTCCTCCCGAGGCTCGGCAGCCGACTCGTCCACGAGATCACCGCCGAGCAACTCCAGGACCTCCACGTGGCGATGGCGGCAACACCCTTCGCCGCCAACCGTGTCCTGGCGCTCCTGTCCAAGGCGTTCAACCTCGCCGAGCTCTGGGGCTGGCGCGAGCGCGGCAGCAACCCGACGCGGGGCATCCAGCGCTACCCAGAGCCCGCTCGCCGTCGCCACCTGAGCGAGCGACGAGTTCCGGCGTCTGGGTGAGGCGATCGCCAAGGCCCGGACGGAACAGAGCCTCCCCGAACCCGCCCTGGCAGCCATCGAGCTGCTGATCTACACCGGCTGCCGACCCGGGGAGGTTCTGCCCCTCAGGTGGGAGTGGGTCGATCTCGAGGCCGGCCGGATCCGGCTGCCGAGGGCCAAGACGGATCGTCCGGGGAAGCGAGACCGAGGGCGCGTGATCTGGCTCAACGAGGCCGCCCGCGAGGTCCTCACTCGACTGCGACCGCCTACCCGACAACCCCCACGTGTTCGCCGGCACTCAACCTGGTCAGCCCCTCAAGTGCATCTCCAGGGCCTGGCGCGCCCTCTGCCAGGCTGCCGGCATCAAGGGAGCAACGCCCTACGCCCTGCGCCACAGCTTCGTCAGCGAGGGAGTGCCCGCAGGTGTGCCGCTGGAAGTCCTCGCCGATCTCGCCGGACACCGAGACGTCGAGACGACCGACCGCGTCTATCGAGCGCGCCGTGACGATGTTCAGCGAGCCGCAGCCGAGGCGCTCGGCAAACACCTTCAGCAACTCACGACCGGCACGATGAACGATTCGACTGCCGAAGGGTGCTCGTGAAGGGAGGCAAGCAATGTGCTCGCCCCCGCAAACGTAATACGTTTGCGTCTGCGAGCACGCAGAAGCCGCCCCTTCGCCGCCGTCGCCGGCTCGGTCTCGCACCCTGGCGGGTGCTCAGAGCGGGCGGACCCGGAACCGGGTTTCGCAGGCGAAACCCGGCAACAGATTCGTCATCAGCTGGCCGCAAGAGCTGTCCTCGGTACGCCTGTCAGCCCTCCTCCGTTTCTCAGCTAGCGGAAGGCCATTGCGTCTTAGGCTCCCCGGAGGCGAGATGGTCGGAGTCGCAGCGAGCGCCCAGCGACCTCAGCGTGCGAAGCGAATGGCCACGCGCGCCGACGCTAATCCTCCGCGTCGGAGCCTTCGTACGGCAGCTGTTCGCTGTACCAGCCAACGCCTACTTCGGGCCATTGGTCCAGTTCGAGAGGATCGACGCTCCATTTGGATGCGAGCCGGACCACGCTCTCCTCGCTCGGGTAGGAGACCTCACCGCTGAGCCAGTCCTCTGCGGTCGCGGCTTCCTTGGCTTCGTCGTGGGCGAAGTCGAGACCGAGCGCGATCTCGTCGTCTGTGAAATGGCCGAAGTCGGCCACCACTTTCCCCTCCATTGAGGCATAGGCGCGGATCAGCTCGTTGCCTTTGAAACACGCCCAGCCGTAGTAGCTGATCACCCGAGACGAGCCGTAGTAGTGAACCTCCGGGAAGCGGGCGGCCAACGGGTTCATCAGCCGTCCCCAGGCACCCGGGTCGCGGTCGTCGCCGAGGTTCGGCAGGAAGAAGCTCACCACCAGCACCCATCCATCGACCGGTGGAGAAACGAAGACGCCGTCGTCCCGAGCCGCGCCGATTCCGGTCTCCCAGTTCGCCCGCTGGGTCGGTCCCAGGCCCAACGCCTCGACAACCGCTTCGGGCTCGCCGCTGCGAACAGCCAGCCACTGGATCTTGTAGCCAGGGTGAACCGGCCTGTCCGGCGTCGCGTCGAGCTCGACGGGCTCCGGCCAGTATGACTGGCCCGTGGCTCTCTGGCGGAGAAAGACGTACACCGCCGCCAGGGCCACTGCGGCGAGGGCGATCACCCACCAAGGAATCGTCACGCAATCTCCATCATGTCGGGCCGAGCCTACGGCAGAACCGCCGCCTTCGGTGCCGGGGGAGCCAGTGCTGCCTATGGCTGATCGCCTG
>CAWAET010000006.1:0-73581 GCA_963781065.1 Thermoanaerobaculia bacterium | reverse complement strand
TTTGACAAAGACAAAGGTTGTGTAGGATCCAATGTGGGCAATCCAGTGGGAGAATAAGTTGGACCTCCACTGGGCTTGCCCGTCAGTATCTCACTTGGGTAGGCAGAAGGAATTGAAGGCTTGCTGCTTGGTGGTGAGCTGGGCATTCGGCCGCGAGGTTTGGATGCAATTCTGGGTCCTGCTCGGCGGCCCACTCGTCGAGGACGAAGATCGGCCGATCCTCCACAGGGCGACCGCCAGCGCCAGCCTTTTGCGTTGACCGGTGGAGAGGTTGAGGGTCGCGAAACTGCCGTCGACAATGTCCGTCTTGCCGGTCAGCTCCAGGTCATCCAGGATGGTGGCAATGCGGGCGGGATCCGCTTCCAGCCCATAGAGGCGATCGAAAAGGTGGTAGTCGCTGAAGACCGTGCAGAAGAGGCTCTGATAGGAGGAGACGCGGGGGCCAATGACCGGCTTGCCGTCGAGCAGTATCGAGCCCGAGCGGGGAGAGTAGAGTGCCGTGATCAGCTTGAGCAGGGTCGACTTGCCGCTGCCGTTGCCGCCCGAGAGGAAGATCACGTCGCCCGCGTCGATGGTCAGGTTGATGGGACCGAGGCCGAAGGGATGCGCGCTCCTCGGATCCTCGAACTGGAAGGCGACGTCTTGCAGGACGATCCGCTCAAACGAGGAGCGACTGGGCGCTTTCTTGGACACCGGCGGCCGCAAGGTCTCGTCGAGCTTGGCCTCGATCTCGTGGATCGACTGGATCGCGACTTCGGCCTGGTAGAGGTCCGGGATCATCCCGACCGTGTTGAAGACCGGCCCCATGAGGAAGATGAAAGCGATGGTGACCTGGGTGATGCCTCCGTTGAGCCCCGAGAACATCGGCTGTGGCAGAACGAAGACGAGAACGGCGAGACCGGCATACAGGGCAACCTGCGAGAAGATCGACAGGCCAATGAACTGAGCGTCGACTCCGACTCTCTGGTCGCGGGCCCTCTCCGATCTCGAGCGAGCGTAACCCATCAGATCGTCGCTGCGGGACGCGTTCAGCTGGATCTCCTTGATCCCGTCGAGTACGTGGCTGAGGGTCTCGAACACCTTGTTCTCGCTCTCGAGCACCTCACGCAGGGCGCCGCTGAGCTTGCTTTTTCCCACCACGTAGAAGAAGGACGCGCCGAGGATCATGCTCGACGAAAAGAGAAAGGCCCAGGGGGACAGGTACAGGATGTAGAGCAGAGTCAGTATCAGCAGCAGCAGGGCCTGGGAGACGGATACGAGGGGCTTGGCAATGCTCGAGATCTCGAGAGTCTCGCGCTGCACGGAGGCGTAGATCCCAGACCTCTCCAGGCCCTCGAGCCGCAGCAGATCCGCCCTGCGGACCTTGTCGGCGACCCGGGTCCTGACCTTGTGCAGGATCTGCTCAAACTCCAGTGAGACCGAGACCAGCAGACGCTTGCGGGTGATCGCGAAGATCACCACCAGAATGGCGAACAGGAAGAACCACCTGAAGGTGGGCTGCTCCCTGATCGTATCCTCGAGAGCCAGATTGACGATGACCAGCAGCAGGGCGTTCGCCGTCGCGGAGACGGCTGAGAGGAAGACCAGCCGGCCAACCGGGATTCGTGACTCCGCACGGATGAGCTCGAGTAGCTTCATGTCTGTCTACCGCTGGCCGAGGCGTTTCGATGAGCTTCGCAGCTCCGGAGCGGCCAGAGTCGGACGAGTCGTCAAGAGGAAGTGCCGGGGGTACCGGACGATTCGACCTTGCTCGCGATTGGGCTGGTCAGAGCCCAGACCAGAATCACCAGCGGCGGCGAGAGCAGCATCGCGGCGAGAAAGAACCCCCAGAATCCGAACTGACGGTTTCTGCCCAGCCAGCCGGCTCCGACGCTCAACAGGAACCACATGACGTAGATCATGATGCCTCACTCCTTTTCATCTCAGAAGACCCTCGGCTGCGCCATCTACTCCCTCGGCAGACCTGGGGAATGATAGCCGTTTCCGTCGCCGTCGACGAAGACCGGGTTGGTGAAAGCGAACGGGTTCGAGGTGCGCGGCATGACCTTGCGCATGAGGGCGAGAAGATCGGGCGATGTCGCCTTGCCGTCGTCGCCGAGCTTGATGCCCGCCTCGAAGGTCAGATAGCTGTCGCGGTCGATCCCGGCGAGCACGACGGTGTCCTGGTAGCGGATCGTCGGCCCATTCAGGACGTTGGCCGTCGGTATGTCCACGGTCTGGATCTGCATCCCGTTGCGGAAGATCCGGATCTCCTCCACCGGGATCCAGTTGGGCGCCTCGACTCGGATGTGCGCCGTCACTCTGCCGCCCTTCGCGCGGACCTCTTCGCCGATGTTGAAGAACAGCGGATCCGCGCCGGCAGGCGTCACGTCACCCTCGACCCCGACACGGAGGATCGGGCCGCTGGTGCCGATCGCCCGCATCGCTCTGACGTTGTCGATCAACTCCTGGACGTCCATGGTCATCGGGTCGGGGCTCTGGTGAGCTACGAAGGTGCGACCGATCCCGGGGGCCTCGAGGATTGACCGGTGCGAGTCCGAGTTCGCCACACCGGTCCTCCTGATGTTCTGGTCGAGAAAGCTGAACCAGTCCGCGCGCGCTTCGGTGTAGTGGCCCTGATCGCCGCCGTTGAGCAACTCGATGGCATCGAACGACATGCCGTCGGTATCGGTGCCCTGCTCGCCGTGGTGGTGCTTGTGGTACGCCGACGGGAGCTTCATGAGCTGGTTGGGGAAGGCGCTGATCGGCTTGCTGGGGTCATAGCCGCGCAGACTCTCGTCCTCAGCCTTGCCGTTGAGGGTGTGGAGCAGGCCGATCTCGACGATCCCTCCCTTGGTGGCTCGTGGATGGTTGAACACCACGATCTCGTCGAAGGGCGCCAGCTTCTCTCCCGGGGTGCCGGGCTTGCCGGCCTGGATGGCCTGCAGCCACTGGTCGAGAGTGGCGGTGCTTGGACGGGCGCCGAGAGCAGGCAACGAGTTCGCCCCGCGCAGACGGTCGATCACGGTTGCCGGATTGAGCAACTCGTCCTGGATGGCGCCGTTGCGGCGCGCGCCGGGGATGACCACTGCCGGCCAGGAGCCCCAATGGCCGATGGCCTGGGGGAAAGCGTTGAGGCCACCGGTCCACGGCCCTGGGGGCACCGGCAGGACGCCAGAAGACTCCAGCCCGATGATCGAGCGGATCCTCGTCTCGAGACCGAGCTGGCGGATAACCGGCGCGTAGTCGGTGACGTAGTCGTGGTCGGTGCCAACCATGATCTCCACCCCGGCCGCTGCCAGGGACAGGGCCCGGCTGGTCAACGGCTGCGAGGCGTCGTAGCTCTTGACGCCGTGTACGTGGGCGTCCAGCGAGACCAGGGAATCGGAGGCGACGACTCTCTCGATCGTCAGGTCGACAACCGCCACGTCATCCTCGCCGATCGTGACGCTGCTCTTGCCGAGGGTGTACTCGAGACCGCGGGAAGCGTAGACCTCGTAGGTGCCCGGGCTCAGGTCGATCGAGCCGGAGCCGTCGGCGTCGAGCACGAAGTTCAGGCTCGGGCTGCTGGCAAAGGTCTCGGCGAACTCGTTGGTATCCGCGTCCGGGGCCCAGGGATTCACGTCGGGGTAGTCGCGCCAGCTCAGGTACTGGGCGCCGAAGTCCGGATTGGTCGTTCCACCGGTGCCGTAGATGCTCAGCTTCACTGGCGCCGAGCCCAACTGGCCGTCTTCCAGGCTCTGCACCTTGTACTGCAACGTACCGGTGCCACCGAGCTTGACGTCGTCGAGCTCGAGCGTACTGCCGGCCTGTGCCACCGTCAGGCTGAACTGGGGGACCTGGACCGTCTCGCGCAGCGGGGCCTGAACCCTGCCAGTGAAGCTCCAGGCACCGGTCGAGCCCACGGGAAGATGAGCCTCGAATCTGCCGTCGGCCTCGGTGATCGCGTGCGTCACGGGCAGCGGCGAGCCCGGCTCGGGGGCGTTCATGCGGCCCGCCGGATAGCTCGGGCTGCCCGGCTGGGTGTTGTCAAAGAAGACGTGAGCGTCTTTCACCGGCACCGGACCACCGGCGTCCTTGCCGTTGCCTGCCACGACTCGCCCCTGGACGAGAACGCTTTGGGACGGGGCGAGCTGGGGCCGCATCAGCGACAGACATGCATCGACCGTGTTCTTCGAAGCCACGAACAGGCGACGATCGTAGGACCTCGTCTCGCCGGGGAGAAGGAGCAGCGGCACGATCGCCGCCTGATCTCCACCCAAAGCCTTGGCCAGGAGGTTCAGGTCGAACGACTTCGACGTGACGGATCCGAGGTTGAAGCCGTAACCGACCATCTCCGTCTCGGGAGCCGTCGGCGCGTAGGCGTAGCAGACCTCGCCGGCAGGACTGCCGTCGTTGTTGGCTGGGCCGTCCTCGGGACGGTTGTTCCCCGGCATGACCAGATAGCTCCATTGGGCGTAGGTCAGCGGGTTCCCGGGGTCAAGCTTGGCGTCGGGTACGGGTCCCAGGCCGGGGAAGGGCTGGAAGGCCATGCGCCCCTTGCCGGCGGTGATGTCGACGTCGCCGACGGTGATCAGGGGCACCGGCTTCGACAACGTGTTGGTCACCACGGTACTGATGTCGATCCAGGGGTTTCCCCGGGTGACCGAGTAGGTTGTCACCACGGGCAGTGTGCCATCGTCGATCGTTGCGTAGGTCTTGCCACCAAAGCTGAGCGAGGCAAAGCCGTGGACGGTGATCGAGGCCGTGGCGCCCTCATTCTCGAAGCTCGGGGCGGGGAGGTCTTTATCCGCGCCGAAGTACTGGATCCGGTCGTTGATCCAGTCGAAGTTGATCGCCTGGTGCAGCTCGTCGAACTGATCGTTGCGCTGGCCGCGAGTTCCGATGTCGATCAGGACCCCGCGCGAAGGCAGGTTCTCCGGCGCGTAGGCGACACCAAAATCGGGCGTCTCGCCGATGGCCAGAACAACTGCTTCGATGAGGTCGTTGCGCAGCAGATAGTCGCCCACCCCGCCATCGAAGTCGGTGCCGCCCATTTTCTCGATGTCGTCCAGGGTCAGCAGCCGTGCCTCAGCTTCCCCGGTGGGAGCCTCTGGCTTGGCGAGAGCGCCTGAGTCCGGCTCGAGGGCGCCCGCCATTTCGCCCAATTCTTCTGGCGGGGCGGGCTGCTCGGGCGCTGTAGTCACGGGAGCCCCGTCCTCTGGCCGCGTGGTGTCCGGAGGTGAGACGGGGCGGGGAATGCACGCCAGGCAACAGACCAGTAAGAGCAGAAATGTCGATCGACGCAACGCGTGCATAGGAGCCCCCCAAAGGCCATTGTGAGACCGCTTGACACCTCTATTGGGACGGAAGCTTACAAAGGGGAGCGTATCACAGCCTCTTTCGAGGGCCGCCTCGCCGGTGGTGCTCTTGCCAAGGACGGGACGCGGACTGGCCAGGCGCGGTTCAGTCGATCAGTGACCCGGCATCCAGGAGCTTCCGGGTGATCTCTCTGCAGATCGGTTCCGGTTGCTGCTCGAGGTAGGAGTGCCCCCCGGGGTAGACCTGTTTGGCGAACGAAGTCGAGCTGTGGCGCCGCCACTCCTCGAGCGTGAGCGCGGGGACCTGAGGATCATCGGCGCCGCCAAAGGCGACGATTGGGCAGCGCACCGGTGCCTTGGCGGTCCATCGATAGGTCGACATCAACCGAACGTCGGCCCGGAGCACTTCGAGGAGCTTGGCCATGAGCTCCGGCTGTGCCTTCAACTGCGCTGGTACCGAGTCCAGATAGCGTCGCGTCAACTCGTCGTCCGGTATACCAGGAGTCGCGCGCCAGCGCCCGCCGCACGGTGAGTCTTCGACCGGTGCCCGGCACGCGGAGACAAACAGGCATGGCGGCTGTTGAGCCTCCCGCTCCAGCCGGCGGGTCATCTCCAAGGCGAAAAGAGCTCCCATGCTGTGCCCGAAGAACGCCAGCCGGCGCCCGGCCATGGCGATCGCCCGATGGGCGCGCAACAGAGCTTTGGAGAAATCCTCCAGATAGGGCTCGCGAAACCGAGAGCCCCGCCCAGGGTACTCAACGACCGCGAGCTCGACCTCGTCCGGCAACAGACGATGCCAACCGTAGTAGCCGCCGGCAGAGCCTCCGGCATGGGGGAAGATGACAAGCCTGATCCTCGACCGCCGACGCCGCTCCGGGACCAGAAGCCAGCGCTCGCTCGACCTGCCGGTAGGGCTGTTCATCCTCGATTCCCCTCCGGCCCGACGATGAGCATCAGCCCGCGGTTGGTGGGGGAGTGGTCGAAGCTGATGAACAGCGCCCGGCGCATCAGCAGCGTGTGGCCCCAGCCGCGCTTCATCTGCTGGATCGCGCCCGGCTGCTTCTCCTTGAGCTTGAGCGGGTCGAACAGCCGCAGACGCATGCCGTAGGGGCGCACGATGCCGTAGGCCAGCTGGCCTTCGGTAAGGAAGATCTGGACGCTGATGCGGCGCAGCGCGGCCCAGCGGCGGAAGGAGTACTCGGCGTAGTTGATGATCGCCTCGTTGATGGTGTTCATGAACGGCTCCGCCACCGGACCGAAATGGCGCTCGATGTCGGGCACCACCTCTTGCCAGAAGTAGGCGTCGCAGCGGTCGCGGAACCGCTCGGCGTCCCGGCCCCCGAGCCAGGCCCGGAAGTTGGCCCACATCCGGCGGAGCCCGGGCTCGTCGCCGGCACGGTAGATGTCTCGCAGCCGCCGGCCGAGCCGCCCGGGGATGACGTAGGCGGCCTGGAAGAGGATGTCTCGCGCGATGCCCGCGGCCGGCGCCTCGAGCTCGTTCTTGAGCACCTGGATCGCCGCGACGCTGAAGCTCGAGCCGGTCCCGGCCATCTCCTCGAGCTCTTCGAGCAGGCGGGGCACCGCGGCGCGGGGGACGATCTTGTCGAGGCTCATCCGGCGGGTCCTGAGGCGGGCCTGCGTCAGCGTGGTCGATCATAGCGCCGACCGGGGTCGGTCGAGGGTCGACCCCGAAGCGGCAGCGGAGCTACGATGTGCCCATGAGCGAGAACAAGAGTGAGCCGACCTCGGCTGTTCCCGACCTGCTGGCCGCCAACGAGCGCTATGCCGAGCGCTATGACCTGGCCGACCTGCCCAGCCCGCCGGCCCGGCGGGTGGCGATTCTCACCTGCATGGACTGCCGTCTGGTGCCGAGCCGGTTTCTCGGCCTCGAGGAAGGCGACGCGCACGTCATCTCGAACGCCGGCGGCCGGGCCAGCGAGGACGCCCTGCGCTCGCTCATCATCTCCTACAGGCTGCTGGGCACGCGGGAGTTCCTGGTCATCCACCACACCGACTGCGGCATGGCCACCTTTACCGACGACCAGCTACGCGAGCAGCTGCGGCGAGACACCGGCGTCGACGCCTCGGGGGTCGACTTCCTCACGTTCGACGATCTCGAGGAGAGCGTTCGGCAGGATGTCCGGACGATCCGTGAGTCGCCGCTGATCCCGGACGATATCCCGGTGCGCGGCTTCGTCTTCGACCTCCGCGACGGCCGGCTGCGCGAGATCCGCTGAGTCGTGACGAGGACGCGAGCCAGGAGGTGGGCTTTTCGGGTCTTCGCCATCTTGCTGGCGGCCGCCGTCACGGTCCCGCTGCTCGAGGCGCTGCTGCGAACCGAGTACGCCGTGCGGCAGCTCTACCGGCCGTCGCTGGCCTTCGTCTCCGACGACCTGGGCTGGCTGCCGAAGCCGAGCCTCGAGACCACCTACACCAAGCAGGGCTACGGCGAGATCACCTACGCGACGGATGCCGACGGGTTTCGCCGCTTCGGCGACCCCGAGGCCGAGCCCGAGTCGACCGCCACCGGGGTCCTCCGACGCATCAGGGTCTGGGCGGTCGGCGACTCGACGACCCAGGCCTACCAGGTGCCGGTGGGCCAGGCCTACTACGACGTCCTGGCCCGGCTCGATCCCTCGCTCGAGGTCTTCGGGTACGGCGTCGGCGGCTACGGCACGGTGCAGCAGGCGATGGTGCTGGAGCGGTTCTGGTCGCGGATCCGGCCCGACGTGGTGGTGTGGCAGATGTGCGCCAACGACCTGATCAACAACGACTGGCAGCTCGAGGCCGCTAGCAACGAGAACAACAACCACATGGCGCGGCCCTATCTCGCCGAGGACGGCGGCACCGAGCTGCGTCATCCCGATGGCAGGCTGGGCTGGCTCGCCCGGCACTCGCTGCTGCTGCGCCGGCTGGTGGTCCTGCGCAGCAGCCTGCGCAAACGCTCGCGGGGCTCGATCGAGGCCGACTTGCGGTCCGGCCACCCCTGGCTGCGGCGGGCGATCGGTGCCACCCGGCGGGCGATCGCAGGCCGCATCGCCGCCGCCCCGGAGACCGTCTTCTTCGCCTTCTTCGTCCCCTCGCGAGAGGACTACGCCTGGGAGGAGGAGGCCTGGAACGAAGTCTGCGAGCTGCCCGGCCTCTCCTGCCTGCCGCTGGTCCACCAGGCGGTCGAGGCGGCGCGGCGGGCGGGTGAGACCGTCGACGGCGGCGCCGACCCGCACTGGAACGCCCGCGGCCACGAGATCGTGGCCCGGGTTCTCTTCGAGCGGCTGCGGCGCGATTCGCGAGTCGAAGCGGCGGCCGCCGGGCGCGCCACACCGGTGCCCGAATAGGGCTGCGGCGTGGCCCCGGCAAAGCTGGGCCGGGGCCCCAGGGGAGCCCCGTGACGGCGCGAGCCGCGGCGCTCAGTCGGTCGCCGCGGCCGGCTTGTCGCTCTTGCCGCCGAGCAGGAAGTGCGCCAGAGCCGGCAGCAGCAGGATCGCGCCCAGCATGTTCACCAGGAACATGAAGGTCAGCAGGATGCCCATGTCGGCCTGGAACTTGAGCGGCGAGAAGATCCAGGTGCCGACGCCGATGGCCAGGGTGATGCCGGTGAAGACGACGCCGTTGCCGGTGACTTCCAGGGTCTGGTGGTAGGCCTCGGGCACCGAGGCGCCGTCGGCACGGATCTTCTGGAAGCGGCTGTAGATGTAGATGCCGTAGTCGACGCCGATGCCGACGCCCAGAGCGACCACCGGCAGGGTCGAGACCTTGAGGCCGATCTCGAGCAGGGTCATCAGGGCGTAGGCCAGCAGCGACACCAGCGCCAGCGGCAGCACGACGCAGAGCGTGGCGCGCCAGCGAGCGGAAGGTGATCAGGCAGAGGAAGATGATCGCCGCGAAGACGTAGATCAGCATCGGGAACTGGGCCGCGGACACCGCTTCGTTGGTCGCCGCCATCACGCCGACGTTGCCGGTGGCCAGCTTGAACTGGACGTCCTCGGTGCCGAACTCGTTGTTGAACGCCTTGACCTCGGCGACGATGCGCTCGATGGTCTCCGCCTTGTGATCCTTGGTGAACATCATCACCGGCATGACGTTGCAGTTCTCGTTGAGCAGGCCGGTGGCTGGTGGGGATGTAGGCGATGGACTGCACCAGGACCGACTGGTTGCGCGGCAGCACCCGCCACTTGAGGCTGCCTTCGTTCCAGCCCGCGTTGATCACCTTGGCGATGCCGGGCAGCGCCACCACCGACTGGACGCCGGGGACGTTTCTCATGTGCCACTCGAACGAGTCGATGGTGTTCATGATCTCGTACTCGGTGCAGCCCTGGTCGATCGTCTCGACGATGACCGAGAGGATGTCGACGCCGATGGAGAACTTGTCGGTGATGATGCCGCTGTCGACGTTGTAGCGCGAGTCGGCGCGCAGCTCCGGCACGCCCTGGTGCAGATCGCCGATCTTGATTCCCCGGGCCCCCCAGGCGCCGAGCACGGTCAGCACCAGGGCCGCAGCCAGGATCACCTTGGCCGGGCCGGGCTCGGCCACCTTGGCCAGCTTCGCCCAGACCGGTTTGAGGTGGCGCGAGCGCCGCTCGAGCTGCACCATCAGGACCTTGTCGTGGGTCAGATAGGAGAGCAGGACGGGCAGCAGGACCAGATTGGTCAGGATGATCACCGCGACGCCGAGGCTGGCGGTGACCGCCATCTCCTGGATGACGCGGATCTTGATCAGCTGGATGGTCACAAAGCCGATGGTGTCGCTGATCAGGGCGATGGCGCCGGGGACCAGCAGGCGCCGGAAGGCGTTGCGCGCGGCGCCCATGTCGTCGGCGCCCTGGTGGACTTCGGCGCGGTAGACGCTGACCATCTGGACGCCGTGGCTGACGCCGATGGCGAAGATCAGAAACGGCACCAGGATGCCCATCGGGTCGATGCCGTAGCCCAGCATCGTCAGCAGGCCCAGCTGCCAGACCACCGCGATCAGCGAGCAGGCCAGCGGCACGATGGTCAGCTTGATCGACTGCGAGTAGGCGTAGACGAAGATGGCGGTGATCAGAAAGGCGATGGCAAAGAAGATCACCACCCGCGTCGCGCCGCTGGAGATGTCGCCGATCACCTTGGCAAAGCCGATCATGTGCACGTCGACCGGGGTCAGGCCGATCGCCACGTCGACGTCGCCCTGGAAGCGCGTGCGGATCTTCTCCTCGAGCTGATTGGCCACGTCGATGTAGTCGAGCTGCTCGCCGGTGACGGGATTGATGTCCAGCAGCTGGGCGCTGATGATGGCGCCGCTGAAGTCGTTGGCCACCAGGCGGCCGAGAATCCCCGCCTTGAGGATGTTCTTGCGCACCTGCTCGAGGCCCTCGGGCGTGGGCTCGAACTCCGCGGGAACGACGTTGCCGCCGGAGATGCCGTCCTCGACCACCTCGGTGAAGCGGGTGTTGGGCGTGAACAGCGAGCTCACCTTGGTGCGGTCGACACCGGGAATGAAGAAGACCTCGTCGGTCGCCGCCTTGAGGGCGGCAAAGAACTCCGGCGTGAACATGTCGCCTTCGCGCGCCATGAGGGCGATCAGCAACCGGTCGGCGCCGCCAAAGCCCTCGCGGTGCTTGAGATAGGTCTTCATGTACGGGTGCTCGAGGGGCAGCAGCTTGGCGAAGCCCGCGTCGATGCCGATGCGGCTGGCCGACCAGCCCATGAAGGCGGTGATCACGATGAACAGGGCGATCACCAGGCGGCGGTGCCCGAAGATCGCGTTTTCCAGCTTGGAGGTGATGTCAGGGGCCATTGCGCGTCGCCTTCGGTCTTGGGAACGAGTCAGGGAGCCAGGGCGGAGGCCGGCAGCCGGCTGACGCCGAACTCACCCACCAGAACGAGCCCGCCGTCGGAGGTGGGCAGGGCGGTGGCCAGCCCCTGGCGATCGGCCTGCTGTGCCAGCGAGAAGCTCTCACCGTTGTCGCGGCTGATGAGCAGGGTTCCGGCCAGGCCGGTGAGGATCACCGGCCCTCCGGGCAGCTGGGCGCCATCGGTAAGCAGCGCCACCGTACCGGTCTCGAGCGTGCGCCAGCTCTCGCCGGCATCGTCGGAGCGGAACAGGTGCCCGCGCAACCCAAACAGCAGCACGGAGTCGCCGGCCAGCGGCAGGCAGGAGAAGAAGGAGCCCTCGTAGGGCGGCGCCAGCGCCTCCCAGGTCGCGCCATCATCGTCCGAGCGAAACGCACCGCCGGCCTCGGCCGCGATGTAGAGCTTGCCGGAGGCAGCTTTGCTGATGTGGTTCAGATGTAGATCGGCGGCGCTGGTGAAGGCGTAGGGATCGGCTTCGAGATCCTCGTCCTCCTCCTCGACGAGCACCCGCTGCTCCCAGCTGTCGCCGCCATCCGCGGTCTCGAGAAACAGGCCGTAGGCGCCGATGGCGAAGCCATTGTCGGCATCCTTGAACCAGACGTCGAATAGCGGCTGCTCCAGATCCGGCGCCCAGTAGAGCCGTTCCCAGCTCTCGCCGCCGTCACGGGTGCGCAGGATCACCGCGTCGTGGCCGACGGCCCAGCCGAGCTTGTCGTCGTGTAGAAAGACCGCGTTCAGGGTCGAGCGCGTTGGCGCCGTCACCTGGCGCCAGGTCTGGCCCTCGTCCAGGCTCAGCAGCACGTGGCCGCGTTCGCCGACCGCCACCATCAGACCGCCGGCCTCGGCCGCGTCGAGCAGCAGCGATTGCGAGGCGAGGGGCTTGATCAGGGAGGTCTCTGCCGCGTCATCCTGCGGCGCGCCGAGGGCGGGCAGGACCGGCGCCAGGGCGAAACCGGTCAGCAGCGCCAGGGCGCGAAGAGCGAAGCGGGCCGGCCGGGAACCCGGCCGGCCCAGGACAGCAGCCGTCAACGAACCCCCGCGCGGCGCAGTGCCGCCGGAGTGTAGTCCTCCAGCGTGCGCTTGATGTCGAAGCGGTACATCGGCGTACTCGTTGTCGAGGCCGATGGCGAGATAGCGCCCCGCCTGCAGATCGGTGTGTACCTCCAGCGTCGTCCACAGCATCGGCACGTCGTAGTAGTTGATGACGAAGCCCTCGGAGACCCGCCACAGCTGGTCGCGGTTGTCGTACTGGTCGACCAGCAGGATCTGCCAGCTGTCCTCGTCGAAATAGAGGGTGCGGCGCTTGTAGATGTGGCTGGTGCCCTCCTTGAGGGTCGCGTCGACCACCCAGACCCGGTGCAGCTCGTAGCGCAGGTAGCTCGGGGTTGACGTGCAGCGGCGTCAGGATGTCCTTGTGCTTCAGCTTGTCGCTGTGCAGCTGCGTAGTTGTTGTACGGGACGTACATCTCCTTCTTGCCCATCAGCTTCCAGTCGTAGCGGTCGGGCGCGCCGTTGAACATGTCGAACTGGTCCGAGGTGCGCATGCCGTCGGCGGCGGTGCCGGGGTTGTCGTAGGCGACGTTGGGCGCCCGCCGCACTCGGCGCTGGCCGGGGTTGTACAGCCACGCGGCGCGCGGCTCCTTGACCTGGTCGAGGGTCTCGTGCACCAGCAGGATGCCGCCGGCCAGCCGCGCCGGCGCCACCACCTCCTGCTTGAAGTAGAGGATGCGGTTGTTGAGCGACTCCTCGGTCTGGCCCTCCTGGCTGTAGACGACGTTGAACTCGTCCTCGAAGACGACCTCGGTGTAGCTGCCGCCGCGGGTGGGCGCCGCCTGCGAGATCTTGCGCGAGGCGACGTCGCTGCGGTAGCGCGTCAGGTGGTTCCAGACCAACTCGACGCCGCTCTTGGGAATCGGGAAGGGCACGCCCATCAGGGCGCCGGTGATGCCGTCACCGCCCTCCACCAGCTTGGCCGTGGTGGCGATTGCGCTTGGTGGCGTCGTAGATCCGCTGCGGGTATGGAGGCGCTGCGGCGGGTCGGGTAGACCTTCATCTTGAAAGTGGGGTAGGCCTTGAGCATCGCCTTGTGGCCGGGCGTCAGCTTGTCGGCGTACTCGGCCATGTTGGCCGTGGTGATGGTGAACAGCACCTTGTCGGCGGCGAACGGGTCGGGGTGATGGTCCCCCGGCTTGTAGCCGGCCGGTGGCTTGGTGATGCCGCCCGTCCAGGCCGGGATCGTGCCGTCTGCGTTGCCGGCCTTCTCGCCACCGATAGGGGTGAGGTCTTTGCCCAGCCTGGCTGCCTCTGCGGCGCTCACTTCGGCGGCGGCGGGAAGCGAAAGCGCGGCGCCGAGCGCCAGCGCGCCGGCCGTGAGAATCCATGTCTTTCTGGTCATAGCTGTCTTTCTCCCGTTCCTAGAATGAGTACTTGACGTTGGCGCCGACGAAGTCGCGATCGCTGATCAGATTGTAGCGGCCGCCACCGGAGAAGGTGGTGTAGCTGAGGTCGAGCTCCCAGGTGTTCTGGCGGGCGAAGCCCAGGCCCAGGGTGAGCGCCTTGCGGCCCTCGATGAAGTTGCCGCCGGGGCCCGGGGAGATGCCGTCGACGTCGTGCTGCCAGGCGAAGCGCGGCGAGACGTTGAAGCCGCCCACGGCGTTGAGATAGTCGAGCCGCCCGGCCAGCCGGTAGCCCCAGGACTCCGGATCGGCGAACCGGTCGGCCGGCTCGATCGGCTTGCCGGCGTGGGCCGAGGCGAGGATGGCGTTGCCGCTGACGTAGGTGGCCGGGCCCCTCGAAGCGCAGCACGTCCTTGCTCGGCATGCTGTGCACCTGGGTCATGGCGCCCTCGAACAGGAAGACGCCCTGGTCGGCGCCCATGGTCGGACCGAGGATCTTGGTCAGGGTGGTCTGGATCTGCGAGACGTCGAGCCGGCGGGTGCCGAGGATCTCGGCTCTCGAACTGGCCGGTGTAGTTGCCCACCTGGTTGAACATCGCCAGCGGCGCGTTGATCGGCCCCAGGGCGGCGAACAGCAGCTCGACGTCGTCGACCTGCAGCGGCGCGTCCTGGCGGTGGGAGATCTCGCCCTGCCAGGCCCAGGTGCCGAGCGTGGTGTTGAAGCTCAGGCCGAAGAGCTTGATGTCCTCTGGGTAGGCGATGAAGTAGCTGGCGGTCTGGGCGAAGGCGTTGGTGGCGAAGGCGCTGATCAGCGACGCCGCGTCGCCGCCTGGGCTCAGCGCCGTGCCGACGACCGCGTTGGCGAAGATGGTCGCGTCTCGCGGGCTCAGCCCGTTGAAGATACCGGTGATGACGGCGGCGTTGATCGCCGCGTTCGGGTCCGGCGCCGCCGCCAAGCGCGGTCAGGCCGGCGACGCCGGCGATGCCGAAGGCGCGCGCCTGGATGGCGCCGGCGAAGGTGCCGGTGCGGCCGTTGATGGTCGGCAGCCGCGAGTGGTAGTTCATGAAGTAGAAGCCGAACTCGGTGTCGTTGAGGCCCGGGCGCGAAGATGCGGAAGGCGACGCCGTACTGGCCGCCGTCGTCGGCGAACCGGTCCGCCTCGCGCGGCACGCCGAGGAAGGGCCGGCCGTTGAACGGCGAGAGCATCAGGTCGCTCGAGTCGCCAAAGCCGAGGAAGACGGTGTCGCCACCGCGGCCCGCGAAGTCGTTGGTCGACCAGTAGGAGCCGGTCGGGTCGATCCGGGTGCGGCCCCAGTCGTAGAGGTAGAACAGCTCGAGCGAGGTGTTGAGCGAGGTGCCGATGGAAGGCCGAGACCAGGCCCTCGGGCAGCAGGGCGTCGCGCAGCTCGGCGCCGGGCACCCGGATGGCGCTGACGTCGATCGGGTTGATGGCGTTGATGCCGCCCTGGATGAAGGTGCTCTCACCCCAGCTCAGCACCTGCTCGCCGATGCGGATCTCGGCCGGCCGGCTGCCGAGGTTGAACTTCTTCCAGACGAAGGCGTCGAGCACGTCCGCCCGGCTGCCGACCCGCTTCAGCGCCTCCTTGCTGAGCGGCGTCCGCAGGCGGTCGCCGTCCTCGTTCTCGTAGTCGTAGAAGGCGCGGAAGCGCACGAAGGCGCCGGCGCTCTTGCCCCGCAGGTCCATCTCGCTGGTGAGCTTGAGGACGTTGCTGAAGATGCCGGTGTCGTAGTTCAGGTTGCCGTCATCGCCGTTGACCGAGAAGGCGTTGCCGCGGCTGGCCAGCCCGATGATCGCGGGATCGGGATCGTCCAGGCGGTACTGAGCGCCCCAGGAGATCGTCGTGTCCCAGGTGAAGGTGAGCTCGCCCTTGCCAAAGCTGATCGCCCCGGCCGGGCTCACCAGCAGCAGGGCGACCGCGAAGGCCGGCAGGATCCGCCATGCCTTGCGGGCGCGCGCCAAAGAGTCGTTCGTTCCTCTAGTCATCAAGAGCCTCCGTTTGGTCTCCGCTACTCTCCGTCCACACGCCACGCGTAAACAGGCAGCTTTCCGGCCGCCGCCCGATCGGGCGACGCCGTCAGCCGCTGGCGAAGATAACCGTAGATAAGCACAAGGACCTCAGAGTCGGACACACCCGGTTATGTAGCCGTCCGGGCTACCTGGATGGGTGGGGTACAGCGGATCGTGACTCGAGGGGCAGTCTATAACGACTGCCTGGCGTTTTTGGTCGCGACTTTTTTCGACCGGCCGTTTGGTGCGCGGGCACCGCCGATGCCGGCCGAGAGTGCGCCATCCACAAGGGCGTCGTCCCGAGGTCGCGACCGCCACCTCGGCCACCGCCCGTCTGCTGGGGCTCGACGAGCGAGGCCGGATCCAACCCGGGCTGCTGGTCATCTTGGCCCTGCGGCGCCGGGCGGCTCGGTGCCTGCCGGCAGAGCCGCCCGGCGCAGGCGCCGCACCAGATCACCGTAGCGCTCGCGGTGGCGTTCGTAGAGCGGTCGGACGGCGCGCCGGAACGGCTCGAGGTCGGCGATCTCGTGAATCTCGACCCCCGCCTCCCGCAGCACGTCGAGGGCCTCGGTCTCGTACGCGCTCCAGAAGCGGCGCTGAGCGACGGTGGATGCCTCGGCGGCGCGCCGCAGGGCGGTCCGGGCCTCGGCCGGCAGGGCCTGCCAGCTGGCGGCGTTGACCAGCAGCAGGTCGGGGACCATGGTGTGGCGATCGCGGGAGTAGAACCTGGCCGCCTCGAAATGGCGCTCCGAGCGGTAGCTGGGCACGTTGTTCTCCGCCCCGTCGATGTTGCCGGTCATCAGGTTGGTGTAAACGTCCTTGAAGCCGATCGAGACCGGCGAGGCGCCCAGCGCCTCGACCATCTGGCGCATCATCTCCGACTTCTGGACGCGGATCTTGAGGCCGCTCAGGTCCTCCATGCGCCGCACCGGCCGGCGCCGGTTGTAGAACGACCGCGCCCCCGCGTCGTACCAGGCGAGGCCGACAAATCCGGCGTCCGCGACCGAATCGAGCAGCTCACGGCCCAGCGGGCTCTCGAGCGCGCGCCACATGCCCTCGGCGTCGGCAAACAGGTAGGGCAGGGTGAGAACGCCGATCTGCCGCGAGAATTCGGTCAGCGGGGCGACCGAGACACAGGCCATCTGCACGCCGCCGAAGCGCAGCTTCTCGAGCAGCTCCTTCTCGTTTCCGAGGACGCCGCCGAGCTGGAGGTCGATCTGCAGCGCTCCGGCGAGCCGCTCGTCGCCGTGAACCGCGGCGGCGAAGTGCTGAAGACCTCGCGCTGTGGGGTAGCCCTCGACGTGGACGTTCGCCAGGATGAGCCGCTGGCGGGTCTGGCGCAGCTCACTGCCGGGGCCGCCCTCACAGCCGGCCAGCAGGGTGCCGGCGATCAGCGCCACGCCCCAGACAGTCCGGGCAGACCCTCCAACAGGTTTCATGACCTCCATCCTACCGGCCGGCCTCCGGCGAGCCGGCGGAGCGCCGCCGTCAGCCGCCCACCCAACGCGGCAGCCAGAGCGAGACCGCGGGCACCAGGGTCACCAGCAGCAGGACGGCCGCCATCGCCAGGTAGAACGGCCACAGGCCGCGCGCCGCCCGCTCCATGCTGATCCCGCCGATGGCGCAGCCGATGAAGAGAGTGCTCCCGACGGGCGGAGTGCACAGGCCGATCGCCAGGTTGAGCAGCAGGATCACGCCGAAGTGGACCGGGTCGACTCCGGCCGCGGTGACCACCGGCAGCAGGATCGGCGTCAGGATGACGATCAGCGGCGCCATGTCCATCACCATGCCCAGCAGCAGCACCACGACGTTGAGCAGCAGCAGCAGGGCGTAGGGGCGGTCGGCCAGCCCGGCCAGGGCCGCGGCCAGCTGCTGGGGCACGTGCAGGTAGGTCATCACCTCGCCGAAGGCGGCGGCGCAGCCGATCAAGATCAGCACCAGGCTGGCGGTGCGGGCAGAGCGGACCAGGATGCCCGGGTACTCCCGCAGCGGCAGCGAGCGGTAGAGCAGGGTCGAGACCAGGGCCGACCAGACCACCGCCACCACTGCCGCCTGCTGCGCCGGGACCCGGCCCAGCGCGATCGGCACGATGATGATCAGCGGCGTGACCAGGGCCGGGGCGGCGCCGGCGGCGATGGCGAGGGCGCGGCGGGGGGCGACGCGAGCCTCGCGCGGGTAGCCGCGCCGGCGGGCGATGACGTGCGCCAGCGTCATCAGGGCCAGGCCGATGAGCATGCCCGGCAGGTAACCGGCCAGGAAGAGCGCTTTGATCGACACCGTGCCGCCCGCCGCCAGCGAGAACAGGATGGCATTGTGCGACGGCGGGATGATGATGCCCTGGGTCGAAGAGGTGACGGTCACAGCGACGCTGAACTCCCGGTCGTAGCCGCGGCGGGTCATCGCCGGGATGAGCAGTGCCCCCAGCGAGGCGGTATCGGCGACGCTGGAGCCCGAGATGCCGCCAAAGAACATCGAGGCGGCGACGTTGACCATCGCCAGACCGCCGCGGATGAAGCCCACAAAAACGCTCGCCAGGTCGACCAACCGGCCGGCCATGCCGCCGCGGCTCATGATCTCGCCGCAGAGGATGAAGAAGGGGATCGCCAGCAGGGTGGGGTCGGCGGACTGGCTGGCGATCTTCTGCACCACCACCAGGGCCGGGATGCCGGCGGCGAAGAAGTAGGCGAAGGCCGACAGACCGAGACAGAACGCTACCGGCAACCGCAGCGCCAGCAGCGCGACGAACAGGCCGCAGACGAGCAGCAGTTGGGCCGGATCACTCATCGGGCTGCGCCGAAATCGGGCCGGCGGCGGCCAGTGGCGAGCCGCACCAGGGCCGCCAGGGCGATCAGAGCGCCGCCGACCACCGCTGGCAGGTACTGCCAGCCGGCGCTCCAGCCCGTCGCCGGTAGGGTGTTGACCACCGACGAGGCCAGCCTCGCGCCATGCCAGACGCAGAGCGCTCCGAACAGCGCCTCGAGCATCGCCGTACCGCGGTCCGCCCAACGGCCCGCCAGCGGCGGCAACCGGCGAACCACCAGCTCCATGCCCAGGTGGAGACCGCCCTCGACCGCCCAGGCGGCCGTCAAGAAGGTCAGCCAGACCAGCAGCAGGCCCTGGATCTCGGCCACCTGCGGCCACGACACCTCCGCCACCAGCCAGGCCGCGGTCTCCGCGGCGGAGAGCGCCATCAGGGCGGCGAGCACCGCCGCCGACGCCGCCGCCAGGGCGCGGCCCAGGTGATGCGAAAAGACCGCCGCCCGGCCGGCGCCGGGCGCGCCGGGGGCTTCGCCTGGATCCCTCATGAGCGGTCGTTATTCTATGACCTCGCCGCGAGAGACCCACCGTGCCCGAATCCGATCAGCCGACCGCCTCACGAAACGCCAGGGACCGAGCGCTGGCGACCTATCGCCGCCATTTCGGAGCCCGGCCGGAGGTCGTCGCGCGCGCGCCGGGCCGCGTCACCTTGCTGGGCGCGCACGTCGACCACAGCGAGGGCTGGGTCCTGCCGGTGGCCATCGAGCGGGCGATCTACGTCGCCGCGGGCCGGCGCGACGATCGACGGCTCGAGCTGGTTGCCGCCGATCTCGACGAGGCGGCCCGGCTCGAGCTCGGCCGGCTGCCGCCGCCGATCCGAGAGCGGACCGGCGCCGGCGCCGGCTGGTCCGACTACGCTGCCGGCGTTGCCTGGGCGCTTTGTGGCGCCGGCCACCAGCCCGTGGGCATGAGCGCGGTCATCGCGGGGGATCTGCCGATGGCCTCCGGTCTGAGCTCTTCCGCCGCCCTCGAATCGGCCCTCTTGCTGGCCTGGGAGGAGCTCTCGGGGCTCCGTCTCGATTCGATCGATCGCGCCCGCACCGGCCATCGGGTCGAGACGGGTTACCTGGGTCTGCAGTCGGGGATCATGGACCAGTTCGTGATCCTGCACGCGCGGCGCGGTGCGGCCGTCTTCCTCGACTGCAGGACCCTGGAGCACGAGTCGATCCCGCTGCCGCCGGGGGCGCGGCTGGTGGTCGCCGACAGCGGTGTGTCCCGGCGGCTGGTCGGTTCCCGGTTCAACGCCCGCCGCGAGCAGTGCCGGCGGGCCGTCGAGCTGCTGCGGCCGGAGCTGCCGGGGATCACCACCCTGCGCGACGTGCAGCCCGCCGAGCTCGAGCGGCTTGCCGGCCGGCTGCCGGCGCCGATCCGCCGGCGCGCGCTGCACGTCGTGGGCGAGTGCGCCCGCGCGCGGCGGGGGGCCGAGGCGCTCCGGTCCGGCAGGCTGGACGAGTTGGGCGACCTGATGCGCCGGTCGCACGAGAGCTCGCGTGACCTCTACCAGGTCAGCGTGCCCGAGCTCGATCTGCTGGCCGCCGCCGCGTGGGAGGCGCCTGGCTGCTTGGGGGCCCGCTTCTCCGGCGGCGGCTTCGGCGGCTTCGTCGCCGCGCTGGTCGAGGAGTCGGCGGCGCCGTCGGTGGGGGAGGCGATGGCGGCGGCGTTCGCGAGGCGGTTTGGGCGCCGGCCGGCGCTCTTCACGACCGGCGCGGGCGGCGCGGCGGACTGCCAGACGCAAGCCGGAGACCGTGGCAGCACGACCATCCGACCTGCCACCGGGCCCTGCTAGGCTGGCGCGCGATGCCGCTGCGCAAGGCCCTGATCCCCGCCGCCGGCCGCGGCACCCGCATGCGGCCGGTCACCTGGACGGTGCCGAAGGAGTTGCTACCGGTCGGCACGCGGCCGGCGATCCACCGGGTCGTGGAGGAGGCCGCGGCCGCCGGTCTCGACCGGATCGGCGTGGTCCTCGGCCCGGGCAAAGAGCTGATTCGCGACTACCTCGAGACCGCTCGGCGGCACGGGGAGTTCGCCGACTGCTCCTTCGACTACCTGTGGCAGGAGCAGCCCAACGGGCTGGCCGAGGCCATCTGGGCGGCGCGCTCTTTCACCGGCGACGATCCGTTCGCCCTGCTGCTGCCGGACAACGTGCTGCTGGCGGCGGAGTACCGCCTGGCCTCGCTGACCGAGCTGTTCGAGCGCTCGGCCAAGGACGTGGTGGGCGTCCTGTCGCTCGACAGCCGCGAGTCGGGTCGCTACGGCAACAGCGGCCTGTTCGAGGGCCGCTCGCCCGAACCGGGGGTCTTCGCGATCGCACGGTTGCTCGACAAGCGTCCGGGGCGGCTGGAGATCCCGCCCGGCGAGACGGTGCGGCGGACCTGCGGGCGGTACGTCTGCCGGCCGCACGTGATGCGCTGGATCGAGCGGCTGCGACCGGAGATCCGGGGCGAGTTCGACGAGGTGCCGGTCTATCAGCGCATCGCCGCCGAGGGCGGTCTGCTGGGCCGGCTGCTGCCGCCGCCGCTGTTCGACGTCGGTCACCCGTCCGGTTTCCTGGCCGCCAACGCCCACCTGCACGCGCGGGCAACCTTCGCCGCTGGCCTGCGTAGCAGCTGACGGGTACGATCTGGCGGAGCGGCGCCTCCCAGGGGGCGCCCGATGCGCGGCCAGCCAGGTCGCGCCAAGGAGAGAGCTATGACAGTCCCCAGTCCGGTTCGGTTCCTCGCCGCCGTCAGCCTCATGGCCGCGGCAACCGGCGTCGCCTGCCGACCGCCGGCCGAAGTCTCGGAGGTACCCGGGGCGGCTGAGATCTCGATAACCACTACCTCGGACGAGGCCCGGGAAGCCTTCATCGCCGGCCGCGATCTCAACGAGCGCCTGCGGAGGACGGACGCGCATGAGTTCTTCGGGCGGGCGATTGCGCTGGATCCCAACTTTGCCTGGGCTCATCTGCTGGCCGGCTTCACCGGCTCCACCAACCAGGAGTTCTTCGACTCCCTGGCCCTGGCGGTCGGGCTCGTGGACCGCGTGTCGGCGGGGGAGCGGCTGTTGATCCTGGCCACCCAGGCCGGCGTCGACGGCAAGCCGGAGGAGCAGCGGGACCTTCTCCTGCGGCTGGTCGAGCAGTACCCGGCGGACAAGCGTGCGCACAACGGCCTGGGCGGCTTCCACTTCGTCCGCCAGGAGTACCAGGAGGCGATCGTCCACTACCAACACGCCCTCGAGATCGACCCCGAGTATTCGCCGCCCTATAACCAGATGGGCTACGCCCATCGCTTCCTGGGCGACTTCGAGGCCGCCGAGGCGGCCTTCCGCCGCTACATCGAGCTGATCCCGGACGACCCAAATCCGTACGACTCCTACGCCGAGCTGCTGATGAAGACCGGGCGATTCGAGGAGTCGATCGACAACTATCGCCGGGCGCTCGAGGCCGACGAGAATTTCATCGCCTCCTACGCCGGCATCGCCCACAACCAGGCCTTCCTGGGCCGCGGCGAGGCGGCACGCGAAACGCTGACGACCCTGCGCGGCAAAGCCCGCAACGTCGGCGAGGAGCGGGCGGCCCTGTTCTGGACGGTCGTCACCTACGTCCACGAGCGTGACTACCTATCGGCGCTGGCGGCCTGCGGCGAGATGCGGGCGCTGGCCGAGGACGGCGGCGACTGGGCCTCGGTCTCGGGGGACCTCAACCTGACCGGCGATCTGCTGCTCGAGGCCGGCCGGTTCGACGAGGCGGCGGAGCCCTACGAGCAGTCGGTGGCCGCGATCGACAAGGCCGAGGTGCGCGACGAGGTTCGCCAGCGGGTGCGGCGCAACATCCTCTACGATCGGGCGCGGCTGCTGCTGGCGCGCGGCGAGCACGACGGTGCGCGGGCGGTGGCGGCGGAATACGCCGCGGCGGTTTCGGCGCGCGGAATACCGTTCGAGGTACGGCAGCACCACGAGATCCAGGGCCGGCTGGCGCTGGCGGCCGAAGACGGCGCCGGCGCGGTGACCCACCTCGAGCAGGCCAACCAGCAGGATCCGCGGGTGCTGCTGCTGCTGGCCGAGGCCTATCGCGACCAGGGCCAGACCGAGGCGGCGCTCGAGTTCGCCACCCGGGCGGCCGACTACAACGGCCTGGGCATCAACTACGCCTACGCCCGCCTGTCGGCACAGGAGCTCCGAGAGGCGCTCTCCAGCCCCGCGGGCTAGCCGGTGACCGCCGCCTTGATCTTCTCGTAGATCTTGGTCAGCTCTTGATTGCAGGCGCCGGCGTCGAGGCTGTCCAGCGGCTGGTTCGGGTCGTTCAGGGCCTGGAACTCGCCGACGCCGATGTCGTCGTAGGGAGCGCTGCTGAGCGCGATCCACAACAGCAGCACCGACTGCAGCTGTGCCGACTTGAGGATGTAGGGCAGCTCTTCGTCCAGGATGAAGTCGGACGCGGCAAAGTTCTGGCTCACCAGCAGCACCGCGACCTTGGACTTCTTCAGCGCCTTGTCGATCTCATCGTGCCACTTGTCGCCGGGCTTGATGGCGCTGTCGTCCCAGATGTCGATCAGTCCCTTGCGCTCGAGCAGCTTGAGGCTCTTGCGCAGCCGATCCAGCCACTCGGTGTCATCGTGGCTGTAGCTGATGAAGACGGTCTTCTTGACGCCGAGCGGCGCGGCGTACTGGAGGATGTAGATCTTGCTCTCGTCCTCGACGATCTCGATCGTGATGTCGATCGGTGGCGCCGGGTGGGAGTAGGTCTGGATGCTGCCGTCGCGCGAGAACGAGGCCATGCGGTCGGGATAGCGCTGCGGGTCGACGCACAACTCATAGAGAATGTCCTGCAGGCTCAGCTGCAGTTCGGGGGGCAGGGCCTTGCGCGCCTGGTAGGCCGCTGGGGCCTCGATGGAGCCGTACTTTGGGAAGTCGCCGCTGTCAGCCGGAGCCATCAGCACCGCCTCCGGCGGCGGTCGGCGGCCGCACGTCCCGCACCAGGACCTTGGCGGCGTCTTCGGCGATCTCGTAGACCACCTCCACTCCGAGATCGCTCAACGCCCACGTCCATTGGTTGGCGGTTTCGGCGCGCCGGGCTCCCGGAGGCCGCTGGTTGCTCGCCAGCTCCTGCAGGTGATCCAAGATCTGGAGGCGAACCGTCGGCTCGTGCCGTCTGCAGGCTCTCCCGGAACGAGCCCGACTGGGCAACCGAGTACTGCGAGGGCAGCACCAGCACCGATTCGTCGATCGCCCGCAGGCGCTCGCTGGCGAGCATGCCGTCGGTGGCGTCCGACAGCTTGACCGCGAGCTCGTGCGGCAGCTCGATCACCTGCTGCGACTCGCGGCGGGCGGTCGCCAGCTTCTCGTCCAGCACGACCAGCAGCTCGTCGACGCTGCGCGCCAGCGCCAGGCTGCGCCGGGCCAGTCCGAGGAACGACTGCAGCATCAGCACCAGAAAGGGGAAGACGACCACCAACAGGAACACGGTAAAACCGGCCCAGCCGAAGTCGGGCAGCAGGACGGCGAGGATTGCCGCGACCACGGTCAGCCCGGCCACGACCCAGCGCGCCCGCAGCTGCCAGGAGGGAAACGCCGGCACCAGCAGGTTGCGGCTGACGATCGGCCGCCGCTCCCTCCAGGCGGTGATGATCAGCGGCAGGTTGATCAGAGTCAGCGGCAGCAGGAGAAGGAGCGCGACGACCAGCCAGAGACCCAGCAGGAGCAGTTGGATCGAGCCGCCCCAGTCGAGCAAGAAGTAGCCGAGCAGGAACAAGGCCAGGGTGATCGGTATGGAGTAGGCGACAACGCGCAGGGCCAGGAAGGCCGCGCGCTTGAACGCGCCGCCCTTCGAGCGCTTGCGACTGCCGGTCAGGCGCTCGTGCTCGCGGTGCAGCGTGCTGACGATCTGCTCGAGATCGGCTATCTCTAGTCGGGTCATTGAATCGCGCCGGGTTCGCCGTTATGCTACTCTTTACATGCAATCCCGGCAACAACCATAGCGCAGAAGTGACTGCGAAGGAACGGGAAACGCGGGCAATGGCGCAAACAGGCCAGCAGAGACAGGTAGACAGCCGAGCCCCGGGCTGGCGCCGGATGGCGCTGGTAGCGGCCGCGGCCTTCGCCCTCGCGCTGCCGGCCGGCGTTGCCGGCGCGGCCGAAGAGAACGACGGCCGGATCAAGCTGGATCCCCAGTACCACGCGCCGGGATGTGAGCCGATCCCCTCCATTCCCACGGTGGGGAGGTGGTTCGCCAAGGCGGTCCTGGCCTACGATGCCCTGGCGGCCACTTCGGCCGACTGTGGTCAGGTCGGCGCCTCCAGCGACCCGGGCGGCGCCAAGGCGGTGGCGCCTGCGTCGCGCAAGAGAGAGGGCACGGCCAACGGTTGGACCTACATCCTCTGGAGCGAGCAGACCGACGCCGCCGACCTGCTGATCAAGGTGGCCAAGAAGCTGAATTTGACCCAGCTGGTGCTCAAGCGGCCAGGAGAGTCTTTCTCCGTGCGGGCGACCGGGCACGCCTTCTTCCTCGTCCAGCTCGACGGCGACGAGGCCAAGCCCGCCCTGGTCTGGACCGCCGGTCATGTCAAGAGCCTCGTCGGCACCATCGCCATGGCTGAGCCGGACGGCGTGCAGCTGCGCGTCGAGAGCGTCACCTTCGAGGGGAAGCGGTGCAGCGGCGAGGCTTTGATCGAGAAGGACCGGCCGGACGGCCCGACCGAGCTTTTGCCCTGCCTCTAGCACGAGCGCGGCGAGGGTAGAGCCCAAGCTCGCGTATACTGCGCGGGCGAGAGTTTCGCGGATCCACCGTGAGGCCGCGTTCTTTGACCGTCGAGGCGGAAAGTTGAGCAAGCGGAGGCGAGCCCGGGAGATGGCCGTGCAGATGCTCTTCCAGAGCGATCTCGGCGGTAGCCCGCTGCCGCAGATCTTCCGCAATTTCGACCCGTCGGCCCAGGCCGACGATCAGCGGCAGCGGTCGGCTGGCGGCCATCTCGCGGCGGCCTACGACTACGGCAAGGCCCTGGTCACCGGCACCCTCGCGCACCGCGACGAGATCGACGGCCTGATCCGCGAGCAGGCCGAGCACTGGCGCCTGGAGCGGATGCCGGTGGTCGACCGCAACATCCTGCGGCTGGCGGTCTACGAGTTTCTGTACGAGACGGACGTGCCCAAGCTGGTCGTCCTCGACGAGGCCATCGAGTTGGCCAAGCGGTTCGGCTCGGAGCAGTCGGGCAGGTTCGTCAACGGCCTCCTGGACGGCCTGCTCAAGCGGCATGAGTTTCCCGGGCGCATGAAATAGGAGCGGGCACTCGAAGTGGCAGACTACGATCACAAGAGCATCGAGCCTCGCTGGCAGGAACGGTGGGCCAAGGCGCGAATCGCCGAGGTCGACCTGAGGTCGCCGGCGCAGCCGTCCTACATGCTGATGATGTACCCCTATCCGTCGGGGGATCGGCTGCACGTGGGACACGGCCGCAACTACATCCTCGGCGACGCCCTCTACCGCTACCGCCGGATGCGGGGCGACCACATCCTCAACCCGATGGGCTGGGACTCCTTCGGCCTGCCGGCCGAGAACGCCGCCATCCAGCGCGGCGTCCATCCGCGCGACTGGACGCTCAACAACATCCGAGTGATGAAGGAGCAGTTCGCGCCGCTGGGGCATCCTCTACGACTGGTCGAAAGAGGTCACCACCTGCGAGCCGGACTACTACCGCTGGAACCAGTGGCTGTTCCTGCGCCTGCTCGAGAACGGCCTGGCCTACAAGAAGAAGTCGCCGGTCAACTGGTGCCCCAGCTGCCAGCACCGTGCTGGCCAACGAGCAGGTGGTCGACGGCGCCTGCGAGCGCTGCGGCTCGCCGGTGCGCCAGCGCGATCTGGAGCAGTGGTTCCTGCGCATCACCGACTACGCCGAAGAGCTGCTGGCGGACCTCGACGGGCTGCAGTGGCCCGAGCGGGTCAAGGTGATGCAGCGCAACTGGATCGGCCGCTCCGAGGGCGCCGATCTGGACTTCGCCCTGCCGGGAATCGACGAGACGCTGACGGTCTTCACCACCCGTCCCGACACCATCCACGGCGCCACCTTCATGGTGCTGGCGCCGGAGCACCCGCTTCGTGGCGCGACTGATCGCCGAGCATCCGCGGCGGGCGGAGATCGAGGAGTGGATCGAGAAGGTGCGCAACACGCCGCGGATCGAGCGCGAGGAGGAGGGGCTGGTCAAGGAGGGCTGGGACACCGGCCAGGTGGCGATCAACCCGGCGACCGGCGAGCGAGATGCCGATCTGGCTGGCCAACTACGTGCTCATCGAGTACGGCACCGGCGCCATCATGGCGGTGCCCGCGCACGACGGCCGCGACCTCGAGTTCGCTCGCCAGTACGGCCTGCCGGTGCGGCTGGTCTATCACCCGGCGGAGCGCGAGGTGGACCCGGAGACGATGGCCGAGCCGGTGCTCGGCGAAGGGGTGATCGCCGCGAGCGCCGCCGTTCGACGGGCTGACCGACGGCCCCGAGACCATCCGCCGGTTCGTCGACTGGGCGGCGGAGCAGGGCTGGGGCCGGCCGCGGGTGACCTACCGCCTGCGCGACTGGCTGATCTCGCGGCAGCGCTACTGGGGCACGCCGATTCCGGTGATCTACTGCGACGACTGCGGCATCGTGCCGGTGCCCGACGAGGAGCTGCCGGTCGAGCTGCCCTACGACGTCGAGTTCACCGGCCGCGAGGGCAACCCGCTGGCGCACGCGCCGGCGTTCGTCGACGACCACCTGCCCGAGCCTGTGGCGGCCCGGCGCGGCGCGAGACCGACACCATGGACACCTTCGTCGACAGCTCCTGGTACTACCTGCGCTACCTGTCGGCGACCGACGCCGAGCGCATCTTCGACCGCGAGCTGGTCGACCGGTGGGTGCCGGTCGACCAGTACATCGGCGGCATCGAGCACGCCATCCTGCATCTGCTCTACGCCCGCTTCGTCTGCAAGGTGCTGGCCGATCTCGGGCTGGTCGGTTTCCGCGAGCCGTTTACCCGGCTGTTCAACCAGGGCATGATCACCCACTTCTCCGAGGCCAGTGGGCGGGTCGAGAAGATGTCCAAGTCGCGCGGCAACACGGTGTCGCCGGACCCGCTTGATCGACTCCATGGGCGCCGACACCGAGCGGGTCTACACGCTGTTCCTCGGCCCGCCCGAAGACGAGGTCGAGTGGAACGACGAGGCGGTGGCCGGCGCCCACCGGTTTCTCAACCGGGTGTGGCGCGCGCACGAGGCGCTGGCCGACGCGCCGGCGACCGGGCCCGCCGACGACGACCTGGAACGGCTGCGCCATGCGACCATCCAGCGGGTCACCGCCGATCTCGACCGCTTCAAGTTCAACACCGCGGTGGCGGCGCTGATGGAGCTGAGCAACGGCCTGACCCGGGCGCTCGAGAACCGGACGGTGTCGAGGCTCGGCTGCGAGCAGGCGCTCGACACCCTGGTCCAGCTGCTCCATCCGTTCGCCCCGCATATCACCGACGAGCTGTGGTCGCGGCGTGGGCACGAGGGCAGCCTGATCGACTCCTCCTGGCCGGAGTTCGACGAGCGGAAGCTGCGCACCGAGCGGGTCACGGTCGTGGTCCAGGTCGACGGCAAGCTGCGCGACCGGATCGACGTCGCGACCGACACCGATCGGAAACGGATCGAAGAGCTGGCGCTGGCCAGCGCCAAGGTGCAGCAGCATCTCGAGGGGCGGGTGGTGGCGCGGGCCGTGGTGGTGCCGGGCCGGCTGATCAACCTGGTGACGGAGGCGCGATGATGATCGGAAGGGGAGTTGCTCTCATGCTCGCCGCGGCGTTGGCCGTCGGCTGCGGCTACGGACTGGTAGGACGGACCAGCAGCCTGCCGGAGGACATCGAGAACGTCTACGTCCAGCCGCTGGGCAACCGCACCACCCGGTCGCAGGTCGATCTGCTGTTGACCCAGGCGATCGGCGACGAGTTCGTCAAGCGGCGTCGCTTCAACCTGACCAACGACAGCCGCGGCGCCGATGCCGTGCTGACCGGCATCGTCACCGGATTCACCGAGCGGCCGGTCACCTTCGGCGGCGAGGGTCGCGGCCGCGAGTACGAGATCCAGATCACCGCGGACATGCAGTTCTCCCGCCCTGGCGCCGAGGAGCCGCTTTGGGCCCGCAGCGGCTACCGTTTCCGCGAGACCTACGAGATCGACATCTCGGCCGCCGACTACTTCGACCGCTCGGATCAGGCGATCGAAGAGGTGGCGCAGAAGTTCGCCGAGGTCATCGTGATCGACCTGCTCGAAGGCTTCTGAGCCCGCGGCAGGAGACTACAGCCGGCCGGGGCGAAATCTGTTCCACGGCCCGCCCGATAGCGGTTCGTGGTGGGGCGGCGGATCTTGCTACGCGAGCCCAGCGACGGCGCGCTCGAGGCGGGACTTGGTCCGGGCCGCGGCGTTGCCGTGGATGCCGCCCTTCTGGGCGGTGACATCGACCACCTGGAGGGTGGTCGGCAGCAGGGTCCTGGCGGTCTCTGCGTCGCCGGCCTCGATCGCCTGGCGCAGCGACTTGATGGAAGTGCGCATGTGGGAGCGCTGGGAGCGGTTGCGCGCGCGGCGCACGACGTTCTGACGGTTGCGCTTGATGGCGGAGGGGTTGTTGGCCATGATGCTGGGCTCTTTCTGTGGCGGGGGCAGTTACAAGTGCGGCGCGCCACACCAGGCGGCGCGCCGAGAGGATGCTAGCCGCTCGGATCAGCGAACGTCAACCCCGACTTCGCGCAGCCGCTGGCGGGCCAGGTTGGCCTCGTCGGTGCCGGGGTACTGGCGCAATACGTGCTGGAGCTGGACCACGCCCTGCTCGCGCTGGTTGAGCTCGAGATAGGCGTAGCCCTTCTTGAGCAGTGCGCTGGCGAGCTTGTCGCTGCGCGGATAGCGGTTGAGCATCTCGTCGAACTCGCCGATCGCCTGCCGGTAGCGACCCTGGCTGAAGTAGCACTCGCCGATCCAGTAGGCCGCGTTGTCCGACTGCTCGGTGTCGGGAAATGCGCGCAAATACTCGTTGAAGCCGCGCACCGCCAGGTCGTAATTGCCTCGCAGGTAGTCGTTGTAGGCCGACTGGTAAAGGTCCTGGGGATCGGATGTCTGGGACGTGGAAGCGACCGAACCGCCGCTCGAGGAGGGCGCGGCCAGCCCGCTGCCGCCGAGCAGCGAGCGCACCGAGTTGAGCTCCTGGTTCGTGGCGGCGATTTGCTGCGACAGCTGTGACAGACGGAAGTTGGTGTCCTCGAGATTGGCCTGCAGCTGGTCGATCTGGGTCGACAGGTCGCGCAACGCGACCTGGACGTCGGCCTCGGACTTGATCAGCGCCTGGGTCTGGCTGGCGATCTGGGTCTGCAGCTGCTCGACCTCCTGCTTGCTGGAGCTCTGCTGCTGCAGCGTCAGCACCTGCCGCTGAATATCGCTGAGCTGGCTCTGGATCGCCGCGATGTCCTCACCGCTCACGCAGGCGCCGGCGCCGAGCGCCAGCGCCGCGCAAGCGGCGAGAAGTGGGAATCGACGCACGTGCCGAAGCCTACTTGCCGGTGACGACGAAGCGGACGCGGCGATTGCGCTGCCAGCAGGCCTCGCTGCTCTCGGTGCAGACCGGGCGTTCCTCGCCGTAGCTTACGGGGCGCAGCGAGTTGCCGACGCCGAGGCTCGAGAGGTAGCCGGTTGCCGCGGCGTTGCGGCTGCCACCCAGCGTGATGTTGTACTCGTTGGTGCCGCGCTCGTCGCAGTGGCCTTCCACGGTGAACGAGAAGTTCGGGTGGGCCTGCATGAACTGGGCGTTCTTCGCCAGCCGCTCGCGCGCTTCCGGCCGCAGGTCGAACTTGTCGAAGTCGAAGTAGACGTCGCCCAGCAGCCCGTCGCGCTCGGCCTTCATCTGGATCTCTTCGAGCTCGGCATCCCACGGGTCGGGCGTCTCGTCGACGACCGGTGCCGGTGGCGGCGCGACCGCCGGTGGCGGCGGCACGGTAACCGGCGGCGGCGGCGGCGGCGGCGCTTCAGGCGCCTTCTTGGGACAACCGATGACCAAGAGCGACAGACCCACCAGGCCTATCGCCGACAGCATCCGAGTACGGCTCATAACCCTCTCTCCTTCGATCGCGGAATTGGCAAGCGCGTGGAAACCCTGCTTTCACCAAAAAAGCCCTGAAAGCGGCCGTACTGTAGCAGAGTGTTACGAGCGGTACAACATTCTCAGGTGCTGCTGGCCCGTTTTTCTCCAGCAATCGCGCTCACGGCCGCCGGCGCGACCAGGCCGGCGAGTAGTTGTTGCCCTCACGCGTCAGCTGTTTCAGGTTGCCCCCGTCGACGTCGACGACATAGATCTGCGTCTCTCGGCGCGAGCCGTAGCTGCGGGTCGAG
Source organism: Thermoanaerobaculia bacterium (assembly GCA_963781065.1). Classification (GTDB taxonomy): domain Bacteria; phylum Acidobacteriota; class Thermoanaerobaculia; order Multivoradales; family JAHEKO01; genus CALZJC01. The sequence continues at coordinate 42,874 of CAWAET010000006.1, read as the reverse complement.
GCGAAGCCGATCTTGCGCCCGTCCGGCGAGTAGACCGGCGATTCGTCGCTGCTGGCGCCGCGGGTGATCAGCGAGGTCTCCAGGGTCACCAGGTCGGTGATGGCGATGTTGAAGGTGCCGTTGCGGCGGCTGGCGTAGGCCAGACGGGTGCCGTCCGGGCTCCAGGCGGCGCCGTCGTTGTAGCTACCCTGGGTGGAGACGCGGCGCAGATTGGCGCCCTCCGAGTCCATGACGTAGATCTGCGGACTGCCCGAGCGGCTCGAGGTGAAGGCGATCTCGCGCCCGCTGGGGCTCCAGGCCGGGCTGGTGTCGATGCCGGGCGAATAGGTGAGTTGACGCATGCCGCCGCCGGCGCTGTTCGCGACGTAGATGTCGGCACTGGCCCCGGTCGCGCGGGTCAGGGCGAACCGCCGGCCGTCCGGGGCGAAGCTGGGCGAGCTGTTGAGCGTGCCGTCGGTGACCAGGGCGCGCTTCTCGCCGTTGCGGTTGAAGTCGGCGACGAAGATGCCGGGCGAGCCCCGGACATAGGTGACATACGCCAGCAGCTGGCCGTCGGGGCTCCAGTCGGGGGCGAGGGAGAGTGAGCGATGGGCGGTGACGGGGCGCTGGTTCCACCCGTCGTAGTCCATCAGGTAGATCTCCTTGACCTCGTAGGGCGCCTGCCGGTCGGAGACGAAGGCGATGGTCGACAGGGCGATGCCGGGCTGCTGTGAGAAGTACTGCACGATTTCGTCCGCCAGCGTGTGGGCGATGCGGCGCGCCAGGGCCAGCTCGCCCCGGTAGCGCTTGCCGAGGACCGTCTGGCCGCTCTCGAGGTCCACCACTCGCCCCTCGAGCGCCAGCCGGTCGCCCTCCAGGCTCAGGTCCATCTTGAGCACGACCTCGTTGCCCAGCGAACGGTAGAGCTCGCGGTCGCGCGGCTCGTCGCCGGTCAGCTCGATCACCGCCAGCTCTGCCGGGCCCTGGATGACGAAGATGCGGCTGCTGTCGAGATCGGCGCGCAGGGTGGCTTCCACCTCGCCGACCGTGGCGGCGCTCTCGGCCCCGGCGGTGCCGCTGACGGCGGCGGCGGGGATGGCGAGCCGGACCTGCGGCCGCTGGGCACCGCTCAGGGTGACGACGATGTCCGGCCGCGAGTCGTCCGTGTTCTGGGGCTCGGCAAGGGCTGTGCCGGCCGAGGCCAGCAGGGCCAGCAGACCGCTCAGGGCAGTGCCGAAAATGGCGGTTCGGGGTTTCGCGACCATCAGGGTCTCCTCACTAACGAAGGATCAGCTTGACCGCCAGCGAGCTCTGCGGATAGCTGACCGGCAGCCGGGGCAGGGGCGATGCCTGGGTGACCGCCCGCAGCCCGGCAAGATCGAACACGTTGAAGCCGGAAGAGTCGACCACCCTCAGGTCCGAAACGGTGCCGTCGCGGCCGATACGGAAGAAGATCGCCGCCTCGACGTCGGCGCCGAGGGCGGGACGTTGCCACTGGGCGTGGATCATCGACAGCATCTGGTCGATGTAGTAGCCGTAGGTGAAATTCTGATCGGCGAAGCTGACGCTGTCGGCGCCGAACGGCGACGAGCCGGTGCTGCTGCCGGTGGGGGAGCCCTGGCGGCGTCCCAGCTCGCCGCTGGTGGCGGGCGCGGCGGCCGCCGGCTTGGCCGCCGGGGGCTTCTTGCGCCGCGGCTCGGGGGAGGGCATGGCGGGCGCCGGCTCCGGCTCGGTCTCCGGCTCCTCCGCGACCGGGCTGGGGGTCTGCGGCTCCGGCGCCGGCGGCTCCGGCCGCGCCTCACGCGGCGCCGGTGTCGGTTCGCGCACGCCGAGCGCCTGGGCCGGCACCACGTAGACCGGCACGAACTCCGGCATCTCGCTGGCGCTCTGCGCCGCCAGCAGCGGCGCCACCGCGCAGGCCGCGGCGATCAGGAGATGCACCAGCAGCGAGCCGCCGATGCGGACCCGGGCTCCGGCCCGCACCAGGCGCGCCCGCTCGGCGAGGACCGCGTCGACCGCTACTTGCATCCCGTTCGCCGTCCTCAGGACCCGCGGGGCCGCTCGGTGACCATGCCGATCTGGGTGATGCCGCCGCGGTGCAGGATGTCCAGGACCTCGATGACCTTGCCGTAGGCGAGCTGGCGATCCCCCTTGAGGAAGACCGCCTTGTCTCCGCGCGCCTCGAGCAGCGGCAACAGCCGTTCCACCAGCTGGCTGGGGTGCACCGGATCGGATTGCACGTAGACCAGGCCGTCGAGGTTGATCGACAGGACCAGCGGATCGTCCACCCGCATGGGCAGGGTCTCGGAGTCGGCTTGGGGCAGGGCCACTTCGATGCCCTGATGCAACATCGGTGCCGTGATCATGAAGATGATCAGCAGCACCAGCATCACGTCGACCAGCGGCGTGACGTTGATCTCGGCGAGTACCGGATCGTCCTGCTCTACTGATGGGCCGGAGAACGCCGCCATGGCTGGACCTCCTTGGGGAGCGGGTGGGGTGGGGGTGGCGCGGGGAACCGGGCCGGCTAGGTGAAGTTGCGCTCCGCCAGGTTGATCATCTCGAGGACGAAGTCCTCCATCTCGTGGCGAAACTGACGCACCCGGTTGGAGAAGTAGTTGTAGCCCATCAGCGCCGGGATCGCGGCGCCCAGCCCGAGGGCGGTGTTGATCAGCGCCTCGGCGATGCCCGGCGCCACCGCCACCAGCGAGGTCGAACCGGTGAGGCCGATGTCCTGGAAGGCGATCATGATGCCCCAGACCGTGCCAAACAGGCCGATGAAGGGACCGGCGGCCGCCGTGGTCGCGAGGAAGCCCGAGTTACGAGCCAGCAGCGCCACCTCGGCGCCGGCCGCCCGCCGCAGGCTGCGCTCGAGGCCGGCGAGCGATCGAATGCGGTAGCCGCCCGGCTCGGGGTCGCCCGCCTGCCGCGCCACCTTCACCTGGGCGTCGATCTCGACATAGCCGGCCTGGAAGATCCCGACCAGCGGCGAGGAGGGGAGCCGGCCGGCGGCGCTGTTGACCTCGCTGAACCGCTGACTGCCGCGGAACTGGTCGAGGAACTCCTCCGACTGGCGCGCCGCGCGTCGGAAGTGGAAGAACTTGCCGATCATGATCGCCCAGGAACCGAGCGACAGCAGCACCAGGACGCCGGCGACGATCCAGCCCACCGGGCCGGCGTGGAGGAACATCTGCAGCAGGCCGGGCCGGGCCGAGGCCGGCATCTGGGCCAGAGTCTGGATCAGGACGAACATTGGCGGCTGCAACCTAGCACGCCCCGCCGCGCCTTCCAACAGCAAGCCGGCGGGCGGTGCCGCCGCCGCCGCCGGCCCAGGCCCCCCGGCGATGCCCACCCGATTGCGGGGGATCCTGCTTGACGGTTCCGATCGCCCTTGCATATCGTCGTGGCGCGCCCAGTTCGAGGCGTCATCAAGGAGGGCACAGTCAGATGCGAATCGCGGTCTGCATCAAGCAGGTTCCGGACACCGAGGCCAGAATGAAGATAGCCGCCGACGGGCAGTGGATCGAGGAGGCCGATCTGCCGTTCGTCATCAACGAGAGCGACGAGTACGCCCTCGAGGAGGGACTGCGCCTCGCCGAGGCCTCCGAGGGCGAGGTGGTGGTCTTCTCGCTCGGCCCGGCGCGGGTGCGCGAGGCGCTGCGCAAGGCCCTGGCGGTTGGCGCCGCCAAAGCCGTACACCTCGAGGACGAGGCGTTTCAGGGCGGCGACGCCTTGGCCACCGGGCGCGCGCTGGCCGCCGCCATCGGCCGCGACCAGTTCGACCTGGTGCTGACCGGCTCGCAGTCCGACGACACCGGCTTCGGCGCCACTGGCAGCATCATCGCCGGCCATCTCGGCTGGCCCTACGCCTGGCTGGTGATGGGGGTCGAGCCCGAAGACGGCGGCCGCTCGTTGAAGGTCACCCGCGAGATGGAGAGTGGGCTCAACGAGCTGCTGCGGATCGAGCTGCCGGCGGTGATCGAGGTTCAGGCGGGCATCAACCATCCGCGCTACGCCTCGCTGCGCGGCATCATGCAGGCGAAGCGCAAGGAGATCGCCAGCCCCGGGCCGGCCGATCTGGGGCTCGAGCCCGGGGATGTCGGCGCGGCGGCGTCGCGGCTGGAGGTGCTGGGCATCTCCTTTCCGGATTCCGGCGCCGGGGCCAAGATGCTCGAGGGCGAGCCGGGGGCGGTCGCGCGCGAACTGGTGGAACTCTTGCGACGGGAAGCGAAGGTGATCGAATGACGACAATCTGGGTCGTAGCGCAGCACCGGCAGGGCAAGCTCCACAAGATGAGCCTCGAGGCGCTGGCCGCGGGCCAGCAGCTCGCCGGCGAGCTCGGCGCCGAGGTCGAGGTCCTGGTGCTCGGCGGCAGCGATGCCGAGGCCGTCGTCGCAGAGCTGGGCAACGTGGCCGTGAAGGCGGTTCGCCTGGCCGTGGCGGAGGGCCTCGCCGACTACACGCCGGGCGGCTACATCGGCGTCCTGAAGGCGGCCATCGCCGCCGAGGCGCCGGAGCTGGTCCTGTTCCCCCACACCTACCAGTCGGTGGAGTACGTACCGCGGCTGGCTCAAGCCAGCGGCGCCGCCCTGGTCCCCGAGGCCGTCTCGTTCACCCGCCGTGACGACCGGCTGGTCTGGCGGCGGCCGGTGCTCGGCGGCAAGCTCCAGGCCGAGGTCGCGGCCCGCGGCGCGGGGACGGTCCTGGTCAGCCTGCAATCCGGCGCCTTTGCCGCCGACGCCGTGGCCCGCGGCGGCGAGGCGCCGCCGGTGCGGCCCCTCGACGGCGAGCCGGCTCCGGATCGGCAGGTGCTGGGAGTCGAGGAGGCCGGCCCGCAGGAGGTCGACCTGTCGCAGGCCCAGATCATCGTCGCCGTCGGCCGCGGCATCGGCAAGGAAGAGAACCTGCCGATCGTCCAGGAGCTTGCCAAGGCCCTGGGTGCGGAGATCGGTGCCAGCCGGCCGGTCATCGACAGCGGTTGGCTGAAGCGTGAGCGGCAGATCGGCTCGAGCGGCCAGACGGTGGCGCCAAAGCTGTATCTCGGCGTCGGCATCTCGGGCGCCATCCAGCACCTGGTGGGCATGAAGGGCTCGCGGGTGGTGGTGGCGATCAACAAGGACCCGGGGGCGCCGATCTTCTCGCTGGCCGACTACGGCATCGTCGGCGATCTGCACGAAATCGTTCCGGAGATCACCGCCGCGCTGGGCGAGACCTGAGAGACCGCACAAGCTCTGTAGAGTCAGGTAGTTACGGCGGCGCAGCGGCGAGCCGCCGCCAGGTGCAGGGCTACTGGCTCGCGCGACGACGGCGCAGCTCGAAGAGCACCAGCGCAGCGGCTACCGCGACGTTGAGCGACTCGACCGGCGCCGCCATGTCGACCCGCAGGCGAAGTTCGGCCAGCCCGGCGGCTGCGGGAGTGAGCCCCGGCCCCTCGGCCCCCAGCGCCAGGACGACGTTGTGGGGCAGCTCCGTCTGCCACAGGTCGACTCCGCCGCTCGGCTCGAGCGCGATCCAGTGGTGCCCGTGAGCGGCCAGCCGGCCGGCCAGGGCGGCCGGTTCGACGCCCACGGCCACGGGCAGGCGCAACAGGCTGCCGGCTGAAGCCCGCAGCGCCCGTGGGTGGTTGGGGTGGACCGAGCCGGGGGCCAGGGCCAGAGCCCGGGCGCCCGCGGCCTCGGCGACCCGGGCCAGGGCGCCCAGGTTGGCCGGCTGCTGGATGCCGTCGAGAAAGAGGTAGACCCCGTCCGCCGGGGTCAGCTCGCCGACTCCGGTCCGTGGCAGCCGCGCCACGGCCACCACGCCACGCGGGCTGTCGGCATCGGTGAGCTCGTTCATCAGGGCGGCGGAGACGGTCTGCGGCGGCCGCGCCAGGAGGTCCTGCAGGCGGCGGGCTTCGGCCCCGGCGAGGAATCGGGGGGTGACCAGCACGGTCTCGAGGACGATGCCGGCCGCCGCCGCCTCGACGATCAGGTCGGGTCCCTCGAGCACCGTTTCGTCGCCGCGCTCGTGGTACAGCCGGCGCAGGCGCCGGATCGTCGGGTTGCTGCGGCTGCTGATCATCGGCGGGAGCTTTACTCCTGGGCGATGGCGGATTATCCTTCGGCCGGGCGTTTCGCGCCAGTCCGGTCCATGTCATCCACAGATCTCAGCCAGTTCTGGAGCCGGTTTCCCACCGGTGTCGAGGTAGCCGTCGCCGGCTCCCATCCCGACAAGCTGCTCGGCGTGCGGGACGGGTTTCGACGGTATCTGTACGAGGGGCTCGACCGGCCGCTGCCGGTGGCGGTGGTCGGCCAGGCCGCCGCCGACGAGCCCAGCAGCCTCGAGCTCACCGATGAGGCCACCGTCGAGCAGGCTCGGTCCAAGGTCGTGCGCCTCGAGCGGGAGCTGGGCTCGGCGTATCACTTCTACGCCGCCGCCGAAGGTGGCCTGCACGCCGTCGAGGCCGACGACGGCCTGCACTATTTCGTCCGCTGCTGGGTGGCGATCGTCGGGGTGCTGGGCGAAGCCTGGGGCGGCAGCGGCTCGCTCGAGATCCCGCGCCGGCTGCTCGAGGGACTGGACAAGGGCCAGCTCTCCTTCGCGGTGCCGGGGACACGGCGCAGCGGCGGCATGATCAGCTCGCTGAGCGGCGGGCTGGAGTCGCGCCGGGCGGCGATCACCGAGGCGACCGTGCACGCCGTGTCGACGCTCTTCTACGGCGTGCTGGAGAGCCGCTCGATCCGCGGCGGAGGGCCCGCGCGCCACCGTCGCTGAGTGGCCGCTGTGTTAGAGTTTTGCGACCGGCAGGGTCGGCCTTCGAGGCCGGCGACACACGATCAGAGTTGAGATACGACGTGCCGCGAGAGGCTCTCGCCTGGCGCGTGGGGCTTACACGATGAGCGAGAGAGACGCGCTTCTTTTCACCTCGGAGTCGGTCACCGAAGGCCATCCCGACAAGGTCGCGGACCAGATCTCGGACGCGGTGCTCGACGAGGTACTGCGCCAGGACCCGCAGGGGCGGGTCGCCTGCGAGACCATGGTGAACACCGGCCTGGTGTTCATCGCCGGCGAGATCACGACCAGCGCCAGTCTGGACCTGGTGGACATCGCCCGCCGAACCGTGCGGGACATCGGCTACACCAAGGCCGAATACGGCTTCCACTACGACAATCTGGCGGTGCTCAGCGCCATCGAGCCGCAGTCGGGCGACATCGCCATGGGGGTCGACGTGGGCGGCGCCGGCGATCAGGGCATGATGTTCGGCTTCGCCGTCGACGAGACGCCGCAGCTGATGCCGCTGCCGATCACCCTGGCCCACGCCCTGACCCGGCGACTGGCCGAGGCCCGCCATGCCGGCGAAGCCGAGGGCCTGCGCCCCGACGGCAAGAGCCAGGTCACCGTCGAGTACGACCATGACGGCACGCCGAGACGCGTCCACACCGTCGTGGTCTCGACCCAGCACGACCCCGATCTCGAGGGCGACGACCTGCGCCAATTGGTGATCGAGCGGATCATCCGGCCGGCGGTGCCCGCGGCGCTCATGGACGACGAGACGATCATCCACGTCAACCCGACCGGCCGCTTCGTCACCGGCGGGCCGCAAGGCGACTGCGGCCTCACCGGCCGCAAGATCATCGTCGACACCTACGGCGGCACCGGCCGTCACGGCGGCGGCGCCTTTTCGGGCAAGGACCCGACCAAGGTCGACCGCTCGGCCGCCTACATGGCGCGTCACATCGCCAAGAACCTGGTGGCTGCGAAGCTGGCCTCGCGGGTCGAGGTTCAGCTGGCCTACGCGATCGGCGTCGCCGAGCCGGTCTCGGTCCGCGTCGAGACGGCCGGGCGCGGGAGGCTTCCGGAGGCCAGGCTCGAGGCGCTGGTGCGGCAGCGGTTCCCGCTGACGCCGGCCGGGATCATCGACTATCTCGACCTGCGCCGTCCGATCTACCGTCAGACCGCGGCCTACGGCCACTTCGGCCGCGACGAGCCGGAGTTGAAATGGGAGGACGTGTCGCTGGCCGGCGATCTCGAGTCCGCCGCCGGCAGCGCCACCTCGGCCTCCGCGACCAGCGAGTGACGGCGGGGGCCACGCCGCGGCCGGCGCGCGGCGTCAGTGCCCGGGCGGAGTGCCGCGGCGCGCCTCGATCTCTTCGACCTCCTGCCAGCTCTTGCCGTACTTGAGCACGTCGTGCTTGAGCAGGTCGAACTCGCCCTGGCCGGGGCCCGGCCGGGCGTCGCGGTAGACGGTGTCGCAGCGGTAGCAGACCACGGCTTCACTCAAGCGTCGGTAGAGCCACAGGTCGAACAGCGACAGGACGATCAGCGACAGGCCGTAGGTCCAGGGCACAAGAGCCGCGCCGATGGCGACCAGCAGACAGCCCAGACCGCGGTTGAAATCGCGCTGGCGGTACAGATGGGTGCAGCCGCAGATCGGGCAGGCGGCCACCGCGCGCGAGCTCCAGCCCTCGGCCGCCACCGGCCGGGCGGTACCGCATTTGGGGCAGGCGAGATCGGTGCCGCCGACGATCCGCTCGCTGAAGGGCAGGCCGCATTGGCGGCACTGGGTGCGGACGCGCACGGGGACTCGGGAAGCGGCTCCTGGCGAGGCTCTGCCGGGTCAGACCGGCACGCCGGTGGTGACGATCAGGTAGTAGGCGGTCAGCTCGCCGATGAAGGTACCGACAACGACGACGTAGAGGATGCCGGTTGCCGACTGGTTGGACCGCTGGCGGGCGCAGTGCAGAGACAGCACCCCCAGGGTTAGCGGGATCGCCAGGCCCCAGAGCAGGCGGAACCAGAAGAACATGCCCTGCCCCGTCAGGCCGGTCAGCAGCTCCCAGTAGCCGGCGTCGCTGGCCGCCGCCGCGGTGAGCCCGGCCGCCACGGTCAGCAGCCGCAGGCCGATCACGCCCATCAGGACCCAGCTGAAGACGACCAGGTGGCGAAAGGTCAGCCGCGGCGAGACCAGGTACCAGTGGCCCAGAAGCATGGTGATCAAGGCCCAGCCGAGCAGCAGCGCCGACGAGACCATGGTGCCGCCGGTCAGCAGCAGCCGGTGGGGGAGGGCGGGGGCGAGGATCGACAGCTGTGGCGTCGTCAGCAGAAGCGCCACGCCGCTGCCGGCGAGGGTCAGGGCCGCCGCCGCCCGCGCCGGGCGCCAGCGCTCGCGCCAGATCGCCGCGTAGTAGAGGAACGCCCCGGCGAAGGCCGCCCATAGGGCCCCGGCGCCGGCGGCCGCGCGATCGCCGAAGGGCCGGAACGGATTCAGCAGCAGTACGGCGAGCGCCAGGGCCAGCAGGCCCAGCACGATCAGGGCGTTCATCTGGAAGTAGCCCCGCCCCATGTCGTCCTCGGGAACCCAGAAGAGCGTCGACACACAGCCGAAGGTGGTGGCCAGGAGAAAGAGGAAGAAGATGGTCAACCGGGCTCTTTGGAGTTCGGAGTTGGCGGTGGGTGGATGAGCGACCGAGGCAAGTGTCGCAGATTCTGGTGCATTCGTCTGCGTCGAGGAGCGCGGGTGAGAGGGTCGGGTTAGCTGCGAACGCCCAGGAAGAGGTAGAGGGCCAGCAGCCCGAACAGCACGTTGGGTGTCCAGACGGCGATCGTCGGCGGCAGCGCACCGGTTTCGCCGAGCGTGGTGAACAGCGCCAGCAGGCCCCAGAAGACCATGCCCACGATGATCGCGACGCCGACGCCGTAGAGGGCCCCTCGGCGCCCCAGGCGGAAGGAGAAGGGCAGGGCGACGAGCGCCATGATCAGCGAGACGGCGGGGTAGGAGAGCTTCTTGCCCAGCTCCACCTCCAGCTCCGGCGCCACCTGGCCGCTGTCGCGGACCTCCCGCGCGTACTCCTTGAGCTCGCCGTAGCTCATCGCCTTGGGCAGCTTCATCTCGCTTTCGAAGTACTCGGGCTCCTCGGGGAAATCGAGCCTGACCGGGTCGGGAAACACCTGGTAGTCGTCGCTCGCCTCGCCGAAGTTCCGCACCCAGGTCCCGGAGGCGATCCAGGATCCCTCCTCGTAGCGGGCGCTGTTGGCGAAGAGTCGGCGGGTGAGCTTGAAGTCGGTGCCGAACTCGAAAACCTGCAGCCGCTGAAGCGTCTCTCGCTCGCTGTCGTACCGCAGGTAGTTGTAGATGTAGCGGCCCTTGCCGAAGAGCCACTGGCGGTCGGCGCGGCGGTAGGTGCGGCTTCCGCCGCGGCCGCGGATCTCGTCCTTGAGCTGCGCCACCTTCTGGTTGGAGGCCGGCAGCACCGTCGCCTGGAGCAGGGCGGTCGAGGCGACGACCAGCGCCGCCGCGATGACCGCCGGAACCGCGAGGCGGTAGAGGCTGACGCCCGACGCCTTGATCGCCATGACCTCGTTGCTGCGCGACAGCAGAGCGAAGGCCACCAGGGTGGTCAGAAGCACCGTGATCGGCGTGATCTCGTAGTAGATCTGCAGGACCAGGTACTTGTAGTAGTCGGTCACCAGGCCGCTCGCCACCTCGTTCTCGAGCACCTCGGCGGCCTTCTGGGTGAAGTCGGCCACCACGTAGATGACCATGCCGGAGATGGTCACCAGCGCGAAGACCTGCAGGAACATGCGCATGACGTAGCGATCGATCAGGTTGGGGAAATGCAGTCGGAGGCGAGGAAGACGCAGCATGAAGCGGGCCGTGGCGTCGCCGCCGTTGCCGTTGCCCGCGGCCGGCCGGGAGCGGCGCCGTCGGGGCCGCGGGCGGGGCCGCCAGAGCCGGGTGCGCACGTGCTTGCGCCACCAGTAGCTCAGGGCCCGGGGGACCAGGGAGCGGTTGCCGTTGGCCCGGTAGGTCATCAGCAGGCCGAGCACCCCGAGCAGCAGGTTGGGCCGCCACATCGCGAACCATGGCGCCATGTGGCCGATGCGGGCGGTCTCCTCGCCGTTGTCGAGCAGGACCCAGTAGAGCAGGATGACGCCGAGAGAGATGGCGAATCCGGCCGATCGGCCGCTGCCGCGGCCGCCGCTGAGGCCGAGCGGCAGGCCGATCACGGCGAAGGCCAGACAGGCCATGGGAAGGGCGAACTTCTTGTGGATCTCGACCCGGGTCAGGTTGCGCAGCTGCTCCGGCAGGTTGGGCTCGGTGAGCCGGTCCTGCAGCTCACCGAGGGTGAGCTCGCGCAGGCCCTTCGAAGAGGCGATCGTCGCCCGCTGATCGCTGGTGAAGCTGTCATCGAGCAGCCGGTTCAGGGTGCGGTAGTTGACCCGCCGGTAGCGGTCCGGTTCGTTGAAGTCGAGGCGGTGAGCGACGGCGTCCTCGAGCCGCAGCATCAGTCGCTCGCCATCCTCGGACAGGATCACCTCGCCGCGGTCGGCCACGGTGATCTCGTTCTCGGCGGCCGGCACGCTCTCGGCGACGAAGACACCCTGCCACTGATCCTCGCCGGCGGGGAAGTTGTTGACGTACAGCACCAACCCCTCCCAGCCTTCGTAGAAGACGCGCGGCTGCACCTGCTGCGAGACGCTGTGGCTGAGAATCTCGAGTTGCAGCTTCTGCAGCGCGTGGTTGCCGCGGGGCAGCACGTAGAGCATCAGAAAGCCGTTGAGGACGGTCAGCAAGGCGCCCAGCACGAGGATCGGGCGCGACAGCCGGTAGAGGCTGATCCCGGCCGACCGCATTGCGATCAGCTCGCTGTCCGCGGCCAGCCGGCCCGAGGCCACCAGGATGGCGAACAGGAACGACATCGGGATCGTCAGGACGACGATGTTGGGCAGGCTCAGCAGCAGCAGTTCGCCGACCTGACCGGCCGGCACACCGCGGCGGATGATCATCGCCGCGAGCCGGAACAGCGTCTGCATCAGGAGCAGAAACGTGTAGACCAGAAAGCCGAGGCTCAGCGGGCCGACGACTTCGCGGATCAGGTAGCGGTCGAGACGGGACATGAGGAGCGGGGGCTTGAGTCTCGGGCGCGGGCTCGGATGCGTGGCAAAGATTATACGAGCGTGGTGGCCGGCGTGGGGGCGGGATCCCTGGTCGTGGATGCGGGCCCGGGAGGAGGGGGTTGGATCTCGGGAAATGGGGGTGGAATCCGCGGCCGGCGCGGCCCGCATAGATAGTCCGATAAGATACATTATGTAAACCAGCCAGGTACCGAACACGCCGAGGGCGTGATTCGTGCGGGCTGGTTTACATAATGATGAGCAAGGAGGAGGACGGGCCGCGCGTGGCCCGGTCGTGCGTCAACTTGCGCGCCGCGCCAGCCTGTAAACGGCGGCGAAGCGGACTCGGCCTCAGCCCTCGTCCGGCATCGACCGCAGATCGCTCAGGATCTTTTCCAGCGCGCCGATGAGGTCGTCTTTGTCCACCGTGCTCTTGCGGAAGCTCATCGACAGGCTGTAGGTCTTGTCGGGGGCCCGGAACTTGAAGACGTAGGGCTTGGCGCGCTGCCTACGGGGGCCTCGCCGGGAACGGCCTCTGGCGCGGATGTCGTCACGATTCAGGCCGCTGTGGGCGACCTGCTCGAGCAGCGACACCATCTCCATCTCGTCCTTGGTGGCCTTGAGGACCTCGAGCACGGTCGATCGGGACTGGATGCCCAGCGCCTGTACCGCGGTCCGTGCACGGGGCGGCATCCGCAGCAGCGACAGGGCCTCGGTCACCACGGTGCGCGACTTGCCGACCGCCTCGGCAATCTGCTCGTGGCTGTAGCCGTGACGATCGGCCAGGCTCTGATAGCCCTCGGCCTCTTCGAATGGCGTCAGGTCCTTGCGTTGGAGGTTCTCGACCAGGGCGATCTCGAGCGCCTCTTCCTCCCCCACTTCCATCTCGATCACCGGGACCTCGACCAGGCCCGCCTGGTCCGCGGCATGGAAGCGGCGCTCGCCGGAGATGATCCGATGGCTCGGCTCCCCCGCCCGGCCGGAGCCGGAGATCGGCCGGACCAGGATCGGCTCGAGTACGCCCTTGTCGCGGATCGAAGCGACCAGCTCGGCCAGGTCGCCCATGCTGGATCGGGGCTGGCGGGGATCGGGCTCGATGGCCGAGATCGGCATCAGGCAACCGATGGGCTCGGCGTGGCGGTGAGCCAACTCCTCCACGAAATGCGTGTCGTGACGCATCCTCATCTGCAGCGGTAGGCCCCGCCGGCCGGCGCGATCAGACACGGCTCAGTACCTCCTCCGACAACTTGTAGTACTGGTACGCGCCGCTGGATCTAGGGGCATAGCTGAAGATCGGTTCGCGGTAGGCCGGGCTCTCTTCGAGCCGCACGCTCTTCGATATGACGGTGTCGAACACCTTGTCGCCGAAGACCTCGTGCACCTGCCGCTGGATATCCTGCGACAGCAGGGTCCGCTTGTCGAACAGGGTCAGCAGCGCGCCCAGGATCTGCAGCCGCGGGTTCGCTCGCTTCTTGACCTTGTCGATGGTCTCCAGCAGGTCGTCCGTGCCCTCGAGCGCGAAATAGCTCGACTGAATCGGGATGAGCACGTGGGAAGCCGCGACCAGGGCGTTGACGGTGATGATGCCGAGGGTCGGCGGCGTGTCGATGATGACGTACTGGTAGGTCCGACGGGTGAGCTTGAGCTCGTCCATCAGCCGGTAGTAGCTGTCCAGCTCGCCCATGAGACTCGCCTCGAGCTTGGCCAGCGCGATCGACGACGGCGCGATCGACAGGTTGTCGACCTTCTCGGCCGGAACCACCACGTCGGCCAGGTGGACGCCGGGCTCCACCAGGGCCTCGTAGACCGACCTCTCCAACTTGTGCACGTCGACGAAGGTCATCGAACTGTTGGCCTGGGGATCGAGGTCGATCAGCAGGGTGCGCAGCCCCTTGCCGGCCAGCGCCGCAGCGAGGTTGATGGCCGTTGTCGTCTTGCCGACGCCGCCCTTCTGATTCGTAATGGCTAGGATCATCGAGAGGAGTCAGTCTAAACGGCCGTCAGGGAGCGGGTCAAGCGGTGCCGGCTCGATGTCGGCGCGCCGACATTGGCGCTAAGCCATTGAAAACAAGACTCTTAGACAAACAAACCGAAACCGGCCTACATCTTGTACTTGCCCAGTTCGTCCGGATCGACGTCTTCGAGCCACTTCTTCATCCGGTCGTCGTCCTGGATCGACTGGGTCATGTCGAGCGACTTGGCGCTCTCCAGGACCTTGGGGAGCACGAAGATCGGCGCCTCGGCCCGGAGGGCCAGCGCAATGGCGTCGCTGGGACGCGAGTCCAGGGTCACCTGCTCGCCGTTGTGGCGCAAGTAGATCAGCGCGTAGAAGGTGTTCTCCTGCAGATCCGAGATCAGCACCTTCTCCACCACCACTTCCAGCTTGGCGAGTGCCGCCTGCAGCAGATCGTGGGTCATCGGCCGCGGGGTCTCGATCTCTTCGACCCGCAGGGCAATGGCGTTGGCCTCGAAGACGCCGATCCAGATTGGCAGCAGGTAACGGCTGTCGTCGTCTCGCAGGATGACGATGGGCAGCTTGGACGAAGGGTCCAGCATCAGCCCCTTGATCTGCATCCGGATCGGTTCGCTGTCGGCCATGTGGGAGCCTATTCTGGGCGCCCGCATTGGCCAGGTCAAGGGCGCCGGGCGGTCAGATGGGCGCGGCTCGGCCGAGGAGGCTGTTCGGGTTGCCGCGCTCGATCACCACCGGCAGGATCCGGCCGAGCGGCGCGCCGCCGTTGTCCGCCGGGAAGTGGACGATGCGGTGGCAGGACGTGCGGCCGCACTGAGTCGCCGCTTCGCGGCCCCAGCCCGTGACCAGGACGTCGAGCACCTCGCCCTCCAGGCGGCGGTTGAGGCGTTGCTGGATCTCCTGCTGGGTGGCCAGAAGCTCCTGCAGGCGGCGGTCCGCCACCTCGGGCTCGACGTCGCCGCCGAGGCGCGGCGCAGCGGTGCCCGGCCTCGGCGAGTACTTGAAGGCAAAGACCGACGAGAAGCGCAGCTCGCGCACCAGGTCCATCGTCGCCTGGAAGTCGTCTTCGGTCTCCCCCGGGAAGCCGACGATGATGTCGGTCGACAGGGCCAGCTCGGGGCGGGCCGCGCGCAGCGAGTCGGCGAGCCGCCGGTAGCCGTCGACGGTGTAGCCGCGCGCCATGCGCCGCAGCACCCGGTCCGAGCCGGACTGGACCGGCAGGTGCAGATAGGGACAGATGTTCGGATGGCGGCCGATCTTCTCGACCATGCGCGGCGTGAAGTCGCGCGGGTAGGAGGTGACGAACCGCAACCGCTCCACTCCCGGCACGCCGGCCACCGCATCGAGCAGGTCGGCGAAGTCCGGCTCGCCGCCCGGTTCGCGCCAATGGTTGACGGTTTGTCCCAACAGCTCGATCTCGAGAAAGCCGAACGCCACCAGGTGGCGCACCTCGGCGACGATCTCTTCGAGCGGCCGGCTGCGCTCGGGACCGCGGGTCTGCGGCACGATGCAGAACGTGCACTTCTTGTTGCAGCCCTCGATGATCGTCACCATGCCCTTGTAGACGCCGTCGCGGGCGATCGTGTCGAAGGCGTAGTCCACGGCGTCCGGGAAGCCGGTGGCCACCGGCCGCTCGCCCCGCCGCCGGCGCGCGATCACGTCGGTCAACTCGCCGATCCGCGCCGGCCCGAGGACGAAGTCGAGATCCGGCACGCGCTCGAGCGCGCGCTCGCCCTCCTGTTGCGCCACGCAGCCGCACAGGCCGATCAGCAGCGACGGCTTGAGCCGTTTGAATCTCCGGTAGCGGCCGAGGCTCGAGTAGACCTTCTGCTCGGCCTTGTCGCGCACGCTGCAGGAGTTGAGCAGGATGACATCCGCCTCGTCGGGCCGCAGCGTCGGCAGGATGCCGAGCTGCATCAGCTGGCCGGCCATCCGCTGCGAGTCCAGCTGGTTCATCTGGCAGCCCCAGGTCTCGACGAAGTAGCGCCGCGGGGTCGCCGGTGGGGTCGTCGGTCGGCTCATGCTCCGCCGCCCCCCTCCACCGGCTCGACGATCCTGGGCTCGCCGGGCTCGGCGCCGGCGCGCTCCGGCTCGGCTGCCTCCGGCTCGAGCTCGATCCCCTCGCGCAGCCAGCCGGGCAGCGCGCCGGCCCGCCGGCCCTCCTCGAGCGCCGCGTCCAGCTCGGCCCGGTGGACCTCGGCCTCGGCCCGGGCCTGGGCGATCAGGTCGATGGCGCGGTCCCAGGCCGGCTTGATCCTGGTGTCGCGATAGTAGGCGTCGTCGGCCTCGTAGAAGCGGCGCCGGAGCTCGGCCACCCTCTCCTCGAGGGTCGGAACCTGCGCCGCCGTGTCGGCCCAGCGCTGGCGGATCTCGCGCACGCGCTCGCGCCAGTACTGCTCGTCGGGCCCCTCCTCCGCGCCGGCCGTGCCCGCGGCAGCGGCGTCCGCCGGCTTCGGGGCCTCGTCCTCCATGAAGGTCAGCTGACCCACGGCGTGCTCGCTCAGGTTGGCGTCGGTGATCACGGCGATCGGTTGGCCGGTTTGCTGGCGCCGCTCGCGCTCGCGCTGGGCGGCCTCGGCCAGGGTGGGCTCGGTGCCGGCGGGCTCGGGCTCGGCCGGCTCGATCACCACCCGGGGTGACGGCACGAGCTCCGGCACGGCGCGCCGCTCGGGCGGCGCCGGCTCCGCCTGTGTCGCCACCTCGGGCTCGCCGGGCTCGGCGCCGGCAACGGTCCTCGGCGGCGGCGCCGCCGGTGGCCGGGGGCTGCCGCAGGCGGCAACCGCGACCGCGAGAGCGGCCAGGGCGCACAGCGTCATGTCCGGCGTTCTGCCCTGCCGCCGCGCGAGGAGCAGGCTAGACACGTCCGTAGCGGTCTTCGAGCCGCACGACGTCGCCCAGCTCGGGAGTCGAGACCTCGAGGATGTCGCAGCCCTCGGGCCCGGCGACCATCCGGTGCCGGGTTCCGGGCGGAATGTGGTACGCCTCGCCGGCGCGGACGGTGCGCTCGACCATCTCGCCCGCCTCTTCGACCACGAGGCGGTATTCGCCCTCCATCAGGAAGAGGGTCTCGTCCTTGTTCTCGTGATACTGCAGCGACAGGGCCTGCCCCGGGTCGACGTGCAGGATCTTGCCGGCGTAGCGCTCCGTGTGGGCGTAGATCAACTCGTAGCCCCAGGGCTTCTCGACTTTCTCGACCTTCTTCAGCATCGTCTCAGCCCGCTTCCGGCGCCGGTAGGCTACCGCGCATCAGGTCCTCGACTTCCTCGGCGGTGCCACAGGCGAGGCATTTGCTGGCGACACCGGCCATCTCTTCTACGTTCATTCTGCGGATCCGGGTCTTGACCTCGGGGATCATCCGCGGGCTCAACGAGATGCGCCGCAGCCCCATCCCGACCAGCAGCGCCGCCGCCGCCGCATCCGCCCCCATCTCGCCGCACAGCGACACCTCCACGCCGGCCTCGCCCGCGGCGTCGAGGACAAATCGTATCATTCTCAGGATCGCCGGATGCAGCGGCCGGTAGAGGTGCGAGACGTGCTCGTTGTTGCGGTCGACGGCCAGGGCGTATTGGATCAGGTCGTTGGTGCCGATCGAGACGAAGTCGACCTCGCGCACCAGCGCGTCGGCGGTGAGGGCGGCCGAGGGCACCTCGATCATGGCCCCCAGCCGGTAGCTGTCGCAGCAGGGAACGCCCTCCCGGCGCAGCTCGTCCAGGATGCCGCCGGCGAAGGTGCGGAACTCGCGGATCTCGGACACCGTCGTCACCATCGGCAGCATGATCGACAGCGGCCCGGTGGCGCCGGCACGGAACAGGCCGCGCAGCTGGGTGCGGAAGATCTCGGGGCGCGCCATGGTCAGCCGAATCCCGCGCAGGCCCAGTACCGGATTGTCCTCTTCGGTGTGCAAGACCTCTCGCGCCAGCTTGCGCCCGCCCAGGTCCAGCGTGCGCACGATGACCGGGTCTGGGCTCATCGCCTCGATCAACCGGCGGTAGGTATCGAGGTGATCCTCTTCATCGGGCAGCTCCGGCGTGCGCTCGATGTAGAGGAACTCGCTGCGGTAAAGGCCCACGCCCTCGGCGCCGTACCGCTGGGCCAGGGCGATCTCCTCGAGCAGCTCGACGTTGGCCAGCAGCGAGATCCGCACCCCGTCCAGGCTTTCGCACGGGAGCAACCGGGTGGCGGCGCGGTCGCTGTCGCGCTCTTCACGCCGTCGCAACTCGAGCTCGAACTGGCGCAGCCGCTCGGCATCCGGCTCGATGACCACGACGCCGCGGGTGCCGTCCACCAGGACCGGCGTCTCCTGCGTCACCCGGCCGACCACACCGGGCAGCCCGGCCACCAGCGGCACCGCCAGCGCGCGGGCGATGATCGCCGTGTGCGAGGTGGGGCCGCCGGTCTCGACGGCGAAGCCCACCACCCGGCCCCGGCCGAGCTGCACCGCCTGCGACGGCGTCAGGTCGTGGGCGACGATCACGACCTCGCCCTCGACCTCGGAGATGTCGTGGTGATGGTCGAGGCCCTGCAGGCAGCGGAGCAGATAGCGGCTGACGTCGCGCAGGTCCTCGTAGCGCTCGCGCAGGTGCGGCGCGTCGATCGCCAGGAACCGCTCGCCGAGCTCCTCGCCGGTTCGGTGCACCGCCCATTCGGCGTTGACCCGCTCCTCGCGGATCAGTCGCTCGATCCGGTCCAGCAGCGCCCGGTCGGTGAGCAAGAGGGTGTGGGCATCGAATACCGAGGCCAGCTCCTCGCCAACCACCTGCTCGGCCTTGCGGCGGGTCACCGCCAGCTCTTCGCGAGTCGTCTGCACCGCTCGGTCGAGCCGCTCCACCTCGGCTTCGACCGCCTCGGGCTCGAGCGGGATGCGCATGACCCCGTCGGCGGCCGTCTCCAGGCAGACGGCGCGGCCGCACGCGATGCCCGGGGAGACTCCGAGCCCCTGTAGCTCCTCCATCTTCTCTCTCCCCTTCCCCGTCAGCCCTCTTCGCCGAAGCGGTCGCCGAAGAGGGCGGCGATCGCCTCGACCGCCTCCTGCTCGTCCGCTCCCTCGCAGCGGATCGTCACCGTGCTGCCCTGGGCCGCGGCCAGCAGCAAGATGCCGAGGATGCTCTTGGCGTCGACCTCGTCACCGTCCTTGGCGAGGTAGATCTGACTCGAGAAGGCGCCGGCGGCATGCACCAGCTTGGCGGCGGCGCGGGCGTGCAGCCCAAGCCGGTTGATTACCGCGAGCTCACGCTGGATCATGGTGTCCGTTCGGCCGCGCCTCGCCGTGGCAGATACTCGCTCGCGCCTTGCTGCCGATCCACTCGGCCGTCTGCTCGAGCGTCATGCCGGGCGCGGCGCGGCAGCCGAGTCGCACCACCATCGGCAGGTTGACGCCGCTGACGACCTCGACCTTGCCCGGCTGGCGCAGGGTCAGCGCCACGTTGCTGGGAGTGCCGCCGTAGATATCGGTGAGGATCAGCAGCCCGTCGCTGTCGACCGGCAGCTCGGCCACGGCGCCCCGCAACTTCTCGCAGGCCGCCTCGAAGCTGTCTTCCCAGTCCAGGCTGAGGGCCGCCATCGGGCAGGCGTCGCCGACGATCCGGCGCGCCGCGGCCAGCAGCTCGTTGGCGAGCCCGCCCTGGCTGACGATGAGGGTGGTGACGATCGCTGTCTCCTTCCGGCTGGGATCGTACCGGCCTGCTAGCGGTCGACGTCGCGGTGGCTCGCCCGCACCTTCCAGCCCGCCTCGGCGAGGCGCGCCTCGAGCCGTTCCACCATCGCCACCGAGCGGTGCCGGCCGCCGGTGCAGCCGATCCCGACCGACAGGTAGCTGCGCAACTCGCCCGCGTATCGCGGCAGCAGATAGAGCAGCAGGTCGGCGAAGCGGTCGATCACCTCCTGGAACTCGGCCTGGCCTTCGAGGAAGCGCTGCACCTCCTCGTCCCGGCCGGTCTTCTCGCGCAGCCCCGGCACGAAGTAGGGGTTGGGCAGGAAGCGGACGTCGAACAGCAGGTCGGCGCCGGCGGGGATGCCGTGCTTGTAGCCGAAGCTGACCAGCGAGACCACCAGACCGTGGCGCCGCACGCCCTCGCCGCCGAAGTCCCGGTAGACGTGGGCGCGCAGCTCGTGGATCGACCAGTCGCTCGAGTCCAACAGGCGGTCGGCCCGGGCGCGGACCTCGGTCATCAGCTCACGCTCGGCGCGGATGCCCTCGATGACGGACCGCGTGCCGGCCAGCGGGTGGGGCCGGCGGGTCTCCGAGAAACGGCGCACGAGGATGTCGTCGGAGGCCTCGATAAAGAGCAGGAAGGGGTCCACGAGATCGCGGTCGATCTCGTCGAACAGCAGCGGGAACTCGCCGGCGAACCCCGGCGCCCGAACGTCGGTGACAACGGCGATGCGGTGGTGCCCCTCGACCAGGGGGTCGGCGAGAAAGCTGCGCAGCAGCGGCAGCGGCAGGTTGTCGACGCAGTAGTAGCCGAGGTCTTCGAAGCACTTGCCGACCGTGCTCTTGCCCGAACCGGACAGACCGGTGATCAGCACCAGCCTGGGCTTGGACTCGGCGCCGCTGCTGGGGTCGTCCAGCACCGCCTAGTCCTTACGCTTCTCTTGCGCCATCTTCGCTTCCAGCTTTCGGGTGAACTCGCGCGCCGAGTTGTGCCCCTGGAGCTTGAGGACGTGGTTGCGCACCGCGATCTCGATCAGATTGGAGACGTTGCGGCCCAGCGCCACCGGCAGCTTGAGGTACGGACAGGGCGTGTCCAGGATCTCGTGGACCGTCTCGTCGAGGCCCAGCCGGTCGTAGGCCTTGGTCTCGTCCCAGTGCTCGAGCTCGATGACCAGGTCGATCGGCTTGCGCTCGCGAACGGCGGCGAGCCCGAACAGATCCTGCACGTTGATGATGCCGATGCCGCGTAGCTCCATGTGGTGACGCAGCGGCTCCTCGCATGTGCCCAGCAGCTCGCCGTTGGGATAGCGCTTGATCCACACCCGATCGTCGGCGACCAGGCTGTGGCCGCGGGTGATCAGGTCGAGGGCGGCCTCGCTCTTGCCGGCGCCGCTCGAGCCGATCAGCAGCACGCCCAGGCCGTAGACGTCCAGCAGCACCCCGTGCACGCGAGTCGACGGCACCAGGCTCTCTTCCAGGAAGTAGCTGATCCGCTTGATCACCGACGACGAGAGCGCGGTCGACGACAACACCGGCAGCTCGATCTCGCGACAGCGGGCGAGCAGCTCCGGCTCCGGCTCGAGGCCCTTGGTGATGATGAACACCGGGATGTCGAGCGCGATGATGTTGCGAAACCGCTCCCGGCGCACCTCCAGCGGCAGCCGGGTCAGAAACGCGGTCTCGCTCTCGCCGATGATCTGCACCCGGCCCGGCTTGATGTACTCGTAGTAGCCGGCGAAGGCCAGGCCGGGCTTCTGGACCCGCGGATTCGTAATGGCATTGCCAAGCCGGCTCGCGCCGCAGACCACACGGATCTCGAGATCGGAGAGCTCGTCCCCCAGCAGCTCGCGAACCTCGACAACGGCGCTGTCCGACACGGTCGCTCCCTACGCCTCGCCCTGCTTGTCGAGCAGGTCGAAGATCGCCTGCGGGTCCGCCAGAGCGAGCACCCGCTCGACGTGGTGGTCGCCACGGACCCAGCGGGAGATCGCCGCCAGCGACTGCAGGTGCGCGGCCGGCGAGGCGCTGGGCGAGACAACCAGGAACAGCAGCCGCACCGGCTCGCCGTCGGTCGCTTCGAAGTCGATCCCCTTGCGAAACAGCCCGACCGCCACGACCACCTCGCGCAGACCCTCGATCTTGCAGTGCGGCACCGCGACGCCGTGCCCCAGCGCGGTGCTGCCCAGCTTCTCGCGCTCGAGCAGCCGGCGGTAGAGCAGGTCGGCGTCGTCCACGACGCCCGCCTCGACAACGCGCTCGGCGAAGGCGCGAAGAACGGTGGGCCCGTCCGCCCCGGGCAGGTCGACGAAGATCAGGTCGGGGCGCGTGAGTGCGCTGAGAAGCATGGCTACTTGTCCTCGAGCGCCGGCGCGGTGCCGGCGTCAGTCGGGCGAGATCAATCCGTAGTTCTGGTCCCGCCGCTTGTACAGCACGCACACCCGGTCGGTACGGGTGTCGCGGAAAACGACGAAGTCGTTGTTGGCGCCCTCCAGCTGCAGCGCCGCCTCCTCGAGACCCATCGGCTTGATGTTCAGCGTGCTGCTCTTGATGATCCGCGGCAGGCTGTCGCCGACGCTGCCCCGTTCGAGGACATCCACCGGCCACTGGTGCAGGCCGTTGTCCCGATCGGCCTTGCGCCGCTTGTCCATGAACTTCTTGCGCGAACGGCGCGCCTGCTTCTCGATCCTGTCGACCACCTGGTTGACACTGTCGCGCATGTGCTCGGTCTCGCCGGCGGCCTGGAGATGGCCGTGGCGATGGGCAACGTTCAGCTCAGCGATCTGGCGATACTTCTCCTGTACCAGGGTCACTCTCATCTCGACCGGCTCGTCGAGGAAGCGGCCCAGCTTCTCCAGCTTGGACGCGACGTACTCTCGCATCGCGTCGTCGAGGTCGAAGTTACGGGAAACGTAGTCGATCTGCATCGCTCTCCTCCCTGGTTGGGTGGCATCGATCGTCGAGCGTGTTCTGGCTGCCGTCTTGCAAGCTCAAAAGATCTGCTTGCGAGCGGTCGACGACGGTACACCGAGCTCGTCCCGGTACTTGGCCACCGTGCGCCGCGCGATGTTGATGCCCTCGCGCTTGAGCGCTTCGGTCAGGCCGCTGTCGGACAGGGGCCGCTTCGGGTCCTCGCTGTCGATGAGCTGCTCGATGCGCCGCTTCACCGTCAGCGAAGAGATGTCGCCGCCGTACTCGCGGTCGATGCCGCTGTGAAAGAAGAACTTCATCGGAAACAGGCCGCGCGGCGTGTGGATGTACTTGTTCGAGACCACGCGGCTGACGGTCGATTCGTGCATGCCGATGTCGTCGGCGACGTCGCGCAGCACCATCGGCCGCAGGTGCTCGATACCGCGCTCGAGAAACTCGCGCTGCTGGCGAACGATCGAGTCGGCCACCTTGTAGATGGTGCGCTGGCGCTGGTCGATGCTCTTGATCAGCCAGATCGCCGAGCGCATCTTCTCTTTGAGGAACTGGCGGGCGTCGGCCTGCCGGCCGTCGAAGCGCATCTTCTGCAGCATCTGGCGGTAGGCCTTGCTGATCCGCAGCCGCGGCATGCCGTCGTCGTTGAGCTGGATGACGAACTTGTCGCGCATCTTGATGACGTGGACGTCCGGCTCGACGTAGTGGGTGCGCTCGGTGGTGAACTTCCGTCCCGGCCGGGTCTCGAGCGCCTTGACCGCCTCGACCACCGGCTCGAGCAAGCCCAGCTCGATGCCGAACCGCTTGGCGATGGCCGCGAACTGGCGCCGCAGGAACAGGTCCCAGCACTCCTCCACCACCCGCCGGGTCAGCGACTCCGCCGGCTCGTCGCGCGCGTCGAGCTGCAGCAGCAGGCTCTCGCGCAGGTCGCGGCAGGCGATGCCCGGCGGGTCGAAACCGCGCACCAGCGCCAGCGCCTCCTCCACCTCCTCCGTGCGGTAGGGCTCGTGGCCGTCCAGGCCGTCGCCCATGCCGCGGATCTCTTCGAGCGAGGCGACCAGGAATCCGTCCGGGTCGAGATTGCCGATGATCGACTCGGCGATCTCGCGCTGCCGCGCCGGCAGGTCGGTCATGTGCAGCTGCCAGAGCAGGTGATCGTAGAGGTCGGGCTCGCGGGTCAGCGTGTTCTCGATCGGCGGCGCCTGGCGGATCTCCTGCATCGAGGGCCCGGTGGATCCCTCCCAGTAGTCGTTGAAGTAGGCCTCGAGATCGATGTCGTCCATCGACTCCTGATGGTCGAGCTCTTCGGCCTTCTCCTCGTCCTTCTTCGCCTGTTCGGCTTCGGCTTCGGCCTCGGTCTCACCGTCGGCGGCCTCGTTCTCGAAGGTCTCGTCGGTCTCCTCCAGCAGCGGGTTCTCCACCAGCTCCTGGGTGAGCACTCCCTGCAGCTCCATGCGAGTCATCTGCAGCAGCTTGATCGCCTGCTGCAGCGACGGCGTCATGACCAGCTTCTGGGCCAGTCGGAGCTGCAGTTTCTGTTCCAGTGCCATGCGGATCAGCCTTGTTCGAACCAGTCTACCGTGCGGCTACCACGCCGGGACTCCGAGATTGTTCGACCGAGGGAAGTCCTGCAGGTTCAAGTGCATACGTCTAGAGCTCGAAGTCCTCACCAAGGTAGATCTTGCGCACCTGGGGATCGCTCGAGAGCTCGGCCGGGGCGCCCGACCTGAGGATCTCGCCGTTGTTGATGATGTAGGCCCGATCGGTGATCTTGAGGGTCTCGCGCACGTTGTGGTCGGTGATCAGCACGCCGATGCCCATCTTCTTGAGATGGCGCACGATCGTCTGGATATCGATCACCGCGATCGGGTCGATGCCGGCAAACGGCTCGTCGAGCAGGACGTAGATGGGGTCGATGGCCAGCGCGCGGGAGATCTCCACCCGCCGCCGCTCGCCGCCCGACAGGGTGTAGCCGGGCGAGCTGCGCACCCCTTCGAGGCCGAACTGGCGGAGCAGCTGGTCGACCCGCTGCTCCTGCTCGGCGGGTCTCAGGTCGAGGGTCTCGAAGACCGCCCGCAGGTTGTCCTCCACCGACAGCTTGCGGAAGATCGAGGGCTCCTGCGGCAGATAGCTGATGCCTTTGCGCGCCCGCAGGTACATCGGCAGGCCGGTGATGTCCTCGCTGCCGAGGAACACTTCACCCGAGTCGGGCTGGGTCAGGCCGACCACCATGTAGAAGGTGGTCGTCTTGCCGGCGCCGTTGGGTCCGAGCAGGCCGACGATCTCGCTCGGGTGCACCTCGATCGAGACGTCGTCGACCACCGCCCGCCCGCGGTAGACCTTGCGCAGCCCCCGGGTCTCCAGCCGTCGGGCCATGCGGCTGCCCTTCGACGGCGGCTCGGTCGCCTTCGCCGGCGGCTCAGTCGTCTTCGCCGGCGGAGCGGTCGTCTTCGCCGGCGGCTCTCCCGAGCCTGCGGAAGCCTCTTTCTTTTTCGCGCGTCTAGCCATCGGTGGGCTCCGCGGGGTCGGCCGGCGGCTCCTCCGGGGCGCCGGTCCGCGGCTCGCTCAGGATCCGCACCTGACCGGTATCGAGGTCGTAGCGCAGCCTGCGGCCCTCCATCTCGGTGCCGTCGCGCTGCTCGAGCACCACCGGCTCCCCGGAGATCAAGACCAGCCGGTCGCCCGGTGTGTAGATAGCCTCGCTGCCGCGCACGATGCGTCCGTTGACCGGGTCGTCCACCACCGCATCGCCCTCGCACCGCAGGCTGTCGATGCGCCGCTCGGCATCCAGCAGGATCTCCAGGTCGTTGCAGCGCAGCGTGCGCCCGGCCTCGTGCGCGCGCACCTTGCCGGAGTAGTCGAGCCGCCGTTCCTCGCGCTGGTAGACAAACTCCTCGGCATCGACGTCGATCGGCGACCGCCCCTCGGGGTCGTCCGCGCGTGGCTTCCACACCGTCTTCACCGCCCCCTCCCCGACCAGCCGCGCGCCGTCATCGAGCGAGCGCAGCTGATCGGCGAGCAAGAAGCTCTCGCCTTGCCACGCCCGGACCTGGCCGCGGAAGACGACCTCCGACGGCTCCTCGGTCCAGTTCGCTCGATCGGCCGTCACCAGCACCGGCGCGCGATCGTCGCCGGCCGCCAACTCGACGCCCGAGCGGTCCAGACCCGAGGCGCGTACGCCACCGGTAGCGAGAAGCGAGCCGTCACGGCGCGAGTATACGATCTTCGCCGCCTCGACATCGTTGTTGCCGGCCAGCAGCCGCGCCGGACTGCCGCTCAGCCGCAGCTTGTTCTCGGGATCGCCCTCGAGCCGTTCGCCGGAGGCCGACAGCCGGCTGTCGCGATAGTCCACCGCCCCGTCGAGCTCCAGGTCGCGCAGCTCGCCCTGCGGCCCCAGTCGAGCGCTCAGGGCGTCGCCGCAGAGCCGCCGCAGCGGCGCCGCTCCGGCCAACGCCAGGCTCTCCTCGAGGATCGTCGGCAGGAAGGTCTCGAGCCGCGAGACCGCGCCGTCGACAAAGGTGGTGTGGATCGTCTGCGAGCGCAGGGTCTGGCGCAGCCCGGTGCCGTCCGCCAGCACCAGGGTCGCCTGCTCGTCGCCGCCCTCGAGCACGACGCTCTCGACTCGCTCGCCGGTGGCGTCGAAGGCCACGCCCATCGTCTCCGCCACGAACTCCAGCGACCCCGCTCGGTCGGCGCTCGAGTCGAGGGCGATCCGCCCCGCCACCTGCCACCGACCCTGGATCGAGCGCACGGCGCCGACGCCTTCCGCGGCGGCTTCGAATTCGACGCTCAGCCGCCGGCTGCTCAGCCGGTCGCCGCCGCGGGTGAAGACGACGTTGTCCTCGGTGCGCAGCAGGCCCTCCTGCTCGAGGTAGAGCATCCGGCCGGCGGTCAACCGCACCGGCGGCTCGGCGCCGGGGGCCGAGTCGATCGCCACCTCGCCGCGCAACAGCAGGGTGTCGCGGAAGATGTTGATGCGCACCCCATTGGCGGTGCCGGAGTAGGCGCCGGGCAGCCGGTAGGCGACCGGCGCGGCCGTGCTCTCCAGGACCCGGCCGGCGTTCTGCAGGTCGAAGGCCTCGCCGCGCAGCTCGATGCCGTTGGGGCCGGACATCACCACCGACCCCTCGAGCGTGGCACCGCGGCTGTCCAGGTCGTAGACGGCGCGATCGCTGGCGATGGTGTAGAGACTGCCGCCCTCCTCCTCCATCCGCAGCTCGACCCCTTCGAGCACGAATCGATCCTGACGATCCGAGACCATCCGATCCGAGCGGATGAAGAACAGCGTCACGCCCTGGTCGATGACCTCGTACTCGAACCCCTCGGCGGCCAGCACCACGTCGGCGCTCTCGATCGGGCTCTCCGGGTCGGTCGCCAGGCGCGGTCCCGCCGGCTCGCTGTCGCGGCCGAGATAGATGCGCAGGACCGCGGCCGCCGCGACCAGGAACAGCCCGAGCAGGATCCAGCGCAGCAGGATCAACGGTCGGTGGCCCGGGCTTCTCGCCATCGCCGGATTCTATGTCCCGTGGGGCGCGTGGGGGGGCGCGGGAGCCACGCGCCGCGCCTCGCTCAGGCGCAGTGCCGGGCGGGCTTGATAGCGGCCGCCGGGGCCGCGATGGCGATCCCGGACCGGCACCCCGACGACCTCGAAGGGCTCCGCGAATACCTCTTCGCGATCCTGCCAGGACCAGCCGATCAGGGTCACCGTGTCGCCGTCATCGGGCGGGCCGCTGCCCAGCCGGGCCTCGCCCGCGGGTCCGACTGCCCGCAGCTCGAGGTGGCCTTTGCCAAACCGCCGCGGCGGGGCGCACAGCCGCAGCGGACCCAGCCGGGCCAGCGGGGTTCGGTTGCCGACACCGAACGGGCCGAGGGTCTCGAGCTGGTCGATCAGCTCGAGCGTCACCTCCTCCGGGCGCAGTTCGAGCTCGTACTCGGTGCGGCGACGCAGCAGATCGTCGGGCCAGCCGGCGGCCTCCCGTTCCCACTCCGAGCGCAGGGACTCGAGCTCGGCGGTGTCGGCGGTCAGCCCGATCGCCTGGGCGTGGCCGCCGAAGCGGCGCAGCCGATCGCTCCAGGGGCGCAGGAACTCGAACAGCTCGATGCCGGGCACGCTCCGGCCCGAGCCGCCGGCCGACTCGCCGTCGAGACTCAGCAGGATCGTCGGCCGGTGAAACTCGCGCGCCAGCCGGCCGGCGGCGATGCCGACGACCCCGCGGTGCCACTCGGCCGACCAGGCGACCAGGATCGGCGGCAGCTCGGCGCGCTCGGAGAACCGCTCACGGGCTTCGTCTTCGACCCGGGTCTGGGCCTCACGCCGGGTCCGGTTCCGCTCTTCGAGCACGTCGGCGAGCTGCTCGGCGCGCGCCGGATCCCGGGTCAGCAGAAGCTCGAGCGCCGGATCGGCGTCGCCCATCCTGCCGGCGGCGTTGATCCGCGGCCCGATGCGGAAGCCGATGTCGGAGGCGCGCAGCGGCAACCGCACTCGCGAGCGAGCCATCAGCGCCCGCAGGCCCGGCGACGGCGTTGCCGGCAGCGCCGCCAGGCCGAGAGCCGCGATCACCCGGTTCTCGCCCCTGAGCGGCACCATGTCGGCGACGGTTCCCAGGCAGGCGACCCGCAGCAGCGCCTCGCGGGCGACCGGCTTGTCGCGCCGGGCGGCCACCGCCTCGACCAGCTTGAAGGCGACGCCGGCGGCGCACAGGCCCTCGCTGCCCGGCGGGCCGGCGGCGCGGCGAGGGTTGACCTCGATGACGCCGGGCGGCAGCTCGACCGTGGTCAGATGGTGATCGGTGACGATCAGGTCGAGCCCGGCGGCGATCGCCGCCGCCGCGGCCTCCGGCGCGCTGCTGCCGCAGTCGGCGGTCACCAGGACCGCGCAACCGGCCGCGCGCGCCCGCTCGACGTGCAGCGGGTGAAAGCCGTAGCCCTCCTCCATCCGGTGCGGCAGTATCGCCAGCACCTCGGCGCCGCAGACCTCGAGCACCGCCGCCAGCAGGGCGGTGGCGCTGACCCCGTCGACGTCGTAGTCGCCGACGATCGCCACGCGCTCCCCAGCGGCGGCGGCGGCCGCCAGACGATCCGCGGCGCTGGCGATCCCCGGCAGCAGCTCGGGCGCGGAGAGCTGGTCCAGGGCGGGCGCCAGGAAGGCCGCCGCCTGTGCCGCGTCGGCGACTCCGCGGCGGGCCAGGCAGCGGGCCTGCCATGGCGGATAGCCGGCCGCCTCGAGATCGGCCGCCGCCGGCGGGGTCGGCGCCGGCTGCCACAGCGTCTCCACGGCCGCCCGCCCCGGTTGGCTAACCTTCGACAAAGCGCCCCAGGGCGCGGAAGCGGCGGGCTCTCGCGGCGACCAGCTCGGCACCGTCGAGGGTCTCGAGCTCGGCCAGATGGGCCTCGATCCGCTCGCCGACCAGGCGGCAGGCCTCCTCCGGATTGGCGTGGGCGGCGCCCTCGGGCTCGGGGATCACCTCGTCGACCACCCCCAGATCGAGCAGGTCGGCGGCGGTGATCTTCATCGCCTCGGCCGCCTCCTGCTTCTTGGCCTGGTCCTTCCACAGGATGGCGGCGCAGCCCTCGGGCGAGATCACCGAGTAGATGGCGTACTGCAGCATCAGCACGCGGTTGCCGATGCCGAGCGCCAGCGCGCCGCCGCTGCCGCCCTCGCCGGTCACCGTCACCACGATCGGCACTTCGAGCCGCGCCATCTCGATCAGATTGCGGGCGATCGCCTCGGCCTGGCCGCGCTCCTCGGCGCCGAGGCCCGGGAAGGCCCCTGGCGTGTCGACGAAGGTCAGGATCGGCAGCTTGAAGCGTTCGGCCAGCGTCATCACCCGCAGGCTCTTGCGGTAGCCCTCGGGTCGCGGCTGGCCGAAGTTGCGCCGGATCCGCTCCTTGGTGCTGCGTCCCTTCTGATGCCCGATGACGGCCACCGAGCGGCCGCCGAACGTCGCCAGCCCGGCGACCACCGCCGGATCGTCGGCGAAGGCGCGGTCGCCGTGCATCTCGACCCAGTCGGTCGTCAGGTGGCGGATGTAGTCGAGCGTGTGGGGGCGGTCGGTGTGGCGGGCGACCAGGGTCGTCTGCCAGCGATCGAGCTTGCCGTAGACCTCGCGGGTCGACTTGGCCAGCTCCTTGCGCAGCTTGTCGATCTCGCGCTCGCGCCCGCTGCCGGCGGGATAGCCCTCGAGCTCCTCGATCCGCCGTCGCAGCTCGGCCAGGGGCGCGTCGAATGGGACCTCGGAAGCGATCATCGGCCCTGGCACCGTAGCAAAGACCGGGTCGGCTTTGCTAGCCAACGTCTCAAAGCAGGTCGTAGGGGTCGACGTCGATCATCAGCTCGGCCGGCGGGGCCTGGCCCACCACGTCGCGCACCAGCGCCCGCAGGCGGCTGCCCGACGGCCCCCGCAGCAGCAGCTGGAAACGCCAGCGGCCCCGCAGGCGCTCGAACGGCGCCGGCGCCGGCCCCAGGATGCGCAGCCCGGCGGCCAGGGGGTGGGCGCGCAGGCGGCCGGCGATCTCGTCCAGGCTCGCCGCGCCGCGCTCGCGGTCGGTGTCGCGCAGCAGAAGCTGGACCATGCGCGTGTACGGCGGGTAGAGGAAGATCCGCCGGAACCGCATCTCGGCCTCGGCGAAGGCGGGGTCGTCGTTGGTCAGCGCCGCCTGGATGGCGTAGTGGTCCGGATGGTAGCTCTGGATCACCACCTTTCCCGGCCGGTCGCCCCGCCCGGCGCGGCCGGCGAGCTGGGTCAGCAGGGTGTAGGTGCGCTCGACGGCGCGGAAGTCGGGAAAGCCCAGATAGGTGTCGGCCAAGAGCATCGCGGCCAGCGCGACGCCCGGGAAGTGGTGCCCCTTCGAGACCATCTGGGTGCCGATCAGCACCTGGCTCTCCGCCGCCGCGAACCGCTCGAGCACCGGCGCCACACCGCCGGGCTGGCGCAGGGTGTCGCGGTCCAGGACGTCGACCGTGACGCCCGGGAACAGCTCGGCGAAGCGCTCCTCGACCCGTTCGGTGCCGGCGCCGATCGGCTCGAGGGCGCTCTCGCCGCACTCCGGGCAGACCTTCGGCACCGGCCGCTGCGAGCCGCAGTAGTGGCACTGCAACCGGTGGCCGCGCTTGTGCAGCGTGCGCGGCAGGCCGCAGTCGTCGCAGCGCATGTCCTCGCCGCAGGCCCGGCACAGGAGCACCGGCGCGAATCCGCGGCGATTGCGCAGCAGGATCGCCTGATCGCCGGCTTCGAGGGTCGCCGTCAGCTCCTGCATCAACCGCTCGGAGAACCGCACTTCGCCGGGCCGCTTGGGGCCCTCGTCGCGCAGGTCGACCAGGATGCCCTCGGGCAGCCCGCGACCCACGCGCGTCGTCAGGGTCAGTCGCGTCAGCTTGCCGACCTCGACGTTGCGCCGGGTCTCGAGGCTGGGCGTCGCCGACACCACGAGCGCCGTCGCGCCGGCGGCACGGGCCCGGACCAGCGCCAGGTCGCGGCCGTTGTAGCGCGGCCGCTCGCCCTGCTTGTAGGAGCCGTCCTGCTCTTCGTCGACGACGACAAGGCCGAGCTCGCGCAGCGGCGCGAAGACCGCCGAGCGCGGCCCCAGCACGATCCGCGCCTCGCCCTGGCGGATCCGCTCCCACTCCTGGTGCCGCTCGGCGCGGCTCAGCCCCGAGTGCAGCAGCGCCAGCCGGCGGCCGAAGCGGTCGCGGATGGCGCCGGCGAGGGCGGGCACCAGGGCGATCTCCGGCACCAGGATCAGGGCGCCCCGGCCGGCGTCGAGCGCCGCCCGGGCGCCGCGTAGATAGACCTCGGTCTTGCCCGAACCGGTCATGCCGTCGAGCAGGAAGGCGCGGTAGCGGCCCTCGCCGATGGCCCCCACCAGCGCCGCGGCGGCCTGCGCCTGGTCGGGCCGCAGCCGCAACGGCTCGCCACCCGCTCCCGGCACGCGGTGGTGGCCGAGCGACACCCGCTCCACCTGGGTGAACCGGCGCAGCACCCCCAGCCCGACCAGCCGGCGCACCACCCCGTCGCCGCAGCCCACCGCGCCGGTGAGCTCGGCGATGGTCGCCGGCCGCCCGAGGCCGGCCAGCCACTCGACCGCCTGGCGGCCGGGACGCGAGCGGCCGCAGCGCTCCAGCAGTTCCTCCTTTTCGCCTCGCGCCAGCTCCACCGCGGTGACATAGCGGCTGCCGCGGCGGCGGGCCTCCGAGGTGGCCAAACGCCCGTCCCCCTCGAGCCGCTCGACCACCCGCGCCAGATCGGGCAGCTCGAGCCGCGCATCGAGCTCGCTCAGCCGCACCCGCTCGCCGCCGCGCAGCGCCTCGAGCACCACCGCCTCGGCGTCGTCTCGCGGCCGGGCCAGGGCGCCGCCGTCGGTCAGCCAGACCCGGCGGTCGCCCCAGGGCGGCAGATCGGCGGGCAGCATCGAGCGCAGCACCTCGCCCGGCGCCTCCAGGTAGTAGTCCGCGGCGAAGGCGGCAAGCTCCAGCAGCTCGGCCGACAGCGGCGGCTCCCGGTCGAGGACGGCGGACAGCGGGCGCAGCTCGACCCCCGCCGGCGGCGTGTCACGGCGGGCGACGATCACCCCGACCAGCTGGCGGCGGCCGACCGGGACCCGCGCCCGGGCCCCGGGCAGCGCGATGGCGGCGAAGGCCGCCGGCACCTCGTAGACCAGCGGCCTGGGCAGCGGCAAGGGCACCGCCACGTCGACGTAGCCGGGGGCGCCGGACTCGCCGGCAGCCGGGTCGGGTGTCGGGTTGGCGGGCCGGTCGGCCATGAGAAAACGGCCGCCCGAGGGTCAGGCGGCCGTCGGTGCTTGGCGGGTGTGGATCCCTAGCTCGCCGCTGCCAGCATCTCGGCCCGCTTCTCGATGCTGGACTCGAGGAACTGGTCGACCTTCTTCTCGGCCTCGTCCTCGCTGATGTTCTTGACGTGCGCGATCTCGCTGACGATGAAGTACCGCGCCCGCTCGTACATCTTCTTCTCGCGGAACGACAGACTCTTCTTCTGGCTCACGAGGCGCAGGTTCTTGAGCACCCGGGCCACCTCGGCCAGCTCGCCGGTCTTCATCTTGTCGAGGTTCTGCTTGTAGCGCCCCTTCCAGTCCTTGTAGGTGTCGATCTGCCCGTCCTTGAGCATGTCGAACAGCTGCCGGATCTCGCCCGTCGGGCACAGCGGCCGCAGGCCGACCAGATCCAGGTTGGCCTTGGGCACCATGACCTTCGAGTTGTTGGACAGCAGGCGCAGGTGGAAGTACGTCTGCTCCACACCGTCGATGCTGCCGGGCTCTATCTTCTCCACCATCCCGACCCCATGGTTGGGATAAACCACCTTCTGACCGATCTTGAACATCACAGAGTGGGTTCTCCTAAGTTGTTTAGGGTTGATTGCCGCCCTGGCTGGCTCTTTCCGGGGGCGGCATCCTAAGAGGTAAGATAGCCGAAAACGGTTGATTTGTCAAGGGTTTTGACCCTCTCATGCCTTTCTGGCACGGATTCGCGCCGAAATAATGGCGCCCGCGAAGCCGCTGCGAACGGACCGAGCCCTCTGATCGGTCCAAAGACGCCGTGCTAGGCTTACGAACTAACGCCAGAATGCAGGCATCCGGCGCGGCACGGCCCCGGCGACAGCGAGGTCGCGGATCCCCGGCCGCAGCGGAGGTCTCAACACCCCCGGAGGTCGATCGATGAACCCGCGATTCGCCACCCTGACCATCGCTCCCCTTCTCGCCCTGTCGCTCGTCGCCACCGCGGCGCCGGCGGAGACCCAGCTGGCCACGATCAAGAACGCCGGTGACGCCCTGGTCTTCTACCCCGAACAGGAGGCGAAGGAGTTCATCCTCACGGTCGCCGGCCCCTGCGGCTACCAGTACCGCAACGTCACCGCCAAGGGCGAGATCGTCTTCCGACTGCCCAAGGATCCCCTCGACGGCTCCTACACCTTCTCCCTCGACGCCACCCCGATCATCGATCCAAAGGTGATGGAGATCTTGCGCGCCGCGCGGGGCGAAGACAACAACGGCCGCGTCCGCGAGCTCTGCCGCGCCGGCAAGCTGCCCGTCGCCATGAACCAGACCGGCGGCTTCACCATCCTCGAGGGGAAGATCGTCCTCGACACCACCCCGGAGAGCAAGAGGGAAAAGCGCGACCGGGAGAAGTAGGGCGAGCTCGGCGCCAAGTCCGTCAGACCGGCCTTCCCCGCCCCGGCGCATCGGCGCCGACACCGTGTCTTGCCGGGCCCGTCTGGGCTAGGATGACGTCCGCAGCCGGAGTGGCGGAACGGTAGACGCGACGGACTCAAAATCCGTTGTCCGCAAGGGCGTGCGGGTTCGAATCCCGCCTCCGGCACCAAACACAACTGCTGATTCAAATAGACTTATCGAAACTCAGTAAGAGGGACGTTTGCGTTTTTAGTGCAGGCTCACGCTTCTGTGGTGCACTCATGGTACAGTTGAAAGGCGTCTTCTAGGCGAGGGCTCGACCAGATCGCGACCAATCCAGCACTAGAGCTGGCCGAGGAATCCCGAGCGCACCATA
This sequence comes from Thermoanaerobaculia bacterium, assembly GCA_963781065.1. Taxonomy (GTDB): domain Bacteria; phylum Acidobacteriota; class Thermoanaerobaculia; order Multivoradales; family JAHEKO01; genus CALZJC01. The sequence continues at coordinate 8,962 of CAWAET010000006.1, read as the reverse complement.
AGCGTGCCAAGGACACAGACATTCAATGAAGAGCCAACCGCTGCAGCGTAGACTCTGGTCATCACCACGGACTAGCAATCATGCGGCAGCTCTCCTACCCTGCAGCTCGTGAACTGGAATCTCGCCGCGGCTGGCGTCCTCTCCCTCGCCCTGGGCGTCGTTCACTCGGTCCTGGGCGAAATGATGATCTTCCGGCGGCGAAGATCTGAGATCACCAAGCGCTATCGCGGGATCATCCGGGCGACCTGGCATGTGGCGAGCGTCTTCGGGTGGGGCGTAGGGGCTATTCTGCTGTGGCTCGCGCAGTCCTCTTCCGGCGCCACCCAGCAGTCTTTTGTCGAGAGCTCGATCGTCGTCGTGATGCTGTCTTCCGGACTGATCACGCTCTACGGCACAAGGGCAAGGCATCCCGGGTGGGTGGTGTTCCTCGGGATTGCCGTGCTCGTCTGGCTGGGATGAAGAGGTAAGAGGCCATGGCGGCTATCGAGCAACGCAAAACCCAGGGCGGCAAGCTCCGCTATCGGGTCCTCATCCGGCTTCGGGGCTTCCCCTCCCAAAGCGCCACGTTCCGCACGAAGACGGACGCAAAGCGCTGGGCCCAGGAAACGGAGTCGGCTATCCGGGAAGGACGGCACTTCAAGACCCGCGAGTCGAAGAAGCACACGCTGGGTGATCTCGTCGATCGCTACTCGAAGAACCATCTAGCGGCGAAGCGGTCTGGAAAGGACCAGGCGCGGATTCTCGGATGGTGGAAGAGGAAGATCGGGATGCGCCCGCTGTCCGACGTCACCCCGCCCCTCATCGCCGAGCAGCGGGACAAACTTGCGCGCGGCAAAACCAACCGGGGTGGCCGGCGCAGTCCGGCGACGGTCAACCGCTACCTGGCCTACCTGTCTCATGCCTTCACCATTGCTGTTCGCGAGTGGCAATGGCTCGAGTCGAATCCCGTCAAGCGCGTCTCGAAGCTCAAGGAGTCGAGGGGACGAGTCCGCTTTCTCTCAGACAACGAGCGCGAGAGTTTGCTCGAGTCGTGCCGCGAGAGCGCCGAGCCCCTTCTCTACCCTCTCGTCTTCCTGGCTCTGAGCACCGGTGCCCGCCAGGGAGAGCTCCTCGGCCTGCGCTGGCCCGATATCGACTGGGAGCGTGGTCTCGCTGTGGTCCACGAGACCAAGAACGACGAGCGGCGCGCTCTACCACTGACGACCGCGGTTCTCGAGATCCTCAGGAAGCGCTCCAAGCTCCGCCGACTCGACACGGACCTGATCTTCGCCAACGCCCGCGGTCGTGCGCCGTTTCCCAGGATTCCGTGGGAGAAGGCCCTCAAAGCGGCTGAGATCGACGATTTCCGCTTTCACGACCTCCGACACTCCGCGGCCTCCTATCTCGCCATGAGCGGCGCCACACTGGCCGAGATCGCCGAAGTCCTGGGCCACAAGACCCTGGCCATGGTGAAGCGCTACTCCCACCTGACCGAGCAGCACACCAGCAAGGTGGTGGCTCGGATGAACGAGCGGTTCCTGTCCTAGGCGCACTGCTAGACTTCGACCTGGAGATCACGAGTGACGACAGCCGCGCCAACGAAGGATGACGTGCTTAGCCGCGTAAGAGCGCAAGAGGCAGAGCTGAGGTCTCTTGGTGTCAGGCGCCTGGGCCTGTTCGGCTCGTTTGTCCGAGAGGAACAGAATGACGGTAGCGACGTCGACGTGCTGCTGGACTTCGAGCCGGATACCAAGACCTTCGACGGATTCATGAGGATCGCCTTCCTCCTGGAAGAGGTCCTCGGCCGGCAGGTAGAGCCGGCGACGGCTGAGGCGCTCAGCCCTTATCTGGGCCCAAGCATCCTCAGCGAGGTCGAGGATGTCCTCGTCGGGAACTGAGTACCTCCGGTATATCCTCGAAGAGGTCCACTACCTAGTCGAGCACTCGCGAGGCCTGGGTCGTGAAGGATTCGTAAAGGACGCAACCCTCCGTAGGGCGTTCGTTCGGAGCTTGGAGATCATCGGCGAGGCGACCAAGAAGCTCCCCGTCGAGTTGAAGGGCGAGCTAGCTGAGATCGATTGGCGCTCGATGGCGGGGATGAGAGATCGGCTCGTTCACGGCTACCTTGGCGTTGATTACGACCTCGTTTGGGACGCCGTGGCCAACAAGGTGCCTCCCCTGGGAGAGCGCATCCGACAGTTTCTGGACGAGGACTAGAGAACGGCTCGATCAGGGCGGCAAGGAATGCCTTTGTACCCATAAACGTGTTTCGTTTGTGAGTCCAAAGGCCCCCGGACCGCTCCTCACCGGCTGCGGTCTCGCACCCTTCGGGCGCTCGGAGCGGGGACCAGTAGCGGACTTCCTCGAGGCTCACCACGAGTCCGAGAAGGGCGACATCTCGGCACCAGCACGTGGACATGTGGGTGGAAGTTCAGAAGCTCTCCCGAGGTCTGCAGGAACCCAGCCGCGCCAGCAAAGTCTTGGGATTGCGGTTTGTGTCCCCCGAATTCACGCCCCCTAATTCACGGCAGCAGCGACGGATCGATCTCGATCTCAAGAACACCGCCGGAGTCGGTGGCCAGCCCATCTTCATCTCGATCGCCTCACCAGCCTTGAGCGTCAGATCGCCGGTCGCGGCAACGACCACGGCGGCCCCGGTTCGCAGCACCGTGCCCGCCTCACAGACCAGGGCCGTTGCGACGGTGCGATTCTCGAGGCTGAGATCGAAGGGCGCCGTGCAGGTCGCTGTCGAGAGCGCGGTGTCGATGATTCCGGTACCGACTTCTGTGCCCAGATCGAAGATGAGGGCGATGTCGTGGTCGGCATCATCGGCCGTGTCCATCGTGCTCTGATGGGTTACCTGGAAGGCCGAGGCGGTTTGCGACTCCGCGGTCGCGGTCATTTCGAAGCCGACGAAGAAGGTCTTCGGTGACCCGAACGGAATCCGCACTGCCGGGTCGTCGTCGGTCATCGGCAGAGTCTGCCGGCCGTCGAGACCGAGATTGAAGCTGCCGACTGTCGAGACCTGGGTGTCCGTTGACTCTTCGAACACACCCGAGCCGTCGTCCAGGTACACCCGCACGACGTCGATCAACGAGTTGGCCTGCGAGCTTGCGAGAGGAATCCCCCCGCTATCGGTCAGCCTGATCTCGAGCGACACCAGCTCGACGTCGGTATCGCCGGCACGGCCGTTGTGGGTCACCTCGACGGCCAGGACGTCTTCGAGCTGACTGTTGGACACCACCTTTTGCGCCGTGTCGGTCGCGGCGGTAGAGAACTGCCCACCCTCGTTTCGATACCAGGCCACGGTGTCGTCCTGGAACGAGGCCGAGACGATGTCGAGCGCGCCATCGCCGTCGATGTCAACGGCTATGGCGTGACGAGCGCTGTCAGCCGATGTCGTCACGGTATGGGAGGTCCAGAAGGTCGTCCTATTCTCGTACCAGACAACGCTGTCATCATCGGCCGACGCCGAGAGAATGTCGACATCTCCGTCGCGGTCGAGATCCGCAGCCGAGACTGCGTTGGCGCCGTCTGCCGCGGTGGTGACGATGTGGGTGGCGGTGAAGACACCGCTGCCGTCGTTCTCGTACCAGGCGATCTTGTCGTCAGCGGAGGAAGCGGAGAGAACGTCGAGATCGCCGTCGCCGTCCACGTCGGCGGCGAAGACGGACTGGGCGCTGTCGGCCGTCGGCTGATGATGACCTGCTGCGGCCGGAAGTCACCGCCCGCCGGTGTTCTCGTACCAGGCGATCTTGTCGTCCGACTGCGAGGCCGAGAGCACATCCACGTCGCCGTCGCCGTCCAGGTCGGCTGCGAAGACCGAGCGCGCGCCGTCGGCCGCGGTCGAGATGAGTCTGCTGCGGACCGAAGTCCGCTGTCACCTCGTCGAGCCGATTCTCGTACCAGGCGATTCGATCGTCGCTGGTCGAGGCCGAGAGGACGTCGAGATCGCCGTCGCCGTCCAGGTCGGCGGCGAAGACGCGATTGGCGCCCAGTGCCGACGGAGCTGATCGTGGTGTCGCTCCACGCGGAACCGTCGCCGGCGGTGTTCTCGTACCAGGGGATCGAGTTGTCGGCGAACGAAGCCGAGAGTGCGTCCAGATCGCCGTCCCGTCCAGATCGGCGCCATGAACCGAGCGGGCACTGGTGGCTGACCGCGAAGACTGTCTGGTTGGCCCACGAGGCTCCGTTCCCGCTGTTGCTGAGATACCATGGATCTCGCTGCTCACGAGGTTGGCGGAAAGGAGATCCACGTCGCCGTCCCGATCGACGTCGCCGGCGAAGATCTGAGTTCGCGCCATCGGCCGACTGTGGTCACGGGCGAGCCCCCAGCGAAGTCGGCGCGTCCGTGGATGGTCAGGTTCTCGTACCAGGCGATCTTGTCGTCGGCATGCGAGGCCGAGAGCACGTCCAGCGTCGCCGTCGCCGTCCACGTCCGCCGCGAAGACCGACAGGGCACCGTCGGCCGCGGTGGAGATCACCTGCTGCGGCCGCCGAAGCTCGCCCGCGCCCGTCCGTCGGTTCTCGTACCAGGCGATCTTGTCGTCGTACGACGGAGGCCGAGAGGACGTCCAGGTCGCCGTCGCCGTCCACGTCCGCCGCGAAGACCGACTGGGCGCCGTCCGCCGCGGTGGAGATCACCTGCTGGGCGCCGAAGCGTCGCCCGCAGCCCGTGCCGTCGTTCTCGTACCAGGCGATCTTGTCGTCGTACTGCGAGGCCGAGAGCACGTCCAGGTCGCCGTCGCCGTCCACGTCCGCCGCGAAGACCGAGCGGGCGCCGTCGGCCGCCGTGGAGATCACCTGCTGGGCGCCGAAGCTGCCCGCGCCCGTCCGTCGTTCTCGTACCAGGCGATCTTGTCGTCGTCGCACGAGGCCGAGAGCACGTCCAGGTCGCCGTCGCCGTCCACGTCCGCCGCGAAGACCGAGTCGGCGCCGTCGGCCGCGGTGGAGATCACCTGCTGGGCGCCGAAGCTGCCCGCGCCGTCCGTCGTTCTCGTACCAGGCGATCTTGTCGTCGTGCGACGGAGGCCGAGAGGACGTCGAGGTCGCCGTCGCCGTCCACGTCCGCCGCGAAGACCGACCGGGCGCCGTCGGCCGCGGTCGAGATCACCTGCTGCGCGTCCGAAGCTGCCCCGCGCCCGTGCCGTGCGTTCTCGTACCAGGCGATCTTGTCGTCGAACGGCGAGGCCGAGAGGACGTCCAGGTCGCCGTCGCCGTCCACGTCCGCCGCGAAGACCGAGCGGGCGCCGTCCGCCGCGGTCGAGATCACCTGCTGCGCGTCAGCGGCGACAGCTGCCCCGCGAGCCCGTCCGTCCGTTCTCGTACCAGGCGATCTTGTCGTCGAAGTCGCGAGGCCGACAGGACATCCAGATCGCCGTCGCCGTCCACGTCCGCCGCGAAGACCGACGTAGGCACCGTCCGCCGCGGTCGAGATCACCTGCTGGCCCGAGAAGGGCACCTCCCGCGCCGGCAGTTGAGCGGCGCTGAAAGAGATCAGAGCGATGCCAATCACCGCAAGACACCGGCCTCGCACAGGTCCCGATGCTCCAGTTTTCGACAATCCACCCATAGGAACCCCCTGTTTTCCTGTAACGCACGGTTTCTGGCTGGAGTCTCTCACATGGCCGGAAATAGAGGAAATAGGGGGACACAAACCGCATTTCGATGACTTCGATGTGCCCTCGCGATGGAGGGTCCGTCGGTCATCTCTACGCTCTCACCAGCCTTGAGGGTCAGATCGCCCGTCGCGGCAACGACCACGGCGGTTCCGGTTCGCAGCACCGTGCCCGCCTCACAGACCAGGGCGGTCGCGACGCCAGCAGGGTCCATCCGAGAAGTCCACATTACGAGCGCTTCGTCGCGGCGGGCGGTCAAGAGCTTGTGGTCCGACCATGACGACCGGACTCGGAAGGTCGATGTGTCGCCCTTCTCGGACGAACGGGGGCGCGTCAATCAGAAGCCCCGAGACCGCATCCAATGGTGCACTCCTGGTGCAGTTGGCCTTCGAAAATGCCCGTTTTTAGCCGTCAGCGCTTCGTTTCGAAGCGCTCTTAAACTACTGATGCACCTACGTTTACATACGGTCCCTTGCGGACCCCTACGGCCTACCCCGCTACGACTCAAAATCCGTTGTCCGCGAGGGCGTGCGGGTTCGAATCCCGCCTCCGGCACCAAGCCCGCCGGGCTTGGTGCGTAGCCGGGATTCGGTGCTCGCGCCGCCAACTGCGTTGGCGCCGCTCGGAGCGAATCCTCTGCCTCTGCCAAGAGGGCTTGGTGTTCTAGCGGGACTCGGTGCCCGCCTGCGGCAAGACCAACCGGGGCGGTCGGCGCGGCCCCGGCACCGTCGCCCCCGCTACCTGGCCTACTTCTCCCACGCCTTCACCGTCGCTGTCCGCGAGTACCAGTGGCTCGAGTCGAACCCGGTCCAGCGGGTCTCGAAGCTCAAGGAGCCGCGCGAGCGGGTCCGGATCCTCGCCGACGACGAGCGGAACCGGCTCCTCGAGGCCTGCCGCGAGAGCGACGAGCCCCTGCTCTACCCTCTCGTCTACCTGGCCCTGAGCACCGGCGCCCGTCAGGGCGAGCTCTTGGGGCTGCGCTGGCCCGACATCGACCGGGGACGCGGTGCTGGCGTGATCCACCACAGCAAGAACGACGAGCGTCGCGCCCTGCCCCTGACAGGCCCGGCCATGGACGTGCTTGCGGGAGCGCTCGCAGCTGCGCCGCGTCGACACGGACCTGATCTTCGCCAACAGACGCGGCCGCGCGTTGGCGTCCTCTGGCAGGTTAGGATCTGGCCGCTCGATGAAAGTCCGGGACGCAATCAAACTGATCGAGCGCGACGGCTGGTATCTTGTCGCCACCCGTGGAAGTCATCGGCAGTTCAAGCACCCCGAGAAATCGGGGCGGGTGACGATCGCCGGCAAGTCGAGTCACGACCTGGCTCCTGGTACGCTGAACAGCATCTTGAAGCAGGCACGGCTCAAGAAATGAGGCCCGACATGCACCGATTCCTGATCGTGATCGAGAAGGCCAACGGGAACTACTCCGCCTACTCGCCCGACGTGGCTGGCTGTGTGGCAACCGGAGAGACGCGCGAGGAGGCCGAGGCCAACATGTACGAGGCGTTGCAGATGCATGTCCAGGGTCTCGTCGAGGATGGCCTGCCTGTCCCCAAGTCGGATTCGCTGGCGGAATACCTCGTAGTCACGGACTAGCTCTTTCGGGCGGTGAGATGCACTAGCCATAGAAGATTGGCTCGGTGTCGACGACGGGCAACAGATCGCCGATGTCGCTAGCCGCGGCACAGTCAGGAAACCGATGCCACGCCAGGTTGCGGTCCAGCCAGTACAGAGTCCAGGCGCGGTCTTTCACCACAAAGCGGAACTTCGCCACATCGTGATCACGCACGATGGATGCATCCATCCAGTCGGGGCGACGTTCAGCGACGTAGGCGCAGTTCGCCTCCAGCCGGTAGACGATCTCCAGCTGGTCTCGGATCGCAGGATTCGTGCGGCGAGTGCAGTACTCGCTAAGCACCTTCTCGGCTCGGTGTCTTTCGATCTCGCTGATCGGCATGGCGCTGCCAGCTACCGGTTCCCATCCTACGTCACTCACCGGAGATCGATCGGCGTGATTTCTTGGGGCCACAGCCCGATTCTCCACCCCGGCTCGCAGGCCGAGAGTAGAATCACCCGGGGGCTTGGCCATGAGCGGGAATCCAGTCGACCACCTGCCTCTGGGCGAGATTCAGGGGCTTTGCCGGAAGTTCGACGTCGACGAGCTCGCGATCTTCGGTTCGGCCCTGGGTGAGGAGTTCGATGCCAACAGCGAGCCGTTGCGGCTGAGCCAGAATCGTCTGGCGCAGGATCTCGGTGTGCCCCGTCGCCGCATCAACGAGATTGTCCTGGGCAAGCGCTCGGTCACGCCGGAGATGGCACTTCGCCTGGCTCGCTACTTCGGCACGTCCGAGCGGTTCTGGCTTGGACTGCAGACTGGCCACGCTCTTGGAAAGCCGGGCCGATCTCCGGGTTGTGTAGGAAACCGCTTTTCTGAGCAGCTACGCCAACTGGCGCGACTGAGGCCTGGGACCGACACAGCGACAGCGCTGTTCGGGCCGCGTTGCTCTCACCGGGTCTAAGAGCGATTGCGGTCGCCGGGTCAGCCTGTCGCTTCCCCAAGTGGGGCCGCCGAGCGCCGCGAAGACGCCGGCCCCAGCGCGAAGGAGGCAATCATGCGCAGGTATCCACCGGCCGTCTGGTTGACCGCGGCGGTCGCTCTTGGTAGCTGCAGCGAAGGTAGTCCGGTAGCGCCGCCGCCTCCCGCCAGCGATAACCCGCACGAATGGGTCACCGAGTTGCGGCCGCTGAGCGGTGTGCGCGGGGTGGTTCTCGACATGGCCGTCGTCTGCGATCTGCGGATCGAGCAGGGCGACCGAGAGTCGATTTGGATCCGTGCGGACGAGACCTTCCTGCCGTGGCTGGACACGACTGTGCGCGATGGCGTCCTGGAACTGCGCTACCCCTTTGACGTGGATCCGTCGAAACGTCCGCCAAAGACGCTCGAGCTCGAGCTCACGGTGCTCGACCTCGATTCCATCAAGCTGCGCAACGGCGGCACGATCACTGCGTCACGCCTCTCGGTCGACGAGCTCGAGGTGCGCTCGACCGGCAGCGGGGAGATCGTCCTGGCCGAGCTGTCGGCGGGGGAGCTGGAGGTCGAGATCCTGGCGGGCGGCGGAGTGCGGACTGCGGGCTGGGTCGATCGCCAGCAGTCTCGGCTCGAGGGTCTGGGCGCCTACGACGGCAGCGGCCTCGCCAGCCACGAGGCCGACGTCGAGACCAGGCACGCCGGCTCGGCCACGGTCAGGGTCGACGCGCGGCTGCGGGCGACAATCCGGGGAGCGGGCTCGGTCTTCTACTATGGCGACCCGACGGTCGAGAGCTTCATCAGGGGCTCGGGCCAGGTGGTCAGGCTCGGCGAC
>CAWAET010000005.1:320000-437423 GCA_963781065.1 Thermoanaerobaculia bacterium | reverse complement strand
GGCCGACGCTCGAGTCAAGGACCGTCCACGGCTGGAAGATCTCGAAGCGCACGCTGTTGGGCCCGGTCCAGCCGCCCACTAGGAACCCGTACCCGGTCTGCCCGGCGTGCCAGCCGTCCTTCTCGGCCAGTGCCGCTCCCCCGTACGGCGCCTCGGCAGTCAGCCGCAGCCAGAGCGAGATGGAGAAGTGTGGAGAGTTGAGCTCCGGCGAGTCGGGGACGATCACCCAGGTCTCGCCGTCGAAGCTCAGGGCACCATCGACCTGGCCGCCGGTCCAGGCGCCGCCCGTCACCGCGCCGTCGTTGCCACCGAGCGCATCCTCCGCCGTCGAGCCCTGGCCGTCGTCGAAGGCCCAGTAGGCCGCCACGTCCAGGGTGTCGGCCGCGCAGTCGTCGCAGGCGTCGCCGACGCCGTCGAAATCGCTGTCGGTCTGCTCGGGGTTCGCGACCTCGGGGCAGTTGTCGGCGACGTCGGGCACGCCGTCGCCGTCGCCGTCGGCCGCGGCCGACGGCATCCCCGTGTAGACGCCCAGATAGCCGTACGAGCCGACCCAGGGCCCGGGATCGCCCGGTGTCTCGGCCGGGCCGTAGAGGCGGGACCAAACGAGCGTGCCGTCGGCGCGGTACTTTCTGATTCCGAACTGGGCGTAGGCGCCGTGGTAGACGGCATCTTCATCGATCGCGTGCGCCAGGCCAGGCACATAGTCCGGCATGCCGATGTTGAACAGGACCGTCCCGTCCATGGCGACATGGGCCAGACGATGTGACCAGCCGCTACCGATGTAGATCGAGCCGTCGAGGGGGCTCACCGCGCGGCCATAGGTCCAGGGGCTGGGGAAGGAGGTCTTCAGCCAGAGGATGTTGCCGTCGGCATCCAGGCGGCGCGTGTTGTGATTGTAATTCTCTGAGCTCACGTAGACGCCGCCGTCGATCGGATTCGCCTCGACCCCGTAGGAGGTCTCCGGGTTCGGCAGCACTTTCTGCCAGATCAATTCCCCGTCGGGGCCGAGCTTCTTGGCCCCATCCGGTGTGGCGGCGTAGACGCCGCCGGTCGTGGTGTCGGTCGAGATGCGATACGCGTGGAAGTCGGTGAGGCTCCAGATCAAGGTACCGTCACCTCTGAACTTGTGGAGCTTCTTTCCTGGGCCAACCTCGCCGGTTGAGGGATTGGCCTCGAGCTCGAGAACGTAGACGCCACCGTTGACCGGGTTGGCGGAGACATAGATGCGAGTGTCCGCCAGCGGAATGTCCCACTCGGGCTCGAGCGCATCCAGCGTGTCCAGGTCCAGGTTGAACTTGAGGAGACGGTGCTTGCCGTCCACTTGTGCCTCGACGGCGTTGGTGGTCAGGTAGAGCGCGTCCTCACTCTGGTTGCGGCTGCCGTATCTATCGGTTTGTCCGCCCCACACCTGTAGCGGCATGTCTTTCTGCCAGAGGATCTCACCGTCGCGGTTCGCCCGGATCATCTCCGGGTTCGGTCCCCTGCCGGGCGCGTCGTGCCCGATGATGATGATGTCGGTCGGGTCCAGGTCCTGTGCGCTGGTCGGCGGGCACATCGCCAACAGCACCGACATGGCCAAGACTGCCGCCAGCAGAAAACAGTGGTCACGCAACCCCATAGCTACCTCCTCGTAACCTGTGCGCGGGAACATTCCGCGACTTGCCTCGGCAGCCCGGCGGTCTGGAGGATCTCGGACCCGTGGCTTTGCGACCCTGGGTTTGCCCAGGTGAGCCTTTGACGATGCAGACCCAAGGTTACGGGCCGGGTTACGGAGGCGTCGCCACCCAAGGAGGTGGTCGATTCATAGCTGACTGGCTATAGACCGCTGGCCCGTCCGGGAGCCACGCGCCCGCCTCGGAACATCCCAGCAGCGCACCTTCCGGAACACCTTGGATAGCCGCCGCCGGCGACTACCACTACGGTGGTCCACGGCCTGCTACGGCAGAGCACGGTAAGCGCCTTCGCCCTCAGTACTCCGTGCTACCTTCCGAGCCCCAAGACTCACGGTCTGGGGCCGCGATCCCCACGATGGCCCTCCGTGATCCCGCAACGGAACCAGCACGAAGTGCAGGGAGAGCCCACCATGAGCGAGTCCCTCCGCCCCTCTTCCCAGCCGCACCCCTCCGCCACTCTCCTCGGCGACGGCGGCGACTACTACATCCCCGGCCAGGCCGTCCGCGAGCCGGAGAAGGTCCTGGCCGCGTGGTTCTTCCTGGCCACCGAGACGGAGGCGCCCGAGGTGCGGGAGAGCCTTCGCTCCGATGTCTTTCCGCTGGTCCCGAGATGCCAGCCCTACTTCCAGGCCTGGCGCAATCGAGAGGGCGTCTACGACCTCTACGCCGACGACTGGGTCCCACCCGAATGGGCGACGGTCAAGGGCGACGACTCGAGCGACGCAGCGGCCCACCGGATGCTCCCGAGCGTTCTCGCCCTGAGGGACTGGGCCCGCCGCTACCGGCTCACCAGCCCGCGGCTGATGAGCGTCGCGGTCGCGGTCCTCTATGACTGGCTCCGCGAGGAGTTCGACGAGGAGGTCGGCCTCGAGCCAGCGCCCTGCGGCCGCTGGGGCCAGCACGTCGACTACCTGGCTCACGGCTGGGAGTCCGTGCCCGAGGAGCAGAGGGACCTGGAGCGGGAGGTCATGAGGAAGGCCGAGAGGAACGACCAGCTCGAGCCCTTCTACTTCGCGATCCTGGACCGCTGGGAGCCGCGCTGCGAGACGCGGCAGGAGTTCGTGAAGCGGATGGAGGGGCGCCTGGCTACGAAGCTGCGGGAGTACCTGGAGGCCAGCGAGCAGTCCCTCGAGATCCGGGGCTTCAAGAAGGTCCCGCGCAAGGCGGCTCGGCACCATCTGACCTGGCTCGTGCAGCACCGGGTCTGCGGGTTGACCTGCGAGGAGATCGCCGACCGGCACGCGGAACGGAATCCGCAGCTCGAGAGCCCGCCGACGGGGGATGCGGTGTCGAAGGCCATTCGGCGAACGGCGGCGGCCATCCAGCTGGCGTGAAGAGTCGGAGGCGCGACCGGTTAGAACCGCCCGAGCAGGGACGAGCGTCTATCCGTACTCGATCGGGTCCAGGGATCGACTTGGGTGCTCGGGTGGCATGTCTGCTTAGGGCACGTCCCTTGAGAGGATTGACATCCGCATAGAGCCGCTTGTAAGATTTTCCGAAATCCGAGAGAAGTGCCTGAGGGGGTCAGTACTTGGAGAGGAGAGTCTTATGAGTACTTACGCAATCCAGACGCCGAATGGCACGAACTACTTGACCGCCGTTAACGGAGGCGGAATGGGCGCGGCAGCGGACGTTCCCATTCGGACGGACGCCACTACGATCGGTCCCAATGAGCTATTCAGGCTCGTCTGCGCAGACTTGGAGGGGAACAAGTTCGCGATTCAGACCGCCAACGGCAACTTCGTGACATTCGTCAACAAAGGCGGCATTGGAGGGCCCAATTCCAACGAGTCCCCGCTGCACACGGATGCGACGTGGGTCAAAGAGTGGGAGAAGTTCAGACTGCTTCCGCAGGGCCCCGGAAAGAACATCCCGGGCGCCGGTAGCTGGTACGCCATTCAGACACCGAATGGCAAGAACTACCTTACGGCCGTGAAGGGTGGGGGATGGGGTGAGTCAGCCAACAAGTATCCGGTGCATACGGACGCCCAATGGGCCAATTCGTGGGAGATCGCCACACTCGTGAAGGCCTAGGCGTTAATTAAGCGAACGGCGGCTATGCAGTTGGGGCCTGAGCCCAGCTAGGCGCGGCGGCACCCCGGGAGGCGGCTCGGCACCGTCTGACCAGGCCACGGTCTGCCGTCCGCCTGGCCCCTGGGAGGGGCGAGAGGTGTCAGGTGTAGAATCGAGCCATGACCGAGGAGTTCAATGTCGTCGTGGAGCGAGACGCGGACGGCCTCTACGTGGCGTCCGTCCCCGCCCTCCGAGGCTGCCACACCCAGGCGAAGTCACTGGACGAGCTGATGGTGCGCATCCGGGAGGCGATCGAGCTCTGCCTCGAGGTCGAGGGCGAGACTCGGGAGGGTCTGGACTTCGTCGGTCTGCAGCGTGTCACCGTCACGGTATGAGCCGGCTCCCGGCCGTCAGCGGGAAACAGCTCATCGCGGCCCTCGAACGTCTGGGATTCGAGGTCGTGCGGCAGAAGGGGAGTCACTGCTTTCTTCGCCACCCGCGCACATGCGGAGGACCGCCTCAGCCTGGGTCTTGCTGACGCCGGGGAACCACTCGAGAAAGTCGTCGAGCGAGGCCCCGTCCTGCAGGTTCTCGAACAGAGCGCGCAGGGCACGCGGGTCCCTCGGAAGACCCAGGCCCCGCTGACTCGATCCGGAGTCCGCTCGACCTCCGGACAGGTGTGCCAGTCGATCATTGCCAGCCGGCTTGGGAGGGGTCCGGTAAACCGGAGGCGATCGAGCGAGCAGCCTACGCAGCTCGCTCCAAGTTCTCCCGAATGATCCGCGGATGCCGAGCGGCGATCCGCAGCAGCGCCAGAGCAGGCCCTTCCGGTCGACGGCGGCCCTGTTCCCAATTGCGCAGTGTGTGGACGCTGATCCCCAACGCCTCGGCGAAGCGAACTTGAGACAGCCCGACGAAACGACGCAGTGCGGACACGTCTTCGCCGGACGCTATGTCGCCGCTCATCAAGCGGCGCCGCTGGCTCGCCGGGATCGCCGAGCTCATTGCCGCCTTCGTCAGCTCAGGAATGTCACTCACAGCAGATCTCCCGCACAGGCAAAGCATAAGCCAATGGCTGACTAAGTCAATGGCTCACTGTATGCATGATGGTTCGGCAATAGCGCAGCGTCGAGAATGCGCGGTCGGCGGCAGGATCGCCACGGCTCGCAAGGCAGCCCGGGACCAGCTGACCTGGCTGGTGCAGCACCGGGTCTGCGGGATGACCTGCGAGGAGATCGCCGACCGGGGCTGGGGCTACCTCTCAGGGTGGGCGCATGCCGTCCCCTTGGTGGTTGTGCCCAGGGGTGCACCTTTTGCACAGTTGCCTGCAAAGGAACTGATGGCTGCAGCCAAGAGGCTACGGCCGCCAACGCTCAGGGTGCGGAGAGGCGATGCCTGTCGGCGAACTCATCGATGGAGGTGACCAATGCTCAAGAACAGACTTCTGACCGTCCTCACAATCCTGCTCCTGGGAGTGGCTGTGGGAGCTGTAGCGCAGCAGACGCCGATCCAGGAGCTCGGTGACGAGATCTTCGAGGATGAGGATCTGTCGATCAACAACAACCAGTCGTGCGCCTCGTGCCACGACGACGACTGGGGCTCGACCGGCCCGGATTCCTTCATCAACGCCCATGGCGCCGTCTACGAGGGGTCGATCCCCGGAGCGTTCGGCGACCGCAAGCCACCGGAGACGGACTACGCGACGCTGAGCCCGGTGCTGCACCTCGACAAGGGCACCTGGGTCGGCGGCAACTTCTGGGACGGGCGCGCGACCGGCGAGAAGCTGGGCTGGCCGGCCGCGGACCAGGCGCAGGGCCCCTTCCTCAATCTCAAGGAGCAGGCGCTGCCCGACAACGCCTGCGTCGTGCACCGGGTCTCGCTGTCGGCGTACAGCTCGCTCTACGAGGAGGTCTTCGGGGACAACATCCTCACGATCGACTTCCCGCCAGAGACGGACTCGCTCTGCGCGGGCGGAGATCCCGTCCCGCTGAGCGACGGCGATCGGGCCAAGGTCGAGACCGAGTACGACAACATCGCGCTGGCGATCGCCGAGTACGAAGCCGGTCCCAGCGAGCGGTCGTTCAGCTCCAAGTTCGACGCCGCGCGCGGCGGCGGAGTACAAGCTCACGAAGCAGGAGCGGCGTGGCTTCGCCCTGTTCCAGGGCAAGGGGCAGTGCAAGCGCTGCCACCCCTCGAGCGGCAAGCAGCCGGCGTTCACCGACTTCACCTACGACAACCTCGGCGTGCCTTCGAACCCGGAGAACCCGGCGCTACTGGCCGATCCGAACTTCCGCGACCCGGGCCTTGGCGGCTTCCTGGAGTCTCGCGGTGAACCGGAGGAGGTGTGGCAGGCCGAGCTCGGCAAGATGAAGGTCCCGACGCTGAGGAACGTGGGCGCCAAGCCGACCCCGAGTCGATGTCAAGGCCTACGCGCACAACGGCTACTTCAAGTCGTTGAAGGGCATCGTGCACTTCTACAACACGCGCGACGTCAAGGACGAGTGCCCGAATCCGTTGACCACGATGGAGGATGCGCTCGTCCTGGACTGCTGGCCGGCGCCGGAGATCGCCGACAACGTCAACCGCGACGAGCTCGGTGATCTGGGCCTGACCGACGAGGAGGAGGACGCCATCGTCGCGTTCCTCGAGACGCTGACCGACGACTTCTTCTAGGAGACGAGCCGGCCTTTAGCCAGGGCCGCCGCTTCTGGTGGCCGCGATCCGGCGAGGCCGTGCTGCCTGACCCGGGCGGAGGGACTTCAGGGGGCCTGGCTAACGGTCGCGGCCCCGGCCACGCCCGGGGCCACCGCCGCCTCCGCGGTCTCCTCCCCCTCCGGTTGGCGTAGGGCCGGGCAAGGCCCTGGGCCTCGGAGTGGCCACAGGCCGTCGACTGGCTCCGCGCTGAGAGCGGGCGCTTGCCGTGCGCTACCAGCGCAAGGAATCGACCAGTGGGTGGGGGAGCGGGTGCAGTACTCAACGAGCGAAGAGTCTGCGCCCCGCCCCCGGTCCCAGGACTTCTCGCGGCAGCGGCGTCAGAACTTGAACGGTCCCGGAATCGCCTTGTTGTTGCCTCCAGTCGGGGGGCCGAAGTAGGGCACGTCGAAGCCCCTCACCTTGTTGTTCTTGATCGTGTTTCCGCCCACGACGTCGGCGATCCCGAAGTCGCCGTGCGGGCCATCCACGCCGGCATCGAAGACCCGGTTGTTGATGTACGTCCCGCCGGCGGCCGAGATGAACAGGCCGACGTCGGCGTTGCCGCGCACGTTGTTGCGGCTCACCTCGACGGGGCTCGTGAAGACGGTCAGGATCGCCGAGCCGGCGAAGTTGCTGGGCCCGAGCCACTGGTTGCCGTAGACCAGGTTGTAGGTCACCAGGCCCAGGGCGCCGAAGCCAAGCTGCACCCCGTTGGGAGCCAGGTTGGCCTGGGTGGCGCTGGGGAAGACCTTGTTGTGGTGCACCGTCACGTTGACGTCACCGTTGGCGACGATGCCGGTCTTCTGCCAGCGGTCCACGACGTTGTGGGCGATCTCGACCATCACGGTCCCTGGGTGGCTGCCGTCGAACGGCGCGTTGCGCACTTCGATCGCGTTGCCCTCCTGACAGCCGCTGGGGCCCTTGTTGATGTCCACGACCCGGTTGTGCGTGATACTGCCGCTGGCGCCCTCGAAGAGGATGCCGCGCAGCCGATTGGCGCCGCCCTGGCAGACGTTGGCCAGCCCCATGGCACGCACGGTGAGCTGACGCACGTGGGCCGTGGCGCCGCCGGCCTCCACCACGCCGCCCGTGAAGTTGCCCAGCGGCGGGTCGACCGCCTCGATGTAGTGACCCTTCCCGTCCAGCGTGAAGCCGTCCGGAATCGTGATCGTCGCGTCGGTCCAGCAGTCGCCGTCCAGGGACATGGTGCTGCCGACGGTTGTGAAGGTGCAGTTGCCCGCGGCACTCGCGCCGCCGGCGATCAGGAACAGCGCTGCGAAAACGACCAGCCCCTTGCTCAGTCTCATCTCTCAGATCCTCCGTCTTCCGTTCCCGCACCGGCTGCATGCCGGTTCGGTACCCCATCGTCCTTCGGCAGCTCGGCGGTCCGGAGATCGGAGCTCGGACCCGTGGCTTTGCGTGGCCAGGGGTTTGGCCTGGCCGTGCCTTTGTCCAGGAGAGCTGAATGCTACGCCGGGCACCGCCGGGCCGTCGCCACCCGTGCGGGTGGCCAAGGTATCGACAAAGAGCTATGCCCTGGCAGGGAGCCAGGCGCCGTCCGTTCGCTGGGTCGTCGCCCTTACGTCTCCTGACGAGTGGTCCACAGCGCTTGCGGAGCCTCCGTAACCCCAAGCCAACAGGACATTTAGCCAATTCTCCCAATGTCCTTCCCCCTCGGGCCTCGCCCGGGTACGGTCCCCGATAGAGGTTCCACCCGTTTCGGGAGATCGACCGCCCGATAGAGGTTCCACCCGTTTCGGGAGATCGACAAGCGAAGATCGTCCCGGCGGAATTCGTCTATCCCAGATGAGATGGCCCGTCCTCTGCGCTACATACCGCCGGACAGCCTCGTGGAGGTCACCTGCCGGACTCTCCACGGCCGGTTCCTGCTGCGCCCTTCCCGAGACCTCAACGAGATCAGCCTCGGTATTCTCGGTCGCGCCGCGCGCCGGTAGCGCGTCAGGATCTGCCCTTTCGTCTACCTGTCGAATCACTGCCACCTGCTGCTGCGACCCGCCAACGCCCATGAGCTCGCCCGGTTCATGGGTTTCGTGAACGGCAACTTGGCCAAGGAGGCCGGGCGCCTTCATGGCTGGCGCGAACGCTTCTGGGGCCGTCGCTACACGGCGATCGTGGTTAGCCACGAGGAGGCGGCCCAGGTCACCCGACTGCGCTACATCCTCGAGCAGGGCACCAAAGAGGGTTTGGTCCGCAGTCCCCTCGACTGGCCCGGGACACACTCGACCCAGGCTCTGCTCGACGGGCGGCCCATTCGCGGCATCTGGTTCGACCGCACTCGCGAGTACGAAGCCCGCCGGTGTGGCCAGCGGCCCGAGCCCCGAAACGGGTGGAACCTCTGGCGGGGGACCGAGAGCTACCGACGAGCCCCGAAACGGGTGGAACCTCTAGCGGGAACCTCTAGCGGAACCTCTAGCGGGGGCGGTCTCGTAGTTGGCTGAGAACCAGCGGTATGTGCTCTCGATTCCGGCGCTTAGCGCGGTGGTGTGGTGCCAGCCTAGGGCGTGAAGACGGGTGACGTCCAGCAGCTTGCGCGGTGTTCCGTCAGGCTTGGTCTGGTCGAAAACCAATCGTACTTCGGGAGCAACGACGGCGGCGATGCTCCCTGCCAGTTCCCTGATCGATAGGTCTACTCCAGTCCCAATGTTGAGATGAAGCTCATCGGGCGACCTGAACGCCGACGGCTTTCTCGACGTCTTCATCGCCGCCAGCATGAACTACCCCTGGCGCTACGGCGTCAACAGCCTGCTGCTGAACCAGGACGGCAAGGTGTTCGTGGACGCGGTGTTCCAGCTGGGCGTCGAGCCGCGCCGGGCGGGAACCGCCAAGCCATGGTTCGACGTCGACTGCTCGGGCGCGGATTCGGAGCACCGGGACTGCAAGGACCGGACCGGCTGCCTGACCATCCTCGGCGCCCTCGGCAGCCGCTCCTCGGCGATCTTCGATCTCGACCAGGACGGCGACCTGGACATCGTCACCAACGAGTTCAACGCCCCGCCCCTGGTGCTGGTCAGCAATCTGACCGAGGTCAAGCAGATCCGCTATCTGACGGTCGACCTGGTGGGCAAGAGCTCGAACCGCTCGGGCTTCGGCGCCCGCGTGGTGGTCACCGCCGGCGGCAAGAGCTACCTGCAGGTCAAGGACGGCACGAGCGGCTACCTCTCCCACAGCGACATGCCGCTCTACTTCGGCCTCGGCGAGGCCGCCGAGATCGACTCGGTGGAGGTGGTCTGGCCCTCCGGCATTCGTCAGCGGGTGGCGGCCCCGATCGCTCTGAACCACACCTTGACCGTCGTCGAGGAGGAGGCGCCGGCCGCCGGCCCCGTGAGCCGCTAGCAGCCCGTCCGCGGCTCTCTGGGCGCGGCTAGCGGGCCAGCGCCCGGATGCCCTTGGCCAGCAGCAGGATCCAGGGCGCGGCGTGGAAGAGCAGGTCGAACCAGTCGATCGGTCGCACCAGCCGTCCCTGGGCCAGCATCTGGAGCTTCTCCCAGATGTGCGGCGGGGCGAACGGGGCCAGGCCGAGGGTCAGGCAGGCGAGGATGAGGATGGTCCAGGGGAGATTGTCGAGCCAGGTCATCGGATCCTCCGCGAGATCAGTGTAGCGGCTGCGGTCGGTCGGGAGTCCTGAAGATCGAGGGCCGGCGCGCGGGGTGGTGCTTCGAGGCCCCGGGCAGGTGATTCACGGCCGCAGCTCCGGCCCCTCACCGTGGAGGCGCTGGTGGCTCGCCTCGGAGAGGGCCGACTCGAACAGGGCGGCGCCGCGGGGACCCGGGGCGGTGACCCCGTCGAGACAGCCGGGCAAGGACCAGGCGAGCAGCTTGACGACGTTGTGCAGGCCGCCGCGGATGGTCTCGGCGAGATCGGCGGGCAGGTCCTGGTCGGCCAGCGCCAGGATGCGCGACAGCTGGCCGCCGTTGACGAGCACATAGGCGGCCAGGGCGCCCTTGAGCGCCGGGGTCGACTGCACGTGGGGGCGCTTGGCGAGCGACGAGGCGACGGATCTGAGGCTGTGGCGCTTGAAGTACATGAGCCGGCCGAAGCCGTGGGCGGCGTAGCGCCGGTATTCGTCGGGCAGCGCGGCCAGGAAGGCCGCCGGGTCGGGTGCCGGCAGGTGGTAGCGGCGCAGGATTCCCAGCCGGCCCAGGGCGGCGCTCAGGCGCCCGAAGAAGTCCGGCTCGTAGGCGGCCAGCATCAGGCCCAGGGTCTCGAAGGCGAAGTCGACGAAGCGGGGATCGGCCCGCTCGGTGAGCAGACCGGTCAGCCTGGGGGCGTCGAATCCGGTCTCGAGCACCGCCGCCATCGACAGGCCGCAGGCCGCGGGCGGGCCGGCCTCGAGCGGCAGGTCGGTCTGGTGCAGCCGCAGAGCGTCCCCCAGTCGGTCGGCGCAGGCGAAGGTGAGGCCCTCGATCCGCCACAGGGTCCAGATCCGGCGCCGCAGCGAGGATGCGCGGGCGGCCTCGCCGGCCAGGGCGCGGACCCGGGCGGCGTAGGCCTCGGGCGGCAGATGGGCGCCGCTGCGGCGAGCCACGGTGCCGAGCGCCAGGGTCTTGTGAAGCCAGCCGGCCCAGGGGCTGACGGGCTCCTCCAATCGGGTGGGCCGCCCGGCGGACCGTTTCACCCGCGCAGGATACCCTGCGGGGGCCCAGAGCTTGGTCTGTCCGGGGTGGTTGCTGCATACTCGCCTCTCAAGGGAGCCGAGTGCCCGGGCGGGCCAAGCCGTTGCTCCAGGGAGGGATGGGATGGAAGTTTCGGAGATCAGGACCAAGATCAAGGAGATCATCGCCGACGTCGCGAATCTGGATCCGGAGGGGATAGGCGACCAGGCGAAATTTGTCGAGGACCTCGCTCTCGACTCGCTGTCACTGCTGGAGATCGGGGTCGACATCGACTATCTGTTCAAGCTCGGGGTGTCCGACGAGCGGCTCAAGGAGCTGCGCTCGGTCGAGGACGCGGTCGAGCTGGTGGTGCAGACGCAGGCGGCCAAGGCGACGGCCACGGCCACCGAGCCCACGGCCACCGAGGCGACGGCGGCCGAGGCGACGGCGGACAAGGCGGGCTGACGCGTGCCGCACCGCGTCGTTGTCACCGGTCTCGGCTTGGTGACGCCGGTGGGCGTCGGGCTGGAGGAGTCCTGGGCGGCGCTGCTCGCCGGCAAGAGCGGCTTCCGGCCCGTCGAGTCGTTCGACACCAGCCGGCACACGGTCCGGGTCGGCGCCGAGGTGCGGGGCTTCCGGCCCGAGGAGCATATCGAGGTGCTCGACCCCGCGGCGCTGGGGCGCGCCTCGCAGCTGGCGGTGGCCGCCGCCCGGATGGCGCTGCGGGACGCCGGGATCGAGCCCGCGGCGATCGAGCCCGACCGCTCCGGGGTGGCCATGGGCACCACCTCGGGCGAGCCGCGGGAGGTCGAGGCGCTCAACGATCATCTGCTGGCCGGCGAGGCGGCGCGCGCCGCCGGCGACTTCATCGCCCGCTACCCGTGCCACCGGATCTCGGAGCACATTGCCTGCGAGCTCGGCCTGCGCGGGCCCAACATCATGATCCCCACCGCCTGCGCGGCGGGCAACTACGCCATCGGCCACGCCTTCGACCTGCTGCGGCTGGGGCGGGTCGAGCTGATGCTGGCCGGCGGCGCCGACTGCTTCTCGCGCATCACCTACACCGGGTTCGCGCGTCTCGGCGCCATCGCCCCGGAGCGCTGCCAGCCGTTCGACGTCGATCGCCAGGGCATGATCCCGGGCGAGGGGGCGGGGATGCTGGTGCTCGAGCCGCTCGAGCGCGCCCGCGCTCGCGGCGCGCGGATCTACGCCGAGGTGGCGGGCTGCGGGCTCTCCTGCGACGCCCATCACATGACGGCGGCGCACCCCGAGGGCGACGGCGCCGTCCGGGCGATGCGGCAGGCGCTGGCCCAGAGCGGGCTCGAGCCCGGCCAGGTGTCCTACATCAGCGCCCACGGCACCGGCACCGACACCAACGACCGCATCGAGACGGCCGCCGTCAAGCGCGTCTTTGGCGAGGCCGCCTACGGCGTCCCGATGAGCTCGATCAAGTCGATGATCGGCCACACCATGGGCGCCGCGTCGGCGATCGAGGCGGCGGTCTGCGCCATGGCGATCGCCACCGGCAAGATCCCGCCGACCATGAACCTGGTCGAGCCGGACCCGCTGTGCGATCTGGACTACGTTGCCAACGCCTGCCGCGAGCACACCGTCGACGTGGCGATGAGCAACGCCTACGCCTTTGGCGGCAACGACGCCTCCCTGATGCTCAAGAGGGCCCAATGCTGAAGAGGGCGCAGCCTTGAGCGACGGGCCGCGCGTCGTGGTCACCGGCATGGGCGTGCTCAGCGCCCTCGGCGACTCGCCACGAGCGCTGCACGATGCCCTCTGCGCGGGCCGCAGCGGCCTGGTGCCGGTCGTCTGGGAGGAGGCGGAGGGCATGCCGGCGCTGCTCGCCGGGCGGGTCGAATTCGATCCCCGCACCTATCTCGGCGGCGGCAATCTGCGGCCCCTGGACCGGACCGGCAGGCTGTCGGTGGCCGCCGCCGGGCTCGCCCTCGAGGCCGCCGGCTGGACGGCGGAGCTGCTCGAGGCGACCGAGGTGGGCCTGGTGGCGGGGACCATGTTCGGCAGCGTGCACACGATCTCGCACTTCGACCGGCGCGCCCAGGAGGCGGGGCCCAACTACGCCAAGCCGATGGAGTTCGCCAACAGCGTCATCAACGCCGCCGCCGGGCAGACGGCGATCTGGCACGACTTGTGGGGCATCAACGCCACGATCTCCGGCGGGCCGGTGTCGGGGGCCCAGGCCATCGCCTACGCCAGCGACCTCATCCGCAGCGGCCGGGCGAGCCGCCTGCTGGCGGGCGGCGTCGAGGAGCTCTGCTTCGAATCCTCCTACGGCTTCTATCGCGCCGGGCTGCTGTACGACCCCGGCGACGGCGACGCGCCCCCGGCGGCGCCGTTCGACGCCCGCCGCAGCGGCCGGGCCCTGGGCGAGGCGGGTGCCTTCCTGATGCTCGAGGACGCCGCGGCGGCGGCGGCCCGCGGCGCCACGGTGCTGGCCGAGATCCGCGGCCACGGCGACGCCTTCGACGATTCCCGCGGCCGGGACGACGAGCGGGCGGCGGCCGCTCTGGCGCGCGCCGTCGAGATCGCCCTCGAGCTCTCGGACCGCCGGCCGGCGCAGCTGCGCTGCGTCAGCGCCTCGGCGTGCGGCGACCCCCGGGGAGACCGTGTCGAAGCGGCCGGGCTCGCCCTGGCGCTGGGCGAGGCGGCGGCGCGGCTGCCCGTGGTCGCCGTCAAGGCGATGCTCGGCGACACCCTGGGCGCCTCGGGGGCGCTTCAGGCGGTGTCGCTGATCGAGTCGCTCGGCATGGGCCTGCTGCCCGGCACGGCCGGCCTGACGAGCACGGACGAGGGCTTCCCGCTCGGCGGGGTAACGGCAGCGAGCACGCCGGTCGAGCCCGGCTGCGGGCTGGTGACGGCCCTCGGGCTCGAGGGCGGCTGTTGCGCGCTGGTCATCGAAGCCGGCGCCGGGGCGGCGGGATGAGCTCGGACGAGACGCCGCGGGCGGAATCGCCGGCCGTCGAGGCCGCGGCGAAGCCCCGGGCGGTCGAGCTGGTGCCGCGCTTCGAGGACCAGGGCTACGGCGCCGAGCAGGTCGCCGCGCGCCGCCTCTGGCTCGAGAAGAAGAGCGGCAGCACGCTCACCCATGTCGGCGGCTTCACGATTCCCAGCGACGAGATGCGGGGCAACATCGAGAACCCGATGGGCGCGGCGCAGGTGCCCCTGGCCGTCGCCGGGCCGCTCGTGGTGTGTGGCGAGCACGCCGCCGGCACCTTCTACGTGCCCATGGCGACCACCGAGGGCGCCCTGGTGCGCTCGTACGAGCGCGGCATGGTGACCCTGACCAAGGCGGGCGGCGCAGCGTGCCGCGTGCACATCGACGAGAACCGGGTCTCGCCGGTCTTTCCCTTCGCCGGCGTCGAGCAGGCGCACGCCTTCTGCGGCTCGCTGCCCGGTCACCTGCCGGAGCTGCGCCGCCAGGTCGAGGCCACCACCCGCCACGGCAAGCTGCTGCGCGTCGAGTGCCGGCCGGTGGGCCGGCAGGTGATCGTCAACTTCTGTTTCTCGACCGGCGACGCCCACGGCATGAACATGATCGTCAAGGCGGCCGACCGGGCCTGCCGCTGGATCGTGGAGAACACCGCCGCCGAGCGCTACCAGATCTTCAGCGGCTACAACTCGGAGAAGCGGGCCAGCGGCGTGCTGTTCGCCGGCGGCAAGGGCAAGAAGGTCACGGCGGGCGCGCGCATCCCGGCGCGGCTGCTGCGCGCCTATCTGCACGTCGACGCCGAGCAGATGGCCGAGATGTGGCGCCACACCATGATCGGCCATCTGCAGGCCGGCGCGCTGGGCTACAACGGCCACTACGCCAACGGGCTGACCGCGCTCTTCATCGCCTGCGGCCAGGACGTGGCCAACGTCGCCAACTCGGCGGTCGGCATCACCACCTTCGAGCCCGCCGGCGAGGGCGATCTCTACGCCAGCGTCACCCTGCCGTCGCTGACCGTCGCCACGGTCGGCGGCGGCACCGGTCTGGGCACGGCGCGCGAGTGCCTCGGGATGCTCGACTGCGTGGGGCAGGGCAAGGCGCGCAAGCTGGCGGAGATCGTCGCCGCCACGGTGCTGGCCGGCGAGCTGTCGATGGGAGCCGCCATCGCCAGCGGCGAGTTCGTCGACGCGCACGAGACCTACGGCCGCAACCGGCCCGACGCGACCGCGAAAAGCGATGGCACCACGAGTGACTAGCCGGCGCCGAGCCATGAAGCGGCCGTTCAAGGGGCTACGCGACCGCGAGCCTCGCGAGCGCTACGACGTGGTGATCATCGGCGCCGGCATCGGCGGCCTGATCTGCGCCAACCTCCTGGCGCGCCAGGGCCTGAGCGTGCTGCTGGCCGAGCAGCACTACATGGTCGGCGGCTACTGCAGCACCTTCAAGCGCCGCGGCTACGTCTTCGACGCCTCCACCCACTTCTACCCGCTGCTGGGCAATCCGACCACGATGACCGGCAAGCTGCTGGTGGATCTCGGCGTCACCACCCGCTGGCGCAAGATGGACCCGGTCGACACCTTCCACTTCCCGGACGGCTCGCGCTTCGAGGTGCCGGCCGATCTCGACACCTACCTGGAGCGGCTCAAGCGGCGCTTTCCCGAGGAGTCGGCGGCCATCGACCGCTTCTTCGGCGCCGTCGGCGAGGCCTACGATCACGGCCTGCTCTACTACTTTCGGGGCCGCGACACCGGGCGGCTGGCGCCCTATCTCGAGATGACGGTGCGCGACGCTCTCGACCGCTACTTTCGCGACCCCAAGCTCAAGCTGACCCTGACCGCCGACTGCCCGCACTGGGGCGGCCCGCCGAAGCGCACCTCCTTCGTCTTCGACTCGATGCTGCGGCTCTCCTACTTCCTGGGCAACTACTACCCGGTGAACGGCTCGCAGGCGTTCGCCGACGAGCTGGCGCAGCGCTTCGAGGAGCGCTCCGGCGACATCATGATGAGCACCCGGGTGAAGCGCATCCGGGTGCGCGACGGCGCCGTCGAGGGCGTCGAGATGGAGACCACCCGCGGCCGGATGCGCGGCCGCCGCCGGGTCGCCGCCGAGGTGGTGATCTCCAACGCCGACCTGCTGCTGACCCTGGAGAAGGGGCTCGGCGCCGAGGCGGTCGATCCGGCCTACCTGGCCGCGGTGCGCGCCCTGCGGCCGAGCATGCCCTGCTACCTGACCCACGTCGGCCTGCGTGACGTCCCGGCCGAGGTGCTCGACCGGGCCCAGGGCTACTACTGGACCTCCTGGGACCCGGACGAGATCGGCCGCGGCGGCATGCACTGCAAGATCTTCTGTCCCACCCTGTACGAGCCGAAGATGGCGCCGCCGGGCGGCCAGATCGTCATCCTGCAGAAGGTGATGGATGTGGACTACGACGCCATCGCGGATTGGCCCGCCCACAAGGCCGAGGTCGAGCGGCTCGCCCTGGACCACCTGGAGAGCGTGGTGCCGGGCATCTCGGAGCGGATCGTGGTGCATCTGGCGGCGTCGGCGCGCACCGCCTGGGCCTTCACCTCGAACCGCGCCGGCGCCATGCTGGGGTGGGAGATGTCGCCCGACCAGCTCGGCGACGCACCGGCCGTCGATCCGCGGGCCGGTGCGGAATCTCTATCTGACCGGACACTGGACCCAGCCCGGAGGGGGCATCACCCCGGTGATCGTCTCGGCGATGCAGACCGCCGAGGCGGTGAGCCGGGGGAGTGACGCGAGGCGGGGCCTTGGCTTCGTCGCCGGCGAGTCGACGCCGGCGAAGATGGCGGAGGTGACGGGATGAGCCAGACCTCGAGAACCCCGAAGCGCGGCCTCTCCCGGCCGCGGACGATCCTGCTGGCGCTGCTGCTGCTGATCGGCGCCGGCGTCGCCCTGGCGGCGGTCGAGATGAACCGGCGC
Organism: Thermoanaerobaculia bacterium; assembly: GCA_963781065.1. GTDB lineage: Bacteria > Acidobacteriota > Thermoanaerobaculia > Multivoradales > JAHEKO01 > CALZJC01. Next base: position 420,528 of record CAWAET010000005.1, on the reverse strand, counting down.
GATCGGCAGCACGAGCGTTTCTACGCCACCGGCGCCTCGGTCAAGGGCTTTCTGGGCGACTACTGCGCGACCCTGAAGGCGGCGTTCGCGGCCGGCGATCCGGAGCTGCTGCGGCCGCTGTACTCCGAGCGCTACGCCGCGCCGCGCCGGGGCGACTGGGTCCTCGGGCCGCCGGAGCGGGAGGGGGGCGCCGACATCCACGAACTGCGGGCCGTCGGCGGTGGCGACTTCGACCGCGAGCGGCGGCTGGCGGAGGCCGCCGACTATCTCGCCGGGATCTCCGAGATCGACGAGGCGGAGTGCAAGATCCATCTGATCGAGGAGGTGGCGCCGGCGGGCGAGGTGCGCCTCACCGTGCGCTACGTCCTGGCCGGCGCCGACGCCCGCCGGCGCAAGATGGAGGACCGCTATCTGCTGCGCTGGAAGGTGACGCCGCGCGACGACCCGGCAGCCGGCGCCGCCTGGGCGATCGCGGCCGATGAGCTGGTGGGCGGCAACCGCACGGTGGCCGGCGAGGAGCTGGCCTTCAAGCCCCTCGACCTGGAGGTCGCCGGCGTCGCCTTCCGGCACCATCGCGATCCCAAGCTGGATCGCAAGGAGCACTCGGCGGAGCTCGCTTTCGACGTTTTCCAGCACGCGTCGGGCGGCGTCAGCGCGGCGGACTTCGACCAGGACGGCTGGCCGGACCTGTTCTTCGTCGACGGCGTCGACTCGCGTCTCTACCGCAACCTCGGTCCGGACGATGAGGGGCGGCCGCGGTTCGAGGACGTCACCGTCGCGGCGGGGCTCGGAGGGCTCGACCAGGCGCAGTCGGCGCTCTTTGCCGACTTCGACAACGACGGCGACCGCGATCTGTTCGTCGCCCGCTATCTGGCGCCGAGCCGCTTGTACCTCAACCGCGGCGACGGCCGGTTCGACGAGCGCTCCGCCGACATGGGAATCGACTTCGTGGCCGCGTCGACGTCGACGACGGCGCTGGACTTCGACCGCGACGGTTTCCTGGACATCTATGTCGGCGCCTACGGCAACGTCTACGAGGCGATCCCGCGGCTGCCCTTCTTCGCCACCAACGGCGACACCAACCGGCTCTATCGCAACCTCGGCGGCCTGGGCTTCGCGGACGTCACCGCGGCCAGCGGCGCCGGCGACACCGGTTGGAGCCTGGCGGTGGCGGCCGGCGACTACGACGACGACGGCTGGCCCGACCTGGCGGTGGCCAACGACATGGGCCGCAAGAGCCTCTACCGCAACAACGGCGACGGCACCTTCAGCGAGCGGGCGCGCGAAGCCGGGGTGCTGGACTTCAGCGGCGGCATGGGGCTGGCCTTCGGCGACCTGGACAACGACGGCCTGAGCGATCTCTACACCTCCAACATCTACTCGAACCAGCGCTGGTTCGGCGAGGACCGGACCATCACCCAGTACATGCGCAACGTGCTGCGCACGCGCTGGGCGATCGCCGACTTCGGCGAGTACTGGAAGCTGCAGGGCCTGCTCGGCAGCGACTGGCGGAGCCTCGGCTATCAGATCGGCGAGGGCAACTCGGTGTTTCACAACGCCGGTGACGGCACCTTCGACGAGCTGCCGGACACGCCGGCCAGCTTCGCCGGCTGGAGCTGGGGCGTCGTCCTCGAGGACTACGACAACGACACCGATCTCGATCTCTACGCCGCCAACGGCTGGATCTCGGCAACGCCCGAGACCGACTTGTGACTGCCCTTCATCACGGGTGCGGTCGCACACGTCAGGCGCTACAAGGAGGGGTTCTTCTTCAGTGAGGAGTTCGTCGGCGAGAACTCGTGGAACGGCTACGAGCGCAACTGCCTGTTCGTCAACCGCGGTGGCGGCCGCTTCGTCGACGTCGCCCGGGCGGTGGGCGCCGACGCGGTGACGGACGGCCGCGGGGTGGCGGCGGCGGACCTCGACCGCGACGGCCGGCTCGACCTGGTCATCGCCAACAACAACGCGCCGCCGACGATCCTGATGAACGCCCTCGAGAGCGCCGGCCGCTGGGTGGAGCTGGAGCTCGTCGGCAGCCGCAGCAACCGCGACGCGGTGGGCGCCGCCGTGCGCTTGAGGGCCGGCGGCAAGACGATGACCCGCACCGTCGAGGCCGGTTCGGGCTACTCCGCCCAGTCGGCGCACACGCTCCACTTCGGGCTGGCGGGGGCCGAGGAGCTGGAGTCGCTCGAGGTCCGCTGGCCCAGCGGCGCGGTCGACGAGTACGCGGGTGAGTCGCTGCGTCGGCTGCTGCCGATCAATGTCCGTTCACGCCTCACGGAGGGCGATGAGGCCGTGGTTGCGGGGGAGGCCGCCACATGACGGCCGAACGAGGAGTCATCGATGTCTCGGACTAGGTCGCGTGTTCTGATCTTTGCGCTGGCGGCGCTGGCGCTCGTGGTGCTGGCCGGAGTCCTCTGGACTTCGCGCCTGCAGGCGAACGCCGAACGGCTGGCCAGCGTCGGCAAGGAGGCCATCGCCCTGCTCAACGAGTACGGCGCGGCGCTCGAGCAGATGGACGTGGAGCGGGCCCTCGCCTGCTACGAAGAGGGGTACACCAACCCCCAGGAAGGCAGCTGGGTCGAGCGGCTGGAGTCGGACCGCGACGGCGTCCAGGTCTTCACCTGGCAGCCCGGCGCGCCCGGCATCTGGACCCGGGAGGAGGTGCGCGCCCAGCTCGGATCGCTGCTCGAGCCGGTGGCCGGCCTCGAGCTGAGCAAGTTCAAGCTCGACCGGGTGGAGGAGATGTCCGCGCCCGGGCAAGCGGTGGTGCGGGCGGTGATGTGGCTCCGCGGCCGCCGCACCGACGGCCGGGTGTTCGAGGCCCAGGCGCCGTTTCGCATGTGGCTGGCGGCGCAGGGGGAGGGCGGCTGGAAGATCACCCGCCAGGAGCTCCTGGGCGGCAAGACGGTGGTGGGCCGGGGCACCGGCTTCACCGACGAGGCGGCCGCCGTGGGTCTCGACTTCAAGGCCCAGCGCAACCCGATGTTCGCCACCGAGGAGTGGCTGCCGAAGAAGTTCGGCATGCTCAAGTACGGCTCGGCCGGAGTGTCGGCCGCCGACTACGACGGCGACGGCTGGTACGACCTCTACTTCGCCGACGGCGCCAGCGCGCGGCTCTACCGCAACCAGGGGCGACGGCACCTTCGCCGACGCCACCGCCACGGCCGGGCTGCCGGTGGACCTGCACGGCATCAACGTCGCGCTGTTCGTCGACCTGGACAACGATGGCGACCTGGATTTGTTCCTGGGCCGGTTCACGGGCGCCAACCTGCTCTACCGCAACGACGGCGACGGCACCTTCACCGACGTCTCGGCGGGCACTGACCTGGGCAAGCACTTCGTGGTCGTCGCCACCGCCGGGGACTACGACAACGACGGCGACCTCGACCTCTACCTGGGGCGCTATCTGGATCCGCGCATCAACCTGCCGACGACGCTCTTCTACACCCGCAACAGCGAGGGCAACAGCCTGCTGCGCAACGACGGCGGCCTGCGCTTCACCGACGTCACCGCGGAGGCCGGCGTGCGCGACGGCGGGCTGTCGCTGGGCGTCACCTGGGGCGACTACGACGAGGACGGCGACGTCGACCTCTACGTGGCCAACGACTTCGGGCGCAACGCGCTGCTGCGCAACGAGGGCGACGGCACCTTCAGCGACGTGGCGGCGGAGAGCGACGCCGTCGACTTCGGCTTCGGCATGAGCGCCAGCTTCGGCGACGTCGACAACGACGGCGACCTCGACCTCTACGTGTCGAACGTCCACTCCGGCCAGCGCTGGTACGGCCAGGCCACGACCCTGTACCAGTACCTGATCAACAGCATCAAGCTGGGCACGATCCGCGAGGACCTGCCGATCTACCGCGAGATCTTCAGCTACACCGGCGCCGACTGGGCCGCGTACGGGGATAGCTTCGTCAAGGGCAACAGCCTGCTGCTCAACGACGGCGGGCGCTTCACCGACGTGGCCGAGAAGGCCGGCGTCAATCCGTTCGGCTGGTACTGGGGCTCGACCTTCTTCGACTACGACAACGACGGCCGGCTGGACATCTACGCCGCCAACGGCTGGATCACGGGCAAGACCCACGACGATTTGTGACTGCCCTACATCCTGAGCGCGGTCGCGCACATCGACGAGTACAAGACGGGCAAGTTCAACAGCGACGAGTTCCGCGGTGAGATGTCCTGGAACGGCTGGGAGGCCAACAACCTGCTGCGCAACGAGGGGCCCGGCGACGACGGCGTGCCGCGCTTCAGCGACGTGGCGATGGCCGCTCGGCGCCATCCGCGAGGGCGACGCGCGGGGGGTGGCCGCGGCCGACTTCGACAACGACGGCGACCTGGACCTGGCCATCAACCACAACCCCGGCGACAACGACATCCTGGAGCGGCGCGGGGCGGCGTTCCTGCGCAACCGCATCGGCGAAACGCGCTCGTGGCTGGCCGTCGAGCTGCGCGGCACGCGCAGCAACCGCGACGGGGTGGGCGCCAGGGTGACGGTCGAGGCGGCCGGCGAGCGCCAGCTGCGCCAGCGCACGGCGGGCTCGAGCTTCGCCTCGCAGCAGAGCCAGCGGCTCTACTTCGGCCTCGGCGAGCACGCCCGGGTCGATCGGCTGACGGTGCGCTGGCCGAGCGGCCAGGTGGACGAGTTCACCGACCTCGAGGCGCGGCGGCTGGCGCGGGTCACCGAAGGCGAAGGCATCGAGATGGTGGAGCTCCCCGGCGCCGGCAACGGCCTTGGGCGGGCCGCGCCGACCCCGGCGCCCTGAGATTGGGAGCGCGGGTGTCTGCCGAGCACGAGCGGGGCGGGAGCGGCGGCACGGTGGTGGTGATCGGCGGCGATCCGCCGCTCACCGACCTGGCTGCCCGGGCCTGCGCCGCGGCCGGAGACCCGCCGGTGGTCCTGACCGGCGCACCGGAGTCGCTGGCCGCGGCGGCGGCGCCCGAGCTGGCGGTCTATCTGCCGGCGGCGCGCAACGGCGGCGGCGAGGTGCCGGACCCGGAGGACGCGGCGGCGGTGCTGGAGATCCTCGCCGCTCGACCGGCCTGCCACCTGGTGCTGCTGTCGAGCGCCGCGGTGTACCAGCCGAGCCATCACCATCCCGGGCACCTGTCCGAGGAGCGTTTGATCCCGCGCCGCAACGCCAACCCGCTCGCCGGCCGCTGGCTCGAGCTGGAGGAGCTGGCGGCCCGGCGGCTGGGCGATGGCCGGCTGACCGTGCTGCGGCCGACCTTCGTGCCGCTCGGCGGCGGGCGGGATTACGCCAGCCGGCTGTTTGCCGGCCGCCTGGCGGTGAAGCCGCTGGGCTATGACCCGTCGCTGCAGCTGCTGAGCCCCGAAGACCTGGCGCAGGCGATCCGCCTGGCGGTCGAGCGCCGCCCGGCCGGCACCTACAACCTGGCCCCGAACGGCGTCGTGCCGCTGCATCACGCCCTGCGCCGGGCCGGCTGCCGCCGGCTGCCGCTGCCGGGCTGGCTGCAGCGGCCGGTGCGCGCCGTTCTCGCCCGCCCGGGCGGCGTCGCCAGCGCGGCGCAGACCGAGTACATCCGCTACCCCTGGACGGTGTCGGCCGCCAAGGCCCGTCGCGAGCTGGGCTTCGCGCCCGGCCACTCGAGCCTCGCCGCCCTGGCGGCCCTGCGCGGCGGCCGCGCGGCGAGCTCGCCGGGCGGCTCGCCGGAGCCGGAGCCCGAGCTCGATCCCTTCGGCATGGACCGGGAGTACATCGACTTCTACGGCCGGTGGCTCTTCCGCTTCGCGCACGACCGCTACTGGCGGGTCGAGCTCGCCGGGCTCGACAACGTGCCGCGCCGTGGACGCGGGGTGATGGTCGGCGTGCACCGCGGCTTCATGCCGTACGACGGCGTCATGACCCTGCACGCCCTGGCGCGCGCGCGCGGCCGCTACCCGCGGTTCCTGATCCACCCGTCCCTGACCAAGTTCCCCATCCTGGGCAGCTTCATGACCAAGCTGGGCGGAGTGCTGGCCTGTCATGAGAACGCCGATTGGGTGCTCGGCCGGGACGGCCTGGTGGCGGTCTTCCCGGAGGGCATCCAGGGCGCCTTCTCCTACTATCGCGACGCCTACCGGCTGCGGCGGTTCGGGCGCGGCGAGTTCGTCAGGATGGCGCTGCGCAACCGCGCCCCGATCCTGCCGTTCGTCACCGTCGGCAGCGCCGAGATCTTCCCGATCCTGGCGAAGATCCGCTGGGCCTGGTGGGAGCGGCTCTCGGAGTGGCCCTGTCTGCCGATCACCCCGACCTTCCCGCTGCTGCCGCTGCCGCTGCCCTCCAAGTGGCACACCCGGTTTCTGGAGCCGATGCCGGTGCACGAGAGCTATCCGCCGGAGGCCGCCGAGGACGACGCGCTGGTGCGCGCGATCCGCCTCGAGGTGCGGGGGCGAATCCAGGCGGCGATCGACGAGATGCGCCGCCGCCGCCGGCGGATCTTCTGGGGTTCCATCTTCGAGGAGCAGCAAGCATGAGAGAGCGATGGTGGTGGACCTGCGGCCGGCTGCTGACGGCCCTGAGCGTGGCCGCTTCGTTGGCCTGCGCCGGCGAGCCCGCGGAGCCGGTGAGGGTCGGCGGCCCGATGCCGGCGTTCGAGCTGCCCAGGCTGGAGGGCGGCACGATGAGCGGCGAAAGCCTCGCCGGCCGGCCGGTGGTGATCAACTTCTGGGCCACCTGGTGCCAGCCGTGCCGGAGGGAGTTTCCGCTGCTCAACGACCTGCATCGCGACCCGCGGGTGGAGGTCGTGACCGTCGCCCTCGACAAGGAGGGCGCCGGCCGGGTGGCGCCGTTCGTCGCCCGCGAGGGGCTCGACTACCCCGTGCTGCTCGGCGACCAGGAGGTCTTCGAGCGCTTCGGCGGCTTCGCGATCCCCTACACGCTGGTGATCGACCCGGCGGGGACCGTCGTCAGCCTCTATCGGGGCCCGGTTTCGGAAGAGAGCCTGGAGGGCGACCTGCGGCGCATGGGGGTCGCGCCCAAAGAGGAGCCGCCCGGTTCCGCATGAGCCGTGTCGCCTGGGCGATCGCCCGCCTTCCCGTCCGCCTGATGGTCGCCTGCGTGCGGCGCCTGCGTACGCTGCCCGCGCCGGCCGGCCGGCGTTCGAGACGGGGAGCGGGCGCGGCCGTCAGCTCGCTCGGAATGCGGGCCCTGGAGCGTTCGGCCCGGCTGCTGGCGCGCCGGCTGGAGGACCCGGAAGACCGCTGGCCGGAGCTGGTCAACAAGGTGCGGGCGTTCGCCGACTTCCGCTCGGCGGGCGACCCGGCCCCGCTCGCCGGCCGCGGCGATCGCCACGGCGCCGCCGAGGACTTCGCCGAGCTCTGGCGACGCGAGGGCCGCGGCTACCTCTGGGGCCGCGCGGCGGCGGCGGCCGAGCGGGACCCGCTGCCGGCGCCGGGCGAGCGCGAGCTCCTGCCCCACCACGAGCTTCTGCCTCACCACACCGGCCTCGGCCTGGGTCTCGCGACGCATCACCTCGAGCGGCTGCCGTCACGTGCCTCGGCCGCCGCGGTGGCGCGGGCCGTCGACGGCTTTCTGGAGGACACCCGGCGGCTGGCGCGCCGCGGCTACGAAGGGGCGGTGATCGAGGCCCTCGGGCTGACCGTGCGGCTCACCCGGCCGCGCCTGCTGCGGTGGGTCGACGGCGCGCTGGCCGACCGCCCGGGCACCTCCCGCGAGCTGTTCTGGCACGGCCTGGGGCGGGGGCTGTACTTCGCCCCCGGGGAGCTGGCGCCGCGGGCGGGCGATCGCTGGCGGGCCGCCGAGCGCGCCTTGAGTATGCCTCCCGACGAGGTGGCCCGGCACAACGCCGTCGCCGGTCTCGCCTGGGCGACGACCCTGGTCAACTTGCGCGCCCCGGAGATCCTCGCCGCGCGGTTGCGCGCGCCGGCCCTCGGTGAGGCCGGGGACGCGGCCGCCAACGGCATCGCCTCGGTGGCCCTGCTCTGGCTGGATGCCGTCGGCGACGGTCCGCTGCTGCGCGGTCTGCGCGATCACCCGGCCGGGCCGGACGCCGCGACGGCGGAGCTTTGGCGGCAGCGGGTCACCGAGCCCTTGGCGGTGGCGGTCGACCGCGTCTATCCTCTGCTCGTGGAGCAGCGAAGGATCGACGAGCTTTTCCGTTACCGCCCGGTCAGCGGCTGGGTGCGCGCGCTCGAGCGCGAGATGGGCTCCCGGGCCGAGCGCGAGCCGGAGGCGCCGGTTCATGGCTGATCTCCGCCCGGCGCCGCCGCCGGTCACCGACGGCACAGGTTACGACGTGGTCATCCTCGGGGCGGGCCTGGCCGGGCTGACGCTCGCCCGCCATCTGCTGCTCGATACCGAGCGCACCGTTCTGCTGCTCGAGCGCCGCGACGAGGTGCCGCCGCCGCGCCAGAAGGTCGGCGAGTCGACCGTCCAGCTGGCCGGCTACTACCTGTCGAAGGTGCTCGACCTCGAGGAGTACCTGTTCCGCGAGCACTACATGAAGTACAACCTGCGCTTCTACTGGAAGAGCGCCGGGCGCGAGAACAGCCGCTTCGAGGACTACGGCAAGGCCTTCATCCGGCCGTTCTCCAACGTCGCCAGCTATCAGCTCGACCGCAACCGCCTGGAGGCGGACCTGCTGCGGATGTGCTTGGCCGACCCGCGCTTCACCTACCAGCCGTCGGTCAAGGGTCTCGAGGTGGAGCTCGCCGAGAGCGGCCCGCACCGGCTGCGCTTCGCGGCGCCACGGGGCACCACGGCGGTCGCCGCCGGCTGGTTCGTGGACACCACCGGCCGCCGCCGGTTTACCGCCAAACAGCGGCAGCTCGAGCGCCCCAACGCGATCGACCACGCCGCCTTCTTCTGGTGGGTCGACGGGCTGGTCGACATCGACAAGTTGACCGATCTGTCGCGGCGGGAGATCCGACTCAAGCGCGAGCGCCGCGCCACCGGCCACCTGCCGACCTGGCTGGCCACCAACCACTTCATGGGCGAGGGCCTGTGGTTCTGGGTCATCCCGCTACAGGGCAAGACCAGCCTGGGCTTGGTCTACGATCCCCGCCGGGTGCCCCACGACGAGGTCTTCTCGGTGGAGAAGGCCACCGAGTGGGTCTGCCGCGAGTTCCCGCTGTTCGCCCGCGACCTGCCGCACCGCGAGGTGCTGAGCTTTGGCGGCTACCGCGGCTTCTCCCACGACTGCGCGCGCACCATCGACCCGGCGCGTTGGGCGCTGTCCGGCGAGGCGGGCCGCTTCTCCGATCCGCTCTACAGCCCGGGCAGCGACCTGATCGCGATCTACAACACGCTGATCGTCGACGCCATCGAGACGGCGGACCAGGAGGAGCTGCAGACGAAGTGCAGGCTCTACGAGCAGCTGATGCGGACCGTCTACGGCGCCTACGTGCCGTCGTACGCGACCAGCTACGACGCCCTGGGCGACCAGGAGGCGTTCTGTCTCAAGTACGGCTGGGAGCTGACCATCTACTTCGCCGCCTACGTCTTCCCGTTCGTCAACGACCTGTTCACCGACCGCCGGTTCGCGCTCGCGTGGCTGCGCCAGCTGTCGCGCCTCGGGCCGGCCAACGAGACGGTGCAGCGGGTGTTGAGCGGCTACTTCCAGTGGAAGAAGCGCCATCGCCAGCCGCCCGGCGAGCCGCTCTTCTTCGACTTCCGCGAGCTCGGCCAGCTGCGGCGCGCGCAGCGGACCTTCTACGAGGTCGGGGTGTCGGTGGAGGAGGCCCGGGGGATCCTGGCCGAGCAGGTCGACGGGATCGAAGAGCTGGGCCGCTTCGTGCTCGCCTGGGTGGCGGCGATGGTCCTGGAGGACAAGCGCGCGCTGACCAACCGGCCGTTCGTCGCGGGCCTCGAGCTGGCCGCCGGCGACTTCGACCCGGCCGAGACGCGGCGCCGCTGGCGCGAGTGCCGCGGCTCGGCGGAGGTCTGGGAGTGGAGCTTCGACCCGCGGGTGCTCGAGCGGTTCGAGACGCCGCCGGCCGCGGCCGCGGCGGCGGCCGCCCCCGCGACCGCCGGCGGCGGCGGAGGGGACCCGACATGACCCAACCGGACAACGCCCCGCTGCTCGAGAACGCCTTCACCCTCGATCTGGTGGAGGAGGCCTACGCCGTCGACGAGATCCGCGGCGAGGTGCCGGGCTTCGTGCGCGGGACCTATTACTTGAACGGACCGGCCCTCTTCGAGCGCGGCGGCCGGCGCTGCCGCCACTGGCTGGACGCCGACGGCATGGTCTGCGCGCTGCGCTTCGCCGAGGGCGGGGTGAGCTTCACCAACCGGTTCGTGCGCAGCACCAAGTTCACCACCGAGGAGCGCGCCGGCCAGCCGGTCTTCCGGGCGTTCGGCACGGCGTTCGAGGGCGATCGGCTGATGCGCGGCGTCGGTCTCGAGTCGCCGGCGAACGTCAGCGTCTACCCGGCCTTTGGCACCCTGCTGGCCTTTGGCGAGCAGGGGCTGCCCTGGGAGCTCGACCCGGTGACGCTGGAGACGCGAGGCGCCTACACCTTCGGCGGCCGGCTGAACGAGATCAGCCCGTTCTCGGCGCACGCCAACGTCGACCTCGACAGCGGCGAGCTGTTCAACTTCGGCATCGCCTTCTCGGAGCGGCGGCCCTGCGTCAACCTCTACCGGGCGGCGGCGGACGGCGAGCTGGTCTACCGCCGGCGGATCGGAATCGAGGCGCCCTGCTCGGTGCACGACTTCGGCTTGAGCGAGCGCTACATCGTGGTCTATCTCTCCCCCTACGTGCTGCGCATGAAGGAGCTGCTGGAAGGCGGCGCCTCGCTCCTGGACTCGTTGAGCTGGCAGCCGGAGCGCGGCAGCCGGCTGGTCGTGGCGCGGCGCGAGGACGGCGAAGAGGTGGCGCGGGTGAGCGTCGGCGGCGCCTACTCCCTGCACCAGATCAACTGCTTCGAAGAGGGCGGACAGCTGGTGGTGGACGTGGTGGAGCTGGAGCGGCCGGTCTACGACCAGTACGGGGTGCCGGACCTGTTCCCCGACGTGCGGTGGGCGCAGCCGGTGCGCTACCGCGTCGACCTCGACCGCCAGAGCGTCGTCGAGCGGCGCACCCTGGATCACCGTCTGATGTGCGACTTCCCGGCCGTCGACCCCCGCCTCGCCGGCCGCCCCTACGACGACTTCTGGGTGCTGGCGATCTCGGCCAGCGAGCGGCCCGGGCGCAAGTTCTTCGACCGGCTGGTCCACCTGCGTTGGCAGGACGGGCGCACGGCCGGCTACCAGGCGCCGCCGGGCCACTATCTCGGCGGCGAGCCGATCTTCCTCCCCGACCCCGCCGACGACCGGCGCGGCGCGGTAATCTGTCAGCAGTTCGACGCCGAGCGGCGGCGCAGCTCCTTTCTGCTGTTCGACGCCCACGACGTGGCCAGGGGGCCGGTAGCCGAGTTGCGGCTGCGGCGGCCGGTGCACCTGGGGTTCCACGCCTCCTTCCATCCCGCGCCTTCAGGAGAGTCACGATGAGCGGCAGGCCAAAGGCCTTCGACGAGTTCCGCGACGCCAGAAGCGAGACCCTGGCGCTGGCAGGCGATCTGACCCAGGAGCAGCTGGACTTCTCGACCTCGCCCCGCAAATGGTCCGTCGGCGAGGTGCTGGACCATCTGGTGCGCATCGACGAAGTGTTCCGCGAGGAGTACGACGAGCTCCTGCGGCGCTGGAAGAAGCGGCGCGGCGGCGTCAGCCTATACCGCGGCCTCGCCGATGCCGGCTTCTCGCTGCCGCTGGTGCCCGACGCCTTCCTGCCGCTGTTCGACGTGCCAATGGCGATGGCGGGCATTCTCTTCCCCCGCCAGATCCGGCAGGCGGTGTTCAGCAACCGGGCGGTGCCGGCCAAGGCGCCCGCCAGGATCGAACCGCGCAAGGGGCGCCCGGCGGACGAGCTGCGCGGCGACCTGGCGGGCTTCGAGGAGTATCTCGAGCGCTTCTTCGACGGCAACCCAGACGTCGAGTGGGAACGGCTGCGCTACTACAACCCGCTGTGCGGCCTGACCAACCTGCCCGGCGTGATGAGCTTCATCGCCAGCCACGAAGGCCGGCACCAGGGGCAGATCCGGGAGGTCCTCGCGGCCAAAGGATTCCCGGCCGGCGCCTGAACGCCGGGCTCCGGGGTCGGCACGGTCCCGACGTCCTGGCCGGGGCCGCGCCGTCCGGCCGCGCCTATCGGGCCCGGTCGGGGTAGACCGGCTGCCAGCCGGGCTCGCCCTCGACGATGCGCACTGTCGAGTTGACCGGTAGATCGTCGCGGCTCTCGACGGCGCCGCCCGGCCAGCGGATCTCCAGCGAGTCGACGGCCCCGAGCTCGCCCAGGCCGAAGTGCTGCTCCAGCGGCAGGCAGCCGAAGCCGCTGCCGCCCGAGACCAGCCGGTGCTGTACCCGGCCGCCCGCCGCCAGGGCGAGCCGCGCGCCGATGGCGTCGCGATTGCCGCTGGTGCCGACCAGCCGCACGTTGAGGTAGCCGCCGGGCAGCGTTCGGGGCCGGTGCACGGTGGTGGTCAGCAGGTCGCCCGGATAGAGCCCGCCGTTGGCCATCAGCAGGTGCAGCCGCCCGTCGCCGTTGAGGTCGGCGAGATTGGCGCCGTGGCCCTTGCCGACGAACGGCAGCCCGGCGGCGAAGGCCACGTTGGCGAACCGCCCGGCGCCGTCGTTGGCCAGCAGCACCGGCGCCTCGCAGCGGTCCATGCCGGGGTCGCCGTTGCCCAGCAGGATGTCCGGGTGGCCGTCATTGTCGAAGTCGCCCAGGTTGGCGGTCATCGTCCCCCAGCAGCCGCTGATCCCCAGCCTGTCGGCGATCTCGGTGAAGGTGCCGTCGCGGTTGTTGCGCAAGACCCTGAGCGGCTCGCCGTCGCTCGGGCCGCGGCCGTTGCGCAAGGTGTGGATGGCCTCGGTCGGGCGGGAGTAGGTGAACTGAAGGATGTCCAGCCAGCCGTCGTCGTCGATGTCCCAGACCGCCGCCACCGAGCCGATCGCCGGCCGGTCGATTCCCGCCGCCCGGCTGACGTCGCGAAACGTGCCGTCGCCCTGGTTGCGAAACAGCTGCGCCCGTCCGAGGCCGTTCAAGAACAGGTCGGGCAGGCCGTTGTTGTCGAAGTCGCCCCAGACGGCGCCGATGGTCGGCCAGCGGGTCACCAGGCCGGCCTCGTGGGTGACGTCGGTGAAGGTGCCGTCGCCGTTGTTGCGAAACAGCCGGTTGGGCGTCTTGCGGTCGAACAGGCCGCCCAGGTTGTTGGCCACGAACAGGTCGAGCAGCCCGTCGCCGGTGGTGTCCACCCAGCTGGCGGTGAAGGCCGGGCCCCAGCACTCGAGGCCGGCCTCGCGGGTGACGTCGGTGAAGGTGCCGTCGCCGTTGTTGCGGTAGAGGGCGCTGTCGCCGTTGAAGAAGCCCATGCTGGTGACGAACAGGTCGGTCAGGCCGTCGTTGTCGTAGTCGGCGGCGGCGACGCCGAAGCCGTAGACGCAGGCGTCGAGGCCCGAGCCGGCGGAGATGTCGGTGAAGGTGCCGTCGCCGTTGTTGCGGTAGAGGCTGACGCCGGCGTGGGCCCCCGCCACCACCACGTCCAGGTAGCCGTTGCCGTCGAGGTCGGCCACCGCCGTGCCGCGCCCGCCGCTGGTCTTGTCGAGGCCGATCGCCGCCGCCACCTCCTCGAGCTCCACCGTCGTCGGGTGGTAGCCGTCGCGCGGCTCGAGGCGCAGCGCCGGTGCCACGCGTTCCGGGTAGCCGCCCGACTGCATCGCCGTCAGCCACAACCAGTAGCGGGCGCGCTCGTCGCCGGGCTCGATCTCGAGGCAGGCAACGCCGTCCTCGACGGCGCCGGCGTAGAGGCCGCCGCGGCAGCCCGCCACGAGGCGGTGGTAGAGGGCCTGCCGGCGCAGCTTCGAGCCGCCGTCGACCCGCGCCAGCTCGTCGATGGCCTCGCGGTAGAGGCCGCACTTGAGCAGCGTGCGGCCGAGCTCGAGGCGCGCCCGGGCGTCGCCGGGGCGGCGCCGGACCCGCTCGCGCCAGCGATCGACCTCGCGGCCGTACTGGAGGCTGAAGTAGACGTGCAGGTCGGAGAAGAGCTCGCTGACGAAGCCGAGGAAGTCGCCCTGTTCGCCCTCGGGCACCGCCCGTGCCGCAACCATCGCGAGCTCGGCCTGCCGCAGCCCCAGGCCGGCCAGCGCCAGCGGCAGCTCGAGGGGCAGGGCCAGCCAGCGGTCGGCGCCGCGCAGGCGAAAGCTCTGCTCGATCGCCTCGGCGACCTCGCGCGAGAGCTCGCCGATGCCGCCGGGGGTGAGCCGGGCGTGCAGCGCCGAGCGCAGCAGCCGGTTGGCCAGCTCGGAGGTGGCGGCGTCGACGTCCTCGGGCCCGTCGCTGGGCGCCCGCCGGGGCCGTGTCCTGGGGTGCCCGAACGCCTGCCGGCTGGTCTTCTGGGCGAGCTCTACCGAGGCGCTCGCGAAGTTGAGACCGCCCTCGGCGGCGACGGAGGACAGGCGCAGCAGCGAGGAGAGAAAGGAGCTCATCGGTGCCCGTTCAACCGGAGAACGGCTTGGGGAGCCGGTAGTAGACGGATTCGACCGGGCAGCCGAACGAAGCCGTCTCGGCCCGGCTCGGCGGTCGGCCGGCGAGGTGCTCGGCGATCGCCGTCTCCAGGTACGGCTGGTGTGCCGGGTCTTCCGGGTAGGTGAAGTTGTCGATCGCCCCGCGGTAGACCACCTCGAGGCCCGGCGTCACCAGGAAGGCGCGCGGCGTCTGGTGGACCTGCCAGCGGTGTGCCGTTTCGCGGCCGGCGTCGAGCAGGACGGGGAAGCGGAGGCGCCGCTCGCCGGCGGTCCGGAGCACGGAGTCGCGATCCTCCTCCTCGCGGCAGGCGACCACCAGCAGGGCGACCTCGGGGTGGCGGTCGGCAAAGGTGTCGAGGTAGCCGTCGTAGCGCTGACAGTGCGAGCAGACGCCGGACCAGAAGACCACCACGGCCGCCTTGCGGGCCGCCAGTGCGGCGCTGAGGCTCACCTCGCCGCCGTCTGTCGACTCGAGCACAAACTCCTGGGCACGTTGTGTCATCGCAGGCCGGGCCCGTTGGAGCCCGACGGCAGTCTACGCCCCGGGGTCTACTCTTTGCCCTCGCTGTAGCGGCGGTAGGTGTCGACCATCTCCTGCGCCGCCCGGTCGCCCTTCTCCATCGCCTTGCGGCCGGCCGTGACCATGGCGTCCGGGGCGCTCTCGAGGATGCCGCGCCAGTCGTCGCTCGTCTTCAGATCGGTCTCTTTTGCCAGCGAGTCGAAGAAGGTCTCCATCATCTTCGCCATCTCGGTCATCCCCTTGGCGCCGCCGGCGAGCAGACCGTACTGCATGCGCATCATCTTGACGACGGCCGACTCCATCTCCGAGGTCTCCTCGTCCTTGTGAACGTCCTGCTGTGCCTCGCGGGCCTGTTTTGGCTCCTGCCCGTCCGGCTTCACGCTCGTTTTTGCCATTTGCGGATCCCTTTCCCTTCGAATCTCGAGCTCGGGCTCGATTTCATGGTCGGCGGCCCTTGCCCGCGCTCGGCGCCCTCAACGTTCGGCTCCGGCGGCCGGGGCGGCGACCGCCCGCCCGGTGCGGGCGATGCGCGCGGGCTCGTGCTTTGGGACGTTCTGGCGCAGCCAGGCGACCAGGTCGACCCACATCCTGAGCTGCTCGTCGGTCGTCGGCATGATACCAGCGCTGGGCAGCTCGAGTGTGACGACGGGCAGGCCCAGGTGGATTCCGGCGAAGCGCCCCAGCGAGCCCGGGTAGGTCCCCATCTGCTTGAGGTGCAGCGGACCGAGGCGTTGCGGTGGATCGGGCGGGCCGTCGTAGTCGAGCACGTGCAGCGGCGCGTGCACGGCGACGATGGCCGAGGGCTGGAAGGTCTCGATCTGGTCGTGCAGCCAGCGCGACTCGGGCTCGCTCAGCGGCGCCTCGCCGGGGTAGCGCCGCGGGTTGCGCGCGGTGCGGTGGATCCAGTACTCGGGAGCCTCGACCAGCCAGTTGGGGCTGGGGAAGTTGCGGTTGAGGTCGACGCCGCGGTCGTTCATCCGCTGCGCCGGCCGGCGCAGCAGACCGTCGGGGTTGACCAGCGGCGCGATGCGCCAGTGGAACAGGCCGGAGTGGTAGCGGTCGAGCGTCTCGAGCCAGCCGAAGACAATGCTCACCGACGACAGCTCGTCGCCGTGGATACCGCCAAACAGGAGCACCCGCCCAAGCGGTTGGCGCTCGGGCAGCGGCGGGTACTCGGCCACCAGGATCGGCGTTCCCAGGGAGGAGCGCGCGCCGGACAGCCCAAGCGGGCTGCCGGTGCAGTCCTCGAGCGACACGCTGCGCAGCCTGGCGGCGATCTGCTTGCAGGTGCGCACGACCTCCTGGCGCTCCGCGGCCTCGTCGGTCGCCGACGGCGGCTGGGGTTTGGGTTGCTCGCTCGGCGGCGGCTCGCTCCCCGGCGGCCCGCTCCCCGGCGGC
The DNA here is from genome assembly GCA_963781065.1 of Thermoanaerobaculia bacterium. Taxonomy (GTDB): domain Bacteria; phylum Acidobacteriota; class Thermoanaerobaculia; order Multivoradales; family JAHEKO01; genus CALZJC01. The sequence goes on along the minus strand of CAWAET010000005.1, from coordinate 404,082 downwards.
TCTGGGTCGGGCGCCGGCTCTGCGGGCCCGGGCGCCGGCTCCAGGCCGGCCGGCACGGGCAGCCGCGGCGGCCCGGGCGTCGGCTCGGCCGGCGACCAGGTCCAGACGATCAGCAGCACGACCAGGGTGCCGAGCAGGCCGAGGGCCAGCGGCCGGCCCGAGCCGATGCGGCGCCAGAGGTTCCGCTTATGGTTGCCGTTCATGTCACTCGGGTAGCGGCGGTCAACCGATCTTGATGTGCCACGGCTCGTGGCGCACGCCAAAGGGGTTGGTCTCGGTGTAGCGGATCTCGACGTAGCCGAGGTCGATCAGCTTGCGGTACTCGGGTGTCTGGGCGAAGTCGGCGGTGAAGTTCTTCATCCCGAAGCCGACCCGGCCGATGTCGAAATCGCCGATCGCGTGGTACGAGTAGCCCGGCGGCGCCAGCGACCGCGAGGCCTGGGACAGGTTGCCGCCGGTCGTGACCGCCTTCGACAGGAAGAGCTGAAACTGCTTGACTACGCCACGCACGCCCGAGGTCAGGAAGATACTCTCGCCCAGGTCGGCGCGAATCCGCTCGTATCGCTCGAGCGGCTCGCCGCGCAGCAGGTAGTGGCCGGTCGCGGCGATACGCTCGACGTCGGCGTCGGCGAACCCGGCCGTCTGCTGGTCGAGGATCTTGTCGCCCCGGAAGCCGTAGAGCTTGGCGTCGGTGTGGAAGATCTCGTCGAGAAAGCCGAGCTCGGCCGCGGTGAAGGGGCCGATCTCCCCGTAGCGGTCGGCGAAGCGCAGCAGGTCGTCGAAGGAGACCAGGTTGAAATGGCCGTGGCCGATCATCCGGACGGCCCGCTCGAGCCGCGCTGCCGTGGTCACCAGCAGCTCGAGCCGCGCCTCGTCCAGCAGGTAGTCGTCGTCGTAGGTGCGGTCGAAGTCGCGGATCTTGTGCAGCGGGTCGTGCTCGGCGCGGTGGCGGGCGCCCTCGTCGGCCAGCGGGTCGAGCGGCTGGGGCGCGAGCTCGGGCGTGGCCGCGGCGACGGCGCGCTCGACCCGGCGCAGCGCCGCCGGGCCGTCCAGCAGCAGCGCCCCGGCGCCCAGGGGGACGATCTTGAGCAACTCTCTGCGGCTGATGCGCTTCATCCGCGACACGATCTCCGCTCTCGCCGGGCGGCCCGGTCTCGCCTGTGCCCCCCGTGGGGTCTGGTGATCATAGTACGGGCGGGCCGTCACCCGGGTGTGGAGTCTGCAACTCCGCCGGCCGCTTCGAAGACGTAACCGGCTCGTCCCGCCGGCGACTGGCGCCGAGTCTGGCGCCGGGCAGTGCTAGGCTCATCGCCTCAACAACCCGGAGGAGGATGAGGATGCGCGCACTTCGCTTCGTAGCGGTGATTCTGCTGGTCCTGGTGATGGCCGCGGTCGCCGCGGCAGACCATCACGAAAAGCAGGCGGCCCTGATGCAGGAGGTCACCGCGATCGGCGACGACCTGGCCCGGGCGATGGTCGAAAAAGACGTCGACCGGATGATGGCCATGTACGCTCCCGACGCGATCTCGCTGCCCAACTACAGTCCTCGCATGCAGGGCCTCGACGCTTTCCGCGAGAGCCACGCCCAGATGGAGGCCGCCGGCATGAACGTGCTGTCTTTCGAGAGCGAGCCCACCGACGTCTGGCAGGCCGGCGACCAGGTGATCGAGATCGGCAAGTTCGAGATCGCCCTCGAGATGGCGGGCATGCCCGGCACGATCAACGATGCGGGCAAATACCTGACGATCTACGAGCGCGACGCCGAGGGTGCGCTCAAGATCAAGGTCGAGACCTGGAACACCGACGTCAACCCGATGATGATGGGCGGCGGCATGATGGGCGGGCCCGAGGGCGCTCCGGCAGCGGCGCCGGCGGCCGACGACCGGCCCGAGGACGCGGACAAGGTGCCCTAGCAGCGGTTGCCGCGCCTCAGTGCACCAGGCCCGGCGCGCAGAGGGTGAACGGCGCGATGGCGATGTCGAAGGCCTCGCCGGAGGCCACGGTCACCATCTGGTAGCTGCCCTCCATCTTGCCCACGTCGGTGCGCAGCGGGCAGCCGGAGGTGTAGCGGAACGACTGGCCGGCCGCCAGCACGGGCTGCTCGCCGATCACCCCGGGACCGCGCACCTGCTCGACCCGCCCGGCGCCGTCGGTGATCACCCAGTGCCGGGCGAGCAGCTGCACCGTCTCGTCGCCGCGGTTCTCGATCGTCACGGTGTAGAGGAAGAACCACCGGCCGTTCGACGGGCGCGAGCGCTGGGGGTCGAACTGGGGGACGACGTGCACCCGGATGTCGCGGGTGACCGCCTCGGAGGAGAAGTCGGAGACGCTGGTTGTGCTCACCCCGTCAGTATACGGCCCGTCAGAATAAGGCCGGGACGAGCGCTTTCCGGCGGGGGCCTCGAGACACCTCGCGACCGGGCGGCCCCCGAGACGCCGCGCGATCCGGCAGGGCCCGAGGCCGGCATCGCCCGGCGGGCTCGACTCGGGTACGCTTCGCCTGCCAATGTGCAAGGAGACCCGTGTGCAGGGAGACCCGCACACACGGGAGACCAGAGCCCAATGAGGCCAGAGCCCCGCAGAGGAGAGCCCATGACGATCGAAAAGCCCGCCGCCAGCCGTCCCCGCCGCCGCCGGAGCCACCGGCTCGACCCCAGCCGCGGGCTCGCCGCTGCCCTGGCGGTCGTCGTTCTCGGGCTTGTCGTCGCGGCCCCCGGACTGGCGGCGCGCAAAGCAGCCAGCGGCACCGTCAGCGGCACGGTGACCAGCCGGGTCACCGGGGAGCCCCTGGACGGCGTGGAGATCACCCTCACCGCCGCCGACGGCACCCGGCAGACCGTCACTACCGACCGCGAGGGGAAGTTCTCGATCAAGGTCCCGGAGGGCGACTACGTGATCGGCCTGGCGCGCGAGGGGTACGCGCCGTTCGAGGCCAACCTGCCCGTCGCGGCGAAATCCAGGCCGGTAGTCACGGTCGAGCTGCTCGACGCCAGCGCCGGCCGGCGCAGCAAGGCGGTCGAGGCCTACAAGGTCGGCGGCGCCGCGCTTCAGGCGGGGGACATCGAGGCCGCCAAGGCGAGCTTTCTGGCCGCCGTCGAGGCCGATCCCACCCTGCCCGAGCCGTATCAGATCCTGTCCGGTATCTACTACGACGAAGGCGCCTGGGCCAAGGCCGCCGAGGCGGCGGAGACCGTTCTCGCCGCCCGGCCCGGCGACCCACAGGCCAAGCGTGCCGCCTACGAGGCCTACCGCAAGCTGGGCAACGCCGAGCGGGTCGCCGAGCTTCGCGGCAGCCTCGCCGCCGATCCGGAGCTGGCTCCGAAGCTGGCCGTGCACGCCTTCAACGAGGGCGCCGTGGCCACGAAGCAGGGAGACGCGGCGACGGCCAGAGGCCGGTTCGAGGAGGCGCTGGCGCTCGACGCCGGGATGGCCGTGGCCCACTTCGGCCTGGGCACTCTCGAGTTCGAGGCCGGGCGCCATACCGCGGCGCTGGCGGCGGCCGAGTCCGGTTTGGCCCTCGATCCCGGCAGTCCCCAGGGCCGGCGGCTGGTCTTCGTCATCCAGGAGGCCGTGGGCGATGACGAAGCGATCGCCGCGGCGCTTGCCGCCTACGCCGACGTCGACGCGCCGGCGGTGGGCGAGATCTTCTTCAAGCGCGGCGAGGCGGCGTTCGATGCCGGCGACTACGTGGCGGCGATCAAGGCGCTGACAAAGGTCGTCGCGCACCAGCCCGATCACTCGTCGGCCCACCGCCTGCTCGGCCTCTCGTACCTGAGTAGCGACGCCGAGACGGCGAAGCGGCACCTGCGGCGCTTCCTCGAGCTGGCGCCCGGCGACCCCGAGGCGGCGACGGTGGAGGAGATCCTGGCCAGCTTGTAGACCGGCCATCCGGGCGCTGCCGCGGCCAAGCGGCCGGCACGATTCAGGCACCCTTGGCGGGAGGCTCGCGTCGCCTTGACGGCGGGAGGCGAAGCGATAGGATCGGTCCCAGTCCGAAGAACAAGAGGGAGGGGTCGAGATGAAGGGATTGAATCTGTTGCGGCGGCAAGCGGCCACGGCCGTGGCCATGGTGTTTGTCTGGGTGACGGCGGCCGGGGCCGCCACGATCACGGTCAACTCGGCGGACGACAACCTTACCGGCGGCGACGGCCTGGTGACGCTGCGCGAGGCGGTGGCGGCGGCCAACGCCGACGGCTCGACCGATCTCGGCGACACCGGCAGCGGCGCCGACACGATCGTCTTCGATGCGGCGCTGGCCGGCGGCACGATCGCGCTTTCCATCGTCGATGACACCACCTTCGGTCCCAGCGCCCTGACGGTCACCAGCGACGTCACCGTCGCCGGCGGCGCGGCGCCGTTTCTGACCATCGCCCGCGACGGCGGGGTGACGCGGCTGCGCCTGTTCTATGTCACCGCGGCGGGCAGCCTGACGCTGGACGAGATCACCCTGGCCGATGGCGTCGCGCTGGGCTACGACGGCGGTGCCAGCAGCCGCGGCGGCACCGGCGGCGGCAGCGCCGGGTTGGGCGGCGCGGTCTTCAACGAGGGCAGTCTCACCATCGTGCGCAGCACCCTGGTCGCGAACCAGGCGATCGGCGGCGAGGGTGGCCCGGACTCCATGCTTCCCGACGATTTTCCCCGCGGCGGCTCCGGTGGTGCCGGGTTGGCCGGCGACGGCGGCATTCCGACCGGATTCAACGCCTTCGACAACGGCGGGCCGGGAGGTGCCGGCGGCGGCGGCGATGGCGGCGACGGCGGCGACAGCAGCCAGGACGGCAGCCCGGGCGGCTTCGGCTCGGGCGGCGGTGGCGGTGGCGGCAACGCCAACAACCCGGCGGCCGACGGCGGTCCCGGCGGCTTCGGCGGCGGCGGTGGTGGTGGCGGCGGCGGCCAGACCGGCCAGCCGGCGGGCGCGGGCGCGGCCGGCGGCTTTGGCGCCGGCGCCGGCGGCAATGGCATAAGCAGCGGCTCGATCACCGCGGCCGGGGGCGGCGGCGGCGGTGGCGCCGGCATGGGCGGCGCCGTCTTCAACCACGGCGGCACGGTGAGCGTCACCAACTCCACCTTCAGCGCCAATGGCGCCTTCGGCGGCGCCGGCGGCCGCAACGGCTCGGCCGGCCAGGGCCTGGGCGGTGCGATCTTCAACCGTAACGGCGAGCTGGCCGTGCTCGCGGCCACTTTCGAGGGCAATACGGCGGCCGACGGCGGCGGCGGTGTCTACAACCTGGGCGACGAGGATGATGGCAGCCTCGATGGCGAGTTCACCGCCACCGCCCAGATCGACGGCACCATTCTGGCGAACTCGACCAACACCGATCTGGTGAGCAGCTCGATCGGCAGCGGCTCGGAGACCGCCTTCGGCACCGACAACCTGATCGAGTCGGAGAGCGGCTTCGCCGGCTCGACGGTCTCCACCGCCGATCCGCAACTGGCCGCCCTGGCCGACAACGGCGGTCCGACCGAGACCCACCTGCCGGCCGACGCCAGCCCGGCGGTCGACGCCTCGACGCTCGCCGGCCCGGCCGCCGACCAGCGTGGCGAGAGCCGGCCGCAGGGGGCGGACCGCGACGTCGGCTCGGTCGAGCTGGTCTCGAACCGGCCGCCGGAGGCGGTCTGCCAGGACGTCATCGTAGAGGCCGACGGGGCCTGCCAGGGGACCGCCACGGCGGCGGATGTCGATGACGGCTCCTCCGACCCGGATGACGACCCGATCACCTTCGAGCTCTCCCCGGCCGGCCCCTACCCGCTGGGCGATACGGTCGTGACCCTCACGGTCACCGACGACGGCGACCTGTCGGACAGCTGCCAGGCGACCATCACGGTGATCGACGTGACGCCGCCGGTCATCACCTGCCCGGCCGATGCGGTGCTCGAGTGTCCGGCCGATACCAGCCCGGCGGTCACCGGCACGGCGACGGCGGTCGACAACTGCACCGCCGAGCCGGCGATCGGCTTCGCCGACGTCATCGTGCCCGGCTGCGGCGGCACCCAGACCATCACCCGCACCTGGACGGCCACCGATGAAGCGGACCTCACTGACTCCTGTGCTCAGACCATCGAGACCATCGACACGGTACCGCCGGTGGTGATCCCGGGGCCGGACAACGCGGTCTGCCTGTGGCCGCCCAACCACAAGTTCGTCTTCATCGACGACGTGACCGCGCCGGTCCAGGTCGTGGACGCTTGCGATCCGGCACCGCTGGTGGCGGCGATCTCCTGCAGTTCAGACCAGTGCGACGACGCGCCGTGCCCCGAGCATCCGGGCGAGAACGGCGACGGCAAGACCACCGGCGACTGCGTCTACGACGGCTCCACGGACACCCTGGCGTTGCGGTCCGAGCGGGCGGGCACCGACCCCGAGGGCCGCCACTACGGACTCGACCTGACGGCGGTGGACGGCTGCGGCAACTCGAGCGGGCCGGTGGTGGTGTTCACCGGCTATGTGCCGCACGACCAGAAACCGAAAGAGAAGGGCTGCCTCAAGCCCTAGTGTCCCGTTTGACTAATCCCATCCACCAATTTCGGGCCCTTTTCGCCCCTGGCGGCGTTGCGCCTCCTCGAAAGACGCCCGGTATTCCAGCGTCGACGCGCCTTGCCAGGGACGAAAACGACCTCGAACTTGTTGAACGGGACTAGTCAAACGGGACACTAGGCGCGGCAGCGGGCGATCGGAACGGGCGGCGGCGCGCGGACCAGCGCGTCAGCCGGCCGGCCGCGCCTACGCCGCCGGCCGGCGGCGGGTGAACAGCATCTGATCGCCGGTCGACCGCTTCTTGTCGAAGCGATATCCGTCGAGCGCGAACCCCTTCAGCTTCTCGGGCTCCTCGATCCGCTTCTCGACCACGTAGCGGGCCATCAGCCCGCGCGCCTTCTTGGCCGAGAAGGCGATCGTCTTCAGCTTGCCGTCGCGCCACTCCTGGAAACCGGCGGTGACCATCGGCATCGCCAGCCGCTCGGCCGGCACCGCCTTGATGTACTCGTTGGAGGCCAGGTTGAGGACCGCCGCCACCGGCCGCTTCTTGTGCTCGGCGTTCAGCGCCTCGGCCAGCCGGCTGCCCCAGAAGGCGTAGAGGTTGCTGCCGCGCTCGGTGGCCAGCCGCGAGCCCATCTCCAGCCGGTAGGGCTGCATCAGGTCGAGCGGCCGCAGCAGGCCGTAGAAGCCCGAGATGATCCGCAGGTGCTCCTGCGCCCAGAGCAGGTCCGGGCGCGACAGGGTCGCGGCGTCGAGCTTGCGGTAGACGTCGCCCTGGAAGGCCAGCAGGGCCGCCTTGGAGTTGCCCGGGGTGAAGCGCGGGCTCATCGCCTGGAACCGCTCGTGGTTGAGCTCGGCGAGCGGCTCGCTCAGCTTCATCAGCTTGCGCAACTCGGCGACCTCGAGCCCCTTGCAGCGCCGCATGAGCATGGCGATCTCCTTCTTCAAGGCCGGCCGGGTCACCGGCAGGGTTTTCGGGGGCGGCGAGAAGTCGAGGGTCTTGGCGGGGGAGAGCAGGGCGAGCAAAGGCGGCATCCTCCGTGGCGGTTCGGTGTCGGCGCCGGGAGGTTAGCAGAGCCGCCGGCCAAGACCCTTGGACCGGTCGCCAGGGCGCTGCCCGCGCGGCGACCGGGTCCCGGGGAGGGCAGCCAGGTCGTGGTCTACGGGATGGGCGGCAGCGACCCGCAGATGGAGACCACCATCGCCGGCTTGCCGGCCCCTGTGACACAGGTCATACCTGTGTTGCGGATTCAATATCCCCGCCCCGTGGCGGCGGCCTAGAGTGCGAGATCATGATCAAGGAGCGCCGCAAGCACCCGCGGCTGCGCATACCGCTGGAGGCCGAGTATCTGGTCGCCGGGGCGGAGGAGTGGCGGCAAGGCACCATCTGGACGCTGGGCGCCGGTGGGGCCGCCTTGCTGTGCGACGAGGCACTGGAGCGCGGGACGTTGCTGGAAGGCCTGCACTTCGTGGTGGAAGCCGAGGGGGACCTGCCGGAGACGCGAATCGAGGTCGGCGCCGAGGTGGTCAGCGTCGATCGCGAGGCCGACCTCGGGCGCCCGTCCAACTTCATGCTCGGCCTGCAGTTCCGCGGCCTCGGGGAGCAGGAGTTCGAGCTCCTGCGCCAGTTCGTCTTCCGGCGGCTGACCAGCGGCCTTCCCGCGGGCGGGGCGACTCGTGAGGAGAGCAAGCCGAGCGAGACCGGCGTCCCCACGCCGATCGAGATCCGTTTCAAGCTGTTCGACGAGTTCGTCGAGGAGGTCTCCGAGAACCTGTCGCCCTCGGGTATGTTCATCCGCGCCCACCGGCCGCTGCCGCCGGGCTCGACATTCGTCTTCCAGTTCCAGCTCGGCGACGACTTCTCGCTCTTCCAGGGCACGGCGGAGGTCGTCTGGACGCGGCGGCGGAGCGAGGGCCCGGACCGTCCGCCGGGGATGGGCGTGCGTTTCCTCGAGCTCGACCTGACGAGCCAGAAGCTGGTCCGGCGCCTGGTCGGTCAGCGTGGCGCCGAGGAGTTGCAAGCGGCCGAAGAGGCCGAAGAGGCGGAGCAGTTCGTCATTGCCGACGCACCGCCCGCCGAACCGCCGCGTGAGGCTGTGCCCCCGCCAACGGTCCTCGCGGAGGACGCGGAGCGCGAGGCGCGGCTGCGCCGCCGTCTGGCGCGACTCGAGCAGCAGCTTGGCGAGTTGGAGTCGACCCGGGACGAGTTGGAGTCGGCCCGCGACGAGGCGCAGGCGGCCCGGGCCGAGGCCGAGTCGGCCCGCGACAAATCGGCGTCGGCTTGCGGCGAGGCGGAGGAGCGGGCGATTCGGGTGGGCGAGGAGGCCGAGGTGTTGCGGCAGGAGAATCGCTCCCTGCGCTCGTCGGTCGACGAGGCGGCGGAGGACCGCGGCCGCGCCGAGGCCGAGATCGCCGAGCTGCGACAGGACCGCGAGCAGGCCGGCGAGGCCGATCTCGAGCTTCGGGCCAGGCTCGAGCGGAGCGCCGAGGCCGAGGCCGGGTTGCGAGAGCGGCTCGAACTGGCCGAGACCGCCAACGAAGAGCTGGAGCGTCAGACCGAGCGGGCGGATCGGGCGGAGGAGCGGCTCGAGCCGCTGGGCCGGGAGCTGGCGGAGTCGCGGCGTGAGTGGGAGGCCACCGAGAGCGAGCTACGGCAGCAACTGAGCGAGGCCCGCGGCGGCCTCGACGAGGCGGAGCAGCGGCTGGCCCTGGGCGCCGAGGTCGAGGCCGCGCTGCGCGAGCAGGCGCAAGAGCTGCGCGCGGCCCGCGACGAGCTGACGGCGAAGCTGGCCCGGACGACGCGGCGGCTCGACCGGATGCGCGGCGCCGCCGAGGCCATGAAGTCGCGCCTCGAGACCGATCTGACCTCGGCGCGGGTGCTCGAGGCCGACCTGGCGGACAAGCTGGCCGAGGTCGCCGAGCTCGGCTCCGGCCTGGACCGGAAGGTGGAACGGCTGGCCGCCGCGCGCGCCGGCCTCGCCGACCGGCTGGCGCGGATCAACGAGGCGTGGTCGGATCTGGAGGGCGGGCTCGAAGATGCCGTGCCGGAAGGCGGCGAGAGCGATGACCCGCGACCAGGCGAGATCGTCGAGCCGGCGGCGCTGGCACCGGCCGAGACCTCGGCCGAGGCCGCCGGGAGCCCGCAGTCGCCGGGTCCGGCCGCGAGCGCCACGGCCGTAGCGTCGGATGAGACGGCTCCTGATGAGGCGGCCCTTCGCCTCGCCACGTCGGACATGGCCGCGCCGGGCACGCCGCCGACCGACGAGACCACGCGGGACGAGCTCGCGCTGCCGGAGACCGAGCCCGCGCCGCTGCAGGCCGCCTCGGCCGAGCCCGCGCCGCCGCAGGCCACCTCGACCGAGACCGAGCCGCCGCAGGCCACTGCCGCCGAGAGCGCGACGCCGGAGGCCGCTCCGGCCGAGCCCGCGCCGCCGGCACCGAGCGGCGCCGCCCGCCTGGCCGGCGTCGCCCGCCGGGCGGTGGCTCGGCTGGGATTCGGCCGCCGGCCGGCGGCGGCCGGCAACGGCGGTGACCCGGAAGCCGCGCCGGCCCCGGCGCCCGGGCCCCGGGACGAGACCGGGCTGATGGCGGAGGATCGCCCCGGGCTCCTGCCGGAGAACGAGACCGGGCTCGCGGCGGAGGATGAAACCGGACTCGCGGCGGAGGATGAAGCCGCGCTCGCGGCGGAAGACGAGGCCGGGCTCGCCGCGGCGGACGAACCGGCCGGGGGCGCGGCGATCGAGGAGACGGTCAGGGCCTGGGCGGCGGCATGGTCCGAGCGGCGGGTCGAGGACTATCTGTCCTTCTACTCGGCCGAGTTCGCGCCGGCGTCGGCCGGCTTGGACGGGGACGGCGACGGGAACGGCGGCGGCAACGGCGACGAGGCGCCCCACGTCTGGCTGCCGCCGCTGGCCGGGATGGAGCTGAGGCTGGGGCCGATCTCCCGGACCGAGCTCGCCCCCGGCCGGTTCGCCGTCCAGTTCGAGCAGAGCGTGGAGACCGACTCCTACACCCGGCGCGCCGGCAGGACGCTGGAGATGATCCGCGAGGCGGACGAGTGGAAGATCGCCGCCGAGAGCTTCCAGGAGCTGCCCGGCTGACCGCGGGGCGCTCGCTGCCACCGGCAAGGCCCTCGAGAAGCTCTCAGGGTCGATCGTCGCGGCGATCGCGGGCGGGCGTGGTAGCTTGCACGCCGGTTTCCACGGCTTTGCGCGCAGTGCGACTCTTCGGCGATATCACCAGGCTCTTCGGTAACCGGCCGCGCGTCGTGGCGGCGGCGCTCGCCGCCCTGCTGGCCTGGGCCGGTGTCTCGCGGGCGCAGCCCATCGGCACCGTCCGCGTGGCCGACGGCCTGGACGCGCCCTCCTACGTCGTGGCGCCGCCGGAGGACTTCAACCGGCTGTTCATCCTGGAACGACGGAGTGGCGAGATCCTGATCATGGACCTCACCACCGGCACGATCGGCGTCACTCCGTTTCTCGATCTGGCGGTCAGCGGCGAGGGGCTGCAGGGGCTCGCCTTTCATCCGTCCTACGGCGCCAACGGGCACGTCTACGTCTATTACTACACCGCGGCCGGCGGTTCGCCGCGCACCGTGGTGGAGCGCTACACGCGCGACGCGGCCGATCCGGATCTCGCCGCCCCGCTCAGCGGCCGCGTCATCCTCGAGATCCCGCAACCGTTCGGCAACCACAACGGCGGCTGGATCGGCTTCGGGCCGGACGGCTATCTCTACGTGCCGCTGGGTGACGGCGGCAGCCAGTGCGATCCCGCCGGCAACGGCCAGGACACGACCACCCTGCTGAGCAGCGTCCTGCGGCTCGACGTCGACGGCGACGACTTCCCGGCCGACCCCCAGCGCAACTACGCGATCGCCGCCGACAACCCCTTCGTCGGCCAGCCGGGGGCGGACGAGATCTGGTCCTACGGCCTGCGCAACCCGTTTCGCTCGAGCTTCGACCGCCTGACCGGCGACTTCTACATCGCCGACGTCGGCCAGACGACCCGGGAAGAGATCGACTTCCAGCCGGCCGCGAGCGGCGGCGGCGAGAACTGGGGCTGGGACCTGCGCGAGGGCACGCAGCCGACGCCGGACTCGACCACCGGCTGCCTCGGCGGGCCGCCGCCGCCCGGCAACGTCGATCCGATCTACGAGTACGCCCACGGCACCGGTCCCAGCCAGGGCAACTCGGTCACCGGCGGCTATGTCTACCGTGGCCCGGACGGACCGGCGATGGCGCTTACCGGCAGCTACTTCTTCGGCGACTACGTCAATGAGCGGATCTGGTCGATCGACCCCGACGACCCCGACCCCTCGGCCACCCTCGTCGACTGGACGGCGGCCTTCGACCCCGCTCCCGTCGACCAGACGATCGAAAACATCGTCTCGTTCGGCGAAGACGGCGGCGGCTACCTCTACATCGTGGACCTGGGCACCGGGACACCGAATAGCGGCGAGATCTTTCGCGTCGTCGGCCCCTTTCCGTTCGTCCCCTGTCCCGATCTCGTGCTCGAGATCGACGTGGTCCTGGGTGACCGGATCGAGGAGCATTGCCGGAACATCGCCGTCGGCCCCGACTTTACGGTGGGTGGCGGCGGCGACCTGACCCTGCGCGCCGGCAACCGGGTCGGCCTTCTGGATGGCACGACGGTCGTGGCCGACGGCCTGCTGACGATCGAGATCGACACCGCTCTCCAGCTGACGCCGCCGTAGCCTGGCCGCGGCCGGCCTTGCCCGCCGGCCGCCGAGCATCTCGTGCCTGGCTTGCGGGTGAGGCGGCCGCACAGCGGCTCGCCACGAGAGCCGGTGCGAGGGCCGGCGCTGACTAAGCGGCCTTGGGGAGCCGGCCGGTCAGGCTGAGGAACCAGCGCATGCAGCGGTGGCCGACGTCGACCGGCGTCAGGAACATCATCGGGCAGCCGCCGGGGATGACCCGGATGTCGTTCTCCCTGCACAGCGCCACCGCCTCGTCGGCGACGCTGCCCTGGCCGAACGAGCGGTGCATCCAGACGTGGCCGACGCCGAGCTCGACGCACTGGCGCACGATCTCGGGCGTGACGTCGGGATGGGTGGCGACGAGAACCGCGCCGACGCCGCCGGGGATGGCGGCCAGGTCGGGGAAGCAGTCGTCGCCCTCGACCTTGGCGGTGCGCGGGTTGACCGGGAACACCTCGTAGCCCAGGCCGCGCAGCCGGCGGTAGATCACGTTCGCCGCCTCGTTGGTGTCGGTTCGGGAAACCCCGGCCACCGCGATCCGCTTGTGGGCCAGGAACTCTCGCACCGCCGCTTCGAGCTCTGCCGGTCTCTTCATCGGTCCTACCTCCTCCAGCCGATCCTGCCAACGCGGGCGCGCCGACGACACACCTGTTGGAGTGGGGCAGGCGAAGCGGCGGCTAGAATGACCTGGAGGCAACTGATGTCGATACGGCCCATCAAGCGACTCATCAAGGCCAAGCCCACCGTGGAGGGCGCCGGCGTGCGGCTGCGGCGTGCCTTCGGCTTCGGCGGCACCGAGGAGTTCGATCCGTTCCTGCTCCTCGACGATTTCCGCAACGACCGTCCGGAGGACTACCTGCACGGGTTCCCCTGGCACCCCCATCGCGGCATCGAGACGATCACCTACGTGCTGTCCGGCACCGTCGAGCACGGCGACAGCCTGGGCAACCGGGGTGTGCTCGGCGGCGGCGACGTGCAGTGGATGACCGCCGGCAGCGGCATCATCCACCAGGAGATGCCGCGCGGCGACGAGGCCGGCCGCATGCACGGCTTCCAGCTGTGGGCCAACCTGCCCTCGTCGCTCAAGATGACGCCGCCGCGCTACCAGGACGTCGGCGCGGCCGACATCCCCGAGGTCACCGACGACGACGGCACCCGGATCCGGGTGATCTGCGGCAGCGTCTGGGGCGCCACCGGGCCGGTCGACGGCATCGCCGCCGAGCCGCAGTACCTCGACGTGTCGGTGCCGCCGGGCCGGCGCAAGAGCCTGCCGGTCGAGACCACCCGCCATGCCTTCGCCTACGTCTTCGCCGGCTCGGGCCGGTTCTGCAACGCCTCGGCGCCGCTCGACGTGCCCACCGAGGGCGTCGGCTGGGCCGACACCTCGCTGTCGGAGGAGGCCGACAACCGCTCGCTGGTGCTCTTCGATCGCGGCGACGAGGTGGTGGTCCAGGCGGGCGAGCGCGGCATCCGCTTCCTGCTGGTCTCGGGCAAGCCGATCGAGGAGCCGGTCGCCTGGTACGGGCCGATCGTGATGAACACCCAGGACGAGCTCAAGCAGGCGTTCGCCGAGTTCCAGGCCGGGACGTTTCTCAAGCACGGTTGATCGAGCTGCCGCGGCGGGCCGGCCCGGCGCCGGCCGCCGGACCGCGAGCGCGGGAGAGGATCGGGCTTCCCGGGTCGACCGCCGTCAGGGCCGGGAGTCGGCCGTGGCCTCGGGCTCGCGCGGCTGGACGATCATGATGTGCGACGAGGCAGTGCCCGGCCGCATGATCCACGGTGCCCCGGGCGCCAGCGGTGTGGTCGGCAGGCCGGTGGTCTCTTCGGTGGCCCAGGGCGTGTAGATCACCCAGACCCAGTTGCCGCCGGTGACCTTCCCGGTCGCCGGGTCGAAGATCGTCGTCGGGCCGCCGAGGTTGTAGAGCGCCGCCGGCGTCTTCGGCATTTCCAGCGTGCCGGCGTCAGCCTCCTCGTGGCGGACGCGGAACGAATCGGTCGACTCCAGGCCCTCGGCCTTGAGCTCGCGGCCGCGCCGCATGTAGGGCTCGAGCGAGCGGTGGTAGCAGGTGGCGTGAAACCGGTCGTCGCCCGGCCTGTCGGCTAGACAGATCAGCTCGTTGGTGCCTTCGCGCAGGATGACGAGCTCGCCGGCCGGCGAGTAGCCCATCACCGTGGCGCCCTCGCGCCGATCCTCGGGAGCGGCGCTGAGGGCGCCGGCGATCTGCAGCCCGGGTCCGGGCGGCTGGGCGGCGGCGGTTGCCGCACCGGCAAGCAGGCCGAGGGCGGTCAGCTGAACTGCGAGCGTCGTTCGCATGGGGATCTCTCCTCGTTTCGGGCGGGACTCTACCCCGGCGCGGGCCGCGGCTCCGGGCCGGGCTCGGGGCCCGATCCCGCGGCGGGCGCCGTCGCCGCACCGGGCTCCTCCACCTCGGCGACGTGGGCGATGGCGTCGCCACGGTTGACCAGCGGTCGCTGGGTCAGACCGGCGATCAGGCCGCTGGCCGGGGCCGAGATGGCCCCCCGCCGCTTGCCGAAAGCGTCGTGGATCGCCGCCAGCGGCTGGCCTCGGAGGATCTCGTCGCCCAGCGCGGGCTCCAGGTGGAGGATGCCGCTGCCGGTGGCGCGCACCCACTTCGAGTTGCGTGACAGCCGGGTCACGGCGGCGGCCGGCGGCGGGTCGTCGATCATGCCGCAGGAGCCGAGCACCCGCAGCACGCCGCGGGTCCCCTCGTCGATGGCCGAGCGGTCGAAGCGATTGGCTTCGCCGCCCTCGAACAGGAGCACGGTGGCGCCGGCTTCGGTCGCCGCCTGCCGCAGCGAGCCGTCGCGAACCCGCGAGTGCAGCGCCAGCGGCGGGCCGAACGCCCGCGCCAGCTCCAGGGTCCGGGGGTCGTCCAGATCGGCCCGCACCTGCGGCAGATTGATGCGATGGTCGGAGCCGCTGTGCAGATCGATCCCGAGCGTGCACCGGCCGATGATCTCGGTCATCATGAGGTGGGCGATCCGGGCCGCCAGCGAGCCCCTGGCCGAGCCGGGGAACGAGCGGTTGAGGTCGCGGCGGTCGGGCAGGTAGCGGCTGCCGGTGTTGAAGCCGTGGACGTTGACGATCGGCACGGCGATCAGGGTGCCGCGCAAGCTCTTGGGATCGAGCCGCGCCAGCACCCGGCGGATGATCTCGACGCCGTTGATCTCGTCGCCGTGGATGGCGGCGCTGAGCCAGACGGTGGGGCCGTCGTCGCGGCCGTGCAGCACCAGCACCGGCAGCGCCACCGGCGTGCCCGACATGAGGCGGGCGATGGGCAGCTCGAGGGTGCCGCGGCGGCCCGCCGGGATCCGGTGCTCGGCGAGCTGGAACGGCGGGCGGCGGCGCGCCCTCCGGGTTGGCGCCTTGGGACTCATGCGGGGTCCGCGGGCAGGGTGGCCTCGAGGGGATTGGTCGGCAGCGGCTGCACCTCGGGGCGAGACCTACGGCGGCGCTTTGCGGGCACCAGGTTGCGCATCGCCTCCTCGCGGCCGAAGCAGAGCAGCTTGTCCTCCGCCTCGAGCACCCTGCTGGCCTTCGGGTTGGGGATCACCGTCGTGCCGCGGGTCAGGGTGAGCACGGTGATGTCCTGATCGCGCAGCCCCGACTCGCCGATGGCCTTGCCCAGGATGGTGGCGCCCTGGTGCACCACCAGCTCGGCGACCCGATAGCCGGTGCTCACGGTGAGGCGCTGGCGGATGTCCAATTCCGGGAAGGCGACCTGGCTGGCTATGTAGTCGACGATGACGCCGGCGATGTCGAGCGAGGTCGCTCCTTCGATGCCCTCCAGCCCCGGCGACGAGTTGACCTCCATCACCAGCGGCCCGCGGTCGCTTTCGAGCATGTCGACGCCGGCGACCCGCAGCCCCATGATCTGCGCCGCCTGCACGGCGACCCGGCGGTAGGTCTCGTCGAGCTCGACCGCGACGGCGCTGCCGCCGCGATGGACGTTGGAGCGGAACTCCTCGCCCTGCGCCTGGCGCCGCATGGCGGCGACGACCCGGTCGCCGACCACGAAGGCGCGGATGTCCTTGCCCCGGCTCTCCTCGACGAAGTGCTGGATCAGGACGTTCTGCTTCGTGCTCTGCAGGGTCTCGATCACCGCCTCGGCCACCTTGGCGTCGGGCGCCAGGATGACGCCGATGCCCTGGGTTCCCTCGAGCAGCTTGATCACCACCGGCGCGCCGCCTACCCGCTCGATGGCCGGCAGGACGTCGGCCCGCGAGCGCACGAAGGTGGTCGCCGGGATGCCGATGCGGTGCCGCGACAGGATCTGGATGGCGCGCAGCTTGTCGCGCGAGTTGGCGATGCCGGCCGAGGTGCTGGGCGTGTAGACGTCCATCTGCTCGAACTGGCGGACCACCGCCATGCCGAAGAAGGTGATCGAGGCGCCGATACGGGGCAGGATGGCGTCGTAGTGGGACAGCTGCTTGCCGCGGTATTGCAGGTCGGGCGCGCCGCCGGAGAGATCGATCGCGAACCGCAGCGTGTTCAGCACCCGGACCTCGTGGCCGCGCTCGAGCGCCGCCGCCTTGAGGCGCTTGGTGCTGTAGGCGCCCGGCGCCCGGGACAGGATGGCTAGCTTCATGATTCCTCCTCTGGTTTTCGTAGCTTTCGCTTCCGCTTGGCGGCCAGAAACGACCGGCCCGGATCGACCTGAAAGCGTCGGCGCAGGGCGGCGCGGCCCAGCAGGATGCGAAAGCCCATCTCGTCACGCGGCGCCAGGGTCATCTCGATCGGCCATTCCACTCCCGCGGCGCGCGCCACGGTGACGATCAGCGGCCGCGTCTCGACCCTGCCGTTCGACGAGCGGACCCGGCGGAAGCCGAGGACCGGGCACTCGACGCGGACCGCGCCGGCCGACGAGCGCTGGACCGGATGGAGCTCGAACGACGCGCGGGCCGCCTCCCCGGTGCCGGTGATCGTCAGATCGAAGGCGTGCAGTGCCGAGGTCCTGGCTCCGGTGTCGATCTTGGCCTTGATGGGGACTTTGCAAAGCTCGGGCAACTCGATCCACTCACGCCAGCCGATGACCTTTCTGGTCTTGCGTCGCTTTCTCATTGCGCGGCGTCATCTTACGCTTGCCGCGCGGTCAGCCGGCCTGGCCAGGCTAGCGCCGCCGCCGGCGCCTCGGGCGCTGGCCGGGCGCGCCGGCCCTCGCCGCCGTCCCGGCGGGGGCGGTTGCCGTCGCCATGGCGAGCCGCGGCGTGCCTCCGAGGGTCTTGCGCTCGGCCTTGGCGCGGGCCCGCGCCCGGTCCTCGGCCTTGCGCGCCCGGATCTGGGCGATGCGCTCGCCGAGCGGGATCTCGAAACGCTCGCTCGGCTTGTGGGCGTAGTCGAATCCCGCCAGTTTGCGCCGGGGCAGGGATCGGGAGACCGCCCGCTCGATGGCCCGCAGCTCGCGGCCCTCCTCGGGCGCGGCGAAGGTCAGTGCGTCGCCGGTGGCGCCGGCGCGGGCGGTGCGGCCGACCCGGTGGATGTAGTCGTCGGGGACGCCGGGCACGTCGAAGTTGACGACGTGCGACAGCTCTTCGATGTCGATGCCGCGGGCGGCGACGTCGGTCGCCACCAGCACCCGGAAGCGGCCGCTCTTGAAGCCGGCCAGGGCCACGGTCCGCTGCTTCTGGCTGCGGTTGCCGTGGATGCGCTCGCTGGCGATGCCCTGGCGCTGCAGAAAGGCGTCCAGCCGGTTGGCGCGATGCTTGGTGCGGGTGAAGACCAGCACGTTGTCGATGGTGTTGTCGTTCAGCAGGCGCAGCAGCAGGTGGGGCTTGAGGTGCTGGGGCACCGGGTAGATCTCCTGACGGACGCCGGCGGCGGGCGCCGCCGGGCGCTCGATGTTGAGCACCGCCGGATCGCGCATCAGCTGCCGGGCCAGGGTGACGATCGGCTTGGGCACCGTCGCCGAGAACAGCATCGTCTGGTCGGCCTTTGGCAGCTTGGCCATGATGCGCTTGATGTCGGGGAGGAAACCCATGTCGAGCATCCGGTCGGCCTCGTCGAGGACCAGGACTTCGAGACCGGCGAAGCCGGCGTAGCCGTACTGCATGTGATCGAGCAGCCGACCCGGGCAGGCGACGACGATGTCGACGCCCTGGCGCAGCGCTTGTTCCTGCGGGCGCATCGGCGTGCCGCCGAAGACCGCGGCCGCGCGCAGCGGGGTGTGGCGGGCAAGCGTGTTGCAGTGCTCGACGATCTGCGCCGCCAGCTCGCGGGTGGGCGCCAGCACCAGGGCTCGGGTGCGGCCGCGGCCGCCGGCCAGCAGGCGATTGAGGATCGGCAGGAGAAAGGCCGCGGTCTTGCCGCTGCCGGTCATGGCGCAGGCCAGCAGGTCGCGGCCCTCGAGGCCGGGTGGCACGGCGTCGCGTTGGATCGGGGTCGGTTCGGTGAAGCCCGCGTCGGCGATGCCGCGCTGCAGGGTTGGATCGAGATCAAAGCTGGAGAAACTCATGGACAAAACCTGTCTTTCTGAGACGCACCGCAGCCCTTTGGGCTGACGGACCGCATCCGTCGGGGTGAATCCGGCTGGATTGATGGGGAGCGGGCGGGGTCTTAGCCGGGGAGGCCGCCGCTGGGACACGCGGCCCCGGACTGGCTCGAGCGCTCGATCCCCTTGCGGGGGCGTCCGAGCGCCCACCCTGTCACATTCGAGGCGAAAAGCGAAATAGCGGGCGCCGGGGGTAGGGGCCGGGCCGCACATCCGTTCTCCGATCGGCTAGCCTTGCCGCCGATGGCGGGAGAACGGCGACGGCGCGCGGCATGGCTCCCCAGCCCGGCCCAGGGGCCGGCTTCGCGGGGCCCAGGGCTCCTGGCCCGGGGTCTCTTGGCTCGGGGTCCTCTGGGGCTCTGTCTTCTGGGGCTGGGTCTGCCGGGCGTGGCCCCGGCCCCGGCGGCCGCCGCCGACGAGGGGGGCGCCGTCAGTGCCCCGGCCGGGCTGGCGGCCCTGGCCGGCGAGCGGCTCGACTATCGCGTCCGCTGGGGTGCGCTGAGCGTCGCCTGGGCGGTGCTCGAGGTCGAGGCGGCCGCCGACGGCGCGGTGGTTCTGCGCGCCACCGCTCGCACCCGCGGCTGGATCGACCCGGTCTTCCCGGTGCGCGACCTGGTCGAGTCGACCGTCGCCGCGGCCGGGCTGCGGCCGCTGCGTTTCCACAAGCGCACCAAGGAGGGCCACGGCCGGCCCGAGGTGGTCGATGTGGAGTTCGACCGCGCGGCCGGGGTGGCGCGCTACGTCAGGGACGGCGAGGCACGCGAGCCGCTGCAACTGCCCGATCGTTTCCAGGACCCGCTGTCCTCGATCTACGCCTATCGGATACTGGCGCCGAGCGGGGAGGGCGTGGTGAGCCTCGTGGCGACCGACGGCAAGCGGCTCATCGCCGGCGAGTTTCGCGAGGTGGGCCGCGAACGGGTTCGCACGCCGGCCGGTGAGTTCGACGCGGTCGTCGTCGAGCCGACCCTCGAGGGCCTCGGCGGTGTCTTTCGCAAGACCAAGAAGGCCCGGCTCCGCATCTGGTTCACCGACGACGACCTGCGGCGGCCGGTGCGCTTCTACAGCCAGGTGGCCGTGGGCAGCTTCACCATGGAGCTGGCGCGGATCGCCGGCCCTGGCTCCGGTCCGTAGCAGGCCCCCGCTGTCGGGGGCCTGCAGCCGGCGGCGGATTGCCGCCGCGGACTACTCGGCCGACTGACTGGTGCCGCTGCCGCCGGTGACCGCCGACCAGTGGGCGGCCCGGCGCTTCCACTTGCCGTCCTCCTTGACGTAGACCTCGGAGACCCGGGTCATGTAGTGGGAGACCGCGGGATAGCCCTTGGGCTGCATCGAGCCCTCGGTGTAGTACATCGCCAGGGCAACCTGGCCTTCGACCAGGGAAATCACCTTGATGTGCTTGGGATGGATGTTGAAGCTGTCCCATTCCTGCTGCTTCGCATCGGCCGCGGCGTGGTTCATCAGGCCGCCGCTCGACCAGAACTCGTCGCTGCCAGCGGCGGCGATGCTGTCCATCGACACGCGGTTCTCGCGGGTGTAGGCGTTCGCCTCCTGGATGGCCCGGGTGACCTCGGTCACGGTTGCCGATTCGTGGGAGTCGGCCGCCGCGAGAGCCGGCAGGAGCAGCAGGCCCAGGATCGACAGTGCGTAGAGCTTCTTCATGTCTTTCTCCTTTTCGCCGGAGGCTCGTGGAGCCCGCCGGTCGCTTCGGGTTTCCGGAGCCCCGATCTTCGCCGACCCCGGGGGCGGAGTCGTCGGGGCTCCTGTCTACCTGTGGCAGATGAGCGGGGACTCTAGCACTCTCGCCAATCTCGGTCAGGGCCGGGAGCCGGTGACGGGTCGCGCCGGCAGGGCGGCAAGCCGGCGCTGGATCGCGGCCACGAAACGCCGTAGCGCCTCGGCCGACTGGGGGAAGAACAGTGAGGGCTCGATCAGCTCGAGCTCCATCACCACCGGGTCGCCGGCGGGCCCCGGGGCGACGTCGACGCGGGCGTACATCGGCGGCTCGCCGGCAACCGCCGTCACCCGGTCGAGCGCCGCGGCCGCCAGCGCCGCCTCTTCCGGGGCGATCGGCAGCGCTGCCGAGACGGTCTCGTCGTCCTCGTCGAAGCGCGGGCTCTTGCGCACCGCGTGGGTCAGCTCGCCGTCGACCCAGACCAGCGCCCGCTCGCCGTACTCCTCGACCGCGGGCAGGTACGCCTGGACCAGCGCGTCGCCCTCGGCCACCAGGGCGCGCAGGTGGGACTCACCCGCCGCCGTCTCCCCGCCGCGGACCCGCCGGGTGCGGTACGAGGCGGCCGAGATCGCCGGTTTGACGACCAGGTCCCGCCAGCCGCGCGCCGCCGCGATCTCGGCCAGCGAGCGCTGCGAGTCCCGCGGCACCAGCTCGGTGGGCGTCACGGCGACCGCGTGGCGGGCGAGATCCAGGAGGTAGCTCTTGTGCAGGCTCCAGCGCACCGCCGGCAGCCGGTTCCACAGATCGGTCACCCGCGCCGTCGCCTCCAGCCAGTCGAGGAAGGCCCTCGGCCGCAGCGGGTAGTTCCAGGTGGCGCGCAGCACGGTCATCCGGGCGGCGGACCAGTCCGCCGCCGGGTCGTCCCAGGCCAGCACCTTGGCGCTCAGGCCCGCCGCGGCCAACGCCGCGAGCAGCGGCGCCTCGTCGAGGTCGGGCTCGGGCAGATCGGCGCAGGAAGCCAGGGCGACGTCCATCGGGTGATTGTAGAGTCCGGGAGGAAGGAGCCAGGATGCCGATACACGAACAGGAGCCGCTCGAGGTGATGCGGCGGGTCACCACCGAGATCCTCGAGCGGGCAATCCGCCATGCCCGCAAGACCGGCCGGCCGATCACCATCTCCAAGACGTCGGGCGGCCGCGGCGTCGAGGTGACGACGCTCGACCCGCGCACCACCGAGGGACGGCAGAACCTCGAGGCCTTCTTCACGCCGGTCAAGCGCCAGTACACGATCGCCGGGCTGGGGCTGGCGGAGGAGCCGGGCTCGGTCAACTGGCGCGAGGTGAACGTCGGCACCCCGCGGCGCTGGCTGCTGATGCTGCAGATGGTCGTGTCGGTGGTGCTGAAGGGCACCCCGGCAAAGAACCGCTTCCTGCGCTGGATGGGCGCCTCGATCGGCCGCGGCACCGAGATCATGCAGGGCGCCTGGCTCGATCACTTCCGGCCGGAGCTGATCTTCATCGGCGAGAACACGGTGGTCGGAGCGTTCACCAGGATCTCGGTGCACGCCTACGAGGGCGCCGGCCGCTTCCGCTTCGGCCTGGTCGAGATCGGCAGCGGCTGCATGCTGGGCGCCGGCACCCAGATGGGGCCGATCCGCATCGGCGACCGGGCGCGTACCCTGCCCGGCACGATGCTGACGCCGCACTTCTTCCGCATCCCCGCGGACTCGGTGGTGGGCGGCGAGAAACCGCCGCTCAAGCGGATGGATCGGAGCATCGACGGCGAGCCGCCCGGCGGCTGAGGCGCCGGCCTGTCTAGCGGACGCCCAAAGCCAGCTTCAGCGCCGTGACCTGCCGCCGGCTGACCGCCCGAGGGTCAGCCGCCCGCCGAGTCCTTGATCGTCGACCCGGCGTCGACGACCACCTTCCACTCGCCGTCCACCTTCTTCCAGATGCAGACGAATTCGCCAGTCTTGGCGTCGGGATTCGCCAGGCCGCCCGGATCGAAGGTAAACGAGCCGAGCTCGTAGGCCAGGTCGCCCGAGGCGGAGACCACCACCGACCCGGTGGCCCATTCGACATTGCCGTCGGGCGAGCCTTCCCAGCGGGCCTGATTGGAGGCCTCGAGCGCCGCTCGACCGCGAGTGACGTTGCCGTCGAAGATCGTCGTCACGTTGGCATCCACGAAGCTCATCAGGGTCAGCAGGTCGCGCCCGCGCTCGGCTTCCAGCCACTGCATCGAGGAATCGCGGATCGTCTGCTCCTCGGCGGCAAGATCGACGGCGGGCGCGGTTTCGGTGGGCGCCGGTGGATCGGCGGGCGGCGCGCAGGCGGCCAGGCCGGCGGCAATGAGGACGGCGAGCTTGGGGTAGAGGGCTCGAGAGCGCATGGGAACCTCCCTGGCTGGGGCCGCCGGCGCAGTCGATCTGCCGACGCTCCCGGTTGATCCACGGCACCGTGGCGAAAGAGTGAGTGTAACAGAGCGCCGGGGCGTAAAAGAGCGCCCGGGCGGCGCCCTCAGTCGCCGGCCAGCAGGGCGGCGAAGGGATCGGCTCCGGGCTCGAGCTCCACCAGATTGGCGGCGCCGGCGAGATCGCCGATCGTCACGCTGCCCAGCGCCAGCTTGTGCGTGGTGGCGATGCGCGCACCGGTCCCGAGCTCGACCCAGGACTCCCAGCTCGCTCGGGTGCCGCCCTTGGGCAGGTTCGAGGTCCACATCTTCCAGCTGACGGGCAGATCGTCGGCGCCGAGCAGCCAGAGGTAGGCGTCGCCGGGCGTCAGGCCGCCCGTGGTGTACTGCACCAGCAGGGCTTCGGAGCCATCATCGAGGCGGACCAGGCCGCGCTCGGTGCCCGGGTCGAAGATCTTGACGACCGGGTTGAGCCAGAACGAATCGTTGGTCCAGCGGGCGAAGGCCTTGTCGACGAGGGCGGCTGCCCGTGCGCCCTGGATTCGGCGCCCGTTCTCGGACGCGATGCCCTCGCGACCCGCGAGGTCCACCAGCACTTCCACCTTGCCCCAGCGCACCCTGGCCAGGCCGCGGTCGCGGTCCCACAGGTGGTCGCGGTCGCCGCGAAAGCTCCAGCGGACGGCGCCCGTCGCCTGCCAGGCAGGCTCGTTCACCGCCGCCAGCATGCGGCTGGCCAGCGCTTCGGCCTCGGGCCCCGGGGTGCCGGCCGGCCGGCGCTCAGCGGCGGCCGCCGCCGCCAGCGCCAGGGCAGCCAGAGCCAGGGCGGCCAGGGCCAGGAGCAGCCCGCCCCGGCGGGAACCGGACAGGGAGGCGGCGCGAACGCGGGCGGCTGATCTGGGCGTGATTTTCATGGGAGTCAATTCGGGCCGCCCGGCGGGGTGGTTGCAGGATGCCTCCCGGGGCTTCCTGGTGCGGATGCCTCGCGGGGACAGCGCGTCAGGCCGGCCGCGCCGGCATCCGTAGCGGGGCGGGGGGCGAAGCGGGGCTCCAGGAGGAGGCATGCCAAACTCGAACCGCTTCTCGATCGCACTTTTCGTGGCTCTTTGGGCCGCCGTCGCCGCCGCCCAGGACTGGCCGCAGTGGGGCGGCCCCGGACGGGATTTCCAGGTGACCGATCCGGGGCTGGCCACGGACTGGCCGGAGGGCGGCCTCGAGCCAATCTGGTCGCGGCCGCTGGGTGAGGGCTACTCCGGCATCGCGGTCGTCGGCGACCGGCTCTTCACCCTCTATGGCGAGGGCGACGAGGAGGTCGTGGTGGCGCTCGAGGCGGCGACGGGGGAGGAGATCTGGTCGCACCGCTACGAGGCGCCGCGCCCCGACGGCATGCGGCTCAACTACGGCCCGGGACCGCACGCGACGCCGCTTGCGGCCGCCGGGCGGATCTTCACGGTCGGCACGACCGGCCAGCTGCTGGCCCTCGACGCCGCCACCGGCGAGAAGCTGTGGCGTCAGGATCTGTGGCGTGACCATGGCGGCTTTCGGCTGCGTCGCGGCTACGGCGCCAGCCCGATCGCCTGGGGCGAGACCGTGATCGTGCCGGTCGGCGGCGAGGCGCCCGGAGCGGTTGCCTTTGCCGCGGCCGACGGCGCCGTGGTCTGGGAGAGCGAGCGGTTCGACAGCGCCCAGTCGTCGCCGATCGTGATGCAGGTGGGCGGCGAGAGCCAGATGGTGATCTTCGTCCAGGACGAGGTCGTGGGGCTCGATCCCGACGACGGCTCCCTGCTGTGGCGCCACCCCCACAAGGTGCTCGGCCCCTACAACATCTCGACTCCGGTCGCCGGAGTCGATGGCACCGTCTTCGTCTCCTCGTCCTACAACGGCGGCAGCCGACTGCTCCGGCTGTCGCGTGACGGGTCGGCCACCCGGGTCGAAGAGCTGTGGCACAGCAAGCGCATGGCCATTCACTTCACCAACGCCCTGCGGGTCGGCGATCGCTTCTTCGCCTCGACCGGCCGCAGCGGCGTGATGGCGGCGGCCGTCGACGCCGGCACCGGCGAGCTGGCTTGGAGGAGCCGGACCATCGGCCGCGCCAGCTACCTGCGCGTCGGCGACCGGCTCCTGGCGCTCGAGGCCGAGGGCCGGCTGCTGCTGTTCGAGCTCGGGGCGGACGGCCCGGTGGTCCTGGCGGAGACCCAGCTGATGGGCGCCCAGAGCTGGACCGTGCCGGCGCTGGCGGGCAACCGGCTGTACGCCCGCGACCGCGAGCGGATCCTGGCCGTCGAGCTGCCGTTGGCCGCCGGCGCGTCGCCGTAGCTAGCCCGGCTCGACCGGAGCGGCACCGGCCCAGCCGGCCGCCAGCACGTCGCGCAGATGGCGGAGGTGGGTACGGGTGAGCTCGAGGTCGCGCTCGCTGTCGACGTCGAGGGCCGCGCCGGCGCTGGGGCCGGTCAGCACCCCGAAGCGGCAGCCGCTGAAGCGGCTGATGGCGGCGCACATCCCGGCGGTGGGCACTCGCCGGCGAAACCAGGCGGCGACGCGCTCGAAGCCCGCCAGCTCGAATCGCATGGCGGACTGGGCGAACAGGTAGTAACCCACCGGCCGCGAGATGCCGCCGCTCGCCCGCAGGACCGCCCAGAGAACCCGCACCGTGTTCCAGAACTCCTTCTGGTAGCGATGCTCGTAGAAGCGGTCGAAGTACTCCAGGTGGCGGATGGCGAACGGCCGGATCAGGTGCAGGTTGTTCTGCCGCACCCGCCCCTCCGCCATGTGCAGGGCGGGCTTGCGCAGGCCGGGCACCTTGGCCTCGTGCACCACCCGGTTGAGGGTCTCGATCGGCGTCAGGCCGAGCACGTAGTCGTAGCGCCGCATGTCGGCATGGCGCAGGAAGTGCCGCACCTCGGCCGGGTCGAGGAAGGGGAGGTCGCCCGGCAGCACCAGCGCAACGGCATCGCCGTGGGCGGCCTTGAGGCTCGCGCGGTCGGCGTCGGGGGCGACGCCGATGGCGTGGCGCAGGCCCTGCCAGCAGTTCTGGACGATGGTCTCGCGCTGGGGCACGACGTGCACCGGTCGGTGGGCCGGCGCCGCGAGCCCCTCGAGGGCTTGCCGGGTCTCGGCCTCGGGGCCGACCGCGTAGACCGCCTCGATCTGCTCGACCTCGAGCAGGATCCGCACCACGTGGCGCACGATGGGCTCGCCGCCCACCTCGAGCAGGTTCTTGTTGGCGCCGAAGACCGGATGGCTGCCGCGCTTGTCGCCGGCGAGGACGATTGCCGGCACCTTGGCCGGCCAGCCGGTCGGTGGCTGGCGTGGCGTCTCGCGGGCGCCGCTCGTGTCGTTGGGTGTCTCGGCGGCCATCAGGGGAGTTGCAAGAGTATCAACGCTGCGCCCCCGAGTGAGCGCGCACGTCGGCAGCGTCGCGCCTGCCCGCCGGCGGGCAGGGAACGCGGGCACCCTAGCCGCAGGCCGGGATCTTCAGCTGCTGGCCGGCGCGGATCACGTAGCGCGGCGGCCGGATCTCGTTTACCGCCGCCAGCTCTCGCACGTTGACGCAGGGGAACCTGGAGGCGATGCGGCCCAGGGTATCTCCCTGGCGCACCGTGTAGGGGATCATCTCCGGCCGCTCCGGGTAGTTGGCGTCGTGCATCAGACGGCTCTCGGCCAACAGCTCGCTGTCGATGCAGAGCTCTTCATAGGCGGCCACCAGCGCGACGGGGACGATCAGCCGCTCACCCGGCTCGACCCGGTCGCCGGGCCCGAGCTCGGGGTTGAGGTTGCGCAGGGTACGGAACCAGCCGTCCGGCTTGTCGCCCGCCTCGCCCAGGCAGACGGCCAGCTCGCCCAGGGCGATGGGCGCACGGGGCTCGAGGGTGGCGGTTGCCGGGTCGATCTGCTCGAGCTCGAGACCGTAGCGCTCCGGGTGCAGAAACAGCCAGGCGGCGGCGAGGACCCGCGGCACGTACTCGCGGGTCTCGCGCGGGAACTGGTAGTAGACCCGGCGGTCCCAGAATGGGGTCTCGCCATAGCGCCGGTAGATCCGCCCCATGCGGGCCTCGCCGCCGTTGTAGGCGGCCAGCACCTTCTCCAGGCTGTCGTTGAAGGCGGTCAGGTACCGGCTGAGATAGGCGACGTTGGCGCGGGTGGCGGCCTCGGGGTCGTAGCGCAGGTCGAAGCCGTCCTTGACTACCAGACCGTAGCGTTGGCCGGTGGCGCGCATGAACTGCAGCGGCCCGGCGGCGCCGGCGCGCGAGTAGGCGTGGACCTTGCCGCCGCTCTCGGCGGCCAGGATGCCGAACAGCAGCGCCTCGGGCAGGTCGGCGCGCTCGTAGATCGGCGCCATCTGCGGGCGCAGATACTGGTAGTTGCCCCAGGCGGTCTTGAGGTTGGGCCGCATCCAGGTGAGCCAGTCGTCGAGCGCCGCCCGTACCGGCCCGTTGAGCTCGATCAGCTGGCTCAGGTCGGTGCCCTTGAACAGGTTCACCGAACGCTCGATCTCGCCCACGTCGCCGCGGAACGGCGCGGTTCCTTCCTCCCGCGGCGATTCCTCGACCGGTGTCGCCTCGGCCTCGGCCAGCCGGAAGCCCTGCGATCTCAGCGCTTCGCTCTGCTCGTCGAGCAGGTAGTCGTAGGCGCTGATGAACAGGTCGAGGTCGCAGCCGGCCATGTCGGCGCAGGCGGCGGCGCCGGTGCGGATGCGCGAGCCGGCGGCCGCGAGCTGGGCCATGCCGAGCTCTTCGCGCCCCTCCTGGAGCAGCGCGATGCCGCTCTCGAAGGCGTCGATCTGGGACTGGAGGTCGGCGTAGAGCTGCGCCAGCGCCCGAGTCTGCGCTTCGCTCTCGTCGCCGCCGGCGGGCGGCGACGTCGCGGGGGCGGGCTCGGCGGCGGCGGTCGCGGGCAGCGGCGGCGCCGTCCGCGGCGCCGGCGCCGTCGAGCAGGCGGCGGCGAGCAGCGCCGCGCCCAGGAGCGTGGTGGTGCGGCGTGTGGCTTTCATCTCGGTCCTCATCCCCCTCGCCCCGCGACTGTCTACGGCTCCCGGAGGCGGGCGGATTATGTCAGGGCTCGAGCTCGGCCGTGATGGTCTTCATGCCATCCGGCCGGCGGGCGGGTGTGGTCTGCCGCTGCCCGGCTGGGCCGTCCGTGGCAGACTAGAGGAGATGACCATGCCCGACCCTCTCGCCACCCTGCCGTTCGAGACCTTCTGGAATTGGCTGCTGCTGCACCCCAACTGCATCCTGCGGGCGGGGACGCCCGACACGGCGCTGTTCGACGACGACGACCTGCACTGGCACTTCGCCGCCGATGGCACGCTGGTCTTCGTCCAGGTGATCCGTGGCAAGCGGCTGCTGGGCGAGGTGGTGGTCGACAGCGAACGGGTGGCCTATGCCCAGGCGCTGGGCGAGGAGCGGGA
Source organism: Thermoanaerobaculia bacterium (assembly GCA_963781065.1). Taxonomy (GTDB): domain Bacteria; phylum Acidobacteriota; class Thermoanaerobaculia; order Multivoradales; family JAHEKO01; genus CALZJC01. The sequence continues at coordinate 375,900 of CAWAET010000005.1, read as the reverse complement.
AGGCGAGTTTCTCTTCGAGCTGGTCAGCGAGAGCGAGTCGGAGCGCACGGCGGCCTACTTCTTTGTCCTGTCGCACGCGTTCGACGAAGACGAGTCGCGCGGGTCCGAGCACGCGATTCACTGAAGCTGCCCTCGACCCAGGTGCACGCGGGCCGGGCTTCGCCTGCGTGGTCGCACCCCGGTCGCTGCGCTCGCAGCCAAGGCTTCGCTGCTCGGGGGCGCCCACTCCGGCTACGCCCCGCGCTTGTGCACGGGGGCCGGGCTTCGCCTACGGGTCGCCCCGCGGTCGCTTCGCTACGTATGTTTATGCTTCGCTCCTCGCGGGGCGCCCACTCCGGCTACGCCCTGCTGTGGCGCATGAGGGCCGGGCTCCGCCTACGTGGTCGCTCCCCGGTCGCTGCGCTCGCAGCCAAGGCTTCGCTCCCCGGGGGCGCCCACTCCGGCTCCGCCCTGCGGTGGCCGCCTCCGCGATCGACGTGGGCACTCTCAGCTGCCAACACCGGAGGCCGGCGTCAGAGGGGTGGGATGGGGTCTCCGACGGCATCGTGACGAGCGCGGGCAGGCATGCTCGCAGTCCACCGCCGGCGGCAGCGAGGAACGCAGAGGCGAGAGCCACCCCCCAAAGTCCGACCGAAACGAGCCGTCCGGAGGAGACCCCATCCCACCCCTCCGAGCCGGCCGGCCCTACGCGCACCAAGTCCCCAGCCACCAAGTCCCCAGCCACCAGGTCCCCAGCCACCCGGTCGATGGCCGACCGGGGCGAGTCCCGCGGATTCGCGTCGTAAGCCTGGTCGAGGGTCGGTGCTAGCGGCCCGCCGCCAGGATCCGCTCGAGGACCGTGGGGTCGTCGGGCAACAGGCCGGCCGGCACCAGGCGCGGCGTCAGGGTGCGCCAGCGGGGCTCGGCGGCGAAGACCGCGGCGAAGACCGGCAGCGCGGCGTCGAGCTGGCCGGAGCCGGCCATGGTCACCGCCTGCCAGTAGCGGATCTCCTGGTTCTCCGGGTAGAGGCCGGCCGCCGCGGCGTACTCCTCGAGCGCGCCGGCGACGTCCTCGGCGGCCATGCGCTCGTCGCCGCGGTTCATGTGCTGGTAGGCGCGGTGGACCCGCAACAGCCGCCGCAGCTCCTCGAGCGGCCGGGGATGGTCCTCGACCCTGAGGTCGACCGTGGTCTCGCGCCAAGGCCGGCCCTCGCCCGCCGCCGGCACCACCAGGATCGCCGCCGACTGGCGGCCGCGGATGTCGCCGCCCTCGGCCTGGGCCGCCTCGAGCGCCGCCATCAGCCGTTCCGCCAGATCGCCCTCGGCGGCCTCGTAGGCTCGCGCCATCGCCCCCCAGACAGTGTCGCGCTCCATCAGGTTGGCCTGCACCGAGTACTGCTCGCCGGTCTGGTGGCCGGCGGCGGCGATACAGCTGGCGCCGGTGTGCACGGCGACGTTGCCGTGCCGGTCGACCATCGCCACCTGCCGCACCTCGGGATGCGGGTCGGCGGCCAGCAGGGCGGCCAGCGCCTGCTCGGCGGTCTTGCCGGCCTGCATCAGCTCGAGCCCCAGCGGGCCGTAGGAGACCTCGACGAAGGACTGGGTGGCCACCGCGCCGACCCCCGGCTCGGCCCAGGTCACCACCGAGCCGACCGAGAACCAGTGCGACTGGACGGCGACGCCGAGCTCCCCGGTGGCCGGGTCGCGGGCGACGATCGAGTAGGTGTTGACGGGGCGTTCGGCGGCCGCCGCGGGCGACATGCCGGCGACGAGGAGCACGAGACAGGCGAAGAGTCGTGGGTGCATGGCGGCCTCCTGGTTGAGGGCCCTATGTTGGCAGAATCGCGGCGGTTGCCGCAGCCCTGCTGGGCCGGGGCTGCGCCTCCGGTCGTGCTCGAGGGGCCGGTTGTCGCCTGCAGGCCACCCCGGCCAGGGTGGCGCAGGGCCGCCGCCGGCACTCTTTGCGGTCTCGGAGATTGATGCTATGTTGCGCCCGCACCATCTGAACCCAAAGGGACGGCCGCCAACGGGCGGCGCGCCTTGTACCCGGCCGGAAGGCCGGGCGATGCACTTCTAACGGGGGGCGACGAACATGGATAACGACGTCATCTTTCAGCCGCTGGAGTTTCGCAATCTCACCGTCAAGAACCGGATCTTCCGATCCAGCATCTCGGGTCGGTGGGACAACTACAACGGCTCCGGGACCCAGGCGCGGATCAACTGGGAGACCAAATTCGCCCGCGGCGGCTGTGGAGCGATCATCTCGTCGTTCGTGCCGGTCCACATCCGCGGCCGGATCCTGCCCAACTACGCGCTGATCGACAACGACGACAAGATCCCGTTCTGGCGGGCGGTTGGCGAGGCGGCCCACGAGCACGGCTGCAAGTTCATCATGCAGCTCAGCCACTCGGGCCGGCAGCGCGACGTTGGCGGGGTCGAGAACGCGCGCAACCTGAGCCTGTCGTCGACCAACAACATGGACACCTTCCACGGCCTGCTCTGTCAGGCCGCGACCAAGGAGCAGATCGCCCAGCTGGTCCAGTACTTCGCCGACGGCGCCCGGCGCGCCCGCGAGGCCGGGCTCGACGGCGTCGAGCTGCATGCCTCGCACGGCTACCTGTTCACCCAGTTCCTGAGCTCGGCGATCAACGACCGCAAGGACGAGTACGGCGGCTCACTGAGAAACCGCTACCGGTTCCTGAAGGAGGTCATGGCGGCGATCCGCAACGAGGTCGGCGACGACTTCCACATGCAGGTCAAGATGAACGCCATCGACGAGAACAACGCGCTCTACTTCTGGGAGAAGAAGGGCAACACCCTCGAGGAGTACACCCAGATCTGCAAGTGGGTCGAGGAAGACGGCGCCGACGGGCTGCACGTTTCCGCCGGCAGCCTCTTTCCCCATCCGCTGGTGCCGCCCGGCGGCTTCCCGCCCGACGAGCTCAACTGGTGGTACGGCGGCATGCAGTCGAGCGGCGTGCGGGGATTCTTCAACTACGTGATGTTCCACTACAAGATCCTGCGCCCGGTCTTCCTCTTCCTCTGGAACCGGGTGAAGAAGCGCTATCCGCTCGAGGGCGTCAGCATCGAGCTCTGCCGATCCATCAAGCAGGCGCTCGACGAGAGGGGCTACAAGCGGGAAGGGGAGAGTGAGCGGAGATTCCCGGTGATCAACACCGGCGGCTTCCAGGACGGCCAGCTGATGAGCCAGTGGCTCGAAGACGGCTCCTGCGACGGCTTCGCCATCGCCCGGCCGCTGATCGCCAACAACGACCTGCCCAAGATCCTCGCGGCGGGCCACCGGCTGCCCGACAAGCCCTGCTCGTTCTGCAACCGCTGCCTGGTCAACGCCATCGCCAACCCGCTCGGCTGCTACGACCTCGACCGCTTCGACGGCGACTATGACGCCATGATCCGCGACGTGATGACCGTCTACGATCCGCCGCACTTCAACGACCAGGGCTGCCCGAGCCATCCCTCGGCCGCCGCCTGAGCCGATGAGCCGAGCCACTGAACATCTTTCGGGGGTGCACTCATGAGCAAGCAGACTCGTACCCGGACGTCGACCAAGGTCCTCACCGACGCGGTGCGATCGAGCGCCGTCGACGAGCACATCTATCGCGCTCGCCGCCGGCTCCTCCTGATCGCCCTGATCATCCTGGCGCTGGTCGTCGCCTGGGCACTGTGGAACTTCCTGGCCGATCGGCCGGTGGACTACAACGACACGGCCGAGCACTACAAGTACGGCTCGATCGGCAGCGAGCCCGGAGGATCGCTGATGGACGCGATCGGCGGCCTGCTGCCGCCCGAGCCGATCCTCGCCGTACTGCCCGAGATCTGCCCCGACATGCTGCCGGGCGGTTACGCCTCGCTCGGCCTGCTGTTCGAGGAGGGCAAGCAGCTGCCGATCGGCGTCTCGCAGCGCCGCCGTCTGGGGCTCGACCAGGTGGGGCTCAACTGCGCGGTCTGCCACACCGGCACGGTGCGCACGGCTCCCGACGCGGAGCCCGTGCTGGTGCTCGGCATGCCGGCCCATCAGCTGCAGCTCCAGGACTTCTTCCGCTTTGTGCTCGGCTGCACGCTCGACGAGCGGTTCACGCCCGACAACGTCGTCGGCCGGATCCAGCAGTCGAGCCGCAAGCTGGGCTGGTTCGACCGTTTTCTCTACCGCAACGCGGTGGTCAGCCGCACCCGCGAGGCGACCCTGCAGCGGGCCCAGCGGCTGGAGCTGCTGATGGGCGACGCGGTGACCGCGTGGGGCCCGGGCCGGGTCGACACCTTCAACCCGTACAAGTCGCTGCAGTTCAACTGGCGCCTCGATCAGCTGTCGCTGGACGAGCTGACCGCCGCCTCGGACTTCCCGTCGCTGTGGAACCAGAAGCCGCGCGAGGGCATGAACCTGCACTGGGATGGCAACAACGCCTCGGTAGACGAGCGCAACCGCAGCGCTTCCCTGGGCACCGGGGTGACTCCGGTCACTCTCGATCACGAACGGCTGAAGCGGGTGCGGGACTGGATCCTCGACCTGCCGGCGCCGGAGTACCCGTTTCCGGTCGACCAGGACCTGGCGCGGCGCGGCGAGCCCCTCTACGGCCAGCACTGCGCCAGCTGCCACGCCTTCGACGGTGAGTACGTGGGCCAGGTCGAGCCGCTCGAGAAGGTGGGCACCGATCCCTACCGGCTCAACTCCTACACCTATCTGTTCGCCGCCAACCAGTACACGCTGTACCCCGATTCCAAATACCGCTTCACCCACTTCAAGAAGACCAACGGCTATGCCAACCAGCCGCTGGACGGAATCTGGGCGCGCGCGCCGTATCTGCACAACGGCTCCGTGCCCACCCTGCGCGACCTGCTGAACCCGCCGGCGGAACGGCCGGCCCGGTTCTACCGCGGCAACGACCTCTACGACCCCGACGCCGTCGGCTTTGTCTCCGACGTCGCCGATGAGAACGGCCGCGCCTACTTCGAGTTCGACGTCGCGCTGCCCAGCAACAGCAACAGCGGCCACCTCTACGGCACCTATCTGCCCGAAGAGGAGAAGGACGCCATCGTGGAGTACATGAAGACCCTCTAGGGGGTCTGCCGACTGACGGACCCTGAAGGAGTTTCGCTATGTCTCGGAAGAAGAACTGGAAAGTCAGAGTGGCTGTCGGGCTGCTGGTGGTGGTCGCCGTCGTAGGTTTCCTGGCCTGGTACAACCTGTTCCGGGTCGTCGAGGTGGAGGTTCAGGGCGACGGCTCGTTGCGCGACCGCTTTCTCTACGCCTCGATCGGGTCTGAAGGCGAGCAGGGCATGCCGTACTGGATCTACGTCGTGCTGCCCAAGGTCTTCCCCGAGTACCTGCCGGGGCCTGGCGGCTGGGCGTCGCTGGGGATCCCCTGGGAGCAGGGCACGGCGATGCCGATGGGAATGACCAAGAAGCAGATCGGCTTTCTCCGCACCGGCATCAACTGCGCCTTCTGCCACGTGAGCCAGGTGCGGCTGAGCCCCGAGCAGGGCATGCCCGACTACTACGTGGGCGGCCCGTCGCATCAGTTCAGCTCTCAGGCCTACCAGCAGTTCCTGTTCGATTCGGCCAGCGATCCGCGCTTCAACGCCGACGTCCTGATGGCGGCGATCTCCGAGGTGACCACGCTGTCGCTGCGCGAGCGGCTGCTCTACCGGTTCCTGCTCATTTCGGGTACCCGGGACGCCCTGCTCGAGCAGAAGGCGGCCTTCGCCTGGCAGCGGGAGCACGGCCGCCAGCCGCACGGGCCCGGGCGGGTGGATCCGTTCAACCCGGTCAAGTTCATCGTCTTCGAGATCCCCGACGACGGCAGCACCGGCAACGCCGACATCCCCTCGATCTGGAACCAGAAGGCCCGGGTGGGGCAGGCCCTGCACTGGGACGGCCTCTCCGGCTCGTTCTTCGAGGTGGCGATCAGCTCGGCCATCGGCGACGGCGCGCAGAAGAAGTGGCTCGACGTGGCGGCGCTGAAAGACGTCGAGGAGTACCTGATGGACCTCCAGGCGCCGCCCTATCCGCTGCCGATCGACACCGAGCTGGCGGCTCGCGGCGAGACGGTCTGGACCGGCGCGTGCGCCGATTGCCACGCCGCCGGCGGCTCTCGTCTGGGCACGGTCATTCCCACCGCCGAGGTCGGCACCGACCCCGAGCGCACCAACGCCTGGACCCAGGAGGAGGTCGAGCGCTGGGCCGACCTGGCGGCGCGCTACCGCCAGAAGTACGGCTTCGAGTGGGACCTCGAGATGCGCAAGCTGGACGGCTACGCGTCGCAGCCGCTCGACGGGATCTGGCTGCGCGGGCCGTACCTGCACAACGGCTCGGTGCCTTCGCTGCGCGCCCTGCTGGAGCCGCAAGACGGCCGTCCCGAGCTGTTCTATCGCGGCTACGACGTGCTCGACGGAGAGAATGTCGGCTTTGTCTCGGACGTCGCCGTAGTCGGGGACGATGACGTGGCCCTGAGCGGCCGGCGGCTGTTCCCCTTCGACACCCGCCGGCGCGGCAACGGCAACGGCGGCCACCTGTGGGGCACCGAACTGCCCGCCGAGGACAAGGACGCCCTCGTCGAGTACATGAAGACCCTCTAGCCGGCGGCCGGCCCGGGTCGAATCGCCCGGGCCGGCGGCGGCCGGCGCTAGAGAGTCTCTTCGCCGGTCGGCTCGGAGTAGGTGACGCCGTTGCGCTGGTGGCGGAAGTCGGCGAGCTCCCGGTAGAGCTCCTTGCGCGCCCGGTTCAGACCGCCCAGCGGCTCGTGCTCGGCGGGGGTGTTCCAGGGGTTGAAGGCCAGGTTCTCGCAGAACTCCATCCGCGCGGCCGACTCGAACTGCTGCGACGGGATCTCGACGGTGGCCACCTTGCGGAACGGCGACACCGACTCGTCCCACTCCACCGTGGCGTCCTCGATCGGCATCGACTCGGGGTCGGTTTGGGTCTGGACCATGAATTCGAAGCAGGCGCCGCCGCTGGCCAGCTGGCCGCGCATGGCGTCGAGCAGGTAGCCGTCGGTCGGATCGTCGACGTTGTCCGCGGTGACCCCGCCGCACGGCCTCGCCGAGTACTTGACCACGGTGCCGGCGCCGAGCGCGTACGGCGTGGTGCTCCAGTAGGGGATCGCCAGATGGCCGGCATGGTGCTGGCGGCCGGCGCGGACGATGCCGAGCTCCTTGAGGTGGAGGTCGAACGGGTTGAGGAAGAACAGGATCGGGCTGGAGTTGAGGCTGCGGTCGATGAACTTGAGGAAGTCCCCGGCCGTGCCGACAAACAGCACCGGGTGGCTGTTGAGGACGAAGTCCGCGGTCGAGCTGCTGCCGAACAGCTTCGGCCCGTCGACGCCGAGCAGCTTGAGCGACATGCCACGGAAGTCCTTCTCGGTATCCGGCTCGCCGCTGGCGTTGGCGAACCGGATCCAGGTCGGATAGCTCCGCGCCTCCGAGAACAGCCCCACCCGCAGCTCGGCGGGCAGATCGGGCTCGACCGTGAAGTCGGCCCGCAGGCAGCCGATGTGCCGCGGCTGGTTGAACCGCCTGGTCGGCCCCTCGGCGTAGCGTTGCCGCAGGGTCTCCTTGCTCAGGTCGATGAGCTGGCGGACGGTCTCGGCCTCGTCGGCCGGCGGGTTGCCGCCGCACGAGGCGAGCAGCCCGGTCAGAAGCAGAATCGCGGCGCTGGACCTACTCACCCTGGAAGGCCTCATCGGACTCGGCGCCGGGGCGCGGCTTCCACTCGAGCGAGTAGTACTCGCCGCGGTCGCGGGCCCAGGGGTCGAAGACGTTGATCACCGGTTCGAGCTCCGCCCGCAGCTCGGGGACGGCTCGTTGCAGCACTCGCTTCATGGTCGACACCTCCTGTCGGTGGCCGTTGGGCTCGCCCTGCTCCCACATCTTGGGGCCGGGGCCGTTGTTGTTGACCCAGTCGAGGCCGTAGCTGGTGTAGAACTCGGGCCGGTAGCTCGAGGTGAAGAAGCGGTCGCTGAACAGCCGGCGCGAAGCGTTGATGATGAAGACCACGAACTGGGTCTCGGAGATCGCGAAGCCGTGCGGCCGGGGCCCCTCGGCCAGCCAGCCGACCACCGTGTCGACGTCCTCGATGCTGTCGACCATCGAGCCGTCGGGCTGACCCAGGCAGTCGTTGATCGGCGAGCCGTCGTCGTTCACCTGCACCTCGGTGATCACCTTGGAGGCGTCGCACTCGTGCTGGCCGTAGATCTCGCGCAGCGTCTCGATGTAGGCCTCCTGGCGCTTTCTCTCCGGGTTGTCGGCCGGCAGCCGGGTGTCGACGAAGTCGTCGAAGCTGGTCAGCTGCTTGAGGCCGTACTGGCGGCGGAACTCGTTGAACCGCGGGATGCCATGCTCGCGGTCGCGGATCAGGTCCAGAGCGGCGACGTCGATCTGCTGGCTCTCGCTGGGGAGCCGCTCCATCTTGAGGTTCTGTAGGAAGCGGGCGTGGTTGTTGAGCGTCAGCGCGCCGAGCCGCTGGCGCCCCATGCTGAGCCCCCAGTTGGCCAGCCCGTTGGCGCTCATCATGTCGGTCGCCTTGCCGCGGAACGACTCGACGACGGCGTACTTCTTCTGGATCTTGTCGGGGTCGGAGTCCAGCTCGCGGTACTCGATCAGGTCCGGCACCAGCGGGTGGAGACGGTAGACCGTCATGAACTCCTCGGGGAAGTTGAACGGCGAGCCGAAGTGGTTCACCCCGCCGTTGACGTGATCCGGGTTCGACAGGTCCCAGATGTCCTCCTTGCCCGAGCGGAGCTTCTTCAGCAGCGACCCGTCGGCGTAGACCTCGCTGCCCAGGCCGGTGATGCCGGGCCCGGAGGCGAAGACCGAGAACCACTGGGTGGCGATGTCCTCGTTGGTCGACTCCTGTAGCCGCTTGAACACCCGCGCCAGGGCCCGGTCGACGACCTCGTTGTCGCCGAACAGCCCGCCCCAGTTGGCGTTCATCGCCCGGTACAGCGGCTCGTTGTAGAGCAGCTGGGTGGTCCACTCGATGGTGTGGATCTTGGCGATCTCGGCCGAGACGACCAGCCGGGCCGCCGCGAACAGCTCGTCGGCGGTGACCTCGGCATAGGTGATCACCTCTTCCGGGCGGTCGGGGTCGCGCAGCCCGGAGTCGGCGTCGGGGGTGGCGGCCGCCTGGCCGCGGAAGCCCTCGACGAAGGCGTTGTGCTCGCGGGCGAACACGTTGTGGTAGAAGCTCATGCCGATCGTCCAGTTGTCCGGAAAACCGGTGGCCGCCTGGCCGGCCCACTGCGGCAGCATCGGGTCGTCCTCGGACAGGATCGGCAGGTAGCCGCCCTCGTCGCCCGCGTCGCGCGGCTCGAGCAGGAGCTTGGCGGGATCCTGCGGGTCGCGCTTGACCCGCCGGCCCGAGCGCTCGTCGTAGCCGTAGATCTGGGAGGCGTCCCACCACGCGGTGTTGGTGTTGCGGAAGGCGCGCGGGGCGCGGGCGAGGCGCTCCTTGCCGTCGACCGTGAAGGTCGGGGCAGGGTCCTCGGCCGCGACCAGCGACCGGTCCATGCGGTCCTCCGGTCGGCAGCCCAGCGCCTTGGCCTCGGGGGTGTCGCAGCCCACCTCCATGAACTCGGGGGCGTTCTTGCCCTCTTCCAGGTGGGAGAACCAGTCGTGATTCATGAACTGGATCCAGAAGGCGGCGAGAACGTTGAAGAACGGCGCCTTCTGATAGTCACAGTTGGCCGCCGCCGCGGCGTTGGGGTCGCCGTAGCCGTCGCCGCAGGCCTCCTCGTCGCTCTGCGCCCGGGTGAACAGCTTGCGGCTGATCAGCTGCGGGTCCGGCTGCAGCAGGCCGAGCCGGTCGCCGTGGCGGTTGCGCACCAGTTCGCTTTCGCCGAGGTGCGGAAAGCTGGTCTCGAACTGGACGTTGCGCGCGAACAGGGTGCCGGTCGATCCCATGATCGGGTTCTTCATGTCGTTGCAGATGCCGGTCAGGGTGCGGCTGCGGATCTGCTGGCCGCCGCACAGCTGTTGCTCGGCGTCGCCGCCGACCTCCTCGTACTGCGGGTGGCCGGCGGGCAGCCGCATCTCGTCCCAGACCCGCAGGGCGCCGCCACCGACGCCGTCGCGGCCCTGCACGTACTGGGGATAGGTGTAGTTGTCGAACAGGTTGAACTTGACCAGCTCGATGCGCTGGTACTCGAGGTCGAGCAGGGCGCCGTCGACGCCCCGCCCGGTGGGGTTGAGGTGCTTGAGGCTGTCGATCAGGTCGGGACCCTTGGTGCTGGCGTCTCCGGCGCCCCAGTAGTTGGCCCAGTCGTTCCACGGCGTGGGGCGGAACTCGACCGCGTGGTAGCCGCCGCGGCACATGGCGGTGGCCTCTTCGACCTTGCCCAGGAAGCGCTCGGAAGCTACCCGGCCGATCGGCCGGAAACCGCCATCGACGAGCTCTTCACAGGCCTTGAGCGAAGTCGCGGCCTCCTTGACCCGGGCTTTGCGCTCGGAGTCGCAGGCGTTGCAGGACCCGACCGCGCCAACCAGCAGCGCCAGGCCGAGAAGCGGCAGGAAACGTCTCAGTTTGTTCATCTATCGCACCTCGAAGGCAGATTCGTTGCGGATTGTCCTCTCACAGCGCCGGGCCGATACCCGGCCACGACGCCTCGGAGAGGCTTGCTAGCACCGTGAATACCCGCTCACCTTACCGAGCCGCCCGTCAGCGGTCAAGATCGGCCCGGCCCGGCGGGCGATTGCGCGCCGATGCCGTACGATGCCGTCATGCGCATCTTCGTCACCGGCGGCACCGGCTACATCGGGCTGGCGTTGTGCCGCCGTCTGGCGGCCGACGGACACGAGCTGGCGGTCCTGGTGCGGCCGACCAGCCGCACCGCCGAGCTCGAGCGGCTCGGCGCCGAGTTGTTCGCGGGCGACATCACCGACCGCTACTCGATGCGCGAGGGCATGTCGGGCGCCGATTGGGTGGTGCACGCGGCGGCGGAGCTGGACTTCGCCGCTCCCAGCGACCGCATCCACCGGATCAACGTCGACGGTTCCGCCAACGTCGCCTCGCTGGCCTGGAAGCTGGGTGTCGGCCGGGTGCTGGCGGTCTCGTCGATCGCCCGCTTCGGCGGCTCGCCGGCCGACGGCTCGGCCGCCGACGAGGAGTCGCCCGAGCTGCCGCCGCCCAGCGCCTACTCCGCGACCAAACGGGCCGGCGAGCGGGCGATGCGCGAGCTGGCCGCCCAGGGCTTGCGCCTGAACGTGGTCTATCCCAGTCTGGTCTACGGCCCGCCGGGGCCGCGCGGCGGCGCCAATCGGCTGCTGCGCGGGGTGTTGCGGCGGCGTCTGCCGCTGCTGGTGGCGGCCGAGCGCCGGATGAGCTGGATCTACCTGGAGGATCTCGTGGAGGCGCTGGTCGGGCTGATCGACCGGGCCGAGCCGGGCCGCGACTACGTGCTGGCCGGCGACGCCGCTGCCCTCGGCGAGGTCGTCGACCGGGTGGCGGAGCTGGGTGGCGTGGCGCCGCCCCGGTGGCGGCTGTCGCTGCCGGTGGGGATGGCCCTGGCCGGGCTGACGGCGCCGCTGTACCGTCTGCGCGGCCGCCGGCCGCCGCTCGAGCGGGAGCACCTCCGCAGTCTGGCCCGTCACTGGCACTTCGACGATGCGCGGGCGCGGGCCGAGCTGGACTGGCAGCCGCGGAGTCTGGAGCAGGGCCTGCCGCCCACCGTGGCCTATCTCGGGCGGGCCTGAATACGGCAGCCAAGTCTCGGAGACGCTACGCTAGAATCCGGTCGTGAGAGAGCCGGCAAGGCATACCGGTAGCCACCGGAGCAACGGGCGGAGAGCGCCCAGGAGGGTTCGATGAGCACGGCCAGACTGAAAGTGAACGACGCCGACCTCGAGTTGGGGCTGGTCGTCGGCAGCGAGAACGAGACCGGGGTCGACATCAGGAAGCTGCGCGCCCAGAGCGGCGCCATCACCTACGACCCGGGCTATGGCAACACCGGCTCGTGCTCGAGCGCCATCACCTTCATCGACGGCGAGAAGGGCATCCTGCGCTACCGCGGCTATCCGATCGAGCAGCTGGCGGTCTCGGCCCGCTTTCTCGAGATCGCCCACCTGCTGATCGAAGGCAGCCTGCCCGACGAGAAGCGGTATGCCGCCTTCGTCAAACGGCTCAACCGCCACACCATGATCCACGAGGACATGAAGAAGTTCTTCGAGGGCTATCCGCCGACCGCCCACCCGATGGCGATCCTGTCGATGATGGTCTCGGCGCTCTCGACCTACTACCGCGACACCCGCAGGCCGGAGGACATCGACCTCAACATCGTGCGGCTGATCGCCAAGGCGATCACCATCGCCGCCTTCTCCTACAAGAAGTCGATCGGCCAGCCGTTCGTCTACCCGCTCAACCACTTCACCTACACCGAGAACTTCCTGCACATGATGTTCGCGGTGCCGGCCGAGTCCTACGAGGTGCCCAAGTCGGTCAACGAAGCGCTCAACATGCTGCTCATCCTGCACGCCGACCACGAGCAGAACTGCTCGACGGCGACCGTCCGCATGGTGGGCTCGAGCGAAGCCAGCCTGTTCGCCTCGATCGCGGCGGGCATCAACGCCCTCTCCGGGCCGCTGCACGGCGGCGCCAACCAGAAGGTCATCGAGATGCTGCAGCGGATCCGCGACGACGGCGGCGACCACGCCAAGTATGTCGCCAAGGCCAAGGACAAGGACGACTCCTTCCGCCTGATGGGCTTCGGTCACCGGGTCTACAAGAACTACGACCCGCGCGCCCGGCTGCTCAAGCAGGCGGCGGACGCGATGCTCGAAGACCTGGGCGTGAGCGACCCGCTGCTCGACATCGCGCGCCAGCTCGAAGAGGTCGCCCTGAACGACGACTACTTCGTCGAGCGCAAGCTCTACCCCAACGTCGACTTCTACAGCGGCATCCTCTACCGCGCCATGGGCATCCCGACGAACATGTTCACCGTCATGTTCGCGCTCGGCCGGCTGCCCGGCTGGATCGCCCACTGGAAGGAGATGGTGAGCGACCCCGAGGGCAAGATCCACCGGCCGCGCCAGATCTACACCGGCGAGACCGCGCGCGACTTCGTGCCGATGGCCGAGCGCTAGCCCCGGGGCCGGCGCTGCGGGGAGAGGGTCGTGGGGACGGGCCGCTAGCGCCAGCGCGCCAGCCGCGCCCGCCAGCGGTCGCGAAAGCGGTTGAGCTTCTGCCACATCCCGGGCCAGCGGTCGCGCAGCAGCCGGCGCATCAGGAGGTGGGCCGTCTCACTGGCCAGCGAGAGGATGGCGGCGCCGAAGAGCATCGTCAGGATGCCCTGGATTCCCGGCAGGACCAGCCCGGCGATGCCGACGAGCAGCAGGAACCAGCCCAGGGCCAGCAGCAGCAGGCGCAGCCACAGGGCCGGGCGCGGATGGCGCGTGGGGGCCGTCTCGGTGCTCTCGCCGGGCGGCTGGGAAGGGGACCTTTCGCTCGTCAACTGAGCCCTTTTGCGGGGAGGTGGGCGGGTCGAACGGTACCACACGGAAACGGCACGGGCGGCCGGCGCCGGTTTGACAAAGCGGGCGGGAGCGGCCCAGAATCCCGCTCCCGGCCCGCTCGCAGCAGTCCGACCAGGCCGCCAGAATCGATGCTCGACGACGACAAACGGCCGGGGCCGCGAGCGCGCCCGGCGAACGGCGGGGGCAGGCTTGTCGCCGGGGCGATGGCGCTGGCCGGGCTGCTGGCGGCGGCCTGCGGCCGCGGACCCGAGCCGGCGGCCTCCCGTCCCGAGGTGGTGGTCTACTCGGGCCGCAGCGAGTCCCTGGCCGGGCCGCTGTTCGAGCGCCTCGAGGAGCGGCTGGGGATGGAGATCAAGGTGCGCTACGGCGGCACCGCCGAGCTGGCGGCGACCCTGATGGAGGAGGGCGCGGCCACGCCCGCCAACCTCTTCCTGTCGCAGGATGCCGCGGCGCTGGGGGCGCTGGCCGGCGCCGGTCTGCTGTCGCCCCTGCCGCCCGAGACCCTGGCCCGGGTGGCGCCCGAGTTTCGCTCGCGCGAGGGCAACTGGGTCGGTCTGTCGGGCCGCGCGCGCTGCCTGGTCTACAACACCGAGCGGATGCGGCCCGAGGACCTGCCGGCGAGCCTCGAGGAGGTCGTCGAGCCCCGCTATCGCGGCCGCTTCGGCATCGCCCCCACCAACGCCTCCTTCCAGGCCCACCTGGCGGTCTACTACACGGTCGCGGGCCGCCCGGCGCTCGAGGCGCTGCTCGCCGGGCTCGAGGCCAACCAGCCGGGCCGCTACCCGAAAAACGGCGCCATCGTCGAGGCGGTGATCGCCGGCGAGATCGACTTCGGGCTGGTGAACCACTACTACCTGCTCCGCGCCCTGGCCGAGAACCCTGCCGCGCCGGCGGCCAACTACTTCATGACCTCCGGTCCGGTGTCGAGCTTCGTCAACCTGTCGGGCGTCGGCGTGCTGCGCTCCACACCCGCGGCGCTGGCGGTCGTCGACGCCCTGCTGGCCGAGAGCTCCCAGAGGTACTTCGCCGAGGAGACCTTCGAGTACCCGCTGATCGCCGGGCTGGCGCCGGCCGCGGGCCTGCCGCCGCTGGACGAGCTGCGGGCACGGCAGCTGCCGTTCGACGAGGTGGCGGCGAAGCTCGAGGAGACCCTCGAACTGATCGCCGCCAGCGGCTTGCTCGGCTGATCCGGTGGGATCCGCTTCGCTGCCGGCGCCTCTGTTGGCCACTCCGCCTCGTGGTCTTCGCCGCCGGCCGCCGCTGCCGGTCGCCGGGCTGGCCTGGCTGGCGGCGGCGATGGCCGCGCTGCCGGCTGCCTACATCCTGGTGCGCGCCGCCGCCGGCGGGCTCGGCGCGCTGAGCGGCGCCCTGCTGCGGCCGGGCACCGCGGTGCTGCTCGGCCGCTCGCTGGCGCTCGCCGCCGGGGTGCTGGCGATCGCCTTGGCGATCGCGCTGCCGGTCGCCTGGCTGGTGGCGCGCACCGACCTGCCCGGCCGGCGGCTGTGGGCGGTGGTGGCGGCCCTGCCGCTGGTCTTTCCCTCCTACGTCGCCGCCTTCGCCTTCGTCTCGGTTCTGGGGCCGCGGGGGGCGCTGCAGGGCTGGCTCGAGCCGCTCGGGGTGGACAGCCTGCCGGCCGTGGCCTACGGCTACACCGGCGCCTGCCTGGTGCTCGGCCTGTTCGTCTATCCCTATCTCTATCTCCTGCTGGTCGCCGCCCTGCGCGGCCTCGACGCGGCCTGGGAGGAGAGCGCCCGCAGCCTGGGCGCCGGTCGCTGGCGGACCTTTGTCGCGGTGGTCCTGCCGCGGCTGCGCCCGGCCCTGGCGGGCGGCTCGCTGCTGGTCGTGCTCTACACCCTGTCGGACTTCGGCGCCGTCTCGATCGTCCGCTTCAACACCTTCACGGTGGCGATCTACAACGCCTACGGCGGCCTGTTCGACCGCACCGCGGCGGCGGCGCTGGCGGCGGTGCTGATGCTGCTGGCCTTTGCCGCGATCCGCCTGGAGGCCACCGCCGCCGGCCGCTTCCGGCTCGCCGGCGGCCGGACGCCGCGGCCCGCCTCGCCGGTCGAGCTGGGGCGCTGGCGGTGGCCGGCCCTGATCGGGCTGGCGGCCCTGGCAACGGCCAACCTCGTCCTGCCGCTCGGTCTGATCCTGTTCTGGGCGGTGCGGGCGCGCGCCGCGGGCCTGCCCCTGGGCAACGCCTGGCGGCCGGCGGCCAACTCACTGTCGGTGGCGGCGTCGGCGGCGGTCGTCGCCCTGCTGTTGGCGCTGGCGGTGGCCTGGTGGAAGCAGCGCTACCCGGGCCCCTGGGCGACGGTGGTGGAACGGCTGGCGCGCGCCGGCTTCGCCCTGCCGGGACTGGTCATCGCCCTGGCCCTGGTCTTCTTCGCCGCCCGCTGGGCGCCGGCGCTCTATCAGGGCCTGCCGCTGCTGGTGGCCGCCTACGTCATTCGCTTTCTGCCCGAGGCGCTGACCGCTGCCCGGGCGGCGCTGGCCGCCGTGCCGCCGCGGCTCGAGGAGGCCGCGCGCAGCCTGGGTAGGCGGCCGATCCAGGTGCTGCGCGAGGTGACCCTGCCGCTGATGCGGCGCGGCCTGCTGGCCGGCCTGGGCCTGGTCTTCCTGACCTCGATGAAGGAGCTGCCGGCGACGCTGATCCTGCGGCCGATCGGCTTCGACACCCTGGCCACCCGCGTCTGGGGCTATGCCACCGAGGGCGTCTACTCACGAGCCGCGGTGCCGGCGCTGCTGTTGGTGGCGGTCTCGGCGCTGCCGGTCTATCTGCTGGTGATTGCCCCGGCGCTCGAGGCCCGGCCGGCGACCCCGCCAGAGGTCGACGAGCGATGAGCGCGCGCCCGGCGCCGGCGGTCGAGATCCGGCGGCTGACCCTGCGCTACGACGGCGCGCCGGTGGTGCGCGAGGTCGATCTCGACATCGCGCCGGGCTCGCTGACGGCGCTGCTCGGTCCCAGCGGCTGCGGCAAGACGACGCTGCTGCGCGCCATCGCCGGCTTCGAGCGCCCGATCGGTGGTTCGATCTCCATCCACGGCGAGCGGGTGGCCGACTCCGGCCGCTGGGTGCCGCCCGAGGACCGCCGGGTGAGCATGGTCTTCCAGGAAGGAGCGCTGTTCCCCCACCTCACCGTGGGTCAGAACGTGCGCTTCGGCGTCCGGCGCCACCCGCGGCGCGAGGAGCGGGTGCGGCGGGTGCTGGTGATGACCGGGCTGGAAGCGCTGGCCGGGCGCTACCCCGACGAGTTGTCGGGCGGCCAGCAGCAGCGGGTGGCGGTGGCCCGGGCCCTGGCGCCGGAGCCGCGGGTGGTGCTTCTCGACGAGCCCTTCGCGGCCCTCGACGCCGGGCTGCGCGACCGCCTGCGCGAGGAGGTGCGCGAGGTCCTGCGCGCCGCCGGCGCCACCGCGATCCTGGTGACCCACGACCAGGAGGAGGCGCTGTCGGTGGCCGACCAGGTGGCGGCCATGCGGCGCGGCCGGATCCTCCAGGTGGGCACGCCGGAGGCGATCTACCGGCGGCCGGCATCGGCGGCGGTGGCCGAGATCCTGGGCGGCGGCCGGCTGCTGCCGGCGACCGTAGCCGGCGGTCGCTGCAGCTCGCTTCTCGGCGAGAGTCTCTGCGCGGCGAGTGACGGCCCGGGCCGGCTGCTGGTGCGGGCGGAGGACCTCGAAGAGCTACCGGCGGCGGGCGGCAGGGGAGTGGAGGCGACCATCGAAGAGCGGCGCTTCTTCGGTCACGACGTGCTCGATCGGGTGCGGCTCGCCGGCGGCGAGCGGCTCGAGGTGCGCGTACTGTCCGGCGAGGCGCCGGCGGTGGGCGAGCGCATCCGTCTGGCGTTGCGGCCCGGCGGCGGCCATCTGATCCGGGAGTAGTCGTTCCCCGAGCCGCCGCCCCGCCGGGGCGCGGAGGGTCAGTCCACCGCCGCCCAGCGGTAGGTGGTCACGAGCGGCGACCCCTCGCCGCTGCCCAGCAGCCAGGCGACCGAGGGCTCCGGCCGCAGCGAGCCCAGCCGCATCATCCCCTCGACGTGGCCGAGCACGAACATGGCGGTGGCCAGCGCCTGGGCGTCGATCGCCAGCTCCGAGATGGCGATGGTGGCCGCCACGCCGTGCGCCGGCCGCCCTTCGCGCAGGTCGAGGTGCACCGAGTAGCGGTCGCCGGCGATCACGCGGGGCGGCTCGCGGCCGACCACCGCCAGGGCGCGATCCCTGAGCCGGGGCGGTGCCAGGGGCTCGAGCCACTTGGACGGCAGGTCCGGCTCCGCCGCCCAACCCGGCCCGCCGGGGCCGCTGCCCAGGCCGCGCTCGATGTGGCCCAGCCGGACCCTGGCGTGGGCGACGCCCAGCTCGCGCAGCAGATCGATCGCCCGGTCGACCGCCCAGCCGGGGGCGAACCCCCGCAGGTCGACCCGGCTGCCGGCGGCCAAGCGAGCCGTGCCGGCCTCTTCGTCCACCGCCAGCCGGTCGCAGCGGGCGCTGTCGCGGGCCGCCACCAGGGCCGCCGGCGGCGGCAGCGACCGCTGCCAGAGCTCGTAGAGGACGCCGCCGATGGGGCCGTGCGCGCCCTCGGACCAGCCGCAGAAGTCGAGCGCCCGGCGCAGCATCGTCAGGCTCCGGCCGTCGAACGAGACCGGATCCCTGCCGGCGGCGCCGTTGAGCCGCACGGCGATCGCCACGGCGTCGGTCTCGGCGGCGGCCAGCTCCGCCATCGCCGCCCGCAGTGCGGTCTCGGCGGCCGTGGCGTCGAGGTCGCGCACCTCGATCCGGGCCGGGGCGCCGAAGGCCTGGCCGCTGGCCCGCCAGCCGGGCGGCGCCGTCGCCAGCAGAAGAGTGGTCAGAATCGCGGTGAGCATGGCGTCAGAGTCTCCGTCGCGCCTGTCGAGCTCTCCGCGCCTGTCGAGCCTGAGGAGTTCAGGTTAGCCCGGACTCAGGCGCAGGTGGGCGAAGCGGCGCTTGCCCACCTTGACCAGATAGGGCTCGGGGCGCGGCTCGAGCTGGAAGAACGGGTCGGCGGCGCGCCGCCCGTCGATCTCGACCGCGCCCTGCTGCACCAGGCGGCGCGCCTCGCTGTTGCTCGCCGCCAGCCCCGCCCGGGCGAGCAGCTTGAACAGCGGCCAGGAGCCGGCGTGGGTCGACTCCGGGATCTCGTCGGGCAGCCCGCCGCGGCCGAAGACGGTCTCGAACTCGCGCTGCGCCTCGGCCGCCGCGTCGTCGTCGTGGTACAGCGCCACCTGGCCGCGGGCCAGCTCCTGCTTGATCTCCTTCGGGTTGAGCTCGCCGGCCTCGACGCCGCGGCGGCGCTCGGCGATCGACTCCGCCGGCCAGTCGGTGACCAGCGGCAGCCAGCTCCACATGGTGTCGTCGGGGATCGACATGATGCGGCCGTAGATCTCCGCCGGCGGGTCTTCGATCGCCACCGCGTTGCCCAGGCTCTTGGACATCTTGTCGGCGCCGTCGATGCCCACCAGCAGCGGCACGGTGAGCACCACCTGGGGCTCGAGGCCCTCCTCCTTCATCAGGTCGCGGCCCACCAGCAGGTTGAAGATCTGGTCGTGGCCGCCCAGCTCGACGTCGGCCTCGAGGGCGATCGAGTCGTAGGCCTGGACCAGCGGGTAGAGCAGCTCGTGCATGCTGATCGGCTGGTTGGTCTCGTAGCGGGTGCGGAAGTCCTCGCGCTCCATCATCCGCGCCAGGGTGTAGCGGCCGGCCAGCTTGATCAGCCCGGCCGAGCCCAGCTCGGAGAGCCAGCGGCTGTTGTAGTCGACCACCGTCGCCTCCCGGTCGAGCACCTTGAAAACCTGCCGGGCGTAGGTCTCCATGTTGGCCTCGATCTCGGGCCGGGTCAGCTGGGGCCGGGTGGCGTTGCGCCCCGAGGGGTCGCCGATCATGCCGGTGAAGTCGCCGATCAGGAAGACCACCCGGTGGCCGAGCTGCTGGAAGTGGCGCATCTTGCGCAGCAGCACCGTGTGGCCGAGGTGCAGGTCGGGGGTCGACGGGTCGAAGCCGGTCTTGACGGTCAACGGCTTGCCGGTGGCGCGGGATCTCTCCAGCTTGGCGCGCAGCTGGTCGACGTCGACCAGGTCGACGGCGCCGCGCTGCAGCAGCTCGAGCTGCTCGGATACCGGAGGGAAGCCGCTCATGACGTGGGCCGGAGCATACCCAAACCCGTCGACCGGGGGCTCATGCGCGTTCGGGCCGAGGCGACGATGCCGGCCGGGGCGCGGCTGCCGCCGCCGCTCAGGGGCCGCTCCAAGATGGCGGGGCCGGCAGCGCCGCGGCCTCGTCCCGCAGCCGGCCGGCGGCCAGCAGGCGGGCGTCGCCGGCGAGGCTCAGCCGCCCCGCCCCCGCCGTGTCGACGGCGAGCTCGAAGCCGCCGGCGGTCAGCGCGCGCAGCGGCGTCGCCAGCCGGCCGCTGGCCAGGCCGACGGCGGCGGCGGCCAGCACACCGGTGCCGCAGGCCAGGGTCTCCGCCTCGACGCCGCGCTCGAAGGTGCGAATCTCGAGCCGGTCGCGGGCCGGGTAACGAACGAAGTCGACGTTGGCCCCGGCCGTGCCGAGCGCCGGGTGGCGGCGCAGCGGCGGCCCCAGCTCGGCGACCGGCGCTTCGCCGAGCGGCCGCGGCCAGACGGTCACGAAGTGCGGCACACCGGCCTCGACCCGCCAGCCGGCCACCGCCTCGTCCGCGAGCTCGAGGACCGCCTCGACCGGCTCGGCGGGCGCCGGCAGCGTCAGGGCGATCTCGTGGCCGCCGGCCTGCCGGGCGGGCACCGGACCGGCGGCGGTCTCGATCACCAGCTCGCCGGCGGCCCAGTCGAGCTCCAGCGCAAGCCGCGCGGCGCAGCGGGTGCCGTTGATGCACAGCTCGGCGGGTCCGCCGTCGGCGTTGAAGTGGTCCATCCGGGCGCCGACCGCAGAGCGCCGCAGCACGAAGAGCCCGTCGGCGCCCAGCGACAGGCCGCGCCGGCACCAGGCCCGGATCTCGCCGGCCGCCGGCTGGCGCGGCGGCTCCACCAGGGCGAGGAAGTCGTTGCCGCCGCCGGAGAGGCGGAAGAACTCGGTCACGGGATGTCGACGTCGACGGTGTCGCCGGCCTCGCTCTCGTTGCCGCTGCGATCGACCGCGCTGACGTAATAGCCGTAGGCGCGGCCGCTCACGACCGTGGTGTCCAGATAGCCGAGCTCGAGGCTCGGCTCGGCGGTGAGCCGGTCGAAGCCGGCGCCGTCGGCGGACCGGCGATAGACCAGGTAGCCGGCCAGATCGTCGTCGGCGCTGGGCTCGAAAAGCAGCCGCGCCTGCCCCGGCTCGGCCAGGACGATCAGGCCGCCCGGGGGCGCCGGCGGGTAGCGATCCTCGTACTGCACCTCGTGCTCGGCGGCCAGGGCGCTCTCCACCAGGGGCTTGCCGAGGGCGACGCTGGTCACGGTGTAGACGTAGCGCGAGTCGAAGGCGGCGGTCTGGTCGAGGTGACTGCGGCTCTCCGGCAGCGGCTCGGCGATGGGCACCGCGTAGGCGCGGCTGGCGGCATCGCGGCGGTAGACGCGGAAGCCGACCGGCGGGTCGTCGGCCTGCCACGCCACCTCGATGCCGTCGGCGCCGGGCAGGGTCTCGATCTGGCGCGGCGGCGACGGCGGGTTGCGCGGCAGGATCTTGACCAGGTTGGACAGCTCCGAGCCGAGCCCGCGGGTGGAGATCGTGATGACGGCGAACAACTCGAGATCGCGCTCCTCCTCGGGCACTTCGGGCGGCGGCAGCTCGCCCAGCGGCAGGCGCAGCAGGACGCGGTCGCCGCTGATCGCCGCCTGCAGCTCAGCGCCCTCGATGCGCTGCTCGACCGCCGCCAGGGCGAGGAACTCGCGCGGATCCACCTGGACGCGATCCTCGGCCTGGATCGCCGCTTCGGTGGTCGGCCGGCGGAAGAGGAAGGGGGCCGGCGGCGGCGGGGGCTCGGCGGCGGCCTCCTCGGGCGCCGTCTCCTCGCCCTCCGCCGCGGTCTCCTCGCCGGTCTCCTCCGCCTCGGGCTCCGGCGCCTGCAGGGGGCGGGTCAGCCGCCACAGCTCGACCGCCTCGAGCCCGGCCAGCGACAGCCCGCTCGTGGTGGTGGCCGGGTAGGTGAAGGCGAACTGGAGCTCGTTGCCGCGCTGGGCGACCTCGAGATCGGTGGTGGTGGCCGGCACCATCCGGAAAGGTGCCCGGGGCGGCTTCTTGTTGCCGCAGCCGGTCGAGCCGAGCCCCACGACCAGGGTCAGCGCCAGCGCCAGGGTCAGCGGTGGCAGGGCGGCGGCGGTCCGAGCGACGCGGCGGCGGCGGGGTGTGGGGTCAGAGCACATAGCGACTCAAGTCCTGGTCCTCGACGATGTCGGCCAGCGCGCGGTCGACGTAGGCGGCGTCGATCTCCACCCGCACGCCGTCCATCTCGGGCGCGGCGAAGGAGACCTCTTCGAGCATTCGCTCCATCAGGGTGGCGAGGCGCCGGGCACCGATGTTCTCGGTGCTCGAGTTGACCTCGACGGCAAGCCGGGCGATCTCGTGCACCGCGTCCTCGGAGAAATCCAGGGTGACGCCCTCGGTGCCGAGCAGCGCGGCGTACTGGCGGGTGAGCGCGTTCTTGGGCTCGGTGAGGATGCGCACGAAGTCCTCCTGGCTCAGCGCGTCGAGCTCGACGCGGATCGGAAAGCGGCCCTGCAGCTCGGGGATCAGATCGGAGGGCTTGGAGACGTGGAAGGCGCCGGCGGCGATGAACAGGATGTGGTCGGTCTTGCACCGGGCCGTACTTGGTGGCCACCGTGGTGCCCTCGACGATCGGCAGCAGGTCGCGCTGCACCCCCTCGCGCGAGACGTCCGGCCCCTGGCCGCCTTCGCGCCCGGCCACCTTGTCGATCTCGTCGAGAAAGATCAGCCCCGCCTGCTCGACCCGGTGCCGCGCCTCGCGCTGCACCTGCTGGCGGTCGATCAGCTTGTCGCTCTCCTGCTGCTCGAGGAGCTCGCGCGCCTCGGCGACCGTCACCATCTGTTTGCTCGAGCGGTTGAAGATGCCCGGCAGCATCTCCTTCAGGTTGATCCCCACCTCCTCGACGCCCTGCGGCGTGAACATCTCGAAGCTGGGCGCCGACGACTCGGCCACCTCGATCTCGACCTGGCGCTCGTCGAGTCCGCCGGTGCGCAGCTTGCGGCGGAACTTCTCGCGCGTCGTCTTGAGGTCATCCTCGGCGTCATCGGTCGGCGGCGGCACCAGCAGCTCCAGCAGGCGGTTCTCGGCCCGCTCGGCGGCGGTCGTCTGCATCGCCTGCCGGCGCTCGTCGCGCACCATGACCACGGCGAACTCCACCAGGTCGCGAATCATCGACTCGACGTCGCGCCCGACATAGCCCACCTCGGTGAACTTGCTCGCCTCGAGCTTGAGGAACGGCGCCCCCGCCAGCCGCGCCAGGCGGCGGGCGATCTCGGTCTTGCCAACGCCGGTGGGGCCGATCATCAGGATGTTCTTGGGCATCACCTCTTCGGCCAGTGCGGGCTCGAGCTGCTGCCGGCGCCAGCGGTTGCGCAGCGCGATGGCGACCGCCCGTTTGGCCCGGTCCTGGCCGATGACGTACTTGTCCAGCTCGGCGACGATGCGCCGCGGCGGCAGGTTCTCGAGACGGCCCCCCTCGGCGGGCGCGGCCGGGGTTTCGGCGGTAAGCGGTTTCACAGCTCTTCCAGGGTCAGGCGATCGTTGGTGAAGACGCAGATCTCGGCCGCGATCCGCATCGCCTCGCGGGCGATCTCGGCCGCCGGCAGCTCGGTGTGGCGCAGCAACGCGCGGGCGGCGGCGAGGGCGAAGCCGGACCCCGAGCCGATCGACAGCAGGCCGTCGTCGTCGGGCTGCAGCAGGTCGCCGTTGCCCGACACCAGGAAGCTCTTCTCGCGGTCGGCGACGATCATCTGCGCCTGCAGCTGGCGCAGCACCCGGTCGGTGCGCCAGTCCTTGGCCAGCTCGACCACGGCCCGCTCGAAGTTGCCCTGAAACTCGTCCAGCTTGCTCTCGAACCGGCCGAACAGGGCCAGGCCGTCGGCGGCGCCGCCGGCAAAGCCGACCAGCACCTTGCCCTTGCCGGCTCGCTTGACCTTGCGGGCGCCCGCCTTCAGCACCGTGTTGTTGAGCGTCACCTGGCCGTCGCCGGCCAGGCAAACGCCGTCGCCGCGACGGACCATGAGGACGGTGGTGCTGCGGAGTTCGCTCACGAGGTGGAGAGTCTACCGGCTTCCGCGGCGATCGGCAGGCTGGCGAGGAACTCCTCGGGGGCGTCGGGGGTCACGACGAGGCGGGTCTCCTCGCTCTCGACCAGCACCGCGTTGGCCAGGTCGCTGGCGTAGAGGTCGAACTCGCCCAGCCGGTGGGAGTCGAAGCCGCCGCTGCCGGCGACGATGCCGCCGGCGGTCGCCAGCCCCTCGACGTGGGCGATCTCGTCGGGGCGCAGCCGGCGGGCGGCGAGCGCCGGCAACGGCAGCCGCAGCCACCGGCGCCGGTTCTGCACCGTCAGCAACTCCGGCGTGACCTCCAGCCGCAGCAGGTCCAGGTCGCCGCTCATCCGCAGGATGAACAGCGTCAGAGCGGCCACCGCGCCGGCGAGCAGGGCCGGCACCAGCCGGTCGGCCAGGAAGGTGGCGGCCGCCACCGCCGCCATCAGCAGCGCCACCGCCGCCAGCAGGCCCTTGAGGCGGCGCCGGCCGGCGGCGATGCGGCCGCCGGGCGAGCAGCGGAACCGCTTCGCCTCAGCCGCCATCGTCCGCCACACCCGGGCGGCGCGCCCGCGGATGCGACTCGCGGTAGACCGACAGCAGCCGGTCGAGCTCGAGATGGGTGTACTTCTGGGTGGTGGAGAGCGAGCTGTGGCCGAGCAGCTCCTGGATCGCCCTGAGATCCGCGCCGCCCTCCAGCAGATGGGTGGCGAAGGTGTGGCGCAGGGTGTGCGGGTGGACCCCGGCGGCCAGCGACGCCTGCCGCACATAGCGGTCGAGGATGCGGCGCACCGAGCGGTCGGTCAGCCGGCCGCCGCGGTGGTTGAGGAAGATCGGCTCGCTGGTGTCGCCGCCGGCCCGCAGCCCGGGCCAGCTCTCGAGCCAGCGGCCGAGCGCCGCCGCGGCCGGCCGGCCGAACGGCACCATCCGCTCGCGGCCGCCCTTGCCGAGCACCCGCAGCACCCGGGCCTCGAGGTCGAGGTCGCCCCAGTCGAGGCCCACCAGCTCGCCGACCCGCAGGCCCGAGGCGTAGAGCAGCTCGAGCAGCGCCCGGTCGCGCCGGGCCAGCGGCTCGTCACCCGCCGCCGCCTCGAGCAGCCGCTCGATCTCGCCCGGTCGCAGATGCCGCGGCAGGTGGTGCGGCTGTCGGGGGGCCGGCACCCCGGCGGTCGGGTCGTCGGGCCGCTCGCCTTCGCGCACCGCGTAGCGGAAGAAGCCGCGCAGCGCCGACAGGGCGCGCGCCCGGCTGCGAGCGCCGACCTCGGTCCGGGCCAGTCCGGCGAGATAGGAGCGCACCGCCAGGGCGTCGGCATCCCGCGGCGCCAGCGTTGCCGCCTCGCGCCCCAGGTAGTCGGCGGCGAGGAAGGCGATGAAGCGCTCGAGGTCGCGGCGGTAGGCGCGCAGGGTGTTGGGCGACAGGTTGCGCTCGTCCCTGAGGTGCCGCAGATAGCGGCGCAACAGGCCCGTCACCGGGTCTCCGCCTGGGCCGCGCCGCCGGCTCCGGCCGCCGCCGCCGCCGGCGCCGTCACCATCTCGAGCCCCTGGCGCGCGGCCCAGGCCGCCAGGTCGGCGGCGGCGCGCTCGGCGTGGGCCCGGCGGCGCAGCTTGCGCGGCAGCTTGCGCGGCAGGTCGGGGAAGAGGCCGTAGTTGACGTTGGCCGGCTGGAAGCTCTTCGCGGCGGTGTCGGCCAGGTGGCGCATCAGGGCGCCGAGTGCGGTGGTGTCGGGCAGCGGCTCGGCGGTGGCGCCGCCGCGCTCGAGCGCCAGATAGAGGCCCGCCGCCAGCCCGGTGGCGGCCGACTCGAGATAGCCCTCCACACCGGTGATCTGGCCGGCGAGGCGCAGTCGCGGCCGGCAGCTCAGGCGGTAGAAGCGGTCGAGGTGGCGCGGCGAGTCGATGAAGGTGTTGCGGTGGATCTGGCCGAGCCGCACCCAGCGCGCGCCGGTGAAGCCGGGGATCAGCCCGAAGACCCGCTGCTGCGCGCCCCACTTCATCCGCGACTGGAAGCCGACCAGGTTGAGGTGGTCGTGGGCCAGGCTTTCGCGCCGCAGCTGCACCACGGCGTAGCCGCGGCGGCCGTCGGGCGCGGTGAGGCCGACCGGTTTCATCGGCCCGAAGCGCAGGGTGTCGACGCCGCGACGCGCCAGCTCCTCGATCGGCAGGCAGCCTTCGAAGAACAGGTTCTGCTCGAACTCGTGCAGCGGCAGCACCTCGGCCTCGACCACCGCCTGGTGGAAGGCCAGGTACTCGTCGCGGTCCATCGGCGCGTTGAGGTAGTCGTCGCCGCCCTTGCCGTAGCGGGAGCCCCAGAAAAGGGGCGAGTGGTCGAGGCTGTCGCCCTCGACGATCGGCGCGATGGCGTCGTAGAAGAAGAGGTGCTCACCGCCCAGCAGCTCGGCCAGCCGTGCCGCCAGCTCGTCGGCGGTCAGCGGCCCGGTGGCCAGGACGGCGTCGCCGGCGGGCAGCTCGCGCACCTCGTCGCGGCGGATCTCGATCCCGGGCTCCGCCTCGAGGGCGCCGGTGACCGCCGCCGCGAAGCGCACCCGGTCGACCGCCAGGGCGCTGCCGGCCGGCACCGCCGCCCGACGGGCGGCGCCCACGATCAGCGAGCCCAAGGCCTCCATCTCGCGCTTGAGCAGTCCCGAGGCGTGCAGCGGGTCGTCGCTCCTGAGCGAGTTCGAGCACACCAGCTCGGCCAGATCGCCGGTCTTGTGGGCCGGCGTCGAGCGCCGCGGCCGCATCTCGTACAGCACCACCGGCACGCCGCGCCGCGCCAGCTGCCAGGCGCACTCGCAGCCGGCCAGGCCGCCGCCGACGACGGTAACGGGTTCGCTCACGGTCCGAGTCTAACCCTCCTGTTCCGCCGGTCGACCGGGCCGCATGTGGCGTGATGTCGTGTCAACCAAGCCGGCGGCAGGCGCCGTGCCGTGTCGACCGGCCTTCCCTACCGCTTGCGCCCGCCGCCCTTGCGGCCGCGTTTGGGCGCCTTGCCGCGCTCGGCCAGTAGCGTCGCGGCGCTCTCGGGAGTCAGGGACTCTGGCGCCGTGCCCTTGGGCAGCGAGGCGTTGAGCTCGCCGTTGGTCAGATAGGGACCGTAGCGGCCGTCGAGCAGCTGGATCTCCTTGCCCGCGGCGTCTTTGCCCAACTCCTTGAGCACCGTCCGCGTGGCTCTGCGGCCGCGGGTCTTGGGCTGCGCCAGCAGCTCCAGCGCTCGCTCCAGCCCGACCGTGTAGACATCGTCCTCGTCGGTCAACGAGCGGGTGTCCTTGCCCCGCTTGACGTACGGGCCGAAGCGGCCGGTGGTGGCGACGACCTCCTCGCCGTCGGGGTCGGCGCCCAGGCTGCGGGGCAGCGACAGCCACTCGAGCGCCCGCTCGAGCTCGGCCTCGTGCTCGTCGAGGCCCTTGGGCAGCGAGGCCCGCTTGGGCTTGGGCGCCTTGCGGTCCTCGGGCGTCTCGCCGAGCTGGACGTAGGGGCCGAAGCGGCCGTGGGCGAGGTAGACCGGCAGGCCGGACTCCGGGTCCTGGCCCAGCAGCCGGTGGCCGCGGTTGGCCTTTTCGAGCATCTCGACGGCCTGCTCGACGCCGAGATCGGCCGGCGCCACCTCCTCCGGGACCGAGGCGATCTGCTTCTCGCCCTCCGCGTCGGTGTGCTGCAGATAGGGCCCCCAGCGGCCCACCTTGACGACGATCGGCCCGCCGGTCTCCGGGTGCAGGCCGATCTCGACGCTGGGGTAGTCCATCTGCGGCTGCTCGCTGGCGATGCGGGTCTCGAGCCCGTCGGAGTCGGTGCCCTTGCCGAAATAGAAGGCGTCCAGGTGCGAGCGCCAGTCGAGCTTGCCCTCGGCGATCTCGTCGAGGTCCTCTTCCATGCGGGCGGTGAAGGTGGTGTCGACGTACTCGCGGAAGTGCTTCTCGAGCAGCTGGGTGACCGCGTGGGCGGTGAAGGTGGGCACCAGGGCGTTGGACTGCTTGACGACGTAGCCGCGCTGCTGGATCGTGTCGATGATGGTGGCGTAGGTCGAGGGCCGGCCGATGCCCTCGGCCTCGAGCTCCTTGACCAGACTGGCCTCGGTGAAGCGGGCCGGCGGCACCGTCTCGTGCCCCACCGGCTCGACCTCGGCCGGCGTGAGCTCCTGGCCGACCGCCAGGGGCGGCAGCAGCAGCTCGCGATCCGCGAGGTCGGCGCGCGGATCGTCCGAGCCCTCGACATAGACCCGCAGGAAACCGGGGAACTCGATGGTCGTGCCGTTGGCGGCGAAGATGCCTTCGCGCGCCTCGGCGCCGGCATCGGCGCCGACCGGGGCGGTGATCTCGACGGCGGTCCGCTTGAGCCGCGCCTCCGACATCTGGCTGGCGACGGTGCGCTTCCAGATCATGTCGTAGAGGCGCAGCTCGTCCCGGTCGAGGTGGTCGCGCAGCCGCTCGGGGTGGCGCGCGATCACCGTCGGGCGGATCGCCTCGTGCGCCTCCTGGGCGCCCTTGGCGCGGGTCTTGTACTGGCGCGGCCCTTTTGTGTACTCGTCGCCGTAGCGTTCGCGGATCATCGCCTGGGCCTCGGCCAGGGCCTTCTTCGACAGGGTCAGCGAGTCGGTCCGCATGTAGGTGATCAGGCCCTCGCGGTCGCCGCCGACGTCGATGCCCTCGTACAGCCGCTGGGCGATGCGCATGGTCTTGCGCGCCGGAAAGCGCAGCTTGCGGTTGGCCTCCTGCTGCAGCGTCGAGGTGGTGAAGGGCGGCGCCGGCCGGCGCACCGTCGGCTTCTCCTCGACCGAGCTGACCCGCCAGGGGCTCTGCCAGGCGTCGATCAGCGACTCGACCTCGCCGCGGTCGCGCAGCCACAGCGCCTTGCTGCCTTTCTTGAGCTGGCCGCTGTTGGGCTCGAAGTCCTGCCCGCGCGTCAGCCGCCGATCGGCCAGCCTCACCAGCCGGGTGCTGAAGCCCTCGGCGAAGCGGGCCTCGGCGTCCCAGTAGGCGGCGACGCGGAAGCGGCGCCGCTCGCGCTCGCGCATGACGCACAGACGCACCGCGACGCTCTGCACCCGGCCGGCCGACAGACCGCTGGCGACTCGGCGCCACAGCAGCGGCGACAGCTGGTAGCCGAACAGCCGGTCGACGATCCGCCGGCTCTCCTGCGCCCGCACCAGGTTGTCGTCGATGTCGCGCGGGTGCTCGAGGGCGGCGTGGATCGCCTCGTCGGTGATCTCGTGGAAGACGATGCGGCGCACCGGGATCTTGGGCTTGAGCTCTTCGACCACGTGCCAGCTGATCGACTCGCCCTCGCGGTCCTCGTCAGTGGCCAGCAGCAGCACGTCGGCCTTGGCCAGCGCCTTCTTGAGCTCCGCCAGGTGCCTCTTCTTGTCGCGCGGGATGACGTACAGCGGCTTGAACCCGCTGTCGACGTCGACGCCGAGCCGAGCCCAGGGCTCTTTCTTGAGCCGCGCCGGGATCTCGTCGGCGCTCTGCGGCAGGTCGCGGACGTGGCCGTAGCTGGCCGCGACGGTGTACTCCTTGCCCAGGATGCGGGCCAGGGTCTTGGCCTTGGCAGGCGATTCGACGATGACGAGGGAGCTCATGGCGAGGTCTCTTGGGGGTTTATCCGCGCGGCGCTGTGATGCCGGGGAGGCCGCCGCGGGGCGCCGAGCATGGACAAAAAGCCGGCCGCAGTCAACCGCTCCCCGATTCTCACCCCCGACGGCACCAGGCCGGGCCGGGCTCGCGGCGGATGTGGCCGCCGAGCTCCAGCTCGAGCAGCAGCGCCAGGATGCGGTCGGCGGCGAGGCCGCTCGCGGCGGCCAGAGCCTCGGGTGAAAGCGGCTCGCCAGGCGTCAGCGCGGCGAGCAATCGCGCCGCGTCGCCGGTGACGCCGGCGGGCGTCTCCCGGCCTGTCGCCGCTGATGGCGGCGGGGCCGCCGGCAGGCGATCCCGCACCGCCAGCGGCAGGCTCTCCAGGATGTCCCGCGGGCTCTGGGCGGCCAGGGCGCCGTCGCGGATCAGCTGGTTGGGGCCGATCGACCGGCTGTCGAAGATCCGCCCGGGCACGGCGTAGACGTCACGGCCCAGCTCCAGCGCCAGCCGGGCGGTGATCAACGAGCCGCTGCGGGCCTCGCCCTGGACCACCAGGGTGCCGCAGGCGAGCGCCGCGATGATCCGGTTACGGATCGGGAAGTTCCACCGCTGGGGGGTGGTGCCGAAGGGGAACTCGGTGACCACCGCGCCGCGCTCGGCCATCTGGCGCCGCAGCCGATCGGTGCCCGGTGGATAGGCCACGTCGAGGCCGCAGCCGAGCACACCCACCGTGCGGCCCGTCGCGGCCGTCAGGGCGCCGCGGTGGGCCGCGCTGTCGACCCCGCGCGCCAGCCCCGAGACGATGGTCAGGCCCGCCGCCGCCAGCTCGCGGGCGAAGCGGGTGGCCGCCTCGCGGCCGTAGGCGTCGGCGGCGCGCGAGCCGACGATGGCCGTGGCCGGTCGATCTGGGATCTCGCCGAGGCAGTAGAGGACCGGCGGCGGCAGCGCCAGCTCGCGCAGCGGTGCCGGGTAGCCGGCGTCGAGGATGGTCAGCAGCCGGGCGCCGGCGGCCGCGGCGCGGTCGGCCTCGCGGCCGGCCAGCTCGCGGGCGTCGAGCAGCACGCGTCGGGCGGTCTGCAGGTGCTGCCGCGGCACGTACGGGAGGTCGTCGGGCGGCCGGCCGCCGCGGCCGGCCCAGCCGTCGAGCTCCTGCGCCAGCCGGCAGACGGCCGCCCGCGGGAGCTCCTCCGAGCCGTTGAGGGCGATCAGGGCGCGGCGGATCCAGCCGTCTTGTGCGGTGCGTGCCACGGCGGATGAAAGGACGGCAAACGACCCTCGCGATCTTCGTCTTCGGGGCCCATCGGGCTGCCGGGCCCGCGATCCGGAGCAATCTGTTGCCGCCGGCGCTCGTATATACTGCCGAGGCTTTTGCGACCGCCATCTCTGCCGACCGGCACGGCGGTTGCAAACCTCGGGCAGACAAGGGGAGATGAGCCGTTAGCCAGCTGAACTGTCGTCGCTACCGCCTTGCCGCGAGCCTGGGACTGGTGTTCCTGGCGGCTGCGGCATTGATCAACCCCGCGCCGCTCGCGGCCGCCGACAGTCAGCTCAGCTTTGGCGTCGACATGGCCAAGCGCGGCCTGTGGAGCGAGGCGCTGTTTCGCTTTCGCCAGGCGGAGAAGGCGCAGCCGGGCGATCCGCGGGTGCTCAACAACCTGGCCGTGGCCTACGAGGCGGTCGGCCTGTTCGACGAGGCCCTGGAGACCTACAAGTCGGCGCTCAAGGCCGACCCGGCCAACCGCGAGCTGCGACGCAACTACGCCCGGTTCATCGAGTTCTATCAGGCCTTCAAGCCGGAGGAAAAACCCGCCGAGCAGCCCGCCGAGAAACCCGCCGAGGGGCCGGTCGAGGAGGCCGGGACGGAGACTCCGCCGGTGCCCGAACGACCCTCCCCGGAGGCGCCGGAGTCCCCGGCCGAGGACGCCGCCGGCCCCTGATGGGCCGCCCACGGGAGGACGAGGCAGCGTGATGAGACCAGTCGTGAGGACTTCCAGGCTGGGTGCCGCCGCCGGCGCCTTGTTGCTGCTCGCCACGGCGGCGCCGGCGTTGCATGCCGGCACCGTCGAAGTGCGGCTCACCCTGCCGGTGCGGGCTCGGCTCGACATGCGAGACGTCGAGAGCGTCGCGCTGACGCCCTTTCTGGTGGTGCGCGAGGAGGGCCGCGAGCCGTTGCGGCGGCAGGGTCTCGACCTCGAAGGGGAGTTCTCCCGCTATCTGGAGCGGCTGATCCGGCGCAACACCCGGCTCGACCTGATCGACAGCGGGCCGGTCGACTTCCCGGCCTATGAGCTGTCGGCGCTGCGTCGCGAAGTGGATTTCTGGCGCGCGCTGGGCGAGCGGCTGCAGGCCGATCTGATCCTCGCCGGCAGCCTCGATTTCGACGTCCAGGACCGCAGTGGCTACCGCACCGAGGCCTACACCTCGCCCTACGACGGTCGGACCTACTACCGGCAGGTGCTGGTGGAAGAGACCGGTTTCGAGTTCGATATCGTGATGCAGGTCTACGACGGTCGCAGCGGCAAGCTGCTCTACAACGACAACTTCAAGGACTTCAAGCGCTTCGAGGGCGAACGGACGGATCCGCTGACGGGGATGTTCGAGAACCTCTACGCGCTGGAGAGCCGCATCGCCGGCATCTTCGTCCAGAAAGAGGTCGAGACCAACCGCGTGCTGTTCACCCAGTGATGCGCAAGGAGGTTGCCTTGAGGGGACGATGTCAGCGTCTGGCGACGTCGGCGGCGATGGCCGCCGTACTCGGCCTGCTGCTGCCGGCGGCGGGCGTGGCCCAGTTCGGCAAGAACAAGATCCAGTACCGGGAGTTCGACTGGAAGATCTACCACTCGCCCCATTTCGACGTCTACTACTACGAGGAAGAGGCCGACCTGCTGCAGAAGGTGGTGTCGTTCGCCGAAAGCGCCTACGACAACCTGTCGCAGGAGTTCGACTACCAGATCAAGGACCCGACGCCGCTGATCTTCTACGAGACCCACTCGGCGTTCGAGCAGAACAACATCATCTTGAACTTCATCCCGGAGGGCATCGGCGCGTTCGCCTCGCCGGTGCGCAACCGGATGGTGCTGCCGGTCGACCTGCCCGACTCGCAGCTGATGGAGCTCATCCTGCACGAGCTGACCCACATCTTCCAGTACAACATCCTCTGCGGCCAGAAGACCGGGCGCTGCGCCGCGGCGGCGCCGCCGACCTGGTTCATGGAGGGGATGGCCAGCTATATGGCCAAGGACGAGTCGGCGCGCGACCGCATGTACCTGCGCGACGCGGTGGTCAACGACCGCATCCCGCAGGTGACCTCGACCAACGTCAGCGGCTTCTTCGCCTACCGCTTCGGCCATGCCGTGTTCGACTTCATCGAGGAGAAGTACGGCAAGGAGGCCTTCCGCGACTTCATGATCGAGATGCGCAACACCATCGGCGCCCGGGTCGGCCGGGCGGTGGAGCGCACCTTCCGCATGGACCCCGAGGACTTCGACGGCGAATTCCGGCGCTGGCTGCGCAAGCGCTATCTGCCCGAGCTGCTCGAGACCGGTGAGCCGGCGGACTTCGGCCGGCCGTTCCGCACCCAGCGCGGCCGCGCCAGCGCCGAGCTGTCGCCCGCCGCCTCGCCCTCGGGCGACCTGGTGGCGGCGTTCTCGACCGTCAAGGGCGACCTCGACGTGGTGTTGTTCGACGCCCGCGAGCGGCAGCTGCTGCGCAACCTGACCAAGGGCTGGTCGGCCGACTACCAGTACTTCGTGGTCCAGGATCTGGCGGTCGCCCGGCGCGGCGGCAACGACCTGGTCTTCTCTCCCGACGGCAACTCGCTGGCCTTCTTCGCCCGCAAAGACCGCGGCCGCCGGCTGGTACTGATCGACGTGCTCAAGGGCAAGATCACCCGCGACATGGAGATGGACGTGGAGCAGCAGGTCGGTCTCTCCTGGAGCCCCGACGGCCGCACCATCGCCTTCGGCGGCCACCGCGACGGCCGCTTTGACATCTTCGAGGTCGACGTCGACAGCGGCCAGGTCACCAACCTGACCGCGGACGGCGTCTACGACCTGTCGCCGGCCTACTCGCCCGACGGCAAGTCGCTGGTCTTCAGCTCGGTCGTCGGCGGCTATTCCAAGCTGTTCCGGGTCGACCGAGACAACCCGGCCGAGCGCTTCCAGCTGACCCGCGGCGAGTCGAACGAGACCGACGCGATCTACTCGCCCGACGGCACGCATATCTACCTCACCTCGGACCGATCGGGAGCGGACAACATCTACAGCCTGGAGCTCGAGTCGGGCCGGCTCACCCAGCACACCAACTCGGTGACCGGCTGCTCGCAGCCGGCGGTGCTGGCGCGGCCCGACGGCTCCGAACAGCTGGTCTTCACCGCCTACTGGAAGGGGCGGTTCGACCTCTACCGGCTGGATATCAAGGACCCGATCACCGAGCCGATCGTGATCGCCGACGCGGCGACCCCCGCGGTCAGGGCGGTGAGCGCCGACGAGCTGCCGCGCTTCGAGCCGTCGATCGAGGTGGCGATCGACGACGGCAGCAAGGACGAGTACGGCGGCTTCAAGCTGTTTCTCGAGGACGCCGGCGGCTCGGTCGGCATCTCGGACGACCAGACCTTCATCTCCCAGGCCTACCTCAGCTTCACCGACTACCTGGGCGACAAGCGGCTGCTGACGGTGTTCCAGTCGATCGAGAGCTTCCAGAACTTCGACGTCATCTACACCGACCTGTCGCGCCGCTGGCAGTGGCAGGTGCACCTGTTCGACGACCGCGACTTCTACATCGGCCGCGACGCCTTCGGCCGCGTCCGCCGCGGCACCTCGGCCTTCAGCCAGACCGGCGTCATCGGCTCGATCATCTATCCGCTCAACACCAACCACCGGGTCGAGTTCGGCCTCGGCTACATCTATCGCGAGATCGACTTCCAGAGCTTCATCTTCCTCCCGTTCGCGGACTTCAACCTGGACGAGCTGTTCCAGCTCGCGGTCGAGTTTCCCGACATCTACCCCGACTTCGGACAGCTGTTCCCGCCCGGCGCGTTCACCGACGAGCAGATCCTGCAGATCCTCAGCTCGGTCTTCTTCCCCACCGGCTTCGTGCCGATACCCAACATCCAGCCGCGCACCGACGACTT
This sequence comes from Thermoanaerobaculia bacterium, assembly GCA_963781065.1. GTDB lineage: Bacteria > Acidobacteriota > Thermoanaerobaculia > Multivoradales > JAHEKO01 > CALZJC01. Next base: position 341,521 of record CAWAET010000005.1, on the reverse strand, counting down.
CCCGCAGCTGTCGGCCTCGCTGGTTGGTGACGGCGCCGTCTTCGCTCCCTGGGGCGGCGTCAGCGGGCGTCGCTGGCGGCTGAGCGCCGACTGGGCGCCCGACACGGCCAACAGCGGCACCCTGACCTCGACCCTGTCGCTCGACTTCCGCCAGTACCTCACCCTGACGCGGCGCAGCAACCTGGCCTTCCGCTTCGTCGGCCTGGTGCGCGAGGGCAACTTCGCCAGCCCGTTCTACTTCGGCGGCCTCGACACCCTGCGCGGCTTCGAGTTCCGCTCGATCGTCGGCGACCGCGGCTTCTTCGCCAACATCGAGCTGCGCTTCCCGCTCATCGACCTGTTGGCGACGCCGCTGGTCAACTTCCAGGGGGTGCGGGCGCTGTTCTTCCTCGACGTCGGTGGCGCCTGGTATGACGAGTTCCAGGAGTTCGATTTCTGGGACTCGGAGAACAACCGGTTGGGCGACGCGGTGTCGTCCTACGGCTTTGGCATCACGGCTCGCATCTTCGGCCTCGACTGGAACTTCGACTACGCCAAGCGGTGGGACTTCGACCAGACCCTGGACGCCGGCTTCAACTCGTCCTTCTGGATCGGCCGCAGGTTCTGATCCGACCGGTATGATCGACGGCGCCCGCGGCCCCGTTGGCCGTGTCGGCGCTCGGAGATGAACCGATGAAGATCGAGGTGATCGGCTGCTCGGGAGGCGAGAGCCCGGGCCGCCGTCTCACCTGCCTGCTGATCAACGACCGGATCGCGCTCGACGCCGGCTCGCTGACCCAGGGTCTCGAGCCCGAGCGTCAGGCGGAGATCGACGCGCTGGTCGTGACCCACTCGCACCTGGACCACACCAACTCCATCCCGTTCTTCATCGAGAGCGTCTACGGTCTGAGGCGCGAGGCGATCGCCCTCTACGCCTCCAAGGCCACCATCTACGCGCTGCGTCGCAACCTGTTCAACGACGCCTCGTGGCCCGACTTCACCCGTCTGCCGAACCACCTGCTGCCGGCGATCCAGTTCCGCGAGATCGACCGCGAGGCGCCGCTGAGCCTCGGCGGCGTGCGCTTCACGCCGATCGCCGTCGACCACCTGGTGCCGACCCTCGGCTTTCTCATCGAGCAGGGCAACGCGGCGGTCCTCTGGTCGAGCGACACCGGGCCGACCGAGCGGCTGTGGGAGATCGCCAACCGGACGCCCAACCTCAAGGCAGTCTTCGTCGAGGTCAGCTTCGACAACTCGATGCAGCGCATCGCCGACCTCTCCATGCATCTGACGCCGCGCACCCTGGCGGTCGAGCTGGCCAAGCTGGAGCGCGACGTGCCGATCCTGCTGCACCACGTCAAACCGCAGTGCGCGGCGCGGATCGAGAGCGAGGTCGGCGCCTGGGGGCGGGGGGACATCGGGTTTCTGGAGCAGGGGCGGGTCTACGAGTTCTAGCTGACCCCCGCGGCGCCCTCGGCTCGCTCGCGCTCCCTGATCCCCAGGGCAGGGCATCGGCCGCGCCGATCTCGTGGTCCGCTTCGGACCCGCCTGTGCTATCGTTCGTGGAAATCCTTTGGAATAGATGTTTGGAACAGAAAGCGGGATCGCGCGAGCGGCCGAAGTCCGCTTCGGGCAGGCTGTCAACAGAAACCAATGCGGATCGGTTGAGTCCTGGAGTCGACCGGGCGCCGATCCGCACCAATCCATCGAAAGGAGTCAAGCGTGTCAGGAAGCTACACCAAGGAAGAGCAGATCCAGAGTTTCTCGTTTTCCGCCAATTCGGCCTTCGGGCTGTCGTTCGCGGCCGGCGCCGGGAAGACCGCGATGGAGAACATGCAGGACTACGTCACCAAGGTTTCGTCCGACATCCTCGCCGATGCGACGATTGAGGGACTGATCGGGAGCGACTGGACGACCGTCTGGGGTCCGGTGGTCTACGCCAACGATCCGACCTCGGTGTCCGTGCACGCCGACAACACAATGGGCGCCTACTACAGCCCGTCGGAGAACCTCTTCGTCGTCGCCATCGCCGGGACGAACATCAACTCGTTCTTTGGCTGGGTAGATGAGGACTTCATGGTCAGCAAGGTCGTGCCCTGGAGCGACGAGGGGGTCGGCGGCTCGGGCAAGATCTCTCAGGGAACCAGCACGGGGCTCAATATCTTGCTGAAGAGCATGAACGACCCGGTCAGCGGTCAGGGTCTCGTCGACGCTCTGAGCTCGTTCATTACCCGACACCACATCCGCGATGCGGAGGTGGCGGTGGCGGGCCACAGCCTGGGGGGCGCGCTTGCGCCGGTCTTGGCCCTGTATCTGCTCCATTGGGGCCAGGCGGACATCTCGGCCTACCCATCGGCCGGCCCGACCCCGGGCGACGGAGACTTCGCCAGCTACTATGAGGGGCTGATCGGGACCGGACCCGGCAAGATCGACTATCAGAGCCGGTACAACTCGCTCGACGTGGTGCCGTTGGCGTGGCAGGGAAGCCTGCTCGAGACCATCCCGGCGCTCTACTCCAAGTGGATCAAGTCTCCGTCGGGAGCCAATCCAAAGGAGACGGCCATGGGCTCGATGTCGGCGGGGCTGGCGCTCAACGCGCTGGCCGAGAAGCACGCCTGGGTCTTCCCCTTCAACCCCTACCGGCAGATCCAGCCCTGGACCAAGCTGAACGGCACCTTCGACACAACGGTCGACGGCAAGGTGACGAAGAAGCTCGAGCACATCGGCCTCGTTCTTCCCCGCAAGCTCGTTCAGTACGAGGACTACCTGCGCAACTTCGCCCGCTTCGCGGCGCAGGCGGCGTCGCAGCACACCACGGAATACGACGATCTTCTCGGGATCACCGGCTTTATGGACCAGTACCGGGTCATCGTGACGCGGGACAAGCCGAGCGGAACCATTCCGCAGCAGGCGCACGAACTGGCGGTGGCGGCCGCGACCGGTATCGATCTCCGGGCGGTCCCCGACGAGCAGCTGGCGAAAGCCCGTAAGCGTCCGGCCAGTCGTAGGACCGCGGCGAAGAAGAAGACCGCGGCGAAGAAGAAGACCGCGGCGAAGAGGAAGACCGCGGCGAAGAGGAAGACGAGGCGGGGTGCCTAAGGCGTTGCCGCAGCCGGCGCGACCCGAGTACCCGTAGCGTTGACTTCGAGGCGTGGCGAAGCTGCGCCAGGACGATGCGCGGCTCGGCGGCGCCTTCGGCTCGGGCCCGTCAGGGGTCGACCCAGGACCGCCGGAGTGGCGATCCCGGGGAATCGCGCGGGCGCAGACGTGCTTTCCGCAGCAGGGAGTCCCGGCGCCCAGCGCCGCGGTTTCACGCCGCCAGCTTCTAGATTCGCTAGACGACGTTGCCGATCGACTGCGAGCTCAGGAACCACCGCTCGGGGTTGTAGGAAGCGCACACCTTTGTCAGCCGGCCGAGGTTGCCGCCGAAGTAGAGCTCGAGCGCCTGCTCGACAGGTGGCGTCCCGGGCTCGGTGCTGCCGATGTGGATGTCCGGGTAGTTGTAGTAGCAGCCCTCGGTGCCCGGCCCGCTGGGGGTGCCTTTGGAGTCCCGGTAGATCTTCTCGTAGAGACCGTTGATCCAGCCGAGGTGGGCGGCTTGAAGTGACTCGTCGTTCTCGCCCGGCGGGAGGCTGGTGTCCCAGTAGCTCTGGTACTGGAGCTTCATGATCGAGCTTCGTTGCGGGATGGCGGTGGCGTGCGGGGACACGGTATTGATCTTGCCGCCGTAGGCGTCGAACTGGATCAGCGAGGCGTCCATGGTCACGCGGTCGCCGTTTCGCTCGAAGACCTTTGTCGTCAGGCCGTCATAGGCGGCGGCCGCCATCTCGGGCGAGAAGCCGCGGGTGTGGTAGGCCGACTTGTACTTGCCGTAGCGGTTGGGGCCCGAGGCGTTGAGCTGCTGGACGCCCTCGAGGAACGTGTAGCGGCGGTAGGTGTCCTCGGGGGTGATACCCAGCGCCCTGGTGCTCGCGACGTAGGGATGGCCGTGCAGCACCCGGTCCGCGGTCGACAGCTTCCCCAGGGCGCTCGCCGCCTCCTGGTCCCTCTTGTAGCGTCTCCGCAGCTCGCTCTCGAAATCCGCGTGGTCGCCGTGGGTGGGGGGGTCGAAGACGTCGATCGCCGCGATGCCGAGGCTGCCCGTGTCCATGTGGGTGGCGTGGAAGATGCCGAAGGTGTTCCACATGGCAGGGCTCTGGTCGGCGTAGAAGCTCTCGAAGTGGGCCAGGATGCGGCGGAACGCCTCTTCGCTGATCGCCAGCTTGTCGGTGTCGTGGACCATCCAGTCCCAGGCGAAGGAGTGGACGTAGATGTAGGCCGGGGCCGCGGGCAGGCGGTCGAGGGAGAAGTAGTAGCGAGTGATGATGCCGAACTGCCCGCCGCCGCCGCCACGCACCGCCCAGAACAGCTCGGGCTCGTTGGTGGCGGAGCACTGGCGGATCATCCTGGCGCCCCGGCCGCGCTCGCCGACGACGATGTCGACGGCCGTCAGGTAGTCGATAGTCAGCCCGTAGAGGCGCGACAGGACGCCGTAGCCGCCGCCGGTGATGTGCCCGCCGAGGCCGACCGAGTAGCAGGAGCCGGCGGGCAGGGTCTTCTGGTAGACGTTGTTGAGCAGGCGGTACATGTCCCAGTTGCCCAGGCCGACCTCGACGTAGAGGGTCGGCTCGGAGTCGACGGTCTCCTCGCCAAACGACTTGAGCCCGGTCATATCGATCACCGTCCGGGTGCGCGCGTTGTAGACAAAGCCCTCGTAGCAGTGCCGGCCGCAGGTGATCTGGAGCTGGTCGGGCTCGATCGTCGGGTCCTCGAGGACCGCGGCGAAGGCGGCGACGACGTCGCTCCCCGAGGTCGGCCGGAAGATCCGCAGCCCCTCGTCGCCGGCGTACCAGCGCTTGTTGAAGCCCTGGCGGTCGCTGACCGAGCTCGGTGGAGCTGCCCGGGCGCCGCGGCCCCGACCGACTGCGGGTGCAGCGGCGCGCCGCGCCGCCGGCCCGTCGCGGCTCTCGACCGGGTCGGCCTCCGGCATCAGCCACCACAGCACGATGTAGGTGGGTATCCCCAGGAACGGGATGACGACGTACAGGACGCGGACGGCGAGCGGGCTCCAGCCCAGGCGCTCGGCGATGCCGCCGCATACACCGGCGATCCATCGGTGCTCGCGCGATCGTGCGAGTTGCATCGGGCCTCCCTTCGACGGGGGTCGTTTCGGCCTCGGGTGTCGGGTCGTGGGAGAGATCATAGCCCGAGCGCCGTCCGGCTGACGTCCTCGCCGCCTCGCGAGCTACATGCGGCTCGCACGAGACAGCAGTCAACGGCCTTCCAAGCCGTTGGTCGCGGGTTCAGCAGGGGCTGGTCGGGGAGGCGCGATCAGGCTAGACCAGCCGGTCTAGCAACTCGGCCGGGACCCGGCCGCGAAGCCCGGGATGGCGGTCGAAGATGCGGTCGATGTCGGCCAGGTCTTTCTGACGCTTGCTGGGCCGCCGGGCCGGGTCGCTCGCGGCCCAGACCTTGTCGTCCAGCACGTCCTCCAGACTCGCTACGGGAAGCTCGATGCCGAGCACTCGCCGCTTCGTCGCCCGGTCGGGAAACGAGCCGTAGCGGGGATCCGTCTCGAACTGGACCCGCGGATCCGAGCCGGCCGCCGCCACGTTGATGCTGTGAGCGAACCGCTCGACCTTGAACGGCGGCCTCAGTACGGCCTCCAACTTGGTGACATCCGCGGCCGAAACCGCGAGATCCAGATCCAGGCTCACCAGCGGCTCGACGTAGGCGCTGACCGCCTGCCCTCCGACGACGCAGAAATGCACCTCGCTCTCGGCAAACTGGGAGATCAGTCTCTCGAGAATGCCGGCGTCGTCGACCGTCACGGTCTTCCAGAACTCCAGCGCTCCGGCCGAATCTCATATCGCCCGCTCGGCAGATCGAAGAGGATCCGCAACCTCCCTCCCAGCGCCTGTGCGTAGCTCCGCAGACTGGAGAGTCGGACATCGCGACGCCGTTCGAGCTTCGACAGATCCGATTGGGAGATGCCGACTCGCGGCGCGAGTTGGGCCTGGGTGAGGTCGACCTCGCGGCGCAGCTGCGCGAGTCCGTCGACAAGGCGCGGCTCGGCGCCGCCTGCGGCTCGAGCCCGGCAGCGGTCGATCCATGACCGCCAGAGTGGCGAAGTCCCATACGACGGATTGGCGTCGACCAGGTGGGCGATCCTCTTCGCCAGCGGACCGTGCGGGTCGCGCCGCACCGCCGTGGCCAGAGGGCGCCAGTCCTCCAGATCGCCCCGTTCGAGAAGATCGGCAACCGCGGCGAGTGGCAGCTGCTCGATGCCAGTACCCGGCCGCACCCGCAGGTGGCGGTGCATCATCGTGGAGCCTCCGAGAGTCGGTCGAGCACCGTCATGGCCACTCGGCCGCAGAGGCCGCTCACCGCTCCCCAGTCCTGCCACCGGCGCCGCAGCTTTCGGTAGGCGGGCAGGTCGACCTCCGAGAGGTCGAAGGGCCGCGGCTCGGCGAGCTGCTTGGCCACTTGCGTGGCCACCCGCCGCCCGCCCGTGCCGAGCTGATCGGCGTAGTACTCGTCCATCGTCAGCACCACGTCCGCCGCCTGCTTCTCTCCAAGCCGATCGGCGAGGGCGGCGAAATCGAGGTAGTCCCGGGTCGCATTCCGCATCAGGCAGAGCCACGCCTTGATCCTGGTGACCTCGGGCAAAGTTGGGACACGCAACGTCCGCTCGCCGACGGTCACTTCCTCCACCTCCAACGGCCGTCGACGAATCAGGTTCCGGATGCCCGTCTCGATCCCGTCCAGGCGCCCGAGGATGAGCACCGGCCGCTTCACCCGAGCCGTCACCCAGCCGTCGGTCTGCTCGAGCACGGACAGCACGTCGTCGTAGCGGTCGCGCAGGTCCGCGACCACATGGTCGTCGTCGAGTGACAGCCGGTGGCTGGCGTGCAGGGCGGCGGCGGTTCCGCCGACCAGCACGGCGTCTGGCACCAGCTCCTGCAGCCTGACGGCGGCCTCGAGCACGGGTTGGAGTCCTTTCGGCAAGCCCATAAGAAGTGATTATACTCACTTTTAGATCAATCATCCGGCGCAGGCAGTCCGACTTCGTGAAGTCGACCTGACGGTGAGGGCACGGCCTCTGCCGAGCTCTGCGGCCTACCTGATCAGGTGTTGGCACTGACCGCAGCCTCTGCGATCGTAAGAAAGGAGCCGCAGCTCCACAGGCAGATTGTCGAATTGGCGACGAGATCGCTTCACGACAGGAAAGAGGGTGCCAGTTTGAAGAGCGCGGCCGTAGTGCTGAGCGTTCACCTCGCCATCTCGCTGGTGGCCGCAGGCGCGCTGGCGAGTTCGGCTCAGGAGCTGGAGGGCAAGTGGGTGTGGTTAGACCCGCGGGGGGCGGCGGAGACACGTTGGGGCGGGTTTGGCAGGGCCTACGAGTTCGAGGCCGGAGGCAGCTTCTGTGCGTATCGGGTCTGGAGGAGGGACTCCGTCTATCGCATGGAGGGAGACCCGGTGACGATCCTTCTGGGCGAGCCCGGGAAGGTCACCGAGTTGGCGTTGGACCCGGAGACCGACCGGCTGATTCCACTCGTAGTGGGGGGGGCGGGGAGTTGGTGGCCTTGGGCGCCGATGGAACGTGTCGGCGGGTCCGGCGCTGAGGCAGGCTCGGTGGTGGGCACCTGGGCAGAACGCCCAGACCGAGCCGCCCCCGGAGACGCCGGCGAGTCGAGCATGCTCTGGACCTTCACGGAGGACGAGAGGGTCCTGTCACGGTGGGCGTTCGACACCCGGTGCGGCGACTTCTCGGTCAGCGGGACGTCGCTGACGCTCGAGGCCGGCGGGGGGTCGGAGCAGATGGACCTCCGCCGCGAGGGCGGTCTGCTGAGTCTGGTGTCGACAAAAGAGGAGGAGGAGAGGGTATTCGAGCGATGGGAGGGTCTTCCTTACCGCGCCTTTTCACCGCTGCAACTCCCGCGGTCGGTGGAGGTGCCGCCGGCGACCGGGCCGCCCTGGGTCGCCTCCCTGCATCGAAGTCGGTCTCCGTACCTGAATAGCAGCCTCAGGTACCTGAGGCTTTCGTGCGGCCCCCTCAAGGGGACCCGCCGTCCTGCCAAGAAGCTCAAGGCGGTGCCTCGCCGCGTAGGGTCCGATCGGCACTTCGGGCTGATTCGCCTCGGAGACGAGACGGAGATCACCCTGATGTTCGAGAAGCTGGCCGGCCGAACGTACCTGGCATACGCCGATCTCGACCAGGACCTCGACCTCACGAACGACCGTCCGCGACAAGCGTCCGGGGCGGCGTCCAGACCCTACTTTCCGACCGAGGTCCGTTACACCGGCGGGTCCGCGGAGTATGCCTTCGGCCTCAGTAGCAGCGTCTGGACACCAGGTGGTCCGGTGTTCAGCTACTGGTCCGCCCAGGCCCTCGTCGGGATGCTCGATGACCGCCGCTTTGCCGTGATCGACGGCAACATGAACGGCTTCTACAACGACGAGGCCGACATCCTGATTGTCGACCGGGGCTGTCCTGCCGGCTTCGAGGCGTGCTGGAAACCGGAGATGGGACTACCGGTAGTCTGGCCCGGGACCGCGGTGCGACAGCCTCGCCACCAGGTGGTCTACCACCGCAGAGAACCCCTCAGGCTGGCCGACGTGGATCCGGTCGCCGCCACGGCACGCTTCGAGCGCGCCGGGCTCGGCAGGATGTCGGGTCGGGTCACCGATGCCAGCACCGGCGAGCCTATCGACGGCGCGCGACTGCACTTCCAGCCCGGTGGGCATGGCGTCCTGACCGGAAGCGACGGGTCCTACCGAGTGGAGGTTCCCGAGGGTCGGCTGGACTACATCTCGGCCGCCGCGCCGGGCTTCTGGGGCGTCGTCCTGCAGGGAGAGCAGCTGGCGGCCGTGCCGGTCGCCGGCGGCGGCACTCAACGGATCGACTTCGAGCTTCGTCCCACACCGTGCGCCCCCGAGCTTCGGTGGTGCGGACGAGCACGCCTGGGCGCCGTCCTACCTCCACATCGCACACCTCCGAAGCCGTGTGGAGGGAGTATGGAGATGAACCCCGCCTTGCGGTATTCATCCTTCCTCGACCTCGACAGCGGTGTCCACGGTCCCCGCCTCGGGCCCTACCCGAGCACTCCCGACCTGGCCTGGTCTTGGGGCGACCTTCATCCTGCCGGCGGTGCTCGGCTGTTGCACCTCGGGGCGGTCGACTTCGATGAGGTAGGTCCGGACGTGTTGGAGACGGCGGTCTACCCCGAGCCGCGCGAGTTCGGCAGGCGGCGGTGCGCCTCGAAGGGGCAGCCCGGCGACCAGGTCCTGCGCCCCGGCATGGTGCTCGGCGTTCGAACCCGGGAAGGCCGGTACGGCAAGATCCGCATCGACGGGTGCGAGCGCCGACGCGTCGATCGGATCGAGGGTTTCATCTCCCCCTCGATCCTAGAGCTCAGTTGGATTCTCTACCCAGGCGTAGTGAAGAGGGCAGAGCCGGACGATCCCGGGCCCTACCACGGGGTCCCTTCGCCCGCTCCGGGCCTTGCGAGGCCGGGGACGAGGCGTGGCTCGGCGGCGCCATGGTTCGCTATAGTCCCGCTGTGCAGCTCCCCCTGTCGCTAGGCGCCCCGGACAGCCGGGTGGTGGTGCTGGGCTCGGGCAGCGCCGGCAACGCGGTGGTCGTCGAGTGCGGCGGCCGGCGGCTGCTGGTCGACGCCGGCTTTTCGTGCAAGCAGCTCGAGCTCCGCATGGAGCTGCTCGGGCTCGATGGCGACGGCTTCGACGGCATCGTCCTGACCCACGAGCACGGCGACCACACTCGCGGCGCGGCGCGGTTCGCGCGCCGGCACGGGCTCACCGTGTACGCCACCGCCGGCACGCTCGAGGCGCTGGGCTTCGTCGAGGCCGATTTCCCGACCTCGGTGCTGCGCTCGGGCGCGGTCGAGCAGGTCGGCGGCTTTGCCGTCGAGCCCTTCGCCGTGCCGCACGACGCGCGCGAGCCGGTGGGGCTGGTGGTCGAGGATCGGGCCGGCTTCCGGGTCGGCCTGGCGGCCGACCTCGGCGCGCGCTCGCAGCTCGCCTGGGGCCGGCTGCGCGATCTGGATGCGCTGGTCCTCGAGACCAACCACGACCTCGAGATGCTGCGCAGCGGCCCCTATCCCTGGCCGCTCAAGCAACGCGTCGCCGGCCGGCACGGGCACCTGTCGAACCGCGAGGCCGCCGAGGGCGTGCCCGAGCTGCTCTGCGACCGGCTGCGGTGGGTGGTGCTGTATCACCTGTCGCGCACCAACAACCTGCCGGTGCTGGCTGCCGAAGCGGTGCTCGAGGCGCTCGACCGCGAGGGCTCGCCGGCGCGGATCTGCGTCACCGAGCAGGATCAGCCGAGCGGGTGGCTGGATCTCGGCGGGGTGGAAACGGCACCGGTCGCGGTGCCGTCCGCGAAGGCCTGAAACCCAACGCCTGGGCGTCGTTCTCACAAGCTGCCCGTTGGCCGATGCGACTTCTCGCAGACGCGGGTGGCTCGCCAGTGCGGGCAGCGGAGCTGGGCACGGGCCACCGGCGAAGAACCGCGCACCCTGTGCCCTTCGTGCTAGATTCTCGGCTCACGTTCCGCCTTTTTCGCCTTTTCCGCCGCGCCCTTCATGCCCAGCTCGCTCTATCTGATCAACCCGCGCTCCGAAGTGGCGACCTACTTCGGCGGCGAGGCCTACGAGTACTTCGGCTTCGAGCCGGCGCAGTCGATAGCCGATCTGGCTACCGCGACGGTCGCGGCCATGGTGCCGGCCGACTGGCAGGTCGAGATCTGCGAGGAGTACGTCCAGCCCGTCGACTTCGACCATCCGGCGGAGTTCATCGGCCTGACCGGCAAGATCACCCAGGTGGGCCGGATGCTCGAGATTGCCGGCGAGTTCCGGCGCCGCGGCAAGACGGTCATCATCGGCGGCCCCTTCGCCTCGCTGTCGCCCGAGGTGGTGCGCGGCCATTGCGACGTCCTGGTGACCGGTGAGCTCGAGGCGATCGCCGGGACGCTGTTCGCCGACCTGGACAGCGGCTCCTGGCAGGCGCACTACGACGGCGGCGACAAGCCCGACATCACCACCTCGCCGCTGCCGCGATGGGACCTCTATCCCAACGATCGGGCGGTGATGGGCTGTGTTCAGACCTCGCGTGGCTGCCCGTTCGAGTGCGAGTTCTGCGACGTCATCCAGTACCTCGGCCGCCAGCAGCGCCACAAGTCGATCGACCAGATCCTCGCCGAGCTCGACCAGTTGTACGAGATCGGCTACCGCTCGGTCTTCCTCGCCGACGACAACCTCACCGCCTACCGCAAGAAGGCCAAGGCGATCCTCACCGGCATCCGCGACTGGAACGCCCAGCGCCCGGCCGACCCCATGGCCTTCAACACCCAGGTGTCGATCGACGCCGCGCGCGACGCCGAGATCATGCAGCTGCTGGCCGAGGCGGGGATGACCTGGGTCTTCATCGGCATCGAGACCCCCAACGAGGAGAGCCTGCGCGAGGCCAAGAAGCGGCAGAACGTCGGCATCGATCTCCTCGAGCAGATCCAGGTGTTCTTCGACTACGGCATCCAGGTGACCGCCGGCATGATCGTCGGCTTCGACCACGACGGGCTCGACATCTTCGAGCGCCAGTACGAGTTCGCCATGGCGACGCCGATCCCGATGTTCAGCCTGGGCGCCCTGGTGGCGCCGGCGGCGACGCCGTTGCACGACCGCATGGAGGCCGACGGCCGGCTGCTCAAGGGCGGCAGCGAGGTCGCCGGCACGCCCTGGGACACCAACATCCTGCCCACCCAGATGAGCCGCGAGCAGCTCTTCGCCGGCCTCAAGTGGCTGTGCAACGAGCTCTACTCGCCGGCCAACTTCGGCCAGCGCGTGCTGCAGATGATCGAGCGGATGGGCGCGCAGCGCGGTCCGTTCCGCCGAGACAACAAGGCCCTGGCGGCGCGTCGTCGGCGGCCGGTGGAGCTCCAGGCCCTGTCGATGCTCAAGAAGCTGATCCGCCGCGGGCCGGAGGAGCGCAAGATGTGGCAGGTCGTCTGGGCGGGCATGCAGGAGAGGCCGGAGACCGAGCCGATGGTGATGGAGGCGCTGTTCCGCTACGCCCAGGTGCGCTGTCTTTACGAGACCGGCCACATCTGGGAGCCTCACGTCGCCGCCTCCGGCGGGCCGGCGCTGGGGCCGCCGCGGCCCGCCGCCGGCAGCGGCCTGGTGTCCATCGGCCCCGGCGCGGCGGGCAGCTGACGCGATGGATCGGCAAGAGATCGTCCTCGAGGTCATCGCCACGGTGAGCGGCGTCGACCGGAAGGAGATAACCCCCGAGAGCGAGCTGGTGGGCGATCTGGGCATCGACTCGCCCAAGGCGCTGGCGATGCTGGTGGAGATCGAGGACCGCCTGGAGCTGGAGATCGACGACGAGCTGATCACCCGGCTCGACACCGTCGCCGACGTTCTCCGAGCGATCGACCAGCCGGCCTGACCGGGGGCGCGACCGGCGCGATGGCGCATCCTTCAGCACCGGATCTCCAGAAATCGGGCTCCCAAGCACCGGGTTCCCAGGTGCCGGGTTCCCAATTGCCGGGTTCCCGGACGTCAGGCTCCCCGGCGAAGGGCGCCGGGGGCCGGCCCCGCCATCCCTGGTGGGTCGGCTTCGCCGCCCGGGCCCTCATCTGGCTGCTGAACCTGCTGATGGCCACCGTCCGGGTGCGGGTGGGCGCCGGGGTCGAGCATTGGCAGCGGCTGCGCGAGTCCGAGCGGCCGGTGGTGTTCGCGTTCTGGCACAACCGCCTGGTGGTCTGCGGCGAGTTGATCCAGCGCCGCCTGATTCGCGGCGGCCGGCCGGTGGCGCTGCTGACCAGCCTCTCGCGCGACGGCGAGCTCGCCGCCCGCATGGCGCGGATGCGCGGCTACCAGACGATCCGGGGCTCCACCTCGCGCGGCGGGCTGGGCAGCCTGCTGCGGATGCACCGGGCCATTCGCGCCGGCTCGAGCGCCGCCACCGCGCCCGACGGGCCGCGCGGCCCGGCCTGCGTCGTGCAGCCCGGAGCCGTGATGCTGGCCAAGCTGGCCGGCGCGCCGATCGTGCCGCTGGCCTACGCCGCCAGCCGCAGCTGGCGGGTGCGCTCCTGGGACCGGCTGGTGGTGCCCAAGCCCTTCTCGCGCGCGGTGGTGACGGTCGGCGCGCCGATCGAAGTGAAGGCCGATCTGTCCGACGACGAGCTGGCCGCGGTCTCGGCCGAGCTCGAGCGGACGCTCAACGAGCTGGTGGCCCGGGCGGAGCTCGAGGCGGGGCTGGCGTAGGGCAGGGCAGGGCAGGCGTACGTACGAAGATGCTACGATGTCCTGACGAGGTGGCCCATGGTGAAACGACTGACCAAGACCGGAAACAGCCTGGCCCTGGTGCTCGATCGACCCCTCCTCGAGGCGACGAACATCGATGCCGAGACGGAGCTCGAGATCTCGACGAACGGTGACGTGATAGTCATCTCGCCCGTGCGTGATCCCGGCCGAACGGACAGATTCCGCGCCGGCGTGGAGAGGATCAACCGTCGCTACGCCGGGGTCTTCCGACGTCTCGCCGAGTAGCCTCCGTGGAACCCCTTTTCCTGACCCTGGACGAGGTTCTGGCGTTGCACGAGGACCAGGTGCGGCGGTATGGGGGAAGCCCTGGACTTCGTGACCAGGGTCTTCTTTCGTCGGCCCTGGGCGCCGTCTCGGCCACCTTTGGCGGCCAGTTTCTCCATCAGAGCCTGTTCGAGATGGCGGCCGCCTATCTCTACTACCTCGCCCAGAACGACCCGTTCCTCGACGGCAACAAGCGAACCGCGCTGGCGTCGGCGCTGGCCTTTCTCTGGCTCAACGACATCGAGATCGAAGCGGAGGATGACCCACTCACGGATCTGGTTTTGGGCGTTACCGAGGGGCGAGTGACGAAGGCGGAGATCGCCGTCTTCCTGAAGACCCACGCTCGCGCGGACAGCTCCCCGGGGGGCTAGGAGGCCGCGAAGAGTCGCAGCCCCGCCAGAGCTCTCAGCTTCCCAGACGAACGAGCTCGCCCGCCAGGTAGAGGTCGCGCGCCCTGCCCCGCTGCACCTTGCCGCTGGTGGTCTTGGGGATCTGGCCGCGCTTGACCGCCACCAGGTCGGCCAGGGTGAGGCCGAACTCGCGGCCGATCTGGACCCGCAGGTCGTGCAACAGCGGCTCGAGGGTCGCCGGGTCCTTGGCGCTGGTCTCGACCACCAGCACCACCTCTTCACCCTGGCCGCCGCGGCTGAGGCTGAAGGCGGCGGCTCGCTCCAGCCCGCCGCCGCCGACGGCCGACTCGGCCATCCACTCGAGCTCGTGCGGCATGACGTTCTCGCCGCGCACGATCAGCAGGTCCTTGAGCCGGCCGGTGAGGTAGAGCTCGCCCGCGGCCAGAAAGCCCAGGTCGCCGGTCTTGAGCCAGCCGCCGACCAGGGTCTCGGCGGTCGCCTCGGGGTCGTTGTAGTAGCCCGAGAAGACGCTCGGGCCCTGGATCCGGACCTCGCCGACCGCGCCCTGTGGCAGGACCGTGCCGTCGGGCGCGGTGATCCGGATGCGGGTGTCGATCACCGGCTCGCCGAGGCAGAAGACCTCGCGCAGCTCGAAGCCGCTGTCGGCGGGGCCGGCCGGCACCGGCCGCGTGCGGGGGCCGCGGCCCGCCTGGTCGATGGCCACCACCAGGGTGGCCTCGGCCAGCCCGTAGCAGGGCCGGTAGCTCTCGGGTCGGAAGCCGTGGCCGGTAAAGGTGTCGAGAAAGCCCGCCACCGTCTCGGGGCGAACCATCTCGGCGGCCGAGAAGGCGGCCTGCCAGGGAGCCAGGTCGAGCCCGTCGAGGTCCTGATCGCGCAGCCGGTCGATGCACAGCTGGTAGCCGAAGTTGGGCGCCGTGGCGACGCTGGGCCCGCCGCCCGCCAGCAGCTCGAGCCAGCGCCGCGGCCGGCCGAGGAACGCCTCGGGCGGCATCAGGTGCAGGTCGATGCCGCCGAGCATCAGCGTCAGGTTCGTGATCAGCCCCATGTCGTGGTAGAGCGGCACCCACGACGCCCAGCGCTCGATGAAGCCGCGGCAGGTCTCGCGCTCGGGCGCGGCGATGTTGACGTCGAGCGCGCGGGCGTTGTGCAGAGCGCCGCCGTGGGTGATCTGCACCGCCCGGGGGCGGCCGGTGGAGCCGCTGGTCAGCTGCAGGAACGCGGTATCGCCGGGCGCCGCCGGGCTGCTCGGGAAGCTGACGAGCTGGGTCGCGGCGACGGCCGCCGGGGTGACGCAGGGCGGCAGCGGCCGCTCCGTTGCCGGCTCCTCGGCGAGCTTGGCGGCCAGGCTGGCGGTCGAGACGATCAGCGCCGGCCGCAGGGTGTCGACCACGGCCAGCAGCTTGTCGAGCTGCACCCGGCTGGCGCCCACCGCGGCGCCCGGAGCGGTGGCCACCGGCAGGGCGCCCAGCAGGACGGCCCCCAGCCAGACGTCGAACCACTCGAACGAAGTCGGCAGGGCGACAACGATCGGCGCGCCCGGCGCCACGCCGTGGCCGGCCAGCCGGCCGGCGGTCTGCCGCGCCGAAGCCAGCAGCTCGGCGTAGCTGCGCCGGCCCACCCGGCGGCCGCGCCGGTCGTAGATCGTCAGGCCGCTGGCGGGCGCCTCGTGGGCGCCACGGGCCAGAGCGTCGGGGAGGTTGCGGTGCGGATCCACGTTGCGCGCGCCCTCAGCCGGCCCTTGCCGCCGCCGCGTCGACGCCGTTGCGCAGGATGGCCAGCCCGCCGCCCTCGGCCGCCGCCTCGCCGGTTAGCCGGCGCCGCGGCCACTGCGGATGCTGGAAGGGGTAGATGAAGGCGTCGGGGTGGGGCATCAGGCCGAACAGCCGGCCGCTGGGATCGCAGATGCCGGCCACCGCGCCCGGCGACCCGTTGGGGTTCTCGGGCCAGCTCTGGGTGGGCCGGTCGTCGCCGTCGACGTAGCGCAGGGCGACCTGGCGGTCGCGCTCGAGCCGCTCGAGCTCCGCGGCGCCGGCGGCGAGGAACTTGCCTTCGCCGTGCCGGCTGGGCAGCTCGAGCGTGCCCACGCCGCGCGTCCAGACACAGGGCGACTCGGGGTCGGCGGCGATCCGAACCCAGCAGTCCCAGTAGCCCAGCCGGTCGTTGGGCGCCAGGGTGGCGCGGGGCGTCCGGTAGTCGCCGTCGAAGCCGGGCAGCAGCCCCAGCCGCACCATGGTCTGGAAGCCGTTGCAGATGCCGATCGCCAGCCCGCCGCGGTTGATGAACTCGAGCAGCTGGTCGTAAAGCCGGTAGCGGATCTTGTTGGCGAAGACGAAGCCGGCCCCCAGATGGTCGCCGAAGGCGAAGCCGCCGGCAAAGGCGAGGACGTCGAACTCCGCCAGCCGGCCGCCGCCGCCGTCGAGCAGGTCGAGCAGCGGCACCTGGCTGGGCGTGGCGCCCACCAGCCGGAAGCCGGCGGCGGTCTCGGCCTCGCAGTTGACGCCGAGGCCGGTGGGCACCAGGACCCGCACCGCCGCCCGGCGGCGAGCCAGCTCGGGCCCGCTCAGCGCCCGCAGCGCCGCGACGGGATCTTCAGGCACGCGCCAGGCCCTCCTTGAAACGGCGCCCGAGCTCGGCCAGGTCGGCGTCGATCAGGCGGTCGCCGTCGGCGTGCACCAGCAGCCGCGGCGCCGCGAGGACGGTGCCGATCACCGCGCACGGGAGGCCGGCGAAGCGGCGGCGGAACGGCTGCTCGTCGGCCGGCGCCACCGAGATCAGGAAGCGGCCGTTGGACTCGCCGAACAGGGCGAGGTCGGGATCGAGCCCGGCGGCTCCGGGGCAGGCGCCGAGGTCGAAGGCGGCGCCCAGCCCGCCGGCCATCGCCGCGCGGGCGAGACAGACGGCGAGGCCGCCGCGGACGGGTGTGGCGGCCGAGCGCACCAGCCCGGCGCGGATCGCCCGCTCGAGCGCCCGGTAGAGCGGCAGCGTGGCCTCGGGGTCGACGGTGGGCGGCCGGCGCCCGACATAGCCGGCCGGCCGGCCCGGCTCGGGCCGCAGGCCGTCGCGCTCGCCCAGGTAGCGGTAGTACTCGCTGCCGCCGGCGTGGTCGCCGGTCGTGCCGAGGACGAACAGCAGGTCCCCGGCCTGCTTGAAGTCGAGCGTCAGCGCCTGGCGGACGTCGTCGATCTGGCCGATCGCCGAGACCAGCAGGGTCGGTGGCACGGAGATCTTGACGCCGCCCAGGATCGACTCGTTCTTCATCGAGTCCTTGCCCGAGATCAGCGGCACCTCGTAGGCGCGGCAGGTGCGGTAGAGCCCGCGGCAGGCGCGCACCAGTTGCGCCAGCTTGTACTCGCCGTCCGGGGTGGCCGCCGACTGCACCGGGTCGGGCCAGCAGAAGTTGTCCAGCGCCGCGATGCGGTCGAGCCGGGCGCCGGCGCACAGCTGGCGGCGCACCGCCTCGTCGACCGCGGTCGCCGCCATGGCGTCGGCGTCGAGATCGGAGAGAAAGGGGTTGACGCCCTCCGACAGCACCAGCCCGCGCCACGAGCCGTGGCGAGCGAGGAAGACGGTGGCCTCGGCCGGCACGTCGGCGCCGACGCCGACATAGGGCTTGACCACCGTCAATCCCTTGACCTCGTGGTCGTAGTGCCGCGCCTTGCGCTCGCCGCTGGTCAGGTTGAGCCGCGCCAGCAGGTCGCCCAGGGTGGCGCCCAGGTCGGCTGCCGAGTCGGTGGACCGGGTCGGCGGCTCGGCAAACCGCGGCGGCTGCCAGCGCGCGGTGAGGTGCATGGCGGGAGTGCCCTGGTGGAGGAAGGCCATCTCCAGCAGGGCCACGATCTCGTCCTCCCAGATCACCTCGAGATAGCCGTCGTCGGTGAACTCCCCCAGCACCGTCGCCTCGACCCGGCGCCGGGCCGCCAGCTCGAGCAGCGGCGCCACCGACTCGGGCGGCACCGCCAGGGTCATCCGCTCTTGCGCCTCGGAGAGGAAGACCTCCCAGGGCGCCAGCCCGGCGTACTTGAGCGGCGCCCGCGCCAGGTCGACGCGAGCGCCGCCGGGGGTCTCGGCCATCTCGCCGATCGAGGACGACAGCCCGCCGGCGCCGTTGTCGGTGATGGCGCTGTAGAGCCCGCGGGCGCGCGCCTCGAGCAGGAAGTCGAACATCATCTTCTGGGTGAGCGGGTCGCCGATCTGCACCGCCTGCGCCGGCGACGCCTCGTCGAGTGCCGCCGACGAGAAGGTGGCGCCGTGGATGCCGTCGGCGCCGATCCGCCCGCCCACCATGACCACCGCGTCGCCCGGCCGCGCCGCCTTCTGCTCGCCCGGCGTGCCGGCGATGGTCACCGGCAGGGCGCCGACGGTGCCGCAAAAGACCAGCGGCTTGCCCAGATAGCGGTCGTCGAACAGCTCCCAGCCGCGGCCGTAGGGGATGCCGCTCTGGTTGCCGCCGTCGATCACCCCGCGGTGGACGCCGTCCCGCACCCGCTTGGGGTGGAGCAGGCCCGGGGGCAGCGCGCCGGCGAAGAACGGCGAGGCGAAGCAGTAGCCCCAGACGTTGACCAGCAGGTCGGCGCCGCGGCCGGTGCCGAAGGGGTCGCGGTTGACCCCGACGATGCCGGTGATGGCGCCGCCGTAGGGGTCCAGCGCCGACGGGGAGTTGTGGGTCTCGACCTTGTAGACCAGGTGGATCTCGTCGTCGAAGGCGACTACGCCGGCATTGTCGTGGAAGACCGAGACCAGCCAGGAGCCGCCGTCGCGAGCGCGCAACGCGGCCTCGATCTCCCGGGTGAGACGGCGGATATAGGTGTCGAACAGCGAGTCGATCGTCTCCACCGGGCCGTCGCCTTCGCGGTAGGCGATGGTGGCGTTGAAGATCTTGTGCTTGCAGTGCTCGCTCCAGGTCTGCGCCAGGCACTCGAGCTCGACGTCGGTGGGCGCCGCGCCGAGCCCGGCGGCGGCGCGCCGCGGGTCGGCGGCGGCGCGGCGGAAGTGGTCGCGGATGGCGGCCATCTCGTCGCGGGACAGCGCCAGCAGTCCCTCGCGG
Organism: Thermoanaerobaculia bacterium; assembly: GCA_963781065.1. Taxonomy (GTDB): domain Bacteria; phylum Acidobacteriota; class Thermoanaerobaculia; order Multivoradales; family JAHEKO01; genus CALZJC01. The sequence goes on along the minus strand of CAWAET010000005.1, from coordinate 322,481 downwards.
CTGATCCGCTCGAGCTCGTCGTCGCCGCCGGTCAGGTCGACCGCCCGCACCGCCGGCCGCTCGCCGGCCGCCACCCGCGGCACCGCCAGCTCGGGAGGCCGCGATCGCCACGCTTCGCGGCTCTCGACGCGGGCGGTCTGGATGACCGGGTTGGCCAGCAGCTCCAGGGCGATGCGCTCGGCCTCGGCGCCGTCGACGCCGCGCAGCAGATAGACCCGCGAGGTGTAGACCGCGGCGCCGCTGCCGAGCCTCCGGCCGAGGGTGTCCTCGATCGCCACCAGCGCGCTCCGGCCCACCGGGTCGGCGACGCCGGGCTTGTAGGCGACGCTGATCGCCTGGTCGAACCCGCCGTCCTCGAGCCGCCCGGCGGCGCCCTCCTGGAGCACCGGGTCGGTCAGCTCGCGGACTACCCGGCCGAGCTCCTCGGCGGTCAGCTCCGCCTCGAGGTGGTAGACGTCGCGGGTGCGGACCGCGGCCACCGGGATGCCCAGGAAGTCGCGGATCTGGCCGGCGGCGTGGGCGCCACGGGCGTCCGGAAGGCCGTCGCGGGTGGCGATCTCGATGCGGTGGATCACGATGGAAGCAGCGGCGCTCTCGGCCTGGCCGGCGAGGCGGATTCTACCCCGGCCTTCTTCCATGAGAGTCTCCGGCCAACCAACCGCGCGCCGGGCTACAATGCGCGTTCTCCGACATGTGCGGGATCTTCGGCATCGAAGGCCACGGCGACGCCGCCAACCTGACCTATCTGGGTCTGTACGCGCTGCAGCATCGCGGCCAGGAGAGCGCCGGCATCGTCTCGTGTGACGGCGGCCGGCTGAACGCCGAGCGCGGCATGGGCTATGTGGCCGACATCTTCGACGAGGCCGCGCTGGCGCGCCTGTCGGGCGAGCGCGCGATCGGCCACACCCGCTACTCGACCACCGGCGGCAGCGTGCTGACCAACGCCCAGCCGATCGTCGTCAACACTTCGATGGGGCCGCTGGCGGTGGTCCACAACGGCAACCTGGTCAACGCCGGCGAGCTGCGCCGGGAGCTCGAGCGGGAGGGCTCGATCTTCCAGACCTCGAGCGACACCGAGGTGATCCTGCACCTGATGGCGCGCAACCCGCGCGAGGACATCGTGGAGTCGTTGATGGTGGCGCTGGAACGGGTGCGCGGCGCCTACTCGCTGCTGCTGATGACCGCCTCGTGCCTGGTGGCGGCGCGCGACCCGAACGGCTTCCGCCCGCTGCTGCTGGGCGACTACCAGGGCCGCAACTGCTTCGCCTCGGAGAGCGTTGCCATGGATCTGCTGGACGTCGGGGCGCGGCGCGAGCTCGAGCCGGGCGAGGTGGTCGTTGCCCGCAACGGGTCGCTCGACGAGCTCCGCATGCCCGCCGTCGCGCCGCCGGCCCGCTGCGCCTTCGAGCTGGTCTACTTCTCGCGGCCCGACTCGACCGCCTTCGGCGAATCGGTCTCGCGCAGCCGCATGAAGGCGGGCGGGCGGCTGGCGCGCGAGGCGCCGGCGGCGGCCGACCTCGTCATCGCGGTCCCCGACAGCGGCCTGTTCGCCGCCCTGGGCTACGCCCGCGAGTCCGGCCTGCCGCTCGAGTTCGGGCTGATCCGCAATCACTACGTGGGCCGCACCTTCATCCAGCCGAGGCAGTCGATCCGCCACTTCGGGGTGCGGGTCAAGCTCAACCCGGTACGCGAGATCATCGACGGCCGGCGGGTGGTGCTGATCGACGATTCGATCGTCCGGGGCACCACCTCGCCGAAGATCGTCAAGATGGTGCGCGACGCCGGCGCCGCCGAGGTGCACGTGCGGATCGCCTGCCCGCCGACCGCCTGGCCGTGCCACTACGGCATCGACATGCCGACCCGCGGCGAGCTGATCGCTTCGAGCCACTCGGTGGAGGAGATCCGCAGCTTCATCGGCGCCGACAGCCTGGCCTATCTGTCGCTTCAGGGCCTGCTGGACAGCCTGGGTCAGGCGCCGGAGAGCTACTGCACGGCCTGCTGGACCGGCGAGTACCCGGTGCCGATCGGGGCGCGCGCCGCGGGGCAGAGCGAGCTCTTCCCGCTGCCGGCCGGCGACGAGTGAGGCCCGCGTGATGAGCGACCTGCCGAGCAGCGCCTACCGGGACGCCGGAGTCGACATCGACGCCCAGGATGAGGCCCTGAGGCGGATCCGGAAGCTGGTCTCCGGGACGTTCACCGCCGGCGTGCTGAGCGACGTGGGCAGCTTTGGCGGCCTCTTCCGGCCCGACCTGTCGGGCCTCGAGGAGCCGGTGCTGGTGGCCTCGGCCGACGGGGTCGGCACCAAGCTGATGGTGGCGCGCATGGCCGGCGACTACTCGACCGTCGGCCGCGACCTGGTCAACCACTGCGTCAACGACATTCTGGTGCAGGGCGCCCGGCCGCTGTTCTTTCTCGACTACGTCGGCGCCGGGGTGCTCGAGCCGGCGGCGATGGAGCAGCTGGTGGGCGGGGTGGCGGCAG
>CAWAET010000005.1:0-312500 GCA_963781065.1 Thermoanaerobaculia bacterium | reverse complement strand
GGAGGAAGGCGTCCCCGGTCGACTGGGGCCGGACGGCCAGGACCCGATCGACGTCGGCGCGCGCTCCCTCGAGATCGCCGGTTTGGCTCCGCGCCTGGGAGCGCTGGTAGAGGGCTTCGGCGTCGGCGGGATCGAGCGCGACCGCCCTGTCGTAGTCGGCGATGGCCTCGCCGATCCGACCGAGGGCGAGCCGCGCCAGGCCGCGGGTGCGGTAGATGGCGCCGTTGCCAGGCTGCAGGGCGACCGCCCGGTCGAGATCGGATAGCGCTTCGGCGGGTCGGCCGAGGCGGCGAAGCAGATCGCCGCGGTTCGCCAAGGCCTCGGGATAGGCCGGCCGGGCGGCCAGGGCGTGGTCGAAATCGGCGAGGGCGGACTCGAGGTCGCCACGGTCGAGGGCGGCCACGCCACGGTTGTTGTGGGCGTAGGGGTGCGCAGGCTGCACCCGCAGCACGTGGTCCCACAGTCGCCTGCTGTCGTGCCAGACCGCGACCTGCCGGAAGGTCAGCAAACCGAGGCCGGCAACGGCCAGGACGGCGGCGGCCGCCAGCACCTTCCCCGTGGCGGGGCGCCGGCGTTGGAGCTCTGCCGCCGCCAGGACCGCGAGCGAGGCGAGACCGAGCGAGGGCAGGTAGGTGTAGCGGTCGGAGAGGTAGTTGGTGATGGAGACCGGGGCCACCAGGACCGGGAGCAGGGTGAGCGAGTAGAAGAGGGCCGCGGCGGCGATCCGTCGGCTGCGGCGGACGGTCCAGGCGAGGCCGGCGAGGAGAGCGAGATGCGCGGCGGCGTAGGCCGCCAGCCGGTACCAGCCCGGCCGGGCCAGGAAGTCGGGCACCGAGTAGAGGACCGCCAGGTCGGTCGGCGCCAGCCAACGGCCGGCGAAGGCCAGGTGGCGGTGCGCGGCGGCGCCCAGCCTGGCGATCGGCTCGGCCCCAGCGAGAAGCGCCAGCGAGCCGCCGGCCCCGCCGGGCCCCGGCAGCAGGCCGTAGAGGTAGAGGGCCAGCAGGCTCACCGCCAGATGGGGGAGCTTCTCGCCGCCCAGGGCCGCAGCCGGTCGGCGCCGGCGAGCCAGATCGATCAGCAGCAGCGCCGGCAGCAGGGTGATGGCGGTCGACTTGGAGAGCGCCGCGCCGAGCGCCAGCGCCGCGCTCAGGGCGAGCCAGCGCCGGCGATGGCGATCGACGAAGCGCAGGTAGGACAGCATGGCGCCGAGATAGAAGGCGGCGTAGAGCAGGTCCTTGCGCTCGGCGGCCCAGGCCACCGACTCGACCTTCATCGGATGCAGCGCCCAGATCGCCGCCACCGCCGCCGCCGCCGCGAGGCGGCCGTTGCGGCTCGCCCCGGCCGGTGCCAGCCCGCAGACCAGGCCCATGATCAGCAGCGCGTTGAGCAGATGCAGCAGCAGGTTGTGGCGATGGAAGGCTGCCGGGTCGGGGCCGAACAGCCGCAGTTCGGCGGCCCACGACAGGTTGACCAGGGGCTTGTAGTGGGGCGTGAACAGCTGTAGGTCGAGAATGCTCCCGAGGCCGCCCGGAGACAGGTCGCGCAGCGCCGGGTTGTCGAGGATCAGCCGGTCGTCGTCGAAGTTGACGAAGCCGTTGTGCCGCAGCGGAAGGTAGGCGGCTGCCAGCACCACCGACAGCAGCACCCCGGCGGCAACGAAGCGCCAGCTCGGCGCCTGTTCGCGGATCGGCCTCAAAGCGGAACAGACTCTAGCCTGAGCCCGCAATCGGCGGCCGCCTTCGGCGCGGCCGCAGCGGGCCGCGCGTTGCCCGGGGCAGCGTCTCGCGGTAGGTTACGCGGTCATGAGAGAGCCGAGAACAATCGTCCTGCTTCCGCTGCTCGTCGCCCTGCTGGTGCCCTTGCCGGCGCTCGGCAACTCTGCCGAAGGTGCGGACATCCCGGCCCCCGAGGACGTTGCCGCGCCGCCGGCGGACGCGATCGTCACCGCCTCGGGCCTCGCCTCGAAGGTGCTGCGCGCCGGGGTCGGCGACAAGCCTCCCGGCCCGCACGACGTGGTCGAGGTCCACTACACCGGCTGGACCACCGACGGCAGCATGTTCGACAGCACGGTAGCGCGGGGCAAGAAGGCCGGCCTGCCGGTCGACCGGGTGATCGCCGGCTGGAGCGAGGGCCTGCAGCTGATGGTCGAGGGCGAGAAGCGGCGCCTCTGGATCCCGCAGGAGCTTGCCTACAAGGGCGCCAAGGGCAAGCCGGCGGGCATGCTGGTGTTCGACGTCGAGCTGTTCCGCATCGACCGCAAGACGGCGCCGCCGCCGGCGCCCGCCGACGTCGCCGGGCCGACCGGCAGCTTCGAGATGACCCGCTCGGGTATCGCCAGCAAGGTGCTGCGCCAGGGCAGCGGCAGCGAGCACCCCAGGAATCGCAGCAAGGTCACGGTCAACTACTCGGGCTGGACCACCGACGGCAAGCTGTTCGACTCGACCGTCACCCGCGGCACGCCGGCCACCTTCCGGCTCGATCAGGTCATCAAGGGCTGGACCGAGGGCGTCCAGCTGATGGTCGAGGGCGAGAAGCGGCGCTTCTGGATCCCCGAGAAGCTGGCCTACCAGGGCCAGAGGGGCTATCCGGCGGGCATGCTGGTCTTCGACATCGAGCTGCTCGAGATCGGCGGGCGGTAGCCGGCGAGACCCCGCCTACGCCGAACGGCTGCCGGCGCAGCGGTCCGGGCAGGGCTTGCGCCGGCGGGCCCGCTCAGGTGGCGACCACCACCCAGCCGACGCTCACCAGCCCGGCCAGGGCGAGGATCGGCACCGCCACCAGCAGGACGGCCAGCGCCGCCGGCAGCAGGGCCAGCGCCACCACCAGGCCGACGACCAGCAGACCGCAGATCAGGACCGCCTTGAGCAGCGCCCAGCCGAGGGTGAGCGGCAGCAGGAGCAGCTTGAAGCCGAGCTTGAGCAGCCCGAAGAGCAGGGCCAGGACGGCGAAGACAGCCAGGCCGACGATGGCGACACCGATGAGGGCGAGCAGCTCGAGCATGATGACCTCCTACCCGGGCTACTACGCCGCACCGGGAATCGGGTTTCACCAGGCCCCACGGCGCGCGGCGAGCGCCCCCGGGGCACGCGAGGCAAGGTGAGATCTTCGGCACTCTGCTACCCTGCGCCGATGCCGAGGATCACCCGCGTCTACACCCGCACCGGCGACGACGGCACCACCGCGCTCGGCGCTGGCGGCCGGGTGGCCAAGGACGCCCCGCGGATCGAGGCCTACGGCACTGTCGACGAGCTCAACTCGGTACTCGGCCTGGCGCGCGCCGACGGGTTGACCGAGGCCGTCGACGAAGCGGTGATCCGGATCCAGAACGAGCTCTTCCACCTCGGCGCCGACCTCTGCGTCAGCGAGGCGGACAAGGAGCGCTACCCGGTGCCCCGGGTCGAGGAGCGCCACGTCCAGGCGCTCGAGAAGCTGATCGACCGACTCTCCGAGTCCCTGCCGCCGCTCGAGAACTTCCTGCTGCCGGGCGGCTCGCCCGGCGCCGCCCGGCTGCACGTCGCTCGCACCGTCTGCCGCCGCGCCGAGCGCCGACTGGTCAGCCTCGCCGCCACCGCGGCGGTCGGCGACTGGACCCTGCGCTACCTCAACCGCCTCTCCGACGCCCTGTTCGTCATGGCCCGCTTCGAGAACCACGAGCGCGGCGTCGACGAGCCGCTCTGGGACAGCCGGGCGTAGCAGCCCGTGGTAGCCAAGGGGTCACGGGCCGGCCGTTTCGTCGCCGCCCGCTCGCCCCGGGGACAGGGTGTCGGGCTCTGGGCCGCCCGGAGCTGGGTCGCCCGAGGATTGGCGCCGGCGCCGAGCGCCGCCGCTACTGGACGGTCTCGCGCATCACCTCTTCGATGGTGGTGATGCCGTCGCGGATCTTCTGCAGGCCGCTCAGCCTGAGGCTGACCATGCCGTTCTGCAGCGCCTTCTGCCGCAGCTCGTAGGCGCTGCCGCCGGAGAGGATGAGCTCGCGCACCTCGTCGTCGATCTCCATGACCTCGAACAGGCCGATCCGGCCCTTGTAGCCGGTGCCGCTGCAGCGTTCGCAGCCGCGGCCGCGGAACAGCTTCATCGACTTGAGCTCCGCCTTGGAGAACCCGACGTTGATCAGCGCCTGCGGCTGGATGTCGGCCGGCTCCTTGCACTGCAGGCAGATGCGTGCGGACCAGTCGCTGGGCGACCACCAGGTGGACCGAGCTGGCCACCAGGAACGGCTCGATGCCCATGTTCATCATGCGGTTGATCGACGAGGGGGCGTCGTTGGTGTGCAGGGTGGAGAGCACCAGGTGGCCGGTCATGGCGGCCTTGATCGCCACCTCGGCGGTCTCGAAGTCGCGGATCTCGCCGACCAGGACGATGTTGGGGTCCTGGCGCAGGAAGCTGCGCAGCGCGGCGGCGAAGTTGAGGCCGATCTGCTCCTTGGTCTGCACCTGGTTGATGCCCTGGAGGTTGAACTCGACCGGATCCTCGGCGGTCATGATGTTGACCTCCGGGGTGTTGATCCGCGACAGCGCCGAGTAGAGCGTGTTGGTCTTGCCCGAACCGGTTGGACCGGTCACCAGCACCATGCCGTAGGGGCGGAAGATCGCCTGCTCGAACCGCCGCAGGGGGTCGGTCTCGAACCCCAGCTTGGTCATGTCGAGCATCAGGGCGTCTTTGTCGAGCAGCCGCATGACGATCTTCTCGCCGAAGATCGTCGGCAGCACCGAGACGCGGAAGTCCAGGTCCTTGACCTTGTTGGCCAGCCGGGTCTTGATCTTGATCCGCCCGTCCTGCGGCAGCCGCTTTTCGGCGATGTCCAGCTTGGCCATGATCTTGATCCGGCTGGTGATCGCCTCCTTGAGCTTGATCGGCGGCCGCATCATCTCGTAGAGCAGGCCGTCGATCCGGTAGCGGACGCGGTACTCCTTCTCGTAGGGCTCGATGTGGATGTCGGAGGCGCCGCGCTTGATGGCGTCGGTCAGGATGATGTTGACCAGGCGGACGACCGGCGCTTCCTCGGACTGCTGCTCGAGGGCGGCGAGGTCGAGGTCCTCCTCCTCTTCGAGCACCTCGAGGTCGGCGTCGTCTTCCACCGCAAGGTCTTCCATGACCTTCTTGAGCTCGATCGAGTGGGTCGAGCCGTAGTAGTCGTCGATGGCGGCGCGCAGCGACGACTCCGAGGCCACCACCGGCTCGACGTTGTAGCCGGTCATGAACTTGATGTCGTCCATGGCGAAGACGTTGGTCGGGTCGACCATGGCGATGGTCAGCTTGGCGCCCGCCTTGGAGACCGGCAGGATGGTGTACTTGCGGCAGACGTCGGGCGGGATCACCTTGAGGATCGTCTCGTCGACCTCGACCTCGGCCAGGTTGATCGCCGGCACGCCGTAGCGCTGCGAGAGGAACTCGACCAGGTCCTCGTCCACGATGAAGCCCAGCTTGACGAGATGGGTCCCAAGGCGGCCACCTTGATCCTGCTGTGCCGCCAGCGCCTGCTGCAGTTGCGCGGGCGTTAGCTTGCCCGCCTTGACGAGAAGTTCGCCGATTCGACTCAAAGGATGCCCTTCGTTTGTGGGCTAGTTTTTCCCGCCACGGCCAGACGGGGGCGTGATGCCGGGTTGCTCGCCTCGGGCAGTCTAGCAGTGGCCTCGAACAGGGGTCAATCTGCCGCCCGCCCGGCGGCCCCGAGACGCCCGACGGCAGCCGTAATCTGGACTAGAATGAACCTGACGGGGACAGGTCGGACGCAGACCGTCTACGAGCCATGAGCACTCAGAGCTTGCTGTGAGTTCGGATACCTCTACATCCCGGTCCGTCCTGCGCACGCTGCTGGTCAGCGACCTGGTCGGCAGCACCCGTCTGGTCGAAGAGCTGGGCGACGAGGCGGCCGCGCGGCTGTTTCGCCGCCACGACTCGCTGGCGCGGAGCCTGCTGGGCGAGCACGACGGGCGCGAGATCGACAAGACCGACGGCTTTCTGCTGATCTTCCGCCGGCCGATCAGCGCGGTGCTCTACGCCCTGGACTATCACCAGGCCCTGGCCGAGCTGTCGCGGGAGTCCGGCGTCGAGCTCGCCGCGCGGGTGGGAGTCCATCTGGGAGAGGTGGTGGTGCGGGAGAACCCGCCGGAGGACGTGGCGCGGGGCGCCAAGCCGCTCGAGGTCGAGGGGCTCGCCAAGCCGATGGCGGCGCGCCTGATGTCGGTCGCCGAGGGCCGCCAGACGCTCTTGACCCGCGGCGCCGAGGAGATGGCTCGCCGCGCCGCCGTCGACCGGCTGAGCGCCGATCGGCAGGTGCGCTGGATGGAGCACGGCTTCTACCGCTTCAAGGGGGTCGAGAGCCCGGTCGAGGTGTTCGAAGTGGGGGTCGAGGGCTTTGCGCCCCTCCATCCGCCGCCGGAGTCGGAGAAGGTCAAGATCGAGCCGGGTTTCGCGACCGGGCCGATCCACATCCAGCGGCGCTCCCGGTGGCTCATGCCGGTCTTGGCGGTCGCCGCCCTGGTGGTCGCCGGAGTGTGGTGGTGGGGCCTGTCGCGGCGGCCGGCGGCGGCACCCACGGGCTCGGTCAAGGTCACGCCCTTCACCGTCGACGGGGGATGGAAGGACATGGCGCAGCTCTCACCCGAGGGCGAGCGCGTGGCGTACCTGTGGGATGGGCCGGCAAGCGACAACTTCGACATCTGGGTCAAGTCCCTGGGCATGGGAGCGACCGCGCTGCGGCTGACCGAGGATCCGGCGACGGACTCGAGCCCGGTCTGGTCGCCGAACGGCCGCCAGCTGGCCTTTGTGCGCGAGCTCGAGGACGGGCACGCGGTCTTCATCGTTCCCGCCCTCGGCGGCAAGCCGCGGCGGTTGGCCGAGATCGCCACGGCGGGCTACGAGACCGGCGTCTTCGGCCCCGGCCTGGCCTGGTCCTCCGACGGCTCCTGGCTGGCGGTCTCCGAGCGGCCGTCGGGCAAGGAGCCGGCGCGCATCGTCCGGCTGTCGGTCGAGACCTCGGCCAAGGAGGCGATCACCGCGCCGCCGGACAGCTCGTTCGGCGATCTCTATCCGTCGTTCTCCCCCGACGGCAAGTTGCTCGCCTTCGTCCGCCTGCGGGCCGAGTTCTGGGGCAACGCGGACGTCTGGATCCAGGATCTCGACGGCGGCGAGCCGCGCCAGCTGACCTTTGGCGGCTACGACAGCTTCTTTGGCCTGACCTGGACGCCGCGTGGCGACGAGGTGCTGTTTGCCACCGGGCCCACCGGCCGGGTGTTTCGCGTGCCGGTGGGCGGCGGCGAGCCGGCGCTGGTGGCCGGCACCGGCGAGGGCAGCGCCTTCCCGATGGTGCGCGACGGGCGCATGGTCTATACCCAGATGCGCTCCTGGAACAGCGACATCTGGCAGGCGCCCGGACCGGCGGCGGCGGAGCCGGCCGCACCGCCACGCCGGCTGATCTTCTCCAGCCAGGTGGACGCCAGCCCGAGCTACTCCGCGCAGGGTGACCGGATCGCCTTTCAGTCCACCCGCAGCGGCACCGGCAACATCTGGGTATGCAACGCCGACGGCTCGAGTCCGACCCAGCTGACCTTCTTCGAGAGCCACACCGGCACGCCCCGCTGGTCGCCTGACGGCAAGCGGATCGTCTTCGACTCCCTCGAGTCGGGCTCCTGGGACATCTATGTCGTCGAGACCGAGCAAGGGGTGCCGCGGCGGATGACCGAAGAGCCCTCCGACGAGGGCACCGGCAGCTGGTCGAGGGACGGCCGCTGGATCTACTTCCACTCGGATCGCAGCGGCAGCGGCGAGATCTGGAAGACGCCCGCCGACGGCGGCGGCGAGGCGGTGCAGGTCACCCGCAACGGTGGTTTCTACGGCCTCGAGTCGTGGGACGGCCGCGACCTCTACTACGTCAAGAGCCACGCGGACACCCGCATCTGGCGGGCGCCGGTCGACGGCGGCGAGGAGGTCGAGGTGCTCTCGGAGCCGCTGGCGCTGTGGCTCGACTGGGATCTGGCTCGCGAAGCGATCTACTTCAGCCGCGCGGTGGGCCACGGCCCGGCCCGGGTGTTCACCATCTACCGTCTCGACCTCGAGTCGGGCCAGATCACCGAGATTCTGCGCCGCGAGGGGATGCTCGACCAGCTGTGGCTGGGCGTTGCGCCCGACGAAACCTCGGTCCTCTACGGCGAGACCCCGTCCTGGCAGTCCGAGGTGATGCTGGTGGAGAACGTTTCCTAGCCCAGCCACCACCAGGCCAGCCAGACGGCACAGGCGGCGACGGCGACCCACTCCACGGTCCGCACCGCTCCGGCGTGGTGGTCCTCCTCGAAGTAGGAGGCGACGCCGCGAAACCGCCAGCGAGACAGGGGATAGAAGAACGGATAGGGGCGCCGCACGTGGGTCAGCGCGTCGGCCGCGAGGTGCGAGCCCCAGCCCATCAGAACCGCCTCGAAGAGCCACCGAGGGCCGACCCACCAGCTGACCAGCAGGGCCGCGGCGAGGCCGGGCAGCGAGTGGAGCAGCCAGGCCGCGCGGATCAGCGTCCAGCTCTCGAACAGGTCGGCCCGCGTCATGCCCCGCAGGCGCTTGGCCCACGCCTGCCGCAAGAAGCCGGCGCCGTAGGGGAGATCCGGCAGCACCGCGAAGCCGGCGGCGGCGAGCACCGCCAGCTCGGACCTGGAGATCAGGGCGGCGCCGGCGGCGCCGAGCGCGACGTGGGCGTGGGTCCTCACCCGATCGGGGCCGTCTCGGGCTGGGCGCCGGACTGCAGCCCGACAAAGGCCACCGCCATCACGCAGACCCCGGCGTGGTGCAGCAGCAGCCCGATGACCAGCAGCGCGCTGCCGGTCGGCAAATCGGCGAGGCCGAACCAGGCCAGCGCCAATCCGTCGACCACCAGGATGCCGACCAGCGTCGCCAGGGTGATCGCGGTCCATCGCCCCGCGCCGACCCAGCCGCGCGGGGTGACGTCGAACCTGCCCGGGCGCAGCAGGCCGCGCAGCAGGCCGAGGAACGTCACCGGCGCCGACACCGCCATCAGGCTGTAGGCCAGCAGCAGCTCGCCGGTCTCGAAGAAGCGCCGCAGCATGACCAGGCCGATCAGGAAGGGCAGGAACAGGATCCCCACCAGCGCGGCGGCCGTCCCGCCCGATGGTGGAAAGGCGACCAGCAGGGCGGGAGTGAGCCCGAGCAGAAGGAAATGCAGCCCCTCGACGTAGAGCGCGATCGGCAGATAGTAGTGATAGAGCATGTGCCATTTCGAGCTGTCGACGACATAGCGCCGGGTCAGCTTGAGCAGCTCGGCGGCGCCGCGCACCCAGCGGCTGCGCTGGACGAAGAAGGCCTCGAGTGTTCTGGGCAGCAGCCCCAGGGCCGCCGTCCGGTTGACATAGAGGGACGAGTAGCCCAGCGCGTGCAGGCGCAGCGACAGCACGCTGTCCTCGGTCTGTACGCCCTCGGGAAACCCGCCGACGTGGCGCAGGCACTCCGAGCGGTAGATGACGTTGGTGCCCAGCGAAGGGCAGGTGCGCGAGCGGTTCCGCCCGCGCAGGTAGATGGAGTAGTGCAGGCTGGCGAGCAGGCTCAGCGCCCGGACGAGCAGGGTCGGCCGGGCGCCGTCGAACGACTGCGGCGCCTGGACGAAGGCGGCCTGGTTGCTGGACTCCAGAATGGGCAGGAAGTGCGAGAAGAAGTCGGCCACCGGCTGCTGGTCGGCGTCGAAGACGGCGACGTGGGTGGCGTCCTCGCCGATCTCGGCCAGGGCGTCGTTGAGCGCCGCCGCCTTCGAGCCGCGATTGGCGAAGCGCAAGTACTGGATCGGCGTGCCGCGGGTAAGCGCCAGGTAGGTCTTCGAGTGGCGGCCGGAACGCGAGTTGTCGACGAGGCAGGCGGTGCAGTTGGGCGTCATCCCGAGCATGGCGGTCAGCGAGCGGATCTGGGCGGCGATGATGGGCACCGGCTCGTCGCACACCGGCACCAGGACGAGCGGGTGGCCGACGAAGTCGGGCGGCGAGGCGGCGGCGGCCGAGGCCTCTCGGGGCCGGCTCAAATAGGGCCGGAAGACGACCGCCAGCAGGATCAGGCTGAGCGCGGTGATCAGCGACGGCACCAGGGGCAGCGGCAGGAGCATCGCGCTCACCGGCCCCGCAGGCTCGCCAGGCGCCCGCGCACCGCCGCCCGAACGGGCTCGGGGCTGCTGCACACCTCGGTCAGGTTGCCCGCGTCGACGCGCGGATCCGCGAGCTCGGGGGATCGCAGCAGGTCGATCAGCTCCCGATGGCGAGCGTGGCCTTCGAGGTGCACGGCGCGCTCGCGAAGCTCGCGGTCGGAGAAGGTGCCCCAGTCGACGAGGCGGCTGAAGTAGACCACGTCGGCGGCCGCGCGGCGGCCCAGGTCGACGAATGCCGGCATCTCACGGAAGTTGTTGGCCTGCACCACCATGCTGATCTTCAGATACCCGAGCGGGCCCTCGCGCCGCAGGCTGGCGATGAAGTCGAGGTTGCGCAGCAGCTGGCGGAAATCCCCGCCCCGTCGATTGGCGGCGTAGGTCGCCGCGGTGGCGGCGTCGATCGAAACCTCGGCGCTGCGGATCAGCGAACGTGTCGGCGGCGGGATCGCGTCCCACATGCGACGGTTCCAGAGCAGCCCATTGGTGTGCAGGTGGATGCAGTCGAGCCGGGGCATCCGGCTGACGTCCATGGTGCGCAGCCAGTTCCGGTACACCGGGCTGCCGAAGGGGTCGCCGGAGCCGGTGATGTAGAGGTACTCGGCCTCAGGCAGGGCCTGCCGCTCGATCTTGCCCTGGATCTCGAGCAGCTCGTCGCGGGCGCTGGTCTCGACGATCGTCTCGCCGCGGCAGGACGGGCAGGAGAGGTTGCAGGAGCGGTCGTAGGAGCAGATGACCTTCGCCGGTCCCCACGGCAGGACGCGCAGGCCGTCGGCGAGCGCCGACAGCAGGCGTTCGTCGGTGACCTCCGAGGCCGGCTGCACGGGGCCGCTTCGGGTCTGCAGATACGGGCACAGGGAGCCGTTGCAGTAGTCGAAGCTGCCGTCGAGGATCGAGCGGCGGATCTCGCCGGCCTCGGCGCCGTTCCAGATCTCCGCCACCGACTGACGCCCCAGATTGCCGATCGGCTTGTCGAGCCAGGAAGGGCAGCAAAGGTAGACCTCGCCGCGCCCGCCGACGTGCGAAACCTCGAACCACTCGAAGGGCTTGGCGCAGAAAAAGCGTTTGGTCTCGGTCATCGGCTGTCGCAAGCCCACCCGGCGGCACCTGCCGGTTCCCCGGGAGATCCGGTTCGGGAGCGTCGGGACCGGAGTGTAGCAATCTTGGGCGTAAGAAAGGCGCCGCCGCCGGCGTTCCGCCGGCCCGGCGGTCCGCGCATCCTCCGTGAGGGCCCTGCTCGCGGGCTGTAGGATCGGGGCCGGATGGCGCCTGCTTCGATCCTGATCGTGCGCACCAGCGCGCTGGGCGACGTCGTGCAGGCGTTGCCCGTCCTGACCGCCCTGCGGCGGCACCTGCCCGCGGCGCGGATCGGCTGGGTCGTCGAGGCGGCAATGGCGCCGCTGCTGCGGGGCCACCCGGCCCTCGACGCGCTGCTCGAGGTGAGGCTGCGGGAGTGGCGCCGGCGGCCGCTGTCGCGCCAGGCGTGGCGCCAGGCGCGAGAGTTCCTGGGGCGGCTGGACGACTTCGCGCCGGAAGTGGTCCTCGACCTGATGGGCAATCACAAGGCCGGGCTGGTGGCTGCCGTGACGCTCGCCGATCGGCGCATCGGTCTCCAGCGCGCCTGGCGGCGCGAGCCTTCGAGCGCGATCTGGCTCAGCGAGACCGTGCCGGCGCGGGGGGAGCACGCCGTCGACCGCATGCTGTCGGTGCTGGACGGGCTCGACCTGCCGCGCGAGACGGCGGACTTCGGCGCCGCGTCCCTGCCGCGGGCGGCGCTGCCGGGCGAGCTGCGCGACGGGCCGTTCGCGGTCGTCCTGCCCGGCGCCGCCTGGGAGAACAAGCGCTACCCGCCGGAGTGGTGGGGCGAGGTGGCGCGGTTGCTGAGCGCCGACCCGGGCCTGCCCACCCTGGTGGCGGCGGGACCGGGGAAGAGGGGCTGGCCGCTCGGGTCGAGGCGGCGGCGGCCGGCGCGGCGCAGCCGCTGCCGGTGCTGGGGCTGCCCGAGCTGGTGACGCTGCTCGGCGGCGCGGCCCTGGTGCTGGGCGGCGACACCGGGCCGCTGCACCTGGCGCACGCCCTGGGCACACGGGTCTGCTGCCTCATGGGCCCCACCGACCCGCAGCGCCACGGCCCCTACCGGGCGCCGGAGCGGGCCCTCTTCCGCCGCCTGCCGTGCAGCTTCTGCCACCGGCGGCTGCAGGGGGTCAAGGCCTGCCTGCTCGAGCTGCCGCCGGAGGATGTGGCGGCGCGGGCGCGGCAGATCTTCGCCGGGTGAGCCGCCGGCTGCGCTCTAGCCCGCCCTTCTCACCGGCTCTCGCAGCGAGCCGGCGTAGGTGCCTGAAGATGTGGGACTTACCGACCGAGGGCACCGCAGGCGTACTTGAAGTACGTCGAGGATGACCGACCGAGGGAAGTCTCGCAGATTCAGGTACATGCGTCGGCGTAGTCGTGAGCTGGTGAGAAGGTCGGGCTAGCCTCTGCCGGGGGCGGCGGCGAGGATGCGCGAACGGCGCCGGCGTCCGCGCGCCGGCCGGGGGGCCCGGTCAGCTCAGGGCAGCGCCTTGACCGCGGCGATCAGGTCGCGGGTGGCGTGGTCCTTGGGGTCGCCGACGAGGCGGGTCGTGCCACCGTAGGCGCGCACGACGTCGTACTCGGGCACCTGGTCGGGACGGCCGTAGTCGGTGCCCTTGCAGTGGACCTGAGGCTCGAGATCCGCCAGCAGCGGCGCCGGCGAGTCGCCCTCGAAGACGACCACGAAGTCGACCGGCTCGAGCGCCGCCAGCAGCTCGGCCCGCTCGCCCGCCGGGACGATCGGCCGGCCCGGGCCCTTGAGCCGGGCCACCGAGTCGTCGTCGTTGATCGCCACGACCAGCAGGTCGCCTTGCTCGCGCGCCGCCTCGAGGTAGCGCAGGTGACCGACGTGCAGCAGGTCGAAGTGGCCGTTGGCAAGCGCCACCACCCGGCCGGCGGCGCGCGCCGCAGCCAGCCGCCGGCGCAGCTGGTCGAGGCTCAGTACCTCTCCCACCGCGCTCCTTCGAGGGTGGCGTGGTCCGAGCCGACGGCGTCGCGCAGCTCGTCCGGCGAGACGGTCGCGGTGCCGGTCTTCATCACCACCAGCCCGCCGGCGTAGTTCGCCAGCAGCGTCGCCTCGGCGGGGGCGGCGCCGGCGGCCAGCGCCAGGGCGAGGGTGCCGATCACCGTGTCCCCGGCGCCGGTGACGTCGGCCACCTGCTCGGAGCCGTGCACCGGCAGGTGGAGGCAGGCGTCGGCGAGAAACAGGCTCATCCCCTCGCTGCCGCGGGTGATCAGCAGGAAGTTGCCGGCCAGACGCTCTCGCAGCCGGCGGCCGGCCCGGCGAAAGGCCGCGGGCTCCTCGCTCAACGGCTCTCCCAGCAGCGCCTCCGCCTCCTCCTCGTTGGGCGTCGCGCCGTCGAGCTGTTCGAACTCGTGCAGCCGGTAGCGGCTGTCCGCCAGGACGATGCCCGGAGCGGCCAGGTTGTCGCGCACCGTCTCGGTCAGCCCCGGCGGCACCGCGCCGTAACCGTAGTCGCTCAGCACCGCCACCGGTGCCCGGCGGCGCCAGCCGCCCAGGGTCGCCGCGAGGCGCTCCCGGTCCTCCTGGTCGAGCTCCACCTGGTCCTCGACGTCGTAGCGCACGATCTGCTGCTTGATGGCGTGCCGGCCGCCGCCGAGGATGCGGGTCTTGGTTGGCGTGCGGTAGCCGGCGCGGACGGCGATGCCCGCGGTCTCGATGCCGCGCTCGCCCAGGGCCTCGAGCAGCCGGCGGCCCGACTCGTCGTCGCCGACCACGCCCAGCGGCAGCGGCTCGCCGCCCAGGGCGCGCACGTTGGCGACGGCGTTGGCGCCGCCGCCGGGGATGAAGTCCTCCCGCTCGTGGCGCAGGATCAGCACCGGCGCCTCGCGGCTGATCCGCTTGGGCGTGCCGGTGATGAACCGGTCCGCCACCAGGTCGACCACCATCACCACCGGCCGGCCGGCCATGCCGTCGACCAGCTCGAGCAGGCGGGCGCGGCTGGGCAGGGCCGGGTTGTCGGTCATCGGGAGGCGGCTCGGTTGCGGCGGGCGGTGGAGCGTTCCTCGCCCGGGGGGCGGTCTGTCGTCGGCGAGAGGATCATATCGAAGGGCCGAGCCGCGGGCCGGCGGAGAGCGCGCGGGCCGCGCCGGGCCGCGACCGTGGACGCCGGATCGGCGTTCGGTCGACGCGACGCCGACCGCTACACTTCGACCGTGCCCGGACCGGCCGACACCCTGCACCAACGGATCGAGGAGCGCGGCGCGGTCCCTTTCGCCGACTTCATGGAGGAAGCGCTGTACGGCGAGGGCGGCTACTACGCCGGCGCCGCCTCGCCGGTCGGCCGCGGCGGCGACTTCGTCACCGGCCCCTCCTTCTCGGCGCTTTTCGGCCGCGCCACCGAGAGGCTGCTGCGGCGGCTGGACCGGGCGCTGGGCCGGCCGGCGGAGATGCTCGAGGCTGGCTACGGCGGCGGCGAGCACCTGTCGGCGGTGATTGCGGCCGCGGCCGCGCCCCGCCGGCTGCTGGCCTGGGACCGGGTGGCGCGGCCGGTGCCGGACGGCGTCGAGCGGCAGGATCGGCTCGAGCGCGTACCGGCCGGCGGGGTCGATGGCCTGGTCTTCTCCTACGAGCTCTTCGACGCGCTGCCCTGCCATCGCCTGATCGGCCGCACCGCCGGGCCGCCGGGCGAGCTGTGGGTGGGCCACGACCCCGACGGCGGCTTCGCCTGGGTGGAGGGCGAGTTGTCGCGCCCCGGCCTGGCCGAGCTGCTGCCCGCGGCGCCGGCCCTCGAGACCGGCCAGATCGCCGACCTGTCGCCGGACTGGGAGCCGCTCTACCAGCGGCTGGCGGCGCGGTTGGGGCGCGGCCTCGTGGTCACCTGCGACTACGGTTTCGAGACCCGCCGCCTGCTCGACCCGCGGATCCGGCGCCGCGGCACCCTGGCGTGCTACCGCCGCCAGCGGGTGCACCGCAACCCGTTTGTCCACGTCGGCGAGCAGGACCTGACGGCACACGTCGACTTCGACGTCCTGCGCCGTGCCGGCGAGCGGGCCGGGCTCGAGACGGTGGCTTTTACCCGCCAGGCTCTCTGGCTGACCGCCTGCGGCATCTTCGACGGCCTCGCCGAGGCCGCACCCGAGACCCGGGCGGAGGCGCGGATGCTGCTCGACGGCGGCGGGATGGGCGAGGAGATCCGGGTGCTGGTGCAGGCCCGAGGCGTCGACGCCTCGGAGCTGCTCGACCTGTCGATGATCGGCTGAGGCGCTGGGCCGGTCGGCTACGGTGCCGAGTCCGAGCATCTGCGCCCGCGCGGGCCGGTCGGCTCCGGAGACGCCGGCTGGGCGTTGATGCGCAGGGGCCGGTCGGCTCCGCCGCCGACCTTCGGTGGTGGCGAGTCGGGGCTTTATTGCACGGTGGTCGCCGACCTTCGATGGCGGCGAAAAGAACACTTCCTTCAGTAGCCGCCGACCTCCGCCAGTGGCCGCCTGACCCCGGAACCGGCCGGGCTTACCCGCCCAAGACGCAGGCTCTTCGTGTCGTCAGCATCCGCCCTGCCGCAAGGCACCGCCGCGGACCCGAGTCTCCGGTACTGCCACCTCACCGGCTCTCAGCACCACGCACTCCACCTCTGCCGCTCCTTCCCTGCCTGTGGCGTGGGCGGCCTCCTCGGGAGTGATCGTCGCCCCGTCATGGTCCGCAGGGCTGGGATCTTCCGGCGACCCGGCGCCACCTCGGCAGGCGCACCGACCGCAGCGAAGAGCCGCTGAGGTGTTGCCTCGTGCAGCATAAAAGAGCGCCGAACGACACGGCAAGAACGCGTCCTCCGCCTCGAGCGACGGCTGTGGCGCATCCTCCCAACCACCACGCGCGATAGCGGAACGAGGCGACACCTCAGCGGCTCGTAGCGGCCGCCGCCGCCCCCGCCGCTCGCCAGCTCCCGCCACCCCACGCTCCAGAATCCACGCCGACTCGCCAGCCCGCGCCGCCACCCCAGGCCTTCCTTGACAGGGTCTGGAGCAGGGATAGAATCTCGAAGTTCGCGAAGATCTCGTTTGTGGATCCAGGCTCCGAAGGCCCGCTCGCGGTGGAAAGCTACCTTCCCATACTGATCTTCTGCGTAATCGCGGCGGTCTTTCTGGTGGTCTCGCTGCTGGCCGCCAAGGTGCTGCGGCACCGCGGCTCGGGCCGCACCAGCCGCGAGCCGTACGAGTGCGGCAACGAGGCCGAGAGCTTCGCTCACGACCACCGCTTCTCGATCCGCTACTACCTGATCGCGGTGCTGTTCGTGATCTTCGACGTGGAGACCGTCTTCCTGTTTCCGTGGGCGGTGATGCTCGACAAGCTGGCGCTTTTCGGCTTCATCGAGATGGTGGTCTTCCTGTTCATCCTGATTGTCGGCTACGTCTACGTCTGGAACCGGGGGGCACTCGATTGGGCGTGATGGACTCCCAGATCCTGACCACGACCTACGACAAGATCTTCAACTGGGCGCGGCGATCGGCGATCTGGCCGATGCAGTTCGGTCTCGCCTGTTGCGCCATCGAGATGATGGCGGTGCTCGATCCGCGGCACGACATGTCGCGTTTCGGCGCCGAAGTCTTCCGCGCCAGCCCGCGTCAGAGCGACCTGATGATCGTCGCCGGCACGGTGACCGAGAAAATGGCGCCGATCGTGCGCCGGCTGTGGGATCAGATGCCGGATCCGAAGTGGGCGCTGGCGATGGGCGCCTGCGCCACCTGTGGCGGCCCCTACCGCACCTACGCGGTCACCCAGGGGGTGGACCGGATCGTTCCGGTCGACGTCTACGTGCCCGGCTGCCCGCCGCGGCCGGAGGCGCTGCTGTGGGGCCTGATGCACCTGCAGCGCAAGATCGATCGCATGTCCGGCGGCGTCAATCCGGCCGGCGGTCTGGCGATCGGCGCAGGCTCCTGATGAGCGACCGCGACGACAGCAAGCCGGACGCGCCGCCTCCGAACGAGTCCGGAGCGGACGGCGCCGAGCCGGAAAAAGCCGCTCCCGAGGAGGATGAGGCGGCGAAGAAGGCCGCGGCGGCAGCCGCCGCCAAGGCGCGGGCCGAGGCCGCGGCCGCGGCGAAGGCGGCCAAGGAGGCGGCAGAGGCCGCCAAGCCGCCCTGGGAGCGCGACCCGGTGGTGCCCGACTGGCAGGAGGCCGGCGACGATCCTCTGGCCGCGGCGCTGGCCGCGGCCCACCCCGAGGCCGTGCTCCGCGCTCGCAGCTTCGCCGGCGACCTGGTGCTCGACGTGGCGCCCACCGGGCTGCGCGAGCTGGCGGCCGATCTCAAGCGGGACCACGGCTATGAGCTGCTGGTGGACATCTGCGGCGCCCACTACCCGGACCGCGAGCAGGAGGCGTTCGAGGTCGTCTACCACCTCTACAGCCTGAAGCAGAACCGGCGTGTCCGGCTCAAGGTGACGGTCGGCGAGGGAACCGAGGTGCCCAGCGTGATGAGCGTCTGGGAGGGCGCCAACTGGCCCGAGCGGGAGGCCTGGGACATGTTCGGCATCCGCTTCGCGGACCATCCCGACATGACCCGGATCCTGATGTGGGAGGGCTTCAACGGCCATCCCCTGCGCAAGGAGTTCCCGGTGGAGGGGGTCGACACCGGCGCCGCGATCTACCCCGAGTACTACGAGGAAGAGGCCGGCCCGGTGGCCGGCACCGGCACCGGCTGGAAGCCGCCGCCGCCGCCCGAGCCCGAATCGTCACAGGAGGAAGGCGACGCCGAGCCCCCGGCCTGACCCGCCCGCGCCCGTGGCGAGCGGCTTCCGTGCCGCCCCGGCCGCGACCCCGAATCCAGCCATGACCGAGCCCGTCGAGACCCCCCCGACCCCCGACGACGAGACCCTCTTCGGTCTCGAGGAGATGGAGCTCAATTTCGGGCCCCAGCATCCGGCGACCCACGGCGTCCTGCGGCTCAAGCTCAAGGTCGACGGCGAGCGGATCGTCGGCTGCTACCCGATCATCGGCTATCTCCACCGCGGCACCGAGAAGCTGTTCGAGCTCAACCCGTTCTTCCAGAACGTCCCGCATACCGACCGCATGGACTACGTCGCCGCGGCGACCAACAACCTGGCCTACGTCGGCGCGGTGGAGAAGCTGCTGGGGCTGGTGGTGCCGCCGCGGGCGAGCTACATCCGCGTCCTGCTGGCCGAGCTGCAGCGGCTGTCGAGCCATCTGCTCTGGCTCGCCACCCACGCCATCGACATCGGCGCGATGACGCCGTTTTTCTACACCTTCCGCGAGCGCGAGCTGATCCTCGACCTGTTCGAGGAGTACTGCGGCGCCCGGCTGACGCTCAACTGCATGCGCCCGGGCGGCCAGCCCTACGACCTGCCGGTCGGCTGGACCGACCGCTGCCGCGAGCTGGTGGACCTGTTTCCGGCGGCGATCGACGAGTACGAGGGCCTGCTGACGGAGAATCGGATCTGGAAGAAGCGCACCATCGGCATCGGCGTGCTCACCGCCGAGACGGCGCTCGCCTACGGCGTCACCGGCCCGATGCTGCGCGGCAGCGGCATTCAGTGGGACCTGCGCAAGGCGATACCGTACGAGGTCTACGACGAGGTCGAGTTCGACGTGCCCGTGCGGCACAACTGCGACACCTACGACCGCTATCTGGTGCGGATGGAAGAGATGCGGCAGTCGACCCGGATCCTCGACCAGTGTCTCCAGCGGCTGCCCGAGGGGCCGATCATGGGCAAGCGGCCGCGGGTGCTCAAGGCCGCCAAGGATGGCGAGGTCTACCACGGCATCGAGGGGCCGAAGGGTGAGATCGGCTTCTACATCGTCGGCGGCGGCGGCCAGGAGCCCCACCGCTGCCGGGTGCGGCCGCCGTCGTTCTACAACCTGCAGGTCCTGCCCGACATGGTGGAGGGGCTGCTGCTGGCCGATCTGGTGGCGGTGATCGGCACCACCGACATCGTGCTGGGGGAGATCGACCGATGATGCCCCAGGCGCTGGTGGACCTCCTGCTGATGCCGGTCTTGAAGATCGCCATCGTCCTCGGTCTGGTGATGGGCCTGATCACCTACCTGGTGCTCGCCGAGCGCAAGATCCTGGGCTTCATCCAGGTGCGGGTGGGGCCCAACCGGGTGGGGCCCTGGGGCCTGCTGCAGCCGATCGCCGACGTCGCCAAGCTGCTGGTCAAGGAGGACGTCATCCCGCGGCGGGCGGTCAAGTGGGCCTTTGTTCTCGGCCCCTGTCTGGTGGTCGCTCCGGCCCTGGTGATCTTCGCCGTGGTGCCCTTCGGCCCGCCGTCGAGCGTCACCGGCGGCACGCAGAACTGGTTCATCACCGACGTCAACGTCGGCGTGCTGTTCGTCATCGCCCTGGCGACCATCGGCGTCTACGGCATCATCCTCGGCGGCTGGGCGTCGAACTCCAAGTTCTCGCTGCTCGGCGGCCTGCGCTCGGCGGCGCAGATGATCTCCTACGAGGTGCCGCAGGGCTTCACCCTGGTGGTGCCGCTGCTGATGGCCGGCACGATGTCGCTCAACGGCATCGTCCAGGCGCAGTACGACCAGCAGGCCTGGTTCGCCTTCAAGTTCCTGCCGCTGGGGTTCCTCGCCTTCTTCATCTACATGGTCGCCGGCATCGCCGAGTCCAACCGCAACCCGTTCGATCTGCCGGAGGCGGAGTCGGAGCTGGTGGCCGGCTTCCACACCGAGTACTCGGGGATGCGCTTCGCCCTGTTCTTCCTCGGCGAGTACGCCAACATGATCGTCGTCTCGGCGGTGGCGGTGACCCTGTTCCTGGGCGGCTGGCTGCCGCCGTTTCCCAACGTCGAGTGGCTGTCGTTCCTGCACCTGGGCTTCCTGCCGGCGGGGCTCGCCGGCATCTTCTGGTTCGCGGCCAAGCTGTTCGTCTTCCTCTTCGTCTACATCTGGTTCCGCGGCACGTTCCCGCGCTATCGCTTCGACCAGCTCATGGAGCTGGGCTGGAAGTGGCTGATCCCGCTGGCCTTCGCCAACGTGCTGGTGACCGGGTTGGTCAAGATCCTCCAATAGGACGCAGATCGACCATGAGCGCCCTCAAGCGTCTAGCCGACAAGATCCTGCTCTTCGACCTGTTCGCGGGTCTCGGCATCACCTTCCGCAACATGTTGAAGAAGAAGGAGACCGTCCAGTACCCCGAGGAGCGCAAGGAGCCGGCGCACCGTTTCCGCGGCATGTTCCGCCTCGACGAGGATCGCTGCATCAAGTGCACGCTGTGCTCCCGAGACTGCCCGATCGACATCATCTACATCGACTGGCACCAGGAGATGAACCCGGTCACCGAGAAGAAGGAGAAGGTGCTCGACCGGTTCGACATCGACGTCCAGCGCTGCATGTTCTGCGGTCTGTGCGAGGAGGCTTGCCCGACCAAGCCGAAGTCGATCTGGCTGACCACCAAGACCTACGAGCTGGCCAGCTACGACCGCTGGCAGAACCTCTACGTCGACATCGACGAGCTGCAGGAGTGGAAGGTGCGGCCGCAATACACCGACGAGGAGGTCGGCTAGTGGAGTTTCTCGTCCAGCACGTGCCGGACCTGCTGTTCTACGCCTTCGCCCTCGGGGCGCTGGCCGCGGCGGTGGGCGTCGTCACCCTGCGCAACCCGATGTACTGCGCGATCTCGCTGCTGGTCTCCTTCCTCTGTGTCGCCGCGCTGTTCCTGCTGCGCCACGCCGAGTTTCTCGCCCTGGTGCAGGTCTTCGTCTACGGCGGCGGCATCATGGTGCTGTTCCTGTTCGTCATCATGCTGGTCAACCTGCACCGGCTGCGCGAGGTGCGGGTCTTTGGCGAGTACGCGCCGATGGCGGTGGTGCTGGCGGTCCTGCTGGTGGCGCTGGTGCTGTTCGTCTTTCTGGGCGTCGACCATCAGGCGGTGACCGAGCCGCCGCCGGCGTTCGTCAACGTCGACGGCGAGATCTCGGGCAACACCGAGGCCGTGGCCTGGGCCCTCTACCGCGACTATCTGCTGCCGTTCGAGATCGCCTCGGTCTTCCTGCTGGTGGCGATGGTGGGCGCGGTGGTGCTGGGGAGGAAGAGCTGATGCTCGACGTCGGCACGACCCACTACCTGGTGCTGAGCTTTCTGCTCTTCGCCATCGGCATTGTCGGGGTCCTGTCGCGGCGCAACATGATCACGGTGCTGATGTCGATCGAGTTGGTGCTCAACTCGGTCAACATCAACTTCATCGCCTTCTCCTACCAGCTCGGCGACCTCACCGGGCAGATCTTCGCCATCTTCACCATCGCGGTGGCGGCGGGCGAGGCGGCGGTGGGGCTGGGCATCCTGCTGGCGCTCTACCGGCTGCGGGAGACGACGCAGCTGGATCAGGCGGCGGAGATGAGCGGTTGAAGAACCTCGTCTGGCTGGTGCCGCTGATGCCCTTCCTGGGCGCGCTGCTCAATGGAGTGGTGCTGCGCAACCGGCTGTCGAAGCGCGGCGTCAACAACGTCGCCTGCGGCAGCGTCCTGCTGTCGCTGCTGATCGGCATGGCGGCGATCGGCAGCTATCTGGGCAGCGCCGAGTACGCCGCCGGCGAGGGCTTCCGCAAGGTGCTCTACGGCTGGATCCCGGCCGGGCTCCAGACGGTGACCGATGGCGGGGTCGTCGACCTCGTATTCGAGATGGGCTTCCTGCTGGACCCGCTGTCGTCGGTGATGGTGTTCGTGGTGACGTTCGTGGGTTTCTGGATCCACGTCTACTCGGTGGGGTACATGTCGCACGAGTCGGGGTACCAGCGGTACTTCGTCTACCTGAACCTGTTCATGGGCGCGATGCTGCTGCTGGTACTGGGCTCGAACTACCTGGTGACGTTCGTCGGTTGGGAGGGCGTGGGGCTGTGCTCGTACCTGCTGATCGGCTTCTACTACGACCAGGAGTTCCCGCCCTACGCCGGGAGGAAGGCGTTCATCGTCAACCGGATCGGGGATTTCGCCTTCCTGGTGGGGCTGTTCGCGCTGGTGTCGCGGTTCGGGACGCTGGACTACCAGACGATCTTCTCGGGGGTGGCGGCCTCGCCCGAGTCGCTGGGCGAGCCGTACCTTTTGGGGATGAGCTTCGCCGGCTTCGTCGGCCTGTGCCTGTTCGTCGGGGCGATGGGCAAGAGCGCGCAGCTGCCGCTGTACGTCTGGCTGCCGGACGCGATGGCGGGCCCGACGCCGGTCTCGGCGCTGATCCACGCGGCGACGATGGTGACGGCGGGGGTGTACATGGTGGCGCGGTCGAACGCGATCTACCAGCTGACCGAGGGGGTGAGCGGGTTCGTGGCGATCGTCGGGGCGCTGACGGCGATCTTCGCGGCGACGATCGGGCTGGCGCAGACGGACATCAAGAAGGTGCTGGCCTACTCGACGGTCTCGCAGCTGGGCTACATGTTCCTGGCGGCGGGGGTGGGGGCGTACTCGGCGGCGATCTTCCATCTCGGGACGCACGCCTTCTTCAAGGCGCTGTTGTTCCTCGGCTCGGGCTCGGTGATCCACGCCATGGGGGGCGAGCAGGACCTGACGAAGATGGGCGGCTTGCGCGAGAAGCTGCCGTCGACCTACCGGACGATGCTGCTCGGCACGCTGGCGATCTCCGGGGTGCCGCTTTTGAGCGGTTTCTTCTCGAAGGACCAGATCCTGGCGGCGGCCTGGGGGGGATCGAAGGCCCTGTGGGTGGTGGGCTGGATCACCGCCGGGCTGACGGCGTGCTACATGACGCGGCTGCTGCTGCTGACCTTCCACGGCGAGTTCCGGGGGACGGAGGAGCAGCGGGCGCACCTGCACGAGTCGCCGCCGGTGATGGTCTGGCCGCTGTGGGTGCTGGCGATCGGGGCGGTGGTGGCGGGCTATGTGGGGGTGCCGCGGCTGGGGCCCTTCGACATCAACGTCTTCGACCGCTTCCTGGCGCCGGTGATGGTGGCGGTGGGCCACCACGGCGAGGCGCACGGCGGCTCCCATCACGCCTCGGTGGCGCTGGAGCTGGCGCTGATGGCGGCGAGCGTGGCGATCGCGGCGGCGGGGATCTGGCTCGCCTGGCGGATCTACGGCCGCGGCCGCGGGCTCGAGGGCGGCGCCGGCTGGGCCGCCAGGTACCCGGCCATCCACCGCGTCCTGGTCAACAAGTACTGGGTCGACGAGGCCTACGACGCCACCGTCGTGCGCGGCACCTGGGCCTCGGCGCGGGGCCTCTACCGCTTCGACGCCGGGGTGGTCGACGGGGTGGTCAACGGCTGCCGCCACCTCACGGTCGGCATCTCGTGGCTCTCGGGGATCTTCGACAAGTACGTGGTGGACGGGCTGGTCAACCTGGTCGGCTGGCTGATGCATGCGGGCTCGCGCGTCTTCCGCCGGCTGCAGACCGGTCTGGTCTCACAGTACGCCGTGGTCGTGGTCGCCGGCATGCTGGTTCTGGTCATCTTTGTCGTGCTGCTTCGCTGAGGACTCGTCATGTTCGATTGGCTGCATCAAATACCCATCCTGAGCATCGTCTGCTACCTGCCGCTGGCCGGGGCGCTGGTCGTCATCCTCTTCTACAAGGGCGATGACGGCGGGCGGATCCGCCGCTTCGCGACCTGGGTGGCGGCGCTCGACTTCCTCGTCTCGCTGCCGCTGTGGTGGGCGTTCCAGCGCGACGGCGAGCTGTTCCAGTTCCGCGAGAGCGCCGCCTGGATCGAGGCCATCGGGGTGCGCTACGAGTTCGGCGTCGACGGCATCGCCCTGCTGCTGGTGCTGCTGACGACGCTGCTCGGCTTCATCGCCTTTCTCTCCTCCTGGAGCGCCATCAAGGTGCGCGAGAAGGAGTACTACGTCTTCATGCTGCTGCTCCAGACCGGCATGCTGGGCGTCTTCATGGCGATGGACTTCTTCCTCTTCTACGTCTTCTGGGAAGTGATGCTGGTGCCGATGTACTTCCTGATCGGCATCTGGGGCGGGCCGCGCAGGCTGTACGCGGCGATCAAGTTCTTCCTCTACACCCTGGTCGGCAGCGTGCTGATGCTGCTCGGCATCCTGGCGCTGTACTTCTACAACGCCGGCGGCTTGCTGGGCTGGCCGGGGCTGGGCAACGAGCGTACCTTCTTCATACCCCAGTTCCACGACATCGCCGCCCAGATTCCGCCGGATCTGCAGTTCTGGGTCTTCGTGGTCTTCTTCGTCGGTTTCGCCATCAAGGTGCCGATGTTCCCCTTCCACACCTGGCTGCCCGACGCCCACGTCGAGGCGCCGACCGCCGGCTCGGTGATCCTGGCCGGCGTCCTGCTGAAGATGGGCACCTACGGCTTCGTGCGCTTCTCGCTGCCCATCCTGCCCGAGGCGACCTGGCGGCTGCTGCCCTGGCTGGCGACGATCTCCATCGTCGGCATCATCTACGGCGCCCTGGTGGCGATGGCGCAGAAGGACATGAAGAAGCTGGTGGCCTATTCCTCGGTGAGCCATCTCGGCTTCGTCATGCTGGGCATGTTCGCCCTCAACCCGGCCGGGATCAACGGCAGCGTCATCCAGATGATCAACCACGGCCTGTCCACCGGCGCCCTCTTCCTGCTCGTCGGGATGATCTACGAGCGCCGCCACACCCGGATGATCGCCGAGTTCGGCGGCATCTCGGCCGAGATGCCGGTCTTCGCCACCATCTTCCTGATCATCACCATGTCGTCGATCGGATTGCCGGCGTTGAACGGCTTCGTCGGCGAGTTCACCATCCTGGTGGGCGCCTTCAACCGCGTCTGGTGGTGGGCGCTCATGGGTGCGGTGGGCATCGTGCTGGGCGCCGCCTACATGCTCTGGATGTACCAGCGGGTCTTCTTCGGGCCGCTGTCGAATCCGGAGAACAAGGGACTGTCCGACCTGAGCGCCCGCGAGCTCGTCTGCCTGATCCCGATCGTCATCCTCTGCTTCTGGATCGGGCTCTACCCGCGGCCGGTCTTCCGGGTGCTGGAGAAGCCGGTCAACTACGTCGTCGCCAAGGTGGAGGCCGGCCGCACCGTGGCGGTAGCCGAGCGGGCCGGCGCGGTCGCGCCGGCCGGAGAGCCGGCGGGAGAGTAACCGTTGGGCCCCATTCAGCCGCAGGAGTTCCTGCTTCTCGCGCCGGAGATCTTCCTGGCGGTGGCCGGCATGGTTGTGCTGGCGGTGGGCAGCATCGGCCGCGGGCTGGGGCACCGCGCCGCGGCGCTCGGCGCGCTCGGGTCGCTGGCGGTGGTCGGCGCCCTGGTCCTGACCGTCCAGGTGCCGGCGGCCGGCGGCGAGCCGATCCTCGCCGGCATGTTCATGATCGACGGCTACGCCCTCTTCTGGAAGGCGATCTTCCTGATCGCCACGGCGCTGACCATCCTCCTGTCGATGCGGTTCGTCGAGGAGGGCGACTACCCGGCGGGCGAGTTCTACTCGCTGCTGCTGTTCGCCACCACCGGCATGCTCTTCATGGCCAGCGGGTTCAGCCTGCTGTCGATCTGGATCTCGCTCGAGCTGATGGCGCTGTCGAGCTACATCCTGGCCGGCTACTTCAAGCGGGAGCGCCGCAGCAACGAGGCGGCGCTCAAGTACTTCATCCTCGGCGCCCTGTCGAGCGGCATCCTGCTATACGGCATCTCGCTGCTCTACGGCGCCACCGGCACGGTGCAGCTGGCCGAGCTGGCGGCGCGGCTGCCGGCGGCGATGGCGAGCGAAGGCCTGCTGGTCGGCCTTGGCTGGCTGCTGCTGGCGATCGGGCTGTTCTTCAAGGTCGCGGCGGTGCCGTTCCACGTCTGGACCCCCGACGTCTACGTCGGGGCGCCGACGCCGGTGACGGCGTTCCTGGCGGCGGGATCGAAGGCGGCCTCCTTCGCCATCCTGGTGCGGATCTTCTACCAGGGGCTCTCACCGCTGCTGGCCGAATGGCAGACCGTCATCGCCGCGGTGGCCGCGGTGACGATGATCTGGGGCAACCTGGCGGCCCTCACCCAGTCGAACGTCAAGCGGATGCTGGCCTACAGCTCGATTGCCCACGCCGGCTACGTGCTCATCGGCGTGCTCGCCGCCAGCGAGGACGGCCAGTGGGCGGTGCTGTTCTACATGCTCGCCTACAGCTTCATCACCCTCGGCACCTTCGCTACCGTGATCCTGCTCGAGCGCCGCGAGTACGCTGGCGAGACCTACGCCGACTACGCCGGCCTGGCCCGCCGCTCGCCATTCCTGGCCGCCATGATGCTGATCTTCATGCTGGCGTTGACCGGCATCCCGCCCACCGGCGGCTTCTTCGGCAAGGTCTACCTGTTCGCCGCCGCCGTCGAGTCGGGCTGGACCTGGGTGGCGGTGGTCGGCGTGCTGATGAGCGCGGTGTCGCTCTACTACTACATGGGAATCGTCGTCTACATGTACCTGCGCGACCCCGAGGACGACACCCCGGCGCCCCAGCCGTCGCGGCTGCTGGTCGGCGTGATCGGCCTGTGCGCGCTGGTCACCGTGCTGCTGGGCCTCCTGCCGGGGCCGATCGTCGAGCTGGCCAAGGCCAGCCTGCTGGCGCTACCCTGAGGCCTGGGCCGGTGCTGGAGCCGTGCCGGCGGCGCCGGCCGGCGACGGCAGGCTGAACCAGAAGCGGCTGCCGCGGCCGTGGCCCTCGGACTCGACCCAGGCGCGCCCGCCGTGCACCTCGACGATCCGCTTGACGGTCGCCAGCCCGACGCCGCTGCCCTCGGTCCGCGGGTCGAGCTTGGTGAACAGGTCGAAGACCTTGCCCTGGTGGCTGGGGTCGATGCCGATGCCGTTGTCGGCGACGCAGATACACGTCTCTTCGCCGCGCTGCCGGCTGGAGATCTCGATCCGCGGCTGCGCCGCGCCGCAGTACTTGATGCCGTTCTCGAGCAGGTTCTCGAAGACCTCGAGCAGCCGCACGCGGTCGCCCTGAACCTGCGGCAGATCGGGTGGGAGCTTCACCTCGATCGTGCCCTCGCCGAGGCCGCCGGCGACGTGGTCGATGGCTTCCCGAGCGAGCTGGTCGAGCGACAGGGGCTCGGGCGGGTTGACGATCCGGCCGATCCGCGACAGCTCCAGCAGCGCCGCGAGCAGTCGTTGCATGTGGCTCGCGGCGACCGAGATCCGGTCCAGATCCTCGAAAAGCCGGGGCATGTTCCCGGTCTCGGCGGATTCCTTGATGTAGCCGAGGAACGAGTTGATGGTGATCAGCGGGCTCTTCAGGTCGTGCGAGATGGTGTAGGCGAACTGCTCGAGCTCGGCGGCCTTGGCCTCGAGCCGCTCGTTGGTGTTGCGCAAGGCGAGGTTGGCGGCCTCGAGCTCGCGGGCGCGATCCGCCACCTCGCCCGCAAGGACCGAGTAGAGCATCCTGAGGTCGACCCGCATCTGCTCCAGCGACCGGCTGAGGATGGCGATCTCGGCGCCGCCGCTGCGCGCCGGGATCTCGTGATCCAGGTCGCCGGCGCCGATGCGCCGCGCCGCCCGCGACAGCTCGGTCAGCGGTCTGGTGATCGTGCGGCTGAGCAGCTGCGCCACGGCGATGCCCAGCACGCACGCCACCAGCGCGACGGCGACCCCCTGGTTGCGCGTCGCGCGCACCTTGAGCAGCATCGGGGCGGTCGACAGCTGGATGCTGGCGGCGCCGAAGACCTTGCCCGCCGCCTCGATCACCTGGCCGGCGGTCAGGTGGTCGGCCCGCCAGGCGCGCAGCGGCAGACGGGCGCCCACCAGCCGCGCGCCCACGGGATCGACCTCCGAGGTGGCCGTCGTCCCGGCCGATGAGGCCACCAGCCGCCCCCGCTCGTCATAGAAGCGGACCTCGAGCAGGTAGCCGTTGGATGTGAGGCTGCGGGCGACGCCGGCGAGGCCGTCGGAGTCGAGCCGGAAGAGCAGTCCGCGGGCCGACACCGCCAACGTTTCGAGGATCACCGACGCCTGCTGCTCGAGCTCGCTGCGGAACGACTGCTGCTCGCGCCGGATCGAAACCCAGGTCACGGCCGCGGTAAGGCCGGCGACGAGAGCCGTGGTCACGACGGCCGTCCGGACGGGCAGCGACTGTCTGCGCCAGAGTCCGGTCAAGGGCGCGCCTCAGAGCGGCGGCCGAGCCTTGTCGGGTTGGAGGGAGGGGAAAGCAAAGCCTTAGCGGGGCGGTGTGGTGCACGTCCCCCGTTTCCCGTGCCCTCCAGAGCGCCGGCAGCGCGAGTCTACCAAGGCCGCGAGGGGATTCGGAACGGCAATCCGAAGTCGGTCTTCCGGCCGAGTCTGGCCGCGCCGCAAGACCGTGGGCCGCGCCGATGTAGACTTTTGGCACAGCCCGTGCGTACGTGGGTTGTGCCGGCGCGGCCGGTTGGAGAGTCGAAAATGGCCAAAAAGCCAGCGGATCAGAGCAGAGGATGGGATTTCGAGGCGGCGGCGATGCCGTTCGTGGACTCGCTGTACAACACCGCCTTTCGGATGACCCGCAACGCCGAGGATGCCGAGGACCTGGTTCAGGAGAGCTACCTCAAGGCCTACAAGTACTACGACAAGTTCCAGGAAGGGACCAACTTCAAGGCCTGGCTGTTCAAGATCCTGAAGAACACCTTCATCAACAGCTACCGCCGCCGCCAGGCGAGGCCGCCGCAGAGCGACTTCGCCCAGATCGAAGACAGCTTCGAGGCCCAGGTCAGCGACGAGGTCAAGCGTCGGATCAAGAGCCCCGAGGACGAGCTGCTCGAGGACGTCCTCGACGAGGACGTGCAGCGGGCGCTCGACGACCTGCCCACCGACTACCGGATGGCGGTCGTCCTGGCCGACCTCGAGGGCTTCAGCTACAAGGAGATCGCGGAGATCCTGGAGTTGCCGGTCGGCACCGTCATGAGCCGCCTCTACCGCGGGCGCAAGCTGCTCGAGGCGAGCATGCTGCGCTATGCGCGCGACCACGGCTACCTGCGAGACGACGCCGAGCCGACCAAGATGCGCTCGCGCCAGGGCGCGGCGGGCACCGCCGCCGACGCCGCGGAATAACGGCGCCCGGCAAGCAGTTGAAATGAAGGGCCAGAACAGCGGATTCGGCGCGACATGAAATGCAGCAGCGTCCAGGAGGTCATCTTCCTCTACACCGACAACGAATTGGAGGAGGAGATCTGCGTCTCGCTGCGCCGCCATGTCGAGCTGTGCCCGGCGTGCGCCCGTGAAGTGGCCTACCGGCAGCGTCTGCTGCAGCTGTTGCGTCAGCGCTGCAAGCGCGCGATCGCGCCGACCCACCTGCGGCGCCGGATTCTCACCAGCCTGCCTCACCGCCGGGGCCAGCTGTTCGAGTAGCTGGGCGGCGATGAAGAGCCTTCGCCGCCAGCACATCCTCGCCGCGGTCTGCGTCGCCGCGATCTTGCTGGCAGCGTCTCCGGCGGCGGCGCAGTGGAGCCTGCCGCGTCTCGGCGGCGGCGCGCCGCTGGATCAGGACGCGATCGCCAAAGGGCTGGTGATCGTTGTCGTGTGGACCACCTGGGCACCCCGCGGCGGCGACATCGTGGCACGCCTCAATGGGATCGAGAGCCGGTGGGGCAGCCGGGCGCGGGTCGTCAGCGTAGTTTTCCAGGAGACGCCGGAGGCGGTGGGTCGTTTCCTCGCGGGCAAGAATCTGACCGTGCCGGTCTTTCTCGACACCGGCAATGCCGAGTTCTCCAAACGCCACAACGTGGTGCAAGTGCCTCGGCTGCTGCTGTTCCGCAACGGCGTCAACGCGGTCAACGTCAACCTGACGGAAAACACGGACTCGCTGATCCGGGGCGCCCTCGAGTAGCCGCGCGCCGGTCGGGTTCCGCCGTCTTGCCGCCCGCGGCCAGGTCCTGCGGCCGGTGCTAGCATGAAGCGGTCGCCGCGGCTCGCGGCGGCGCTCTTGAGGGACTCGGGGAGATCGGCGACTTGATCGAAGCGCGCTCGAAGGCGGTGCGGATCGGTGTGATCCTCGCCCTGCTGGTGGTGGGTCTGACGCTGTATCTGGCGGCCTGGCGCGCCCGGCGGGCCGCCGACCCGCGGCTGGCGCACCGGGCGACCAGGCCCTACTCGCCTGCCGCCGCGCGGTTCCTGTCGGTCGATCCGGGTCTGCGCCGGGCCATCGACTCGGTGGTGGCGGAGGAGCGCTTTCGCAGCGGCCAGACGCTGAGCGACGTCCTCGACGAGATCGGCCTGGGGCCGCCCGACCGCCACGAGCTGACCGTCGCCCTGGCCGAGCACGCGGACCTGCGCAAGCTGCGCCCCGAAGACAGCTACGCGACGGTGCTGGGCGAGGCCTCCGAGGTGCGGGAGTTTCGCCTCACCCTGGCCGGCCGCGGCCGCGTGGCGGTGCGCCGTGGCGAGCTGGGGTGGATCGGGCAGTGGCGGCCCTTCAGTCGCAGCAGCCGCGTCCGCCGGGTCGCCGGCAAGCTGGAGGGATCGCTCGAAGGCTCGATCCAGCGAGCCGGCGGCAGTCCCCGCGTCGCCTACGAGATGGCCGAAGTACTGCAGTGGGACCTGGACTTCAACCGCGATCTGCGGCTCGACGACCGCTTCGAGATCGTCTACGAAGATATCTTCCTCGACGGTGCTTTCGAGTCGGTGGGCGAGATCCTGGCGCTGCGCTACGAGAACGCCGGCGCGATCCACGAGGCCTACCGGTTCGGCGATACGCCGGGCTACTACGACGGCGAGGGGCGGCCGCTGCGCAAGCTGTTCCTGCGTTCGCCGCTGCGCTACTCGCGGGTCACGTCGCGCTTCAGCAAGCGGCGCTTCCATCCGGTGCTCAAGCGCTACCGGCCGCACTACGGGGTCGACTACGGCGCGCCCGTGGGCACTCCGGTGCGGGTCACCGGCGCCGGCACGGTCGTCTTCGCCGGCTGGGACCGGGGGGGCGGGCGCACCGTCAAGGTGCGTCACCCCAACGGCTACCTGACCGCCTACCTGCACCTGTCCCGTTTCGCCGCCGGCGTCCGCAACGGCCGCCGGGTCGCGCAGGGAGACACCATCGGCTACGTCGGCTCCACCGGCCTGGCAACCGGGCCGCATCTCGACTACCGGATACAGCGCAACGGCCGCTGGATCAACCCCCTGGCGATGCAGGTGGAGCCGGCGCCGCCCATCCCCGAAGACCAGATGGCCGGGTTCATCGCCCGCCGCGACCTCCTGCGTCAATCGCTGATCGACGGCGTCCTGGAACCGGCAACTCCCTTGCTGGCGGCGCTCGAGGGCGGCTCGGCGCCGGTTGCGCCGGCCGCGCCGGCCGCCGGCTCCTGAGGGGTGGTCGCCTGGCCTCTTCGATGACGGTTTCGGCCACAGCCTGGTGCCGGGTCGATCTGGGCGGCGGCACGCTCGACATCTGGCCCCTGGGACTGCTCCACCCGGGCGCCCGAACGGTCAACGTGGCGATCGACCTGGCGGTGACCGTCGCCCTCAGCGCCGCCGCCGACGGCCGCTTTCGCGTGCGTCAGGACGGCGCGCTGCTGGAGGCCGCCAGCGCGGCGGAGCTGGCCGCGGCCCCGGGTGGCGAGCTGCTCGGCCTGGTGGCGGCCGAGCTCGGCCTGCCGCCTGTGGAGATCACCGTCGACAGCGCCTCGCCGCGGGGGGCCGGGCTGGGGGCGAGCTCGGCTCTGACCATGGCGGCCATCGCCGCCGGCGAGGCCTGGCTGGGCGTTCCGGCGACCACGACCGAGCGGCGCGCCTCCCTGGCGCGGGATCTCGAGGCGCGTCTGATGAGCCTGCCCACGGGGCGCCAGGACCACTTCCCGGCGGCGCTCGGCGGCGTGCTCGAGATCCGCCACCGGGCCGGGGGCGAGGCCGTGCGGCAGCTGGCGGTCGACCTGGAGTCGCTGGGCGCCGCCCTGCTCGTCGCCCACTCCGGTCAGAGCCACTTCTCGGCCGGCACCAACTGGCAGATCATCCGCCGCCGGCTGGAGGGAGACGAGCCGACCGTCGAGCGGTTCCGCCAGATCGGCGAGGTCGCCGCCCAGCTGCCGGCGGCGCTCGAGGCCGGCGAGCTCGACCGGGTCGGTCGTCTGATGAGCGACGAGTGGCGCCAGCGGCGGGGCCTCGCCGATGGGGTGTCGACGCCGCGGCTCGAGGCGCTGCTGAGCGCCGCGATCGCTGCCGGTGCCTGGGGCGGCAAGGCGTGCGGCGCCGGCGGCGGCGGCTGCGTGGCGGTGCTGGCGCCGCCCGGGCGGCGCCGGGAAGTGGCCGCGGCCCTGGCGGCGAGCGGCGGCCGGCTGCTGCCGGCAAGGCCGTCCGGCGAGCCGTTGCGGGTCGTGCGCGGGGGCGAGTAGACGGTCTCGAGCGCAGCCGGCCGGAAGTACAGGTCAGGCCGCGGGCCGGGCTGGTAGGCTGAAGGCCCGATGGCCACTTTCCAGGACGCGGTCCGTCCTCGCGGGGTGCGCCGCGGGCCGCTCGAGTCCCTGCCACGGTGGCTTCTGCGCCATCCTGGCGCTGGCCCGGACCTTGCAGATTCAGGGTAGCGGACCGGGCGGCGACGGGAACACGCTGACGAAACCGGTCGAAAGGAGAGACGGTCATGACCAGCGGACGCAAGCTTGACAAGAGGTACCTGATTCCGGGGCTCGCGCTCCTGGCGGTATTCGTGATCGGCGCCGAGGCGCCGCTCTTCGCCCAGGCCAAGGCCAAGTCCACCAGATCCGCGGGGAGCAACAACAGCGCGCCGAGCAAGGCCTCGTCGGGCACGACGTCGCGCGCCAGCACCGGCTCCGCGCCGCGGGCGAGCGCACCCAGCAGAGGCTCCACTGCCAGCAGCACCGCGCGCCCGCGGGCAGCGAACACCCGGCAGTCGACGCCCGGCAGCCGCGGCAGGTACCGTGGCTCGGGCGGCTACCGCTCCCACCGCCACCACGACGTCGGGCTCTATTTCGGCTACGGCGGCTGGGGCTGGGGCGGCTACTACGGCTACGGGCCCGGCTATTACTATCCTTCCTACTACCACCCCTTCTACTGGGGCGTGCCCTACTACGTGCCGCGGCGCGCCTACAACGACTACGAGCTGGGCGCCTTCGATCTCAACGTCAGGCCGAAGAAGGCCGAGGTCTATGTCGACGGCCAGTACATCGGCAAGGCGGGGCAGTTCGACGGCTTTCCCGACCACCTGTGGCTCGAGCAGGGCACCTACGAGCTGATCTTCTACCGCCCGGGCCTGGCCACCGAGCGGCGGGTCCTGTCGATCTACCCGGGTGTCGTCGTGGACGTGCGGCTGCGTCTCGCGGCCGGCGCGTCGGTAGCGCCCGCCGAGCTGAGCCAGGTCACCCGTTCCGCGGGCGCCGCGGCGGAGGGTCGCGCGGCCTACCGGAAACCGGCGGTCGAGCCGGCCCCGGCGAGCGCCGAGCTGGATACCCGCACCACCCCCGGCAGGGTCCGGCTCAGCGTGGTGCCGGCCGATGCCTCGGTCTACCTGGACGGCCGGCTGCTGGGCTCCGGTGATGAGCTGGGGCGGCTGCACGCCGGCCTGGTGGTCGAGGCCGGCAGCCACCTGATCGAGGTGGTGCGGCCCGGCTACGCTACCGAGCGGCGGGAGTTTGCCGTCGACGAGGGTGCCGAAGTCGAGCTCGAGGTACTGCTCGAGGCCGGCTGAAGACCATCTGAAGCACTTTGACGACGGGTCGGCGCGAGCCGGCCCGTCGTTGTATTTTCACGGCGCCGGCCGCGGGCTCGGGTCTAACCGACGGTCAGGCCGCGCTGCTCCATCTTGAGCAGCCACTGCTTCTTCTTCGGCCCGCCGATGAAGCTGCCGATCCCCGACTTGTGGGTGATCACCCGGTGGCAGGGCACGACCAGCGGCAGCGGGTTGGCCATCAGCTTCGACAGCACCTGCCGGTAGCCGTCGGGGCGTCCGGCCGAGTCGGCGATCTGCTGGTAGGTGCGGGTGCGGCCGTAGGGGATCCTGGCGGTCTGGCGCAGGACCCGTCGATGGAAGGCGTCCAGACCGAGGCTGCGCAGGTCGTAGTCCAGTTCCAGCTTGCGCCGGGCGCCCGCCAGGTACTCTGAGAAGCGGCCCAGGACCTCGTCGATGAAGTCCGTGCGCTCGTTTCGTTTGAGGCTGGCGAAGGGCTTGAACCGGCCTCGCTGCCGCCCTTTGGGCACGATCAGCACGCTGCCGATCCGCTCGCCGACCAATTCGATGCCGAGCGCGCCGATCGGCGACGGGAGGAGAATGCGGACGGGCTGGACGGCGACGGAATCGACGACCGGGCCCGCCTGTTGAGGGCGATCCGCCATGCGGCGCACCCTATCATGGAGCGGTCGGCTCAGGCGCCTGGGCGTGGCGACCGGCCTGGGTCTCTACCTCCAGGCCCGCGCAGTAGGGCTATAGGTGGGGGGCGGGCCGGCAGCGGACCGGCCAGCGCGTCCAGCGCGCCGTGCCGAGCGCCCGTGCCAGGTCCGCCTCGCCGCAATAGGGTCGATCGGGGATGCGCCGGCCGGGGATCTCGAAAGTGGTGGCGCCGGCCAGCGGGAAGGGGTCGATCTCGAGCTCGCCGGCGCGCAGCCGGGCGGTCAGGCCGTCGCGCACCACCGGCGCGCCGGAGCGGCAGCATACCGCCAGCGACAGCGCGTCGCCGAGCTCGAGCCACCGGTAGTCGGCGGCCAGCTCGGCGGCGTCGAGCCCGGTCGCCGCCAGCAGGTCCTGCCGCCGCTCGGCGAGCTCGTCGAGGTAGGCCGGCCAGCCGGCGCCCGAGCGGCGGCCGCGATGCAGCTGCCAGGAGTGCTCGGCGAGCATCAGCGCCACATAGGGGTCTTGCTCGGCGAAGCGGTCGACGCCGCGTTGCCAGATCTCGCGTCGCGGCTCGGCGGGCAGCGAGCGGAAGTTGTACGGCCGGCCGGTGGCGGGGTCGATTCGGGGGGCCGCGTCGGCCTCGCGCCAGCCGTTGTCGTGCTCGCGCACGGCCGCGATCAGCAGTTCGCGGCGCGGATGATGGCGCAGCTCGCCGGTGCGCCAGAGCGCCAGCAGCTGGGCCGCGAACCGGGCGTGGTCGGGCTGGGTGATGAGCACCAGCCCGTCGCTCTCTTCGACGACGATCATCCCGCGGGGCAGGGTACACCCGCCCGTGCCCCGGCGCCCACCCCCCGGGATGGTTGCGGCAGGGTCCGGCGCCGGTAGCATCTCTAGGATGCCGTTTCATCTGCCGGAGCCGTGGCGGGTCAAGGTGGTCGAGCCCATTCGCCTGCCGGCGCCCGAGATCCGCGAGCAGCGGCTCGCCGCCGCCGGCTTCAACCTGTTCGACGTGCCCGCCGAGGCGATCTTCATCGACCTGCTGACCGACTCGGGCACGGCGGCGATGTCCGACAACCAGTGGGCGGGCCTGATGCTGGGCGACGAGTCGTACGCCGGGGCGCGCAGCTATTACCGCTTCGAGGAGGCGGTGCACGAGGTCTTCGGCTTTCCGCATCTGATCCCCGTCCACCAGGGCCGGGTGGCCGAGAACCTGCTCTTCTCGACCCTGGTGGGGCCGGAGTCGATCGTGCCCAACAACAACCACTTCGACACCACGCGGGCGAACATCGAGATCCACGGCGCCAACGCCCTCGATCTGGTGATCGCCGAGGGCAAGGACCCGGACTCGGACCATCCCTTCAAGGGCAACATCGACCTCGACCGGGTGCGGCGGCTGTTCGAGACGACGCCGCGCGAGCGCATCCCGCTGGCCATGCTGACGCTGACCAACAACTCCGGCGGCGGCCAGCCGGTGTCGCTGGCCAACGTCCGCGGCTATTCGGAGCTGTGCCACGAGTTCGGCATCCCCTTCTACCTCGACGCCTGCCGCTTCGCCGAGAACGCCTACTTCATCCAGCAGCGCGAGGCGGGCCAGGGCGGCCGGTCGATCGCCGAGATCGCGCGCCAGGTCTTCGATCTGGCCGACGGCTGCACGATGAGCGCCAAGAAGGACGGGCTGGCCAACATGGGCGGCTTCGTCGCCAGCCGCGACCCCGAGCTGATCGCGACGCTGACCCACCGCCTCATCCTGATCGAGGGCTTCCCCACCTACGGCGGCCTGGCCGGGCGCGACCTCGAGGCGGTAGCGCGGGGCCTGCGCGAGGTGCTCGACCCCGAGTACCTGCGCTTCCGGGTGGGCCAGCTCGAGGCGTTCGGGCGCCGCATCCACGAGCTCGGCATCCCCATCATCCGGCCGGTCGGCGGCCACGCGGTCTATATCGACGCCCGCCGCTTCCTGCCCCACATCCCGCCGGCCGAGTTCCCCGCCCAGTCGCTGGTCGTCGCCCTCTACCGCGAGGGCGCGGTGCGCGGGGTGGAGATCGGCAGCGTCATGTTCGGCCGCACCGACCCGGAGACCGGCGAGACCAGCCATGCCGATCTCGAGCTGGTGCGCCTGGCGGTGCCGCGGCGGGTCTACACCAACACCCATCTGGCCTACGTGGTCGAGGTGCTGGAGCAGATCCGGGATCGCCGCGACGAGCTTCGCGGTCTGCGCATGGTCCACGAGGCGCCGGTGCTGCGGCACTTCACGGCGCGGTTCGAAGAGCTCGGCTGACGCCAGGCCGGTGACTCACGGCCGGGATACGGGGCCGCCGGTTTGGATCGGAGGCCCTCGGTAGGCGACCTGGCACCCGGATCGGCTCGCTCGCGGCACTTGGTATGATGGGGCTTCGATCGAGAGACACTTTTTGGCAAGGGAGGCAGGAGAGATGAAGAGAGCACTTGTTCTGGTCGTTTGTGCGGGCATGTTCCTCGGCGCTACCGGAGTGGCCCTGGCCGACAAGCCGGTGATGGCCGTCACCCAGTTCACCAACGAGGTCTCCGGCATGCGTTGGTGGAACCCGGACGTGGGTTGGGAGCTCTCCGGCATGCTGACCAACGAGCTGGCCTCGACCGGCGCCTTCTCGATGGTCGAGCGCAACCAGTTGGAGTCGGTGCTCAGAGAGCAGGATCTGGGCGCCAGCGGGCGGATCCAGAAGGGGACCGAGGCCAAGATCGGCAAGGTCACCGGCGCGCAGTATCTGGTCACCGGTACGGTCACCGCCTTCGAAGAGGGCACCAAGGGGACCGGCGGCGACATCGGCTTCAAGGGCCTGCGCGTGGGCGGCAAGAAGGGCGAGTCCTATGTCGCCGTCGACATCCGGGTGATCGACACCACCAAGGGCACGGTCGACTACGTGCGCACGGTCGAGGCTCGCGCCAAGAGCAAGGGCATCAGAGTCGGCGCCTATCGCGGCGGCTTCAGCGGCTCGCTGGCGAAGGAGGAGAAGACTCCGACCGGCAAGGCCATCCGGGCGGTGGTCGCCGAGGCCGCCGGCTATCTCGAGTGCGTGATGGTGACCAGGGGCTCCTGCCTCGCCGAGTACGACGCCAAGGAGGCGAAGCGCAAGGAGTCACTCAAGAAGGGCATCAGCCTCGACTGACCGCCGCCGCTTCGATTTGCGGGACCAAGGCCCGGCGTTCGCCGGGCCTTTCTTCGTCTCGCCTCAATCGGAAGCGGCTCGCTGCCGTCGCTCCTCGGCCCAGCGCTCGCGCCAGTACCGGCGCTGCCAGCGCTCGACGTTGCGGTTGTGCTCGGCCAGGGTGGCGGCGAAGACGTGGCTGCCGTCGTTGCGGCTGACGAAGTAGAGATAGGGCGTCTCGGCCGGCGCCGCGGCGGCCTCGAGGCTGGCGAGGCCCGGCGAGCAGATCGGCCCCGGCGGCAGTCCGGGGTAGCGGTAGGTGTTGTAGGGCGAGTCGACCCGGAGGTCCGGCCGGCGCAGGTTGCCGTCCCAGCGGTCCAACAGGATCAGGGCGTAGATCACCGTCGGATCGGCCTGGAGCGGCATCCGCCGCCGCAGCCGGTGGGCGTAGACCCCGGCGATCACCGGCCGCTCCTGGTCGAGCTGGGCCTCCTTCTCGACCACCGAGGCCAGGGTGACGACGCGGCGCAGCTCGCCGGCCCCGGCCAGCTCCGCCAGCCGGTCGCCCAGGCGGCGGCGGAAGGTGGCGACCAGCTCGTCGACGATAGCGGCCTCGCCGGTGCCGGCGGCGAAGCGGTAGGTGTCGGGGAACAGGTAGCCCTCGAGATCGCCGGCCTCGGGGTCGAGCTCGGCGATGCGGGCCGGATCGCCCATCTCGCGCAGCAGCAGGTCGAGCTTGCCGTGACCGGCCGCGGCCAGGGCGGCGGCGGACTCCGGCAGGGTCAGGCCCTCGATCAGCGTCACCGGGTGGGTCGCCACCTCGCCGCGGGCCAGCTTGGCCAGTACCTGGGGAATCGAGAGCGGCTCGCCGAAGCGGTACTCGCCGGCCTTGAGGCTGTCGCCCTCGGCGGCGTAGCGCAGATAGAGGCGGGCCAGCCGGGCGTCGGCGATGACGCCCTCGCGCTCGAGCTGGCGCAGGATCGAGCCGGCGTCGGCGCCGGGTCTGACGAGCACCGTCTTCTGCGGCTCGGGGTAGCCGCGAAACGGCCGCGTCAGCGCTTGCCGGCCGAGAAAGGCGGCGAGCGCCGCGGCGCCGGCGAGCAGGACCGCGAGCAGCAGCAGAAGCCGCGGCCACCTCATGCGCCGAGCCTCTTCCGCCGGACGTCCAGGGCCTCCTGCAGCAGGATCTGGGCCGCCACCTGGTCGACCCGCTCCGGCCAGCGCCGCCGCGGCACACCCGCCGCCGCCAGCCGGCGCTCGGCTTCGCGGCTGGTCAGGGTTTCGACGATCCGCTGGCAGGGCAGGCCGCTGGCCTGCTCGAGGCGGCGGGCGAAGCGGTCGACCCGATCCGCCGCCGCGCCGCGGCTGCCGTCCAGACCGACCGGGTCGCCGATCACCAGACCGGCGACGCTCTCCCGGCGCGCCAGGTCGACGATCTGACGAATCGCCGCGCGGTCGTCCGACCGCTCGATGGTGGCCAGCGGCAGCGCCATCCGCGCCTCCTGGTCGGAGATCGCCAGGCCGATCCGCCGTTCGCCGAAGTCGATGCCGAGGATTCGCATCCGTGGTGTCCCGATCCGCTACTCTTCCCGCCCGGAGCGGCGGTGTCAACGCCGGCCGGGCTCGGTCGCTGTGCTAGCATCGGACTTTCTCGGCCGGCCGGCTTCCGGCCGGCCTTGGGCCATCTGGACGAGAGTTCAAATGCAAGAAGTCGTCATCCTGAGCGCGGCGCGAACGCCGATCGGCGCCTTCCAGGGGGGGTTGAGCTCGCTGCCGGCGCCGCGGCTCGGCGGCGTCGCCCTGGCGCGCGCGATCGAGCGCGCCGGCGTCGCGCCGGAAGCGCTGGATCAGGTCTACATGGGCTGCGTGCTGACCGCCGGGTTGGGCCAGGCGCCGGCGCGCCAGGCGACCCTGGCCGCGGGCTGCCCGCCGACCACCGGGGCGGTCACGGTCGGCAAGGTCTGCGGCTCGGCGATGCGCGCGGTGATGACCGCCGCCAACGATCTGCGCTGCGGCGACTACGAGATGGTCGCGGCCGGGGGCATGGAGTCGATGAGCCGGGCGCCCTATCTGGCGCCCGCGGCCCGCGACGGCCTGCGGCTGGGCCACGGCCAGCTGACCGATTCGATGATCCACGACGGCCTCTGGGACCCGTATGGCGACGTGCACATGGGCGTCTGCGCCGAGAGCTGTGTCGAGCGCTACGGATTCAGCCGGCAAGAGCAGGACGACTACTCGCTGGAGAGCTACCGGCGGGCGCTGGCGGCGGCCGAAAGCGGCGCCGTCGCCGACGAGATCGCGCCGGTGGAGGTGCCGCGGCGCAAGGGCGAGCCGGTCGTGGTCGATCGCGACGAGGAGCCCTCGCGGGTCGATCTGGAGAAGATCGCCACCCTGCGGCCGGCCTTCAAGAAGGACGGCACGGTGACCGCCGGCAACGCCAGCAAGATCAACGACGGCGCGGCGGCGCTGGTGCTGACCACCGCCGAGCGCGCCGCCGCCATGGGCCTCAGCCCGCTGGCGCGGCTGGTGGCGCAGGCGAGCGCGGCGCAAGAGCCCGAGTGGTTCACCACCGCGCCGATCCTGGCCGCCCGCAAGGTGCTCGCCCGGGCCGGGCTCGAGGCCGCGGACATCGATCTGTGGGAGGTCAACGAGGCCTTCGCCGCCGTGGCGATGGCCTTCCTGCGCGAGATGGACCTGTCGCACGACCGGGTCAACGTGCGCGGCGGCGCCATCGCGCTGGGTCATCCGATCGGCTGCTCCGGCGCCCGCATCCTGGTGACGCTGCTCGCACGCCATGCGCGAGCGCGGCGCCCGGCGCGGCTGCGCGGCGATCTGTCTGGGCGGCGGCGAGGCGACGGCGGTCGTCGTGGAGAGCCTGCGGGCAGCGTGAGCACCGTCGGCTCAGCGTGGTTGCGCTCGCGGCCGCCGGCGATCGCCGGGGTGGCGCTGGCGATCGTCCTGGCCGGTGCCGGCAGCGCGGCGGCAGAGCGGTTCGTGGTCGCCGACTCGGCAAGGCCGTGTCTCAACGTCCGCTCACTGCCCGAGACCGCCGGCGAGGTAATGGCCTGCATCAATCCCGGCGAGTCGGTGGAGATGCTGGAGCTCGGCGAGTTCTGGGCCCGGGTGGAGCTGGCGGACGGGACCCGGGGCTGGGCGGCGCGCGACTTCCTGCTGCGGGCATCGGGGCCGGCCGCGGTCGCGGAGCCGGAGGCGCTCGCGGAGCCGGAGGCCGTGGGAGCGCCGCCGAAGCCGGTTGCGGCGGGCAAGCCGCGCCCGGCCGACGCGGCGCGGCCGCTGAGCGAGCTGACCCGGATCAACTTCGACATCCCGTTCCCCGAGGAGCGCGGCGGCGGCCGCGCCATCGGCTCGGCCGAGACCGTCGAGACGGTGGGCGAGACCCTGGTGGTCGCGTCGGGCGGGGTCGAGTTCCGCTACCGTGACTCGCTGCTCCAGGCGCAGCGGCTCGAGGTCGACCGCGAGAGCCGCGACGTGGTGGCCGAGGGTGAGGTGATCCTGGATCAGGGCCCGCGGCGGATCACCGGCACGCGGCTCGAGTTCAATCTCGACTCCCGCACCGGCCGGATGGAGAACGCCCGCGTCTTCGCCGACCCCGACGTCTACTTCAGCGGCGTCGAGGTCGACATCCTGGGAGACGACGTCTACACGGTCAAGGACGGCGTGGTGACCTCCTGTATCAAGGAGAACCCGGGCTGGAGCTTCCGCACCGCGAAGGCGCGCGTCAAGCTGGAGGGGTTTGCGCGCATGCGGCACACCCGGATGCGGGTCAAGAAGCTGCCGGTCTTCTACCTGCCGTACATGGTGATGCCGGCCAAGTCGGAGCGCGCCGCGGGCCTGCTGTTTCCCAACTTCGGCACCTCCCAGTCGCGCGGCTCGTACCTCGGGCTGGCCTGGTTCCAGCCATTTGGCCCGAGCTACGACGCGACGCTCTATGCCGATCTCTACAGCGAGAACTACACCGGCCTGGGAACCCAGATTCGCTACCTGCCGAGCGAAACCACCAGCGGCCTGTTCGAGGGCTATGCCATCGACGACCCGGTGGACAACGAGACCCGCTGGAAGGTCGCCTGGGATC
Organism: Thermoanaerobaculia bacterium; assembly: GCA_963781065.1. Classification (GTDB taxonomy): domain Bacteria; phylum Acidobacteriota; class Thermoanaerobaculia; order Multivoradales; family JAHEKO01; genus CALZJC01. The sequence goes on along the minus strand of CAWAET010000005.1, from coordinate 270,964 downwards.
ACGCCTCGAGCGACCTGCCGCTGGGCTTTCGCGGCGTCATCCGGATCCGCGACTTCTCGGACTTCAACTTCTTCCGCGACTTCGAACGCGATTTCAACAACGCCTCGATCCGCCGGGTCGAGTCGACCGGCTTCCTCAGCGGCAACTGGGGCGCCCACTCGCTCAACATCCTGCTCAACCAGAGCGAGACGATCTTCACCGCCGGCGGCAGCGTGATCGGCCGCCAGCTGCCCGAGATCGAGTACCGGCTGCGCTCGCGCCAGGTCGGCTCGTTGCCGCTCTACCTCGATCTGCTGAGCTCGATCAACAACATCTCGATCGAACGCCCCGGGTTCGGCCCCGCGCAGACCTATTCGCGCATGGACCTGTTCTCGCAGTTGACGGTGCCGCTGTCGACCCTCCCATGGCTCTCGGTGTCGGTCACCGGCGGCGAGCGCATCACCAAGTACGGCGACAGCCTGACCGAGGACGGCACCGCCTTCGGCGGCGGCAGCCTGACCCGCAGCTTCCCGACCGCCAACGCGCGCATCGTCGGCCCGAGCCTGTCGCGCGTGTTCGAAAAGGGGATCGGCCGGTTCGCCAAGTTCAAGCACATCTTCGAGCCCCAGTGGGCCTACCTCTACGTCGGCGACTTCGAGGAGCAGGCCCGGGTGCCCCGGTTCGACGAGGTCGACGTCCTGAGATCGACCAACGTCTGGGGCTACTCGATGGTCAATCGCGTGCTGGCCAAGCCGGAGGACGAGGAGGAGGACGGCGGGGCGCGCGAGATCCTGTCGCTGGCGATCGGCCAGGGGTTCAGCCTCGACGACCTGCAGCCGCTGCAGTCGTCGAAGGACGGCACCATCACCAGCAAGGACGGCCCGATCAACGCCGATCTGCGATTCAACCCCAGCCGGCTGGTCAGCCTCGAGGCGCGGGCGGTCTACAGCACCCTGTTCAGCAGCCTCGCCTCCACCTCGCTGTCGACCACCTTCGGCATCGGCCGGCAGGGCTTCGGGATCTCCTGGTACACCCGTTACGACCCCGAGACCGGCCAGGAGACCAGCGACCAGGCGCGGCTGTCGGCCAACTTCGAGATCCTGCGGGACCGGCTAACCTACGGCACCCAGGTGAGCTACGACATCTTCCTGGACGTCATCCAGTCGACGCGCCACGCGCTGATCTTCAACGGCCAGTGCTGGGGCTTCCGGATCGAGTACGCCGAGCTCAACCGGCTCAACCGGGCGAACGACTACGACATCCGCTTCGCCCTTTCACTCAAGAACGTGGGCACCTTCCTCGACCTGACCGGCGGTAGCCGGGGCGGTCAGTTCTGATTCGAGACCGAGGTTCGACAATGCGGGTTCTGATCACCGGAATCACCGGTTTTGCCGGCTCACATCTGGCCGACTATCTGCTCGCCGAGCAGCCCGAGGTGGAGATCCACGGCATCTGCCGCTGGCGCAGCCGGCGCGAGAACATCCAGCATCTGGGCGATCGCATCAAGCTGATGGAGGGCGATCTGCGCGACGAGGCCTCGTTGCGCCAGGTGATGGCCGAATCGCGCCCCGAGGCCATCTTCCATCTCGCCGCCCAGAGCTATGTGCCCACCAGCTGGCGGGCGCCGACCGAGACCCTGACCACCAACATCGCCGGCCAGTCGAACCTCTTCGAAGCGGTACGGGCCGCGGGCCTCGACCCGGTGATCCAGATCGCCGGCTCGAGCGAGGAGTACGGCCTGGTGCTCCCCGACGAGGTGCCGATCAACGAGAGCAATCCGCTGCGGCCGCTGTCGCCCTACGCGGTCTCGAAGGTGGCCCAGGACATGCTCGCCTACCAGTACTTCCGCAGCTACGGCATGAAGACCGTGCGCACCCGGGGCTTCAACCACACCGGGCCGCGGCGGGGCGAAGTCTTTGTCTCGAGCAACTTCGCCAAGCAGATCGCCTCGATCGAGGCCGGGCTGCAGAAGCCGGTGATCCGGGTCGGCAACCTGGACGCGCAGCGCGACTTCACCGACGTGCGCGACATGGTGCGGGCCTACTGGCTGGCGGTGACCCGGGCGACCCCGGGCGAGGTCTACAACCTGGGCAGCGGCCGGGCGATCACCATCCGCGAACTGCTCGAGATGCTCGTCGGCATGAGCGAGGTCGAGGTCGAGATCGAGGTCGACCCCGAACGGCTGCGGCCCTCGGACGTCGAGATCCTGCTCGCCGACAGCTCGAAGTTCCGCGCCGAGACCGGCTGGGAGCCGCGGATCCCGCTCGAGACGACGCTGGCCGACCTGCTGGCCTTCTGGCGCCGGCGGATCGCGGCGCAGGTGCGGGAGAAGGCCTAGTAGCCCGCGGATGAGCTTTCTGGTCACCGGCGCCTCGGGCTTTGTCGGCGCGCGGCTCACCGCGCGGCTGGCGGCGGCCGGCGAGGAGGTGACCGGCACCTATCTGGGGCGCGCGCCGCACCTGCCCGGCGTGCGGCTGCGCGAGATCGACCTCCGCGACGCCGCGGCGCTGGCCGCCGTAGTCGAGGAGTGCCAGCCGCGGGCGATCATCCACCTCGCCGGGCTGAGCCACGTGGGCGAATCCTGGCAGTCGCTGGCCAGCTACTTCCAGGTCAACGTACTGGGCACCGAGAGCCTGCTCCGAGCGGCCGCCGGCCGCCGCCTGGTGATGGCTTCGAGCGCCGAAGTCTACGGCCTGGTTCCCGAGTCGGAGCAGCCGCTGGCCGAGGACCGGCAGCTGGCGCCGCAGAGCCCCTACGCGCTCACCAAGGCCGCGGCCGAGCGTCTGGTGCAGCCCGCCGGCGGCATCGTGGTGCGCTCGTTCAACATCCTCGGGCCCGGCCAGGCCGCCAACTTCGCGCTGCCCGCCTTCGCCGCCCAGCTGGCGGCGATTCGCGCCGGCGAGCAGGAGGCGGCGCTGCGGGTCGGCAACCTGGCCGCGCGCCGGGACTTCGTTCATCTCGACGACGCCGTCGACGGCTACCTGGCGGTCGCCGAGCGCGGCGTCGACGGCGAGGTCTACAACCTGGGCAGCGGCGAGGCCCGGTCGATCGGCCAGATGCTGGAATGGCTGGTGCGGGTCTCGGGGGTCGAAGCGAGGATCGAGATCGATCCCCAGCGATTCCGGCCGGTGGATCTGCCGCTGTTGCGGGCCGATGCGGGCCGCTTGCGACGGTTGGGGTGGGCGACCGATCGCGGCCTCGAGACCGCCCTCGAAGAGCTCTGGGCCGCGGTCCAGATCTAGCCCGAGAAGGTGTCGGGCTAGTTCTCTAGCGGTCCCGCCGCGCGGCCCAGGCGGCGCGGCGCCGGCGCAGATCGGCCAGCAGCTCGTCGACCGGGGCGAGGCCCGACTCGGGGAAGTTGATCTCGTTGGCCCAGAACTCCCCCAGGCCGGCGGCGCCCCAGCGCTCGTAGGCGAACACCTTGATCATCAGTTGCAGCTTGTCGCACGCCCGGACCAGCAAGGCCTCGCGTGTCTCGCCGGCCTCGAACTCGGCGAGCAGCTCAGGCGCCCTGTCGCCCAGCGGCGCCAGCAGCTCGGCCAGCGCGGCGGACTCGGCGGCGGCTTTGGCGCCCGGCGGCAGGTAGCGGCCGGCGGTGCGCGGCAGATCGCCGATCCGTACCTCGGGCAGATCGTGGATCAGCGCCAGCTCGAGGGCGCGCCCCAGATCGACCCCGGGAACCGCCGGGGCCAGCGCCCAGATCAGCACGGCGAGGTGGAAGCCGTGCTCGGAGATGCTCTCCGGGTCGTCCACCCCGCGCAGCGCATAGCCGGTGCGGGGCAGGCGATCGAGGCCCTGGAGCTCGAGCAGCGCGTCGAGCAGTGATTCGTTCGGCTGCAAGGCTAGCGGACGGGGCCTTTGGCAGCACCGGTGGCGGCCGCCGCCGCCGGTTGCTTGACCCGCAGCCAGGTGGCGATCCGGCCGCGGTCCTCGGTCTGCTGGCGGAAGAAGGTCGACAGCCGGTTGCGGTACTGGTTGACCTTGCGGATCGACGCCAGGCTCGGCGGCTCGCCCTGCCGCCCGAGGAGGACGAAGAAGACCTGGGTCGGCTTGTCGGTCGTGGCGGGCACTCGCGGGCCCTCGGCGGCGATGATCTGCCCGACGCCGACGTCCACCCGCTGGCCCTGGATGAGGACGCCGGTGGCCGGCCCCGCCGTGGGGTCCTCGGAGCTGCCGCTGACGTAGAAGAACGGCGGCACCTGGTCCGGACGCCGCAGGCCCATCAGGTACTCGTCGAGGGGGCTGAAGCCCTGCCAGGTGGCGGTGGTGGTGAAGGTGCCGTCCCCGTTGTCGCGGATGTCGTTGCCCTCCATCACCGAGCCGTCGCTGTCCAGCAGGAAGCTCCAGTGCCCCAGCTGGCGGCCCAGCAGGTCGGTCGAGCGCTGCCCGCGGTTGTTGATGAAGCGGGTGAAGGCCAGCCAGCGGTGGCCTACCTCGTGCGCCAGGATGCCGATGCCGGTGGCCTCGGAAGACGTGATGAAGTTGTTGGGCGCGGCGGGGTACTTGGCCAGGGATCCCATCTGGACGAAGGCCTTCAAGCGCTGGCTGCCGTAGAGGCTGGAGAAGTTGTAGACGCCGTCGCCGATGCCGCGGATCTCGTTCTGCACCGCGGCGTTGTAGGCGAAGGTGCCGTCGAGGTCGACCGGGAAGTCGGCGAACAGCACGACCACGTCGTACTCGTCGCGCACCACGGAGAACGCCGCCTTCGCCGCCGCCATATCGTCGATCTCGGAGACGTCGCGGAACTGCTCGGCGATGGCGGCGCGGGTGACCTTCGACGGCTGCACCCGCGACATGTCCACCAGGTTGATCAGGCCGGGGCCGCCCGGGGAGACGCCGACGATGCCGGAGCTGGCGGCGACGTCGCCGTACGCCATGCTGATGCGGCCGTTGGGGAACAGCGTCACCTGGAAGGTGTTGCTGTTGGCGGCGCCGAACTCGGGCACGTCCAGCCAGGTGACGCGGACCAGGCCCGGGTTCTGGAGCAGATAGACGCCGGCGGTGCCGCTGGTGACGCTCGGGTCGAGGTCGACGAAGTTCAGCGCGATCCGGGGCGGCCCCTCGAGAAACCGGTTGAGGCTGCGGGCGGTAGAGGCGTTGTCGGCCCGGTTGAAGGTCAGGTTGCCGTCCGAGTTGAGAAAGACCCGGTTGTAGGCGGTGCCGTAGAAGGTGAAGGGGAACGGCAGATCGATCGCCCGGCTGGCGTCGTCGCCGATCTCGATCCGGTCGCCGCGATCGCCGCTGATGCCGCCGTCGAAGGGCGCGATGCGGGTGGCGGGGCCGCCGCGCTGGAAAAGCACTCCGTCGCCGGACAGGTCGAAGAAGTTGGGCGGCGGGAAGATCGTGCCGTCGTCCTCGATCACCGCGATGTTCTTCTGCTTCTTGACCGAGTAGGCCTGCCGGACCCCCGGTTCGCCGACCACGGTCCGGTCCCGCTGCTCCAGGGCCAGCCGCCGCTGGTTGAACTTGTGGCGCGCCCAGGCGACGGCGGGCGTCGAGGCGCGGGTGCCGCACCAGCCGTCGACGCCGGGTTCGCGGACGCTCTTCGCGGCGCCGACCGCGGGAAGTAGCAGGCTCAGGGCCAGGAGGCCGGGTACGATCTTCTTCATGACGTGAAATCCTCGTGAGATGGCTGGGACTCGCGATCCTGCCGGCGAAGACTACCAAAGCCCACCGCGGCAAGCCGCGCAACAAAGCGCCACCCGCTCACGTAACACCACCAGGCGGGAGCGCTTTTCCGGCTCATGCAAGTATGAAGCCCGCCGATCCGCGGTTGAATCGCCTGGGCGGGTTAGAGTCCGGTGTCCGCTTCAGGTGGCGATGGAGGACTTTTGATGCGACACCGTCTCGACCCACTAGCGCTACTGTGCTCGCTTCTGCTGACCTTCTCGCTGGCCTGCGGCCGGCCGGGTGATGCCGCCGGCGACGGCGAGGACGGCGCCGATGCGGCGGCGGAAGAGAGCGCCGACAAGGACAAGAAGGGCGACGAGGAGGGCGACGAGGAAGACGAGGAGGAGGCGGTGCCGGTCGAGGTCGTGACCCTCGGCCGCGGCCCGATCGAGACCGTCCTGCGCTTCTCGACCAATCTCGAGGCCGAGAACGACGTCCAGGTCGTCTCGCGGGCCTCGCGCCAGCTCCAGGTGCGCCAGCTGCTGGTCGAGGAGGGCGCCGAGGTCGGCCGCGGCCAGGTTCTGCTGCGGCTGGAGAGCGACGAGCTGCGCACCGCGCTCGAGCGGATCGAGGGCCAGCTGGCCCGGGCGCGGCGCGAGTACGAGCGCCAGACCAACCTCTACGGCCAGCAGCTGATCAGCGAGCAGGCCTACAACGACGCCACCTACGAGCTCGAGCAGCTCGAGCTGGCGCTCGAGGACGCCCAGCGCGAGCTCGGCTACACCGAGGTCCGGGCGCCGATCGCCGGCACCGTCACCGAGCGCCACGTCAGCGTCGGCGACCAGGTGACCGCCAACCAGATGCTCTTCCGACATCGTCGACTTCGACTCGATCGTGGCCCGGGTCTACGTGCCCGAGAAGGACCTGGTGCGAGTGCGGCCCGGGCTCGATGCGCGGCTCTATACCGAGGCGGCCCGCAGCGTCGAGCGGCTGGGCGTGGTCGAGCGGGTGGCGCCGCAGGTCGATCCCAAGAGCGGCACGGTCAAGGTGACCGTCGCCATCCCGCGCGGCGCCGCGCCTGCTGCCCGGCATGTACGTCTCGGTCGAGCTGGTCACCGCGGTCAACGCCGAGGCGGTGCTGGTGCCCAAGAAGGCGCTGATCTACGACGCCGAGCAGATCTACGTCTTCCGGCTTGGCGAGGAGGACCGGGTCGAGCGGCTGCTGATCGAGGCGCGGCTCGAGGATCGCGACAACATCGAGCCGGCCGGCGCGCTGGCGGCCGGCGACCGCATCGTCGTCGCCGGCCAGGCGGGGCTCAAGGACGGCGCGCTGGTGCGGCTGATCGAGGCGGCGGAGGACGAGGTCGCGGCCGCGGCCGACGGCCAGCCGGCCCCGGAGCCCGGGGACTGAGCGTGGCGAACGACGATCTCTCCAGCTTCACCACCCGCCGGCCGGTGGCGATCACCATGGTCTTCGTGGCCGCGGTGGTCTTCGGCTACTTCTCCTACGGCCGGCTGCCGGTGACCCTGATGCCGGAGCTGTCCTACCCGACGATCACCGTGCGCACCGAGTATCCCGGGGCGGCGCCCGAGGAGGTCGAGAACGACGTCAGCCGGCCGGTCGAGGAGGCGCTGGGCGTGGTCGGCGGGCTGCGCCGGGTCTCGAGCATCAGCCGCGCCGGGGTCAGCGACGTGGTGCTCGAGTTCAGCTGGGACACCTCGATGTCCGAGGCGATCCAGGATTCGCTCGAGAAGCTCGACCTGATCCTGCTGCCGGAGGAGGCCGAGCGGCCGCTGATCCTGCGCTTCGACCCCTCGCTCGACCCGGTGCTGGAGCTCAGCCTGTCGGGCGCGCGGCGACCGCTTCGCCGGCGAGGAGGGGCTGCGGCGGCTGCGGCGCATCGCCGATCTGCAGATCAAGCGGGCGCTCGAGCCGATCAAGGGCGTCGCCGCGGTGCGGGTGCGCGGCGGCCTGGAGGAGGAGATCCACGTCCTGCTCGACGAGGAGGAGCTGCGCCGCACCGGCCTGTCGATCCAGACCGTCATCGAGCGGCTGGCGCAGGAGAACATCAACCTGGCCGGCGGCACCCTGACCGAGGGCCGCACCGAGTACATGGTGCGCACGCTGAACGAGTACGAGAACCTGCAGCAGATCGCCGACACCATCGTCGCCCGCTTCGAGGGGCGCGACGTGCGGGTGAGCTCGATCGGCCGGGTGGTGCGGGCGCACAAGGAGCGCGAGATCCTCACCCGCACCGACGCGCAGCGAGAGCGTCCAGATCGACATCTTCAAGGAGGCCGACGCCAACATCGTGGCGCTGGCCAAGCGGGTCAAGACGGCGCTGGGCGAGTTCGACCTCGAGGCGGCGAAGCGCGCCGCGGCGGGGGAGGAGCCCGAGGATGAGGAGCCCAAGCGCGGCTTCGGGCGGCGGGGTGGCGGCAAGGACGGCAAGGCGGCCGCGCCCGAAGGGCTGGTCGCCGAGACCTTCCACAACGAGGGGGCCGAGCTGGCGCTGGTGGCCGACCGCTCGCTGTTCATCGAGAGCAGCATCCGCGAGGTGCGCAACACCGCGATCATCGGCGGGCTGCTGGCCGTCCTGGTGCTCTTCCTCTTCCTGAAGGACCTGAGGACGACCGCCATCATCGCGGTGAGCATCCCGATCTCGCTGCTGGTGACCTTCGCGCCGCTCAACCTGCTGGGGGTCAGCCTCAACATCATGTCGCTGGGCGGTCTGGCGCTGGGCATCGGCATGCTGGTCGACTCCTCGATCGTCGTGCTCGAGTCGATCTTCCGCTGCCGCGAGGAGGGCGACGAGCTCGCAGGCCGCCGCCGTGCGCGGCACCACCGAGGTGCGCGGCGCGGTGGTGGCCTCGACCCTGACGTCGATCGCGGTCTTCTTCCCGATGGTCTTCGTCGAGGGCGTCGCGGGTCAGGCCTTCGGCGACCTGGGGCTGGCGGTGGTGATCTCGCTGCTGGCCTCGCTCGCCGTGGCCCTGTTCCTGATCCCGATGCTGGCCAGCCGCCAGGGGATGCAGTGGGCCGGCGCCGAGCCGCGCCGGCTCCACTGGCGCGAGTTCGCCAGCTGGCGGGCGCTCCGCGACGACTGGCGCGACCTGCGCCGGCCGCGGCCGCGCGGCCGCCTGCGCAACGCGCTGCGCTGGGTGGCGTTCCCCTTCGTGACGATCTACCTCGGCTTGCGCTTCCTCGTCGGTGCCGTGCTCGAAGCGGTGGGCAAGCTCCTGCTGGGGCTGTTCTTCGGCCTTCTCTGGCTGGGCCGCCGGTTCGTGATGCCGGCCCTGGGCAAGGTGTTCGGGCTGCTGGCCTACCTGCCGGTGCGCTGGACCCAGGTCGGCCTCGACCGCCTGCACACGGGCTATCCCCGCGGCCTGCGCTGGGCGCTGGCCAACCCGCTGGCCATGTTGGTGGTGGTGGTGGTCTGCTTTGCCGCCACCGGCTGGACCGTGATGCGGCTCGACACCGAGCTCCTGCCGGAGGTCCACCAGGGCGAGTTCACCGTCGAGGTGGCGCTGCCGGTGGGCACGCCGCTCGAGGCAGACCGAGGCCATCGTCTCGCCGGTCGAGCGGGCGATCCTCGAGGAGAAGGGCAGCATCGAGGCCGCTGCTGCTGACCGTCGGCTACGACGCGGCCTACTCCAACCGCTCGGACGAGGGCGAGCACACGGCGCGCTTCAAGGTGCTGCTCGACCGCGCCGACCCGCGCACCGAGGAGGAGGTCGTGCGCCGCCTGCGGGCGCGCTTTGCCGCCATCCCCGATCTCGACGCCCGGATCACCCGGCCGGTGCTGTTCAGCTTCCGCACGCCGATCGAGGTCGAGGTGCACGGCGACGACCTGCTCGAGCTGCGGCGGCAGGCCGAGGTGGTGCGCGAGACGCTGGCGGCGATGCCGGAGCTGGCCGACGTCGAGACCACCCTGCGCCGCGGCGCGCCCGAGGTCCAGGTGGTCTACGACCGCGACCTGCTGTCGCGCTACGGCCTCAACCCGGGCGACGTCGCCGCGCCGGGTGCGCGACAAGGTGCAGGGCTTCGAGGCCACCCGCTTCAACCTCAAGGACCGCCGCATCCCGATCGTGGTGCGGCTGCAGCTGACCGACCGCGAGTCGGTCGACGACGTCCGCGCGCTGATCGTCAACCCCGGCGGCGAGCGGCCGATCGCGCTTTCCGCGGTGGCCGCGGTGGAGCTGGCCGAGGGCCCGAGCGAGGTGCGGCGGGTCGACGGCCGGCGGGTGGCGCTGGTCACCGCCTCGATCGCCGAGGGCTCGCTGGGCAGCGCCGTCGTGGCGATCGAGGACGAGCTCAACGAGCTCGACTGGCCGCCCCGGACATGACCTTCTTCATGACCGGCCAGAACGAGGAGTGGGAGCGCAGCCGGGGCAGCCTGTGGCTCGCGCTGGCGCTGTCGATCTTCCTGGTCTACGTGATCATGGCCGCCCAGTTCGAGTCGCTGTTGCACCCGCTCGTGATCCTGTTCACCATCCCGCTGGCCTTCTTCGGCACCGTCTTGACCCTCTACCTGCTGGGCATCAGCCTGTCGATCGTCGTCTTCCTGGGGATGATCATGCTGGCCGGCATCGTGGTCAACAACGCCATCGTCCTGGTCGACTACATCAACGTCCTGCGCCGCCGCGGCGTCGGCGATGCGCGAGGCGGTGGTGACCGCCGGCACGGTTCGCCTGCGGCCGATCCTGATGACCACCGCCACCACCGTCGCTCGGCCTGCTGCCGATGGCGCTGGGGCTCGGCGACGGCGCCGAGCTGCGCACGCCGATGGCGATCGCGGTGATCAGCGGCCTGGTCGTCTCCACCCTGCTGACCCTGTTCGTCATCCCCGTCATCTACTCGCTGGTCGACACGCTCAGGGCCCGGCTGACCGGCCGCCAGCTCACCGCCGAGACGCCGCCCCGGGTGGCGCTCGGCGAGCTCGCCGGCGAGGGCGAGAGCTAGGAGGCACCCGATGCCGACGACACCCCCGGATCGAGAATCCCGCCTGCCGCGCTTCTCGCTCGATCGCCGGATCACGGTGCTGATGATCCTGCTCACCCTGGTGGTGCTGGGCACCGTGGCGACGGTGTCGATCCCCCTCGAGCTGTTTCCCTCGGGCTTCACCGGCCCCTTCCTCGAGATCCAGGTGCCGTGGCGCGACGCGCCGTCGCAGGAGATGCTGGAGAAGGTCGATCCTGCCGCTCGAGGATGAGCTCTCCACTCTGGCCGGGATCGACGAGCTGAACTCCTATGCCCGCACCGGCCTCGGCATGTGCTGGCTCCAGTTCAAGCAGGGCACCGACATGGACGTCGCCTACCGCGAGGTGCGGGACCGGGTCGAGCGGGCGCGGCTCAGGATGCCGGACGACGTCGAGCAGGTCTTCATCCGCAAGCACGACACCTCGGGCATCCCGATCTACTTCGTCGGCCTGGCCATCGAGCCGTCGGTGATCGACGTCTACAACCTGATCCAGGACGAGGTCGTGCTGCCGCTGTCGCGGATCGACGGGGTGGCCTCGGTGGAGGCCTACGGCCTGGAGGAGAAAGAGATCCTGATCGAGCTCGACCGCGAGCGCACCGCCGCCGCCGGGCTCAACATCTACGAGCTGGCGCAGCAGCTGTCGGGCGACAACTTCACCATGTCGAGCGGCAACGTGCGCTACGGCGGCAAGAAGCTGCTGCTGCGCTCGGTGGCCCGCTACGACGACGTCGACGAGCTGCGCAATCGGCTGGTGGGCGAGTCGACGCGCCTGAAGGACATCGCCACGGTGACCTACGACCTGCCCGACAAGCAGTACCGGGTGCGGGCGATGAGCCGGCCGGCGGTGGCCGTGGCGGTGATGAAGGAGGGCGACGCCAACGCCCTCGAGGTTGCCCGGCGGGTCGACCAGGCGGTCGAAGAGATGCGTTCCAACCCGCGGCTGCAAGTGATCGAGGTCGCCACCCTGTTCGACCAGGGCGAGGTGATCATGGAGTCGCTGTCGACCCTGCTGACCAGCGGCCGGATCGGCGGCCTCGTCGCCCTGCTGGTGCTGTTCTTCTTCCTGCGCCGGTTCCGCATGACCCTGATCGTCGCCCTGTCGATCCCGGTGTCGCATCGTCATCGCCCTGACGGTGATGTACTTCGTCGGCGAGTCGCTCAACATCCTGACGCTGCTGGCGCTGATGATCTCGGTCGGCCTGCTGGTCGACAACTCGGTGGTGGTGGCCGAGAACATCTTCCGCCTCCACCGCGAGGGGCTGTCGCGGCGCGAGGCCTGCATCCAGGGGGCCGGCGAGATCGCCCTGGCCATCGTCATGGCGACGCTGACGACGATCATCGTCTTCCTGCCGGTCTCGCTGGTCGAAGGCCAGGGGCAGTTCTTCCTGCTGCGGCTGTCGATCCCGATCTCGGTGGCGCTGCTGGGCTCGCTGCTGGTGGCGCTGATCTTCATCCCGCTGTCGGTCTACCTGACGCTGCCCGCCAACGGCGGCCAGAGCGAGACGCCCCATCCGGTGTTCAACTGGCTCAAGCGGGCCTACGACGCCAGCTTCGGCCTGCTCAACCGCGGCTACTCGGCGCTGCTGTCGGTCTTCCTGCGCCGCCGGCTGGACCTGGTGCTGGTGCTGGTGGCGGTCTTCGCGGTCACCGCCGGCTTCGTCATGAAGAAGGTCGAGTTCGTCGAGGCGCAGGAGGAGGAGCGCGGCGGCTTCGAGATCGGCGTCACCCTGCCCCAGAACACCACCCTCGAGGAGGCCGAGGAGTGCTTCCTGGCCGGCGAGGCGGTGATCGAGGGGATGGCCGAGGAGCTCGACCTCGATGGCTGGTTCCTCCTGCACCGGGCCACCTTCGGCAACTTCCAGGGCTGGTTCAAGAGCCCGCGCACCAACGACGTCTCGCCCCGCGAGGTGACCAAGCTGGTGCAGGATGCGCTGCCCGAGAAGGCCGGTGTCAAGCTGTTCACCGGCGAGGACGACGAGGGCGCCGAGCGCCAGAACAAGAACCTCTTCACGGTGGTGCTGCAGGGCGAGGACGCCGGCCAGCTGGAGGATGTGGCGGAGGGCCTGGAGGAGCTGTTCGGCCGCGTGCCGGGCGTGCTGGGCATCAAGAAGGTGTCCGACGACTCGCCCAACGAGATGGCCCTGGTGCTCGACCGCGAGCGCATCCAGGCGCAGAACGTCAACCCCACGGTCGTCTCGGCGGTGGTCGGCTACGCGCTGCGCGGCCAGAAGCTGCCGCGCTTCCACTACGGCGGCAAGGAGATCCCGGTGACGGTGCGCTTCCGCGAGCAGGACCGGGACAGCCTGGACGAGCTCTACGACTTCCAGGTGCCCACCAACGACGAGGGCGCCGCGGTGCCGCTGTCGGCGCTCACCGAGCCGCGCTACCTCTCCTCCGCCCACCGCATCTTCCGCAAGAACAAGCGCACCTCGCGCGAGATCACCCTCGAGCTCGAGGAGGGCGAAGAGGACGACACCAAGGCGACCCTCGAGACGCTGGTGGCGGCGATCGACCTGCCCGAGGGCATCACCTTCGGCGGCGACGACGGCGGCCGGGGCCTCAACGAGGACCTGCAGGCGATGCTCTTCGCCGGCATCGTCTCGATCATCTTCATCTACCTGCTGATGGGCTTCCTGTTCGAGAGCTTCATCCTGCCGCTGTCGATCATCCTCACCATCCCGCTGGCCAGCCTCGGCGTCTACTGGATCCACTTCCTGATGGGGCTCAACATCGACTTCCTGGGCGTCGTCGGCCTCATCCTGCTGGTCGGCGTCGTGGTCAACAACGGCATCGTGCTGATCGACTACGTCAACCGCCTGCGCGACCGCGGCCACGAGCGCACCGAGGCCCTGCTGCTGGCCGCCGACCGCCGCTTCCGCCCGATCATGATGACCGCGATGACCACCATCGGCGGCATGGTGCCGCTGACCCTCGCAGGGCGCCTCCAGCGATCGGCCTCAGCTACACGCAGCTTCGGCCTCACCCTGATCGGCGGCATGACCACCGCGACGCTGCTGACCCTGCTGGTGGTGCCGGTCTTCTACACCTTCTTCGACGACCTGCGGGCAGCGGTGGGGGCGGCGTTGCGGCGGGCGCTCAAGCGGCGGGAGGCGGGGGAGCCGGCTGGCGAAGGGGAGTCGGCGGCGGCGCCGGCGGGGTAGCGGCGGTGTCGGCGCGCGGCTTCTGATCCGATCCGGGGTGGCCGCGCCGGTTCGCCGACCGGCCGACAGGGCTCAGGGCAGATCGCCCACCCGCGGCATCGGAAACGCCCGCCCCCCGGCCAGCCAGTCGAGCCGTTCCACCGCCCCCGCCTCGTCCATCACCACCCGGATCCGCCCGTAGTCCTGGGGCGAGAAGAGTTCGGTCGGGCTGGTCGGGATGAGCAGCCACTCGTCCATCCGGAGCGCCCCGTCGCGGAATCTGAGCGGCATGGTGCGCCCCGGCCGCAGCTGGTAGACGCCCTGGTAGCCGGCCAGCACCTCGGCCGGCACGTCGACGGCCGCCGGAATCTCGGGCGCCGGCTCGGGCTCTTCTCCGACGAGGATCTTCGGCAGGTTGCGCCGCAGATGGTCGCCGGCGCCGCTCTGGATGTTGGCGGTGAGGATGACGAAGGTGTCCGTCTGTCTGGTGGTAGTCGGCGAAGGCGCGGAAGCCGTGGGTGAGGCCGTTCCAGTCGAGGCCGTCCTCGTCGACCAGCTCGGCGCGCGCCGTGGCGCCCAGCCTGCCGTCGAGGATCGCCCGCATCATGGCCAGCAGGTCGCGGGCGGTGGAGTAGGCGGCGCCGGCGCCGATCAGGTGGGAGAGGTCGCGTGGCGGCGCGTTGACCAGGATCCCGCCGGGGCCGAAGAAGTAGCTGCGGGCGCGGTTGGGCATCAGCGGCTCGTGGAAGCCGGGCGCTGTCTGGGTCATGCCGGCGGGGGTGAAGAGGTACTCGCGGAGCAGCTCCTCATAGCTTTTGCCGCCGGCCAGCTCGAGGATCCGCACCAGCACGGAGTAGCCGCCCGAGCTGTAGGAGTTGTCGGCGCCGGGCTCGAAGGCCAGTTCGGCCTTGCTGGCCTCCTCGACCAGTTCGGCGGCGGTCCACGCGCGGCTCTTCTGCTCGTCCGTGACCAGCCGGTGGGGGATGCCGGCCCGGTGGTTGAGCAGGTGGTCGACGGTCATCGTCTCGCCCCGCGGGAAGCCCGGCAGCCACTTGCCGACCGGATCCTCGAGGCGCAGCTTGCCCTCCTCGATCAGCCGCAGCGCCACCACGATGGTCATCGGCTTGTTGACCGAGGCGACGCAGAAGCGGGTCTCGGGGCCGACGGCAACGTCAAGCTCGTAGTCGGCGCGGCCGAAACCCCGCTCGTAGGCGGTCTCGTCGCCGCGCGCCACCAGCAGGTAGCCGGAGAGGTGGCCGGCGTCGATGAACGGCTGAAGGTAGGCGTCGATGCGGGACGAAAGGTCGGGGACCGGCTCGGGCGCTGAGCTGGGCGCCGGGTCGGGAGTGGCAGCCGGCTCCTGGGCGGTCATGGCGACCGCGGCGGCCGGCAAGGCGATCGCGGCCAGAGCGAGGGCCACGGCGAGGGCCAGCGTGAGTCGGCGGGCGCGGGGCGTGTTCATCATTCGGGCCTCCTGGTGGGACTCTCGGCGTGGCCCCGTAGACACGATTTGCCGGCCGCCCCGGCTCGGGCTCGTCCCGAGCGAGCGGTCTAGACGCTCCAGAGGTGCTGGGTGTTGACCGGCTTGCCCTGCAGCTTCAGGTAGTAGAACAGCTGCCCCTTGTGCTGGACGCCGTGGTGGATGGAGTGCAGCAGATGGCGGCCCAGGTTGAACGACTGGTCCGGCGCCCAGGGGGCCGCCATCATCTTGTTGGCCAGATCCTCCTCGCTGACGCCGGCCAGCACCTCCAGGGTCGTCTGCCGATCGGCGGCAAGCATCTCGCGGGCCTGGGCGACGCTGTCGACCGCGGGCATCTTGTCGGCCGGGGGCAGCATGTCCGCGGCCTCCATCTCCGAGAGGTCCATGCCCTCGGGCATGCCCCAGTCGCCGCTGACGAAGCCCTTGAAGCCGGGCCCGTTGCTGGTGGCGATGTGATGCAGCAGCTGGCCCGTGGTCATCCAGTTCTCACCGGTGGCGGGCTTCCAGTCCAGCGCGTCGTCGTCGGCCCAGTCGAACAGGGCTCCGGTGACGGCGTAGAAGTACTTTGCTTCGGCTTCGATCAGGCTCTTCCAGTCCATGACGGTCCTCCTTGTCTGGGCGCCCCGGCCCGGCCCGCGGATCTCGGCTCAGGCGCCCCACTCGCCCTCGGCGGTCTCGCGGACCAGCTGGCGCAGCGCTTCCTCGTCGAGGTCCGAGAGCCGCTTGAACCGGACGCAGCTCTTGCCGATGTCGGCCTTGGGCAGCCGGTCCTTGTAGCGCTCGGCGACGTAGCCGCGCTCGTCGGCGCTGCAGCAGTAGAGCGAGATGTAGCGCTTGTTGTTGGCGATGCCCAACTTCATCCAGTCGCCCTCGCGGCCGCTGGCGTACTTGTAGTGGAACTTGCCGTAGGCCATCATGCCGAACTCCATCGTTGGCGCGAGCTCGGGGGCGACCTCGCGGATGAGGTCGTGGAGCCGTTTCAGGTCCGGCTGACGCGCCTCGTCGGCTTCGGCGATGTACTGCTCGTGGGTCTTGGCTTTTGACTTTCCGTACATGGTCCCATGTTTGTATCAGATCGGCGAACGGCCGGATTCGGACGGGTGCCGCCCGCCCGGCAGGCGCTCGGGTCAGGGCCTGCGCTACGAGGCGCGCGGCTACTGGACCGACCTGCCGGGCGGCTCTGGCCTGACAAGTTCAGGCTGTCGGCGTGGCGATCAGGCCTCGAGGCGCGCGAGCTGCCGTTTCGCGGCGGCGATTCGGGTCAGCCCTCTGCGGCGCGCCGCCTTTGCTTGGGTCGCGGCGGCCGTGGCGGCGGCCAGTTCCCGCTTCGCCACCTTGGTGGCCTTGTCGGCCGCGGCCGCGACACGGGCCGCCTCCACCGCCTCTTCGATCAGCTCTTCCTGGCGTGCTTTCGCCTCGGTCGCCGCGGCCTCCGCCGCGTCGGCCTCTCGCTCGAGCTCGACGAGCGCGGTCTCGAGCTCCCACAGCTTGCGGCGCGCGGCTTCGCGGCGCTCATCGGCTAGCCTGGTCTCGGCCGTGGCGCCTTTTCTGGGGCTCGCCCTGGCCTTTGTACCGGCAGCACGCCGCGGCGCCCCGGCAGCGGTTGGCCGGGCGGACGCGAGGCTGGCGGCCAGTCCGGCCAGGACGTCGAACCCCTGCGGCTCCAGATCGGCGATCAGCCGTCCTGGGCGCGGTCCCACCCTCGCCGGGTCTCGTGCCGCCAGGGTCTCGAGCGTGTGGCTGACCCGCTGCCGGCTGGCTGGGGTGGCGGCGTGTCCAGCTCCGGCGAGGATCTTCGCTGCTCGCGCGAGCAGCGCCCGCAGGGCCGCGCGGCGGGCCGCCTCGGCCTTCTTGCGGTCTCCCTTGCCGGCGAGGGCGGCGCGCACCTCGCCCGCCGCCGCGAGCAGTTCGTCGAACCCCTCGCGCTCGTGGTGGTAGAGGGCGTTGACCGCCCAGGCGGTCACCGACGGCTTGGCCAGCGCCTTGATCTCGTCCGCGGCCTCGCGGTCGCCGGCGGCCTTCAGCCGCTTCGCCAGCTCGTTGCGGGCGGCGATGAACTCCGCCAACGGCAGCGCGTAGAGGCGGTCGATCTCCTGCTCCAGGGACAGGTCGTTCATGGCTTCGTGTCCGTGCGGCGCCCGGCGCTCGCCCGGCTCGGGTGAAGCCTACCCCGCGTTGCTCACCCGGCGGCCCGCCCGAGTGGACACGTCCGGATGCGCCATGTAGCCTCTCGCGTAAGAGAAAGAAGGTGAGCGGATCGACTTCGAGGCCGGCGCGGCGCGGCCCGCCGGCGGGCGCCGCGGCGGGTGTTGTCCGCGTGGGCGACACCGTCGGCAGCATCCGCATCCTGGGGACCCTGGGTGCGGGGGGCATGGGCGAGGTCTACGTCGGCTTCGACGAAGTGCTGCGTCGCAAGGTCGCCCTCAAGGCGATCGCCGGCCGCCAACGGCTGAGCGCCGAGGCCCGGGCGCGCTTCCTGCGCGAGGCGCGGATCCTCTCGCAGCTCGAGCATCCCAACGTCTGCGCGATCCACGACTACATCGAGCAGGGGGACGCCCAGTTCCTGGTCCTCGAGCTGATCGAGGGAGAGACGCTCGGCGAGGCGGTCGCGGCGGGTCTGACGCGGCAGCAGGCGCTGCGGATCGCGCGCGATCTGGCGGCGGTGCTGGCGGTGGCGCACGAGGCGGGCATCGTCCACCGCGACCTCAAGCCGGGCAACGTGATGCTGACCCCGGCGGGCGAGATCAAGGTGCTCGATTTCGGCCTCGCCAGGCCCGAGCGCCCGGACCCGCCGGCGGGCGAGCCGGAGGCGGGCCGGCAGGCCGCCCCGGCCGCCGCGGAGCCGAGCGACGGCGACGCCACCTTGCCGCTGCCGAGCGCCGGTTTCGAGGAGGCGGACGCGGCCGATCGCAGCGGCCCGCTGCCGGCCGCCATGCGGACCCTGGTAGGCACGGTCGTCGGCACTCCCCTCTACATGAGCCCCGAGCAGGCGCGTGGCGAGCCGGCCACCACGGCCGGCGACATGTACTCGTTCGGCCTTCTCCTACAGGCGATCTTCACCGGTCGGGGACCGCTAGAGCCTGGCCTGTCGCCGTGGCAGCAGCTGGAGCGCGCGCAGCGCGGCGAGACGCTGCCGGTGAGCGGCGTCGACGCCGAGCTGGCGGCGCTCATCCGGCGCCTCAAGTCGCCCGCGCCGGCCGCCCGACCGACGGCCGCGACCGCCCTCGAGCGGCTCGACTGGATCCTCGACAGGCCAAAGCGGCGGGCTCGGTGGCTGACGGCGCTGGCCGCCGTCGTGGTGCTCGCCGCCGGCGGCCTCAAGTACACCCTCGATCTGGACCGCGAGCGCACCGCGGCGGTGGCGGCCCGCAATGCCGCCGATCAGCGCCGCGACCAGGCGGAGGACCTGATCTCGTTCATGCTCGGCGATCTACGCGACAAGCTGGCGCCGGTGGGGCGGCTCGAGATCCTCGACGACGTGGGCGACAAGGCGATGGACTACTTCGCCGCGGTGAGCGAGGAGGAGCTCGCTCCCGGCGAACTGCTCGGCCGGTCGAAGGCCCTCTACCAGATTGGCGAGGTGCGGATCTCGCAGGGGAACCTGGAGGGCGCCTTGCGGCCGCTCGAGGAGTCGCTCGCCCTGGCGCGTCGGCTGGCGGACCAGGCGCCAGGGGACGGCGAGCGGCTGTTCGGGCTCGGTCAGAGCCTCTTCTGGGTCGGCTACGTCCACTGGCGCCGCGGCCAGCTGGACGAGGCGCTGGGCTACTTCAAGCCCTATCTGGCCATCGCCAGGGCGCTGACTCGGCTGGACCCCGCCAACTCCGATTGGCAGATCGAGCTGGCCTCGGCGCACTCCAACATCGGCTCGATCCTCCAGGAGCAGGGCGACCTGGCCGGCGCCCTGGAGGAGTTCCGCGCCTGCCTGGAGATCGAGCGGGCGACCCTGGCCGGCGCTCCCGGCAACCCGGAGTGGCGGCGCGCGGTGGCCGCGTCGCACAACACGATCGGCGTCGTCCTCAGATCGCAGGGCCGGCCGCGCGAGGCGCTCGAGGAGCACGCCGCCGAGCTGGCCATCATGCAGGCGCTGGTCGAGGCCGAGCCCCAGGACATGCGCCGGCGCCGCTATCTGGCGGTCAGCCACAGCTTCATGGGGCACACGCTCGAGGCGCTGGGCGACATGCCGGCGGCCCTGCGGCAGTTCCGCGCCGCGGGGGAGCTGTTCGAGGAGGTGGCCGCCCGGGACCCGACGCACCTGCCCTGGCAGCGGGACCTGGCCGTCAACCGGATGCGGATCGGCTACCTGCTGCAGCTCGAGGGAGAGCTCGAAGCCGCCCTGGAGCATTTTCGCGGCGCCCTGGCTTCGCTCGCACGGCTGACCGCCGCCGACCCGTCGGACTCGGGCTGGCGCCTGGATCTGGCGCGGGCCCAGGCGCGCCTGGGCGGCGGCCTGCTGGCGGCCGGCCGGCCGCGGCGGGCGGCGGAGCTGGCGGAGCGCTCCCTCGAGGCCGTCGGCGCGCTGCTGGAGAGCAGCCCCGGGGATCGGGCGGCGCTGGCGCAACAGGGCCGCGGCCATGCCCTGCTGGGGAGGGCCTGGGCGCAGCGCGGCGACCCGGGCCGAGCGCGCCGGGCCTGGGAGAGCGCCCTGGCGAGCTTCGAGGCCGCCGCGGCCCAGACCGCCGAAGACAGCCTGCTGGCCCCCAGGGTGGAGGCCCTGCTGGAGCTCGACCGAAACGAGGAGGCGCAGCAGCTGATCGACCGGCTGACTGCGATGGGATACCGGGGGCCCGATCTGGTCGGGCTCTCCGAAACCGGGCGACCAGGGCGCAATGCCCCCGGTCCCGGCTAACCGAAAAGGAGGAGCGAGAATGAAGCCAATCTCAGTGAAGGTGCACTATTCAGACGCGACGAAGAAAGGCTGGGTGGATCCCGACCACGGTCTGCGTGGAGGGTGGCACGGGGGCCACGCTCATCCGCTGGACGCTGGCCGACGACGCGACCGGCTTCACCATCACCGGTCTCGACCCCGACGAGTTCAATCCTTCGCATTCCAAGCCGGACGCTCGCAACTTCACCACCAACGACAGGAACGACAAGGCCGGCACGTACGACTACTACATCAAGATCTTCCACGCCGGCGGCAGCCACCCACCGTTCGATCCGAAGATCGAGAACGGAGCGCCGCCGCCGCAGAAGTAGCCGGCCGACGCCAAGATCCAGAACGGGGCACCGGCCGCCGCCGCCGGCGCCACGCGGTAGCCGGCTGGGGCCAGGGGGGCTCTACTCCCGGCCTGCGAACGGGTTGACGACCCTCAGGCCCTCGAAGGCCGCGCCGACCTGAAGATCTTCGGAGTAGAGGGTGGAGCAGTGCGCCGCCTTGGCGGCCTGGACGATCAGTGCGTCCCAGAAGGAGATCGAGTGCAGGCGCGTCAGATCGATCGCCGGCAGGATGTGGTCGAGCCCGAGCACGATGAGCTCGTTGCGGGCGAACAACTCGACCTTGCGGCGGGCGACCTGTGCCGGAACTCCGAGCTTGCGGGTGGCGACGGCGAAGTACTCCTGGAGCACCTGGGTGGAGAGGACACCGTTGCCGGCGCCGCGCAGCTCGGCGACCAGCTCGAGCGCCCGGGCCTGCTTCTCGGGGGCATCGTGGTCGTCGGTGTAGACCAGGATGTTGGTGTCGAGAAAGCTACGAGCGGGCATGGATCTCGTCGCGGTCGAACCGCCAGCCGCGAGATCGTCCCCCGCCTTCGGCGCTGAGCCGACGCAGCTCCCGGATGTCCTCCTCGGGCTCGCCCAGGCCGCTCAGCTCCTCCAGGTACTCGCGCACCAGCTGGTTCAGGCTCGTGCCGCGGGCTTTCGCCGCCTTGCGGGCTCTCTCGATCACATCTTCTTTGACGGAAAGCGTGAGGTTCATCTTGTCATCCTGACCACAAAGCATAAGTGCGCACAGATTACGTGTCAATGTCAGTGACGCGCGCGCCACGCGCTTTTCTGGTTCACTGCCTGCGCGAATGGGTTATCGGCCAGGGAGGGGGAAGGCTCCTACACCGACCTCCGGCGGTGGCTGCCGAGGCGGAGCGATGGGAGCCTCGAGCGGCCCGGAATCTACGCGACCGCCGCCAGATCGGTCACTTCGAGCTCCTTCGAGAAGGGCCGAAAGTGCTTCACGTTCGCGGTCACCAGCCTCCCGACACCGTGAACCCGGGCCGTGGCCACGACGTTTGCGTCGTGGATCCGGCTGCCGGTGCAGCCGGCCGAGCGCACCAGCGCCTGCAGCCGCAGCGCGACCCGCTCGTTCTCCTCCAGGAACCGCAAGCGCGCCGATAGCGCCGCGACGTTGGCGAGGGCGCTGGGCATGTCCAGGGCCAGGCCGTTGGCCTCGGCCGGCCGGGTGGCGACCGCCATGTACTCGCGCAGGATCTGGCCGCTGACGCAGAGCCGATGGCCCCGGTTGGGCCACTCGTTCAGCACGGTCAGCGCCTGGCGGTGGAGCGCGCGCTCCGGATCGGTCGCCGCCAGGAGCACGTTGGTGTCCACGACGACCCGGTCAACGCTCATCGTCGCCGTAGATCTCCTCCCGCGGCCAGGTACCCTCGCCGCCGACGGCCGAGAAGTGCAGCTCTATCGGCGGCAGCGGCTCGGCCGGCGGCGCGTCGCTCGCCACCTCGCGGAGCACGCTCAGCAGCTCTTGTTGGAGGGAGCGGCCGTTGGCGGCCGCCCGCCGCTTGAGGGCCGCGACGACGCCCTCGGGGACGTTGCGGACGTGTAGAGCCGGCATGTTCGACATGATAGCGATAGCATTATGGTAGCGCAAGCAGACGACACCAATCGTCCACGCCCTCGGGTCACGCGAGGCTCGACACCGTTACGACCGTTGTGTTCAACCCCCGGGCGCGGTTCTCCTGGGAGCTTGGAGGAGCTGACGGGCCGGGATCAGCCGCCCGCGCCCTCGATGGGCTGTGGCGGCTCCGTCGCGGCGCAGCGGAAGCCGTACTCCCAGCGCGGCGGGGCGGCGTAGCGGGCCACGGTGCGGCACTTCTCCGGTCCGCCGCCGCCGTGGGCGATGGTCGAGCGGTAGACACGCCGCTCGCCGCTGCCCGGACCCGCCGGGTCGATGGCGGGCGAGCGTGCGTAGTAGGCCTCGTCGTACCAGTCGGCGACCCACTCGGCGGCGTTGCCGGCCATGTCCAGGGCGCCGTAGGGGCTCTCCCCGGCCGGGAAGGAGCCCACCGGTGCGGTGTGCAGGTACCCGTCCTCGTCGCGGGCCAGGTTGGCCCGGCTCGCATCGAACTCGTCGCCCCAGGGCCACAGGCGGCCGTCGGTGCCGCGGGCCGCCCTCTCCCACTCGGCCTCGGTGGGCAGGCGCGCGCGCGCCCATTCGCAGTAGACGCGGGCGGACTCCCAGGGCACCAGCACCGGCTGCGCGTCAGCATTGGTGTTGGCGTCGGACCATTTCGCCGGCTCGGCGCAGGCGCCGGCCTCGACACAGCGGCGGAACTGGGCGTTGCTCACCTCGGTGCGGTCGATCCAGTAGTCGGAGAGCATCACCGGGTGAGCCGGGCGCTCGGCCGGGAACGGCGAGGCGTCGTCGCCCATGGTGAGCTCGCCGGCCGGTACCGGCACCATCACCATGCCGTCGGCGGGGCGGGTCCGGGCGAGATCGATCGTCTCCGGCGCCGGTGGCGGGGCTGGCGAGGAGACGCCCGCAGGCCCCGGGGCGCCCGCGGCGCCCGCGGCGCCCGGGGCCGGAGCCTCCTCGGCCGGGCCGGCGCAGGCGGCCAGCGGCGCGACGACGGCGCCGAGGATCAGGATGGGGATCAGGCTGGGGATCAGTTGGTCGGCGATGTGCTTCATGAACCGTCCTTTTCGCCTCGCATCAGTGAGATGTAGGTCTTGCCGCTGGCCTGGTCCTCGCTGACCGAGACCTTGGCGGTGACCGCGCTGCCGTCCCGGGCGCGCTGTCCCGGTTCGTTCTCTACCTGAACACGGTCTGACCTGCCCGCAACACCCTTTGGGGTGGTGCCGGTGGGCGGTCAGCCGGCTGCTGCCCGAGGGCCGCGGCTACCCGCTCAGGAACCCGCGGGTGAAGTAATCCGAGAGGGTCAGCCCCACCAGGATCGCCAGCCACAGAAACCCCGCCAGGACGGTGATCTTGGTCAGCCGCGTCGAGTGCTTGACGTGCATGAAGTAGAGCACCACGAAGGTGGCCTTGGTCACCGCGATCGCCATGGCGACGATGTCGTTGAACGGGCCCATGTTCAGAAAGGCCGCCCAGACGGTCAGCGCGGTGCCGACCATCAGGATGGCGAAGACCATCACGTAGACGCGGATCGGGGTGACGTGGACGGACATATCGAGCGCCTAGGTGTGCCGCCCCAGCAGGTAGAGGAGCGGGAAGAGGAAGATCCAGACGATGTCGACAAAGTGCCAGTAGAGGCCGACCCCCTCGACCAGGTTGTGGTTCGAGGACGAGAAGACGCCGCGCCAGGCCAGCCAGGCGAGGACCGCCAGGATGCCGAGGCCGATGATCATGTGCAGGGCGTGCAGGCCGGTCATCAGGAAGTAAAGGTTGAAGAACATCTCGACCGACGCTTCCTTCTCGGGGCCGGGCCAGTGGAAGTCGGGGCCGGGGACGAGATGGTGCTCGAACTTGGCGCCGTACTCGAAGTACTTGACGCCGAGAAAGACGCCGCCCAGCAGGATGGTTCCCAGGATGAACCAGACGGTGGCTTTGCGCCGGTCGGTCTGGGCGGCCCAGACGGCCAGGGCCATGGTCAGGCTGGAGCCGATCAGGACCGCGGTGTTGAAGGCGCCCAGGATGATGTCGAGCTCGTGGCTGCCGGCGACGAAGCCGTCGTGGTTCTGGCCGCGGTAGATGATGTAGGCGGTGAACAGACCGCCGAAGAACATGATCTCGGTGACCAGGAACAGCCACATACCGAGAGACGACGACTCGCGCTGCTGGTCTACCGAGTCGAACTGATGGTCGAGGCCCCAGGCGCGGGAGCTGCCGGGCTGGACATCGGTGGTCATCAGGTGGGTTCCTCGACCGGTCGCCCACTGGTGATCGCCGCCTTGCTGGGGTAGTCGTAGGCCTCGTGGTCGACCGTCGGGGGCTCGAGGAAGTTCTCGGTCGGCGGCGGCGAGCTGGTCTCCCACTCGAGCCCCACCGCGCCCCAGGGGTTGGCCGAGGCGCGCTTGCCGTAGCGCATCGACCAGATGAAGTAGATCAGCGGGATCAGGTAGCCGACGCCCAGGACGGTGGCGCCGGCGGAGGACATGACGTTGAGGACCTGGAACTCCTCGGGATAGGCGTGGTAGCGGCGCGGCATGCCCAGGTAGCCGAGCAGGAACTGCGGGAAGAAGGTCAGGTTGAAGCCGACGAAGATCATCAGCGCCGACGAACTTCGACCAGAAGACCGGATACAGGCGGCCGGTGATCTTGGGCCACCAGAAGTGCAGCCCGCCCAGATACCCCATGATCGCGCCGCCCACCATGATGTAGTGGAAGTGGGCGACCACGAAGTAGGTGTCGTGGACGTGGATGTCGATGCCCAGGGTCGCCAGCATCACGCCGGTCAGCCCGCCGATGGTGAACAGGCCGATGAAGCCCAGCGCGTAGAGCATCGGCGTGTCCCAGGAGATCGAGCCCTGGTAGAGCGTCGCCGTCCAGTTGAAGACCTTCACCGCCGAGGGCACGGCGACGAGCATCGACAGGAACGAGAAGACCACGCCGGCGTAGACCGACTGGCTGGTGACGAACATGTGGTGGCCCCAGACCAGGAAGCCGAGCACCGCGATGGCGATCGAGGCGAAGGCGACGAACTTGTAGCCGAAGATCCGCTTGCGGGAGAAGGCGGTGATCAGCTCGCTGATCACGCCCATCGACGGCAGGATCATGATGTAGACCGCCGGGTGGGAGTAGAACCAGAACAGGTGCTGGAAGAGCACCGGGTCGCCGCCCAGGGCGGGATCGAAGATGCCGATGTGGAGCAGCCGCTCGGCCGCCACCAGCAGGATGGTGATCGGCCAGCACCGGGGTGCCCAGGATCTGGATCAGGCTGGTGGCGTAGTGCGACCAGACGAACAGCGGCAGCCGGAACCAGGTCAGCCCCGGCGCCCGCATGCGGTGGATGGTGACGATGAAGTTGAGCCCGGTCAGGATCGACGAGAAGCCGAGGATGAAGATGCCCAGCGCCGTCGGCGATGACGTAGCTGTTGGAGTAGGTGGTCGAGAACGGGGTGTAGAAGGTCCAGCCGGTGTCGACGCCGCCGTTGACCATCGCCCACAGGGTGAAGCTGCCGCCGAGCATGTAGATGTACCAGCTCGCCAGGTTGAGCTTGGGGAAGGCCAGGTCCTTGGCCCCGATCATCAGCGGGATCAGGAAGTTCCCCAGCACCGCCGGGATCGACGGGATCAGGAAGAAGAAGATCATCATCACGCCGTGCATGGTGAACAGCCGGTTGTAGGTGTCGGGCTGCACCAGGTCGCCGGCGGGGGTCGCCAGCTCGAGCCGGATCAGGACGGCGAACAGGCCGCCGAGCAGGAAGAAGACCGAGATCGCCAGCAGGTAGAGGATGGCGATCCGCTTGTGGTCCTTGGTCAGGAGCCACGACTTGAGGCCGTAGGTGGCGTTCAGGTAGTGCTGGCGACGGGGGCCCTGCTGCTCGCTCATGGTCCGGTCTCCTGGGCGGCGGCGCCGTCGCCGGCGGCCGTCTGGCCGCCGCCGGCCGGCTCGAGCCCTTTGATGTAGGCGATCAGCTGGATCAGCTCCTCTTCGCTCACCTGGCCCTTGAAGGTCGGCATCAGGGGCTGGTAGCCGGCGACGATCTTGGCCGCCGGGTTGAGGATCGACTCGCGCAGGTAGTTCTCGTCGACCAGCACGCTGCTGCCGTCAGCCAGCTGGGCCTGCTCGCCGAAGATGCCGTAGAGGATAGGCGCCCGGGCCGCCGAGTCGGGGTAGTGGCAGGTGTTGCAGACGTACTTGGCGAACAACTCTTCGCCGGTCAGCTGGCGGTTGTCGGTCGGCGTCCCCTCGGCCAGCCAGGCCTCGTAGTCCTGGGGCTCCATGACGTAGACGGTGCCGCCCATCAGCGAGTGCTCGGCGCCGCAGTACTCGGTGCAGAAGCAGCCGGTAGGTGCCGGCCTTGGTGGCCTCGAACCAGACCGTCGTGTAGCGGCCCGGTATGACGTCGGCCTTGACCCGGAAGGCGGGAACGAAGAAGGAGTGGATGACGTCCTCCGAGGTCATGGTCAGCTTGATCGGCTGGCCCACCGGCACGTGCAGGTCGTTGATCTCGCGCCTGCCCTGCGGATGCTGGAACTTCCACATCCACTGCTTGGCGACGACGTAGTACTCCACCGCGTCGGAGGGCGGGCGGAAGGCGACGAAGAAGACCTTGGCGCCCCAGGCGAACATCACCATCAGGATGAGGAATGGGATCACCGACCAGGCGATCTCGAGCCAGGTGATCGTCCGCTCCGGCTGGCCGACTTCGTCGGCGTGGCGGCGGCGGTAGCGGACCGCGAAGAAGAGCACCAGGACCGCCACCAGCAGCGAGAAGAAGATCGCCACGCCGACGCTGAAGAAATAGACGGCGTCCACCTCCCCGGCCAGCGTCGAGGCGCTGTCGGGGAACAGCGGCAGGTTCTCCCAGAATCCGGGCTTGGCGCTCATCGGTTGCCTCCGGAGACGCCGCCCGTATGGCCGGCGGCCGCCGCCAGCCCGCCCGCGCGGCGCTCGCGCCACAGCATCAGCAGCACGAAGCCGCCCAGCGCCGCCAGGGTCACCACACCGCCCAGCCGCACCATGTTCATGGTGATGGCGCTGTACTTGCCGATCGCCGGGTCGTAGTGGAAGCAGTAGAGCAGCACCGCGTCGACGATGCCGCCGATATGCCCCTGGCCGGCTTCGACCAGGCCCAGCCGCAGGTCGCGTGGCGCGTACTCGACGCCGAACAGCTGGCGGGCGATCCGCCCGTCGGGCGTGGCCAGCACCAGCCCGGCGGTGTGGGCGAACTCGCCGCTGTCGCCGTCGCGGGCGTAGCGGAAGCCGATCGCCGCGGTCAGCCGGTCGATCGCCGCCTGGTCGCCGGTCAGGAAGTGGAAGCCCTCGATGTCGTCACCGCGGCCGAAGCGGTCCACCGCGTTGGCCTTGCGCGCGGAGGCTTCCGCGGCGCCGTCGCTGGGATCGAAGCTGAAGGCCACCACCTCGTAGTCCTCGCCGGGCTCGAACGGCAGCGTTCTCAGCGAGGTGACGAGGCCGTTGAGCACCATGCCGCAGAGCATCGGGCAGGTGTAGTAGACCGGCGCCAGGATCACCGGCCGCTCGCCGAAGAGGCTGGCCAGCTCGACCACGTTGCCCTCGGCGTCGCGCATCTCGAGGTCGAGCGGCAGCGGCTC
This sequence comes from Thermoanaerobaculia bacterium, assembly GCA_963781065.1. Lineage (GTDB taxonomy): Bacteria > Acidobacteriota > Thermoanaerobaculia > Multivoradales > JAHEKO01 > CALZJC01. The sequence goes on along the minus strand of CAWAET010000005.1, from coordinate 243,370 downwards.
GCCCGGTCGCTGGTCGAAGCCGATCTGGGCCAGCGGCCCCGGTATTTCGGCGGCCGTTATGGCCGGCTCCTGGCCGCTCGCGGCGGTTGCCAGAAGCGCTGCCAGCAGCGTCGCGGACACCGTTCGGCGGGTCAAGATCCGTCCTCCGTGGCGCTCGCCACGGGCGGCGCCGAGCGCTGCTCAACCAGCAGCTCCATCGCTCGTTCGATCGGTACAGTGGCCACGTCGGTGGTTTCGTCGGTCCAGCCCCAGCGGTTGAGCACTTCCTCCTCCTGGGCCCGCCATGCCGCCATGTCGGCGGGAGGGTCGGCCTGCAGCCGCGGGCCCTCGATCGTGTACGGCTGGCGCGCCTCGGGCAGCTTGGGCAGCGGCGGATCGGCCGCCACCCGCGCCTCGCGCAGCCCCGCCGAAAGCAGGTACATCAGCAGCCCGGAAACCAGCAGCAGCGCGACCAGCCCGGCGACGAAAAGCGCCAGCCCCTTGATGCCGATCTCGCGATCGAAGCCGCCGCTCGCGTGCGGATCGTGGGCCTGATCACTCATCGGCCGTCGCCTCCTCGAGGTAGGGCTCGAAGGCGGGCAGCAACGGCCGCTTCTTGAGCTCGCCGAAGTAGACCGCCAGCCACACGCCGCCGATGCCCACCAGGGTCGCCAGGTCGAGCCAGTGCAGGTGCAGCCCGTGCGCGCCCTCGCCGTGGGCGAAGGCCGGCGCCGCCTGCCAGTAGAGGTCGACCCAGCGCATCGCCAGCAGCACCAGCGCGACCCGGCCGAGGCGCCGGGCGTCGCGCTTGAGGTCGCGCGACAACAGCAGGACGAACGGCAGGGCGAAGTGACCCACCGCCAGCAGGATGCTCAGGTACTTCCAGCCGCCCTCGGTGCGCGCCAGGTAGAAGGTCACCTCCTCGGGCAGGTTGCCCGACCAGATGATGATCAGCTGCGACAGCTGGAAGTAGGTCCAGAGCATGACGAAGGCGAGCAGCAGCTTGCCGTAGTCGTGGAAGTGGCGCGGCCGGAACTGCTCGTCCATCGGCTTGCGCCCGGCCAGGAACAGGGCCACCGGGATGATGAAGGCGAACGCCGAGACGGCGTGCCCGCCGATGAAGTTCGACCCCCCAGAGGCTGGAGTACCAGTGCGGGTCGAGCGACATCAGCCAGTCGACCGAGGCGAAGGTGGCGGCCAGGCAGTAGAGGCCCAGGGCCGGCGCGGCGACGCCCTGCATGCGGCGGAAGGTGCGCGTCTCGGTCGCTTTGTCCTGGCGCAGGGACATCCGGTTGAGCACCCACATCGGCACCATCCAGATGGCGAAGTAGATGGCGGCGCGCAGGATGAAGAAGTCGCGGTTGAGATACCAGGCCTTCTGCTGGATCACCGGGTCGGCGGCGACCGCCTCGGGGCGCGCCCAGATGTAGATCTCCTCGAGCCCCAGGACGATCGGCACGAACAGCAGCAGCATCAGCGGCAGGGTGCGGGTCGCCGCGCCGAGCGATCGCCGGATCATCAGCCCCCAGGCGCCGCGGGTCATCTGGTGCAGCAGCGCCACGGCGTAGCAGCCCAGGGCGATGCCCAGCCAGAAGAGCCAGGACACCAGGTAGGAGCGGTAGAACTGGCCGCTGTCGACGAAAAAGCCGACCGCCGAGGCGGCGACGCCCACCGCCGCCGCCAGCCAGGCACGCGCGCGCAGCCGGTCAATCTCCGGCGGTGGAGCGAAGGGATGGTTCACGAGTGCGACTCCTCGGCCGCGGCGGCGGCCGGCTCGGCGGTGTCCGGTTCGCCGGCCGCCGGTTCGCCGGCGGCCGGCGGCGCGGCGGCGGCCAGCCGGCGGCGCTCCTCCTCGGTGAGCAGCCCGGCCGGCGCTCGCCGGCTCAGCTGCAGCGCCCGCACGTAGGCGACGATCGCCCAGCGGTCCTCGGGCTTGACCTGCGAGGCGTAGCTCGACATCTGACCGAAGCCGTTGGTGATGACGTCGTAGAAGTAGCCGTCCTGGGTCTGGTGCAGCCGCTCGATGTGGAACGACGCGGGGATCTTGAAGCCGCGCTGGACGATCATGCCCTGGCCGTCGCCGGTGCGGCCGTGACACGGCGAGCAGTAGATGTTGAACCGCTCCCGGCCTCGCGACACCAGGGCCTCGGTTACCGGCACCGGGATCTGGGCGACGAAGCTGCCGTCGGCCTCCATGCCGCGATAGAGCTGGGTCGATTCGCGCAGCTGGTCTCGCGCCACGGTGCCGGCGACCGGCGTTCTTGACGAGGTGCCGTCGGCGAACAGCTCGCTGGCCTCGAGCGGCTCGTACTTGGGCTGGTTGTGCATGTCCTGCCGGCAGCCGGCAAGCAGCGGCAGCACGGCGGCGGCAACCACGACCCAGGCGGCCCGAGCGGCTCTACGCATCGACTTCGTCCACGCCGATCGGCCCGAGGCCGGCCAGGAAGCTCTCGGTGGCGACCCGGTCGTAGTGGGGGTCGACGGCGGCGATCAGCAGGAAGTAGCGGTCGCGCGACGCCTGGGAGAACCGCTTGTCGTTGAACGCCGGGTGGTACGGCATCGGCAGGCCGTTGAGGATCAGCATGCCCAGCACCGCGGCGAAGGCGGCGACCAGGATCATGGTCTCGAACGACGGGATCAGGAAGGCGACCCACGAGTTGAACGGCCGGCCGCCGATGTTCATCGGGTAGGCGACGACCGAGGCCCAATACTGGAAGAAGAAGCCCCCGAGGGCGCCGGTCACGCCGCCGATCAGAACCAGCAGCGGCAGCTTCGAGCGGTGGTGGCCGAGGGCCTCCCAGACCGCCTCGATCGGGTACGGCGTGTAGGCGTCCATCTTGGTGTAGCCGGCCTCGCGGGCGGCCTCGCAGGCCGCGATCAGCCCCCTGGGGGAGTTGAACTCCGCCATCAACCCGTAGGCGCTTGCCGTCTCCTGCGTAACGCCGCTCATTCGGGCTCGCCTTTCGCTCCCGGCAGGATGGTCCGCATCTCGAAGATGGAGATCATCGGCAGGAAGCGGATGAACAGGAAGATCAGGGCCAGGAACAGCCCGATGGTGCCGATGAACAGCGACCAGTCCCAGTAGGTGCCGGAGTAGGTGCCCCAGGACGAGGGCAGGAAGTCACGGCTCAGGCTGGTGACGACGATGACGTACCGCTCCAGCCACATGCCGACGTTGACGAACATCGCCACGATGAAGATCAGCGCCGGGCTGGTGCGCACCTTGCGCAGCCAGATCGCCTGCGGCGCCAGCACGTTGGTCAGGATCAGCGCCCACCAGTAGATGCGGTAGGGCCCGGAGATCCGGTTGAGGATCATGAACTCCTCGTACTGGTTGCCGCTGTAGAAGGCCATGAAGATCTCGATCATGTAGCCGTAGGCGACGATCAGGCCGGTGGCCAGCATCACCTTGGCCATGTTCTGGACGTGGCGCAGGGTGATGAAGTCCTCGAGCCGGAACAGCTTGCGCAGCGGTATGGCCAGGGTCAGCACCATGGCGAAGCCGGCGAAGATCGCCCCGGCCACGAAGTAGGGCGGGAAGATCGTCGCGTGCCAGCCCGGCACCTGCCCGACCGCGAAGTCGAAGCTGACCACCGAGTGCACCGACACCACCAGCGGCGTGGCCAGCGCCGCCAGCAGCAGGTAGGCCACCTCGTAGTTGTGCCAGTGGACCGCCGAGCCCCGCCAGCCCATGGCGGCGAAGCCGAAGAGGAGCTTCTTCCACTGCTTGTCCGTGCGGTCGCGCAGGGTCGCGAGATCGGGGATCAGCCCGACGTACCAGAACAGCGCCGACACCGTGGCGTAGGTGGAGATGGCGAAAACGTCCCAGATCAGCGGGCTGCGGAACTGCGGCCACAGCTGCATGGTGTTGGGGTAGGGCAGCAGCCAGTAGGCCAGCCACGGCCGGCCGACGTGGATCAGCGGGAAGATGCCGGCGCAGGCGACCGCGAACAGGGTCATCGCCTCGGCGAAGCGGTTGATCGAGGTGCGCCAATCCTGGCGCAACAGCAGCAGGATGGCGGAGATCAGCGTGCCCGCGTGGCCGATGCCGATCCACCAGACCAGGTTGATGATGGCGAAGCCCCAGCCCACCGGGATGTTGATGCCCCAGATGCCGACGCCGGTGAAGAGCAGTTTGGTCAGCGAGTGCAGCAGCATCATCACCAGCAAGAAAGAGACGCCAAAGCCGAGCCACCACCAGCGCGGCGTGCGCTCGAAGACGATGGAGCTGATCTTGTCGGTGACCGAGCCCGCGGTATGGCCCGGGGCGACGATCGGCGCCTTGCCTAGCGGATCGCTCATGCGTGTCCCCCGGTCTCGGGCCCGGCATGGGGCTCGCCGCCCGCCAACTCGGGGTTGGGGTTGGTGATCTTGGCCAGATAGGTAGTCCGCGGACGGGTGCCGAGCTCGGTCAGAATGCCGTAGTTGGTCGGCTGCTCCTTCCAGCGGCTGACCTCGGAGTCGGGGTCGTTGATGTCGCCAAAGACGATCGCCCGCGTCGGGCAGACCTGCTGGCAGGCGGTCTGGATCTCGCCGTCGCGGATCTTGCGGCGCTCGGTCTCGGCCTCGATGCGCGCTTCGTTGATCCGCTGCACGCAGTAGGTGCACTTCTCCATGACGCCGCGGGTGCGGACCGTGACGTCCGGGTTGCGCAGCAGCTTGAGCACCGGCGTCTCGGTGTCGGAGTACTTGAGGAAGTTGAACCGCCGCACCTTGTAGGGACAGTTGTTGGAGCAGTAGCGCGTGCCGACACAGCGGTTGTAGACCATGTCGTTGAGGCCTTCGTCGCTGTGCACCGTGGCGCCCACCGGGCAGACCACCTCGCAGGGGGCCTGCTCGCAGTGCATGCACATCACCGGCTGGTGGTGCACGCTCGGCTCGTCGAGGTCGCCCTGGTAGTAGCGGTCGATCCGGATCCAGTGCATCTCGCGCCCGGCCGCCACCTGCTCCTTGCCGACCACGGCGATGTTGTTCTCGGCCTGGCAGGCGACCACGCAGGCGTTGCAGCCGGTGCAGGCGCCCAGGTCGACCGCCAGCCCCCAGGCGTAGCCCGGGTAGTCGTAGCCGGGGAAGATCGACAGCTCGGGGTCGGGGCCGTGGGCCACGTGGTGAGCGAAGTCGGGCTGGCGCCGGAACTCGTCCAGCGTGCCCACCCGCACAAGGTGGCGGCGCTCGGCCTCCTCGCCCTCGACGTTGTCGGGCACCACGTTGTGGTGCAGCTGGGTGCTGGCCATGACCTGCCGCTCGCCGGTGGGCCGCAGCTCGAGCCCGTCGACGCGCCAGGCGCCAAGCGGGCGCAGGCGGTTGGCGTTGACGCCGAGGCCGCTGCCGACCCGGCCGGCGGTCTCTCGGCCGTAGCCCAGGTGCAGGGTGACGCTGCCGTCGGGCTGGCCGGGGAGCACCCAGACGGGCGCCTCCAGGCTGCGGCCGCCGGCGGTCAGCTCGACCACGTCGCCGGTCTCGAGGCCCTGCAGCTGGGCCAGCGCCGGACTGATCAGCGCCGCGTTCTCCCAGGTCAGCTTGGTCAGCGGCTTGGGGCACTCCTGCAGCCAGCCGTTGTTGGCGAACCGGCCGTCCCAGATCGTCGGGTCGGGTCGGAAGTGGAGCTCGAGCCCGCCGTCGCCGCCGGCCAGCTCGGCGACCGCGGCGGCGACCGCGCCCGGGTCGAGCTCGACCTGACGCGGCGGCAGCTCGCTGCCGGCCAGGAAACCGTCGTGGAGCGAGCGGCGCCAGAAGGTCTCGAAGGTCTCGCCCGCCGGCGTCCTGGCGCGCCAGGTGTCGCGCAGCAGCTCGAGCCCGTCGCGTTCCGTGTCTTCGACCAGCGCGGCGATCAGCTCGAGGGCCGACTTGCCGCCGTAGAGCGGCTCGATCAGGGGCTGCTGCAGGGTGAGGGTGCCATCGAAGGCGCGGGCGTCGCCCCAGCTCTCCAGGTAGTGCGCCTCGGGCACGTGCCACTGGCTGAACTCGGCGGTCTCGTCGACGTAGGGCCCGAGGTGGATCCGCCGTGGCACCTTGTACAGCGCCGCCATGATGTCGGCGTCGGCGGGCGCCTCGTAGACCGGGTTGGAGCCCAGCACGATCAGCACGTCGACCTCGCCAGCGGCCATCGCCTCGATCAGCTCGGCGAAGGAGCCGCCCCGCTCGCCGGCGTCGGCCGGCACCGGATCGGTGTAGAGCACGGTCGAGCCGGCGTTGCCCAGCCGGTCGTTGATGGCGTGGGCCAGCACATGCAGCGCGGCCGGCGCCGTGTCGCCCGCCACCACCAGGCTGCCGCCGGGGTGGAGGCGCAGGTCCTCGGCCACCGTGCGCACCCAGGCGGCGTGGCGGTCGGGCAGCGCGGCGGCCGGCGCGGCGGCTTCCACGCCGAGCTCGGCGGCCAGCGCCACGGCCACCGCCTCGAGCTCGGCTCCGGTCAGCGGCAGCCGGTGGTCGGCCATGGTGCCGGTGGCGGTAGGCGTGGTCTCGGCGGCGTAGAGCCGGCTCATCGAGCCGCCGCCGGCCCGCACCCGGCGCCGGGCGGTGAAGTCGCGGGCGTAGCGCAGGCTGCCCGGCCCGCTGGTGAGGAAGTCGGAGTCGAGGCTGAGCACCACCTCCGCCCGGCTGAGGTCGTAGCGGCACTCGACCGGCGCGCCGAAGGCGGCACCGGCGCCGGCTACCGCCTCGTCGCGCCCGGCCGGCTCGTGCTGGTGCCAGCGCGCCTGCGGGTAGCGCTCGAGCAGGCGGCCGATGGCGTCGGCCAGGCTGGGCGAGGTGACGGTGCCGCTGAGCACCCGGATACGGGCCGCGCCCAGGGTCTCGAGCGCGGTGAACGCCTTCTTGGTGTCGCTCAGGAAGCCGTCCCAGGTGCTGATGCGGCCGTTGTGGGTCACCGTCTGCGATCGGTCGGGGTCGTACATCGACAGCACCGAGGCCTGGGCGAACAGATCGGTGGCGCCAAGGCTGGCCGGGTGCTCGGGGTTGCCCTCGACCTTGGTCGGCCGCCCCATGTGGCTTTCGGCCAGCAGGCCGGTGGCGTAGCCGTCCTGGGTCATGGCGGTGGCGAAGCGCAGCGGCTTGCCGGGGACGATCTGCTCGGGCTGGTCGACGTAGGGCACGATCCGCTCGAGCGGCTGGCGGGTGCAGGCGGTCAGCCCGCCGAAGGCCAGCGAGGCGCCCATCAGGGAGAGAAAGCCGCGCCGGCTGACGCCCTCGGGCCAGACCGAGGCCTGGGCCGGGAACTCGCGATGCAGCATCTCCTCGAACTCGGGTGTGCCGGCCAGCTCCTCGAGGCCGCGCCAGAAGGCCGGGCCGCGGCGATCGCGCAACCGGGCGCGGGCCAGCTCCAGCGTCATGGGCTTGACGCCCGTCTTGCTCGTCGTCATCGGTGGCTCATTATCGGTGGCACGTCGAGCAGTAGACCTTGCTCTGGATGCCGTACTCTTCGACCAGCCGGCGGCCCAGCTCCAGCTGGTCCTCGGCCTGCCAGTCGGGGTTGTAGATCTCCTCGCGCGGGCGAACGAACTTCTCCGGCTGGCGGTGGCACTCGAGGCACCACTCCATCTGCAGCGAGTTGGCCTGGTAGACCAGCTTCATCTGGTCGATGCGCCCGTGGCAGCTGTCGCAGCCGATGCCCTTGGCGACGTGGATCGAGTGGTTGAAGTAGACGTAGTCGGGCAGGTCGTGGACCTTGGTCCAGGCGATCGGCTCGCGGTTGGCGTAGCTCGCGCGCACCGGCTCCAGCATCGGGCTGTCGTTCCAGATCAGCTTGTGGCAGTTGATGCAGGTCGCGGTGGGCGGCACGCCGGCGTAGGCCGCCTCCTCGACCGAGGTGTGGCAGTAGCGGCAGTCGATGCCCAGCCCGTCGACGTGATGGGCGTGGCTGAAAGGCACCGGCTGCGCCAGGGTCACCCCCTGGCCGGTGTTGTAGGCCGACCGGTCGAGCTGCATGAACAGCCAGACCACGCCGGCAACGATGAAGACCGCGCCGTAGATGGTGGCCTTGGCGACGGTGTTCGTGCTGCGCTTGAAGATCTGAGACATGGCCGGGTTCGACTATGGAGTAGCCGGACGATGAGCTGGATGCGTGAGTCCTCGGCCCCGACGGCCTGAAAGCCGAAGAGCTTGTGACGCCTTTCACAAGCTCGGAGCGAAAGCTATTTCGCCAGACCCCGGGTGTCAAGCCGGTCCATGCGCGCCGGACTTGCCGCCGGCGGCGGCGGCCGGCGGCGGCCGGCGCCCGGCCGGTGCCCCGGCTCCCTACTGGGTCTTGATGCCCGCCGGGTAGCGGATGAAGAAGCCGTCCAGCCAGACGATGTCCTCGTCGTAGGCGGTGGAGGCGAACGGGCCCAGGGTGTAGGGGTTGCCGCTCGGGCCCGGCAGGCCGTCGCGCCCCAAAGAGCGGATGCCCATGACGTGGGCCGACAACGGGTTGCCCGACCAGGCGTACTCCATCGGGTGCCCCCAGCCGTCGTTGGCCGGCACGTCGCGGATGTAGAACATGGAGCTGCTCTGGAACAGCTTGTCGAGCAGCTCGGACGCCGCCAGCGGCTGGTCGAGCTCACCGAAGTCGAAGGTCTGGCTGGAGCCGGCGGCGGCGGCTGAGACCTCGTCGGTGAGCCAGGAGAACCAGGCCTGGCCGACCGACCGCATCTCGGCCACCGTTGACCGCTGCTTCGCCTTCTGCAGCGAGTCCAGCAGGTTGGGGATCAGGATCGCCATGATGATGCCGACGATCGCCACCACGATAATGAGCTCGATCAGCGTAAAGCCGCGCTCTGGTCTCACCTCTCGCTCCCTCGGTGTGGTGTTTAGCAGCCCCCGTGCCAGGACCGCGAGCCTATCGCGGCGGGCTTTCCGGCGGCCGGACTGACGGTTTTTTGCACCCGCCTGACGCCCCGCGGAAGTGGTTCGGTGGGCAGATCCTCCTCGCTTGGGGGCGCGATCGAAGGCGGTCGGCGGGCCGGGAGGCGAGGTCGGGCCAGGCGCGCTGCATGGCTTGGCCGCGGCGCGGTAAGCTGCTTTGCGATGACCACTTCCGACGAGCCGGCGGTCGAGACCGCGGTCGAGCCGGCGGAGAAAAGCGGCGACAGCCCGCTACGGGCGTTCTTCGGCCTCTTCGTGGTGCCGCTGCTGGTGGTGCTGGCCTGCGTCGGCGTCTTCGTCGGCTTCGGCTGGATCGCCTACGACCGGCAGACCACCGACGACTATCTGAACGACCTGCGCTCGTCCTGGAAGCCCCGCCGGGCGCAGGCGGCCTACGAGCTGTCCAAGATCCTGATCGCCGACCCCGGCGCGCTGGACGACGAGCCGGGGGCTCGCGAGGAGATGCGGGCCCTGTTCCAGGAGATCGACGACGTCGCCATCCGCCGCTATCTGGCGCTGATCCTCGGCTACACCCGGGACAACGAGTCGGTGCCGCTGCTGATCGAGGCGGTCGAGTCGGAGGATCCCGAGATGCGCATCTACGCCCTGTGGGCGCTGGGCACGATCGGCGACCCGCGCGCCCGGCCGCCGTTGGTCGAGGCGCTGTCGGACTCCGACCCGGGGCTGCGCAAGACCGCCGCCTTCGCCCTCGGCGAGATGGGCGACCCGGCGAGCGCCGAGCGGCTGCGTCCCCTGCTCGAAGACGCCGTGGCCGACGTGCGGTGGAACGCCGCCCTGGCCCTGGCGCGGCTGGGCGACCGCTCGGCGATCCCGGTCCTGCGGCGCATGCTCGACCGCGGCCTGGTCGGCCAGGTGCCCGACATCCGACCCGAGCAGCAGGAAGAGGTGATGGTTGGCGCGGTGCGCGCCCTGCACGCCCTCGACCCGGACGGATCGCGCGAGTTGCTCGAGCGCCTGGCCAACGACGACCCGAGCCTCAAGGTGAGGCAGGCGGCGATCGAAGCCGGCCCGCGATAGCGGTCGGCTTGACAGGCCCTATCGGGTTGGTCTAAAACCTGCCTACCCAAACGGGTAGTTTGCAGCGGTACGCCAAAGGGGTTCGCCGAAGGACTGCGCCGCCACTTGATGTCCGACGAGACACAGGATAGCCAACCCACCGAGGAGGCTGGCCCGCAGCCGGCCGCCGCCAAGGCGCCGGTCAAACCCGCCGCTCCAGCCGCCAAGCCGGCCGCCAGGAGCGCCGAGGCCGAGATCAGCCGCCGGGGCTTCTTCTCCTGGGCGGCGGTCGCCTGGGTCGGCTTCAGCGCCGCGATCGGTGGCTGCATGACCGCCTTCGGCCGCTTCATGTACCCCAACGTGCTCTACGAGCCGCCGACCAGCTTCAAGGTCGGCATCCCCGACGACTACCCGCCGGGCGTCGTCGACGAGCGGTTCAAGGAAGCCAACGGCGTCTGGGTGGTCAACGACGACGGCCACCTCTACGCCCTGATCGCCATCTGCACCCATCTCGGCTGCCCGCCGGCCTGGCTCGAGGCGCAGAACAAGTTCAAGTGCCCGTGCCACGGCAGCGGCTACTACAAGAGCGGCATCAACTTCGAGGGACCGACGCCGCGGCCGCTGGAGCGGGCGAGGATCTTCATCGACCCCAGCGACAACCAGATCGTTGTCGACAAGGCGCAGAAGTACCAGTGGGAGCTGGGCCAGTGGACCGACCCGAGCTCGTTCATCGATCTGGCCTGAGGGCCGCCGGGAGACGCGAGCGAAAATGCTGAAGAAGCTGCAGGCCGGTATCGTCAAGTCGCAGGTCTGGAAGTCGATCTTCCGGGTCGGCATCCCCACCGACAACCGCAAGCGGGCGATGGCGATGCTGGGCAACGTCGCCCTGCACCTGCACCCGATCAAGGTCAAGAAGTCGGGCCTGAGGATGAGCTACACCTGGTGCATGGGCGGCACCTCGTTCTTCCTCTTCCTGGTCGAGACGATCACCGGCCTGCTGCTGATGTTCTACTACCGGCCGACGGTCGAGTACGCCTTCTTCGACATGGTCGACCTGCGCGAGGTGGCCGCCTTCGGCATCATGCGCGAGCTGCACCGCTGGGGCGCCCACGCCATGGTGATCACCGTCTGGCTGCACATGTTCCGGGTCTTCATGACCGGCTCGTACAAGCCGCCGCGCGAGTTCAACTGGAACGTCGGCGTGGTACTGCTGGTGCTCACCCTGCTGCTCAGCTTCACCGGCTACCTGCTGCCCTGGGACCAGCTGGCGATCTGGGCGATCACCGTGGGCTCGAACATGGCGCGGGCGACCCCGCTGCTCGGCGCCGAGGGCCCGGGCTCGGCCCTGCTGTCGATCGGCGGCACCAAGCTGATCCACGTCGGCAGCGACGCGCGCTTCGCCTTGATCGCCGGCCGCACCATCGGCGGCGGCACCCTGATCCGCTTCTACGTTCTCCACTGCGTGGGCATCCCACTGGTGGCCGCCTGGCTGATGGCCGTGCACTTCTGGCGCGTGCGGCGGGACGGCGGCATCTCAGGCCCCATGTAGGCAGCCCATGGACGCGATCAAGGGATTCATCGACTTTCTGGCCTACCCGCAGTGGTCGTTCACCCTGTCGCTGGTGGCCTTCGTGGCCATCTTCTGGTCGCGGTGGGCCTGGTCGAAGACCGGCGGCTGGGTGATGCTCGTGTTGGGCACGGGCTTCTTCTGCCTGAGCCTGCTCGACCCCAACTTCCGCTTGATCGTCACCAAGCCGGACAACGTGCCGATCGTGATGATGGTCTTCATCCTCGGGTTCTTCGTCTGGCTGTCGATGAACAAGGCGATCGCCAACGATCGCCGGCTCGACGCCGGCGAGCCGACCTTCGAGAAGAGCGAGGCCGAGGACAAGGTCTTCACCTGGCCCGACCTGGTCTTCTCCGAGCTGATCTGCATGGTGGTGCTGACCGTCGTGCTGGTGATCTGGTCGATCGCCCTGCAGGCGCCGCTCGAGGAGCCGGCCAACACCTCGGTGGCGCCCAACCCCTCGAAGGCCCCCTGGTACTTCCTCGGGCTGCAGGAGATGCTGGTCTACTTCGATCCCTGGATGGCCGGCGTGGTGCTGCCGAGCCTGATCATCCTCGGGCTGATGGCCCTGCCCTACATCGACACCAACCCCAAGGGCAACGGCTACTTCACCTTCAAGGAGCGCAAGGCCGAGATCGTGGCGTTCATGTTCGGCTTCCTCGTCCTGTGGACCGAGCTGATCGTCATCGGAACCTTCCTGCGCGGCCCCAACTGGAACTTCTTCGGCCCCTATGAGTTCTGGGACTTCAACAAGATCGAGCCGCTGGTCAACGTCGATCTCTCCGAGCTGATCTGGATCAAGGTGTTCGGCTACGGCCTGCCCGGGCACTGGCTGCCGCGCGAGATCTTCGGCATCCTGCTGCTGGGCGCCTACTTCGTGGTCGTGCCGGTGCTGCTGTCCAAGCGTGGTGTCGGCAAGACCTGGTACGAGAAGATGGGCCCGGCCCGTTACTACATCGGCATCTCGTTGATGCTGACGATGATGCTGCTGCCGCTCAAGATGTACTGCCGCTGGCTGTTCAACCTCAAATACTTCGTCCACATCCAGGAGTTCTTCTTCAACATCTAGAGACGAGCGATGGCGACGACACCCCAGAAGACGCCTGACCGGCACTACAACTTCCGTGGCATGAACGTCTGGTTCGCCTGGACGTCGCTGGCCCTGCTGGCGGTCACCGTCCTGATGGTGTGGGCCGACTACGCCAAGCCGTGGAAGCGGTTGCAGGCCGAGTTCCGCGAGCTCGAGCGCCAGAGCCTGCTGGCCAAGACGCAGGAGGAGCGGCAGAAGCTGAGCGAGGAGGCGGTCGCCCAGATACGGCAGGACATCGCCAGCGAGGAGCAGGCGCTTGCCGCCCAGCGCGACGCGGTCCGCGCTCTCGAGTCGGAGCGCGACGGCTTCGGCCGAGCGCTCTACGCCGCGGACGCCGAGTCGCGCTCGGTCAAGTCGCTGCTCGACACCGCCCGCTACGGCTTCGATCAGGCGGTGCAGAGCGGCGATCCGGCCGCCATCGAGCGCAGCCGGGCGGAAGTGGACCGGCTCAACGCCAGCCTGCGCGAGAAGCGCATCGGGGTCGAGGAGCTGACCGGGCTGCGCGACCACGTCGAAGAGCAGCTGGCCGTGATGCGATCCGGGTTGAAGGGCGCCGAGGAACGGCTGACGGCTCTGCGCAAGGGCCTCGACACGCTCGAGCAGCAGGTGGCGAGGCTGGACAAGAAGATCGACTTCTTTCTCCTCAACGCGCCGCTGATGGACTTCCTCGAGCCGGACCTCAAGGTCGACCAGGTGATGCTGTCGGGCCTGTACAACGACATCAACTTCACCGAGGTCGACCGGGTGGACCGCTGCGTGACCTGTCACGTGGCGGCCAATCGGGCCGGCTTCGAAGGCGAGGAATGGCAGGAGCCGTTCCGCTCGCACCCGCGCCTGGACCTGTTCCTGGCGCCGAGCTCGGCCCACCCCTACACCCGCTTCGGCTGCACGGTCTGTCACGGCGGCCTCGACCGGGCGACCGACTTCGCCCGCGTCGGCCACACGCCGGAGAGCGAAGAGCAGAAGGCCGACTGGATCGCCAAGTGGGGTTGGAGCGAGCAGCCCTTCCTGGAGACGCCGATCCTGCCGGCCAGCATGTCGGAGGCGGGCTGCGTCAGCTGCCATGCCGACGACGTCTGGATGCCGGGCACCGAGGATCTCCAGGCCGGGCGCGAGTTGATGCGCCACATGGGCTGCTGGGTGTGCCACAAGCTCGAGTACCCGGCCTTCCAGGACCTCCGGCGGCCGGGGCCGTCGCTGCTGCGGGTGGCCGGCAAGGTAAGCCCCGAGTGGGCCTACAACTGGATCGCGGCGCCGCGCGACTTTCACCCGACGACCTGGATGCCGCACTTCTTCTTCCAGTCCAACACCACCACGGAAGAGAATCTGGAACGGCAGAGGGCCGAGATCCGCGCCACGGTGGCCTACATCTTCGACCGCTCCGAGGCGACCGACTACCCGCCGGCGCCGCCCGGAGACGCGGCGCGCGGCGAGCAGCTGTTCGAGACCGTCGGCTGCCAGGGCTGCCATCTGCGCGAGGCCCAGGGCACGCGCGACGACTACTTCCCGCAGCTCAACCGGCTGCACGGCCCCAACCTGATCCGCCTGGGCAACAAGGTCTCGAGCGGCTGGCTGTACGCCTGGCTCAAGAACCCCAAGCAGTACAACCCCCACACCCGGATGCCCAGCCTGCGGCTGAGCGACCGCGAGGCGGCCGACCTGGCGGCCTATCTGCTGTCGAGCACCGATCCCGCCTTCGACGATCTCGAGCTGCCCGAGGTCGACCCGGCGATCCGCGACGAGCTGGTGCTCTACTACCTGCAGGGCAAGCAGACCATCGAGCAGAGCCAGGCCTTGCTCGAGGCGATGAGCGACGCCGAGCGGGATGTCTACCTGGGTGAGGAGACGATCCAGAAGTACGGCTGCTGGGGCTGTCACGAGCTCGGCGGCTTCGAGAACGCCAAGCCGATCGGCGTCGAGCTGACCGAGGAAGGCTCGAAGCCCCTGCATCAGTTCGACTTCGGCCACGTCCACGACGTGCCCCACACGCGGCAGGACTGGATCCGCACCAAGCTGCTCGACCCGCGGGTCTGGGACAAGGACAAGGAGCCGGTCAAGAACTACAACGAGCTCTACCGGATGCCCAACTTCGGCATGTCGGAGCGCGAGGCCGGCGCCGTGGTGTCCAACGTGCTGGGCTTCACCCGGGAGTCGGTGGCGGAGACCCGCAAGGCAGCCCAGACGGCGCGCGCCGCCCACGTCGCCGACGGCCGCAAGCTGATCATCGAGTACAACTGCCAGGGCTGCCACCTGGTCGAGGGCAAGGGCTACGCCATCCAGAGCGCCATCGCCGACGTTGCGCTGCTGCCGCCCAACCTCGCGGCGGAAGGAGCGCGGGTGCAGGCAGACTGGCTGTTCGAGTTCCTGCACGACCCGAGCCGGGTCACCCTCAGACCGTGGCTCGGCGTCCGGATGCCGACCTTCGGCTTCAGCGACGCGCAGGTCAACACGCTGGTGACCTACTTCGAGGCCGCCGCGGCCCGCGATTCCTTCCTGTCGCCGCCCGCGCGACCGGGCGAGCGCGAGCTGGCGGTGGGCGAGGTCACCTTCACCATGTTCCAGTGCGCCAAGTGCCATCCGGCCGGCCCGGCGGCCGCGGCCGCCGCCGGCGGCGGCACGGCCGAGCTGGCGCCCTCGCTGCTGCTGGCCGGCGCACGGCTGCGGCACGATTGGGTGCCGGAGTGGATCCTCGATCCTCAGAGCTGGATCCCGGGCACCCGCATGCCGTCCAACTTCCAGCGCGCCGCCGACGGCAGCTACCAGTCGCCCCTGACCGGAGTCATCGACGCGCCGATGTGGTCGGCGCAGAAGCGCCGGCTGATGGGCCACTTCTCGACGGAAGAGGAGCTCCGCGAGTACGTCGGTGACGCCCGCAAGGTGGCCAGCGCCATGCGCGACCACATCTGGTGGAATCTCGAGCGGTAGCAGGCATCCCACTCAGTCCGTGCAATACTCCCGGCGCCGGCACCGTCTGGCGGTTCCGACGGCCAGATCCGGCCCCGGTTTCTCAATCGACCACCCAAGGAGGTTCGCAGTATGAGCAAGAAACTACTTTCCCTGGCGCTGGCTCTGGCCGCGTCTGCCCTGTTCGTGGCCTGTGGCGGGGGCGGCGACGCTCCGGCGCCGGCAGCCAAGCCTTCGGCCGCCCCGGCGGCCGCTGCCACCGGCGCCATCGGCGGCGGCGTCATTTCCGGCACGATCATGTATGCCAACGGCGATCCGGACGCGGAGATCGCCATGGACGCCGATCCGGTGTGCCAGGGCCTGCACCCCAACGAGGTCTACACCGAGAAGGTGGTCATCGACGGCGGCGGGCTCGCCAACGTCTTCGTCTATGTCAAGAGCGGCCTGACCGGCAGCTACCCGGCGCCGGCCGGCAAGGCGCTGCTCAACCAGAAGGGCTGCCAGTACACCCCGCACGTCTCCGGCATCCAGGTCGGCCAGACCCTGGTGATCAAGAACTCCGACCCGACGCTGCACAACGTCCACGCCCATCCGAAGATCAACGACGAGTTCAACCAGGGGCAGCCGTTCGAGGGCATGGAGCTCGAGAAGAGCTTCGACACCGCCGAGGTGATGATCCCCTTCAAGTGCGACGTGCACCCGTGGATGGCCTCCTACATGGGCGTGCTCGATCATCCGTTCTTCGCGGTGAGCGCCGGCGACGGCTCATTCTCGATCGAGGGCCTGCCGGCCGGCGATTACGAGATCGAGGCCTGGCACGAGACGCTCGGCGCCAAGTCGACGACCGTCAGCGTCGCGGCCGACGGCGGCTTGTCCGCGGCCGACTTCGACTTCTCGCCAGCGGCCTGAACCGGTCGCCGGGGAGCCGATAAACCGTCCGGCCGGGGCCGTCGAGCCCCGGCCGGCGCTTTTTGATCTGTCCGCCGTGACGGCGGCGCGGGCGCTGGCTGGCTGCCGCCGCCCGGGCGGCGGCGGAGTCGGTTTTTGAAGGCAATGGCGCTTCTGCGAATGGGGTAGACTCCCCCTCGGTCGGAGGCAGGAATCTATGTCGACAGGGGCGATTCAGCTGGCACAAGGGCGTAGCCTCCACCGTTTCGCGGCGGCGCTGGCCGGTCTGGTGGTCCTGCTGATCGCCGCCGGCGCCCTGGTCAAGAGCAAGGAGGCTGGTCTGTCGGTCCCCGACTGGCCGCTGTCGTACGGCAGCCTCAACCCGCCCCGCTGGTGGGCGATCGAGAACGTGCGCGCCGAGCACGGTCATCGGCTGATCGCCGGCACGGTCGCCCTGCTGACGGTGATCCTGGCGCTCCAGTTCCGCCGTCGCGAGTCGCGGCCGTGGGTGCGGCGCATCGCCTATCTGGCGGTCGGCGCCGTCTTCGCCCAGGCGTTGCTCGGCGGCATCACGGTCCTGTTGTTCCTGCCCACCGTGGTGTCGGTCAGTCACGCCGCGCTGGCGCAGCTGTTCCTCGGTCTGGTGGTGACGCTGGCGGTGGTCACCTCGCCGGTTTGGCTGCGGGCCGATTTCACCCTCCACCGGGAGACCGCCAGGCGGCGGCTGGCGCGGCTCGCGACCGGCATCAGCGGCCTGGTCTACCTGCAGATCCTGATGGGAGCGGTGATGCGGCACACCGGCGCCGGTCTGGCGATCCCTGATTTCCCGCTCGTCTTTGGCGGTCTGGTGCCGCCGCGGTTCGATCCGGGCGTGGCCATCCACTACGCCCACCGGCTCGGCGCCCTGGCGGTGCTGCTGCTGGTCACGGCGCTGGTCTGGCAGGTTCTGCGCCACTTCCGCGAGGAGCGGGCGCTGGTTGTGCCGGCGATCGCCCTGGCGATCCTGGTGGCAGTCCAGGTCGGGCTCGGCGGCGCCGTCGTCCTCACCGGCCGCGCCGTCGTGCCGAACACCGTTCACGTCGCCGTCGGCGCGCTGATCCTGGCCGGCAGCCTGGCCATGACGCTGTGCGGCTGGCGTTGCGTGCGGGTCGTCGAGCGGTCGGCGGCCGTGGCGGTCGCCAAGCCGGCCGAGTCGCTCGAGCTGGAGAGCGTCGCCTCGTGACGCCACCCGCCGCCACCGGGGCCGCCGCCCGCCCGGCCATCCTGATGGGCGATCTCGTCCAGCTGGTCAAACCGCGGATCAACCTGATGGTGATGCTCACCTCGGGCATCGGACTGCTGCTGGCCAGCGGCCAGACGCCGCCGCTGGGGCTGGCAGTCGCGGTGCTCGTGGGCACCGGGCTGGTGGCCGGCGGCGGCTCGGCCCTCAACCACCACTGGGAGCGGGACACCGACCGGCTGATGGAGCGCACCGCCGGCCGGCCGCTGCCGGCCGGGCGCATGCACCCGGATGTGGCGCTCGGTTTCGGCCTGGCGCTGTCGGCCGCGGGGCTTCTGCTGCTGGCCCTTACCGCCAACCTGCTGACCGCCCTGCTCGGCCTGATCGCGCTGGTCGGCTACGTGCTGGTCTACACGCCGCTAAAACGGGTCACCTCGCTGGCGACCGTGGTCGGTGCGGTGCCCGGGGCGATCCCGCCGATGATGGGCTGGGTCGCCGCCAGCGGCCGGCTCGACGCCGGCGCCTGGGCGCTTTTCGCCATCCTCTTCTTCTGGCAGCTGCCCCACTTTCTGGCCATCGCCTGGATCTGCCGCGACGACTACGCCCGTGCCGGCATGCCGGTCTTCACGGTCGGCGACGCCGGCGGCGCCCGCACGGGGCGGCAGATGGTCCTGTGGGCCGCGGCGCTGGTGCCGGTGAGTCTGCTGCCGGCGCTGCTGGGGCTGGCCGGCCTCACCTATCTGTTCGGCGCCTTGCTGCTGGGCCTGGCCCTGCTCGCCGTCTCGCTCGGCTTCTTGCGCCGCCACTCCGGCGCCGCCGCGCGGCGGCTGCTACTGGCGTCGGTGGTCTACCTACCCGCGGTCCTCGTCATCCTGGTTGTCGACCGGTTGGCCTGACCGTCTGCATAAGGAGCCTGCATGTCGAACAGAACCCGTGGACTGGTGCTGATCGCCGCCGGCGCGCTGCTGGTGCTGGTCGCCGTCTCGGCCGACGCCATCGGGCTCGGCGGCCACCCGGGATTCGGCTGGAAGCAGATCCTCGGCACGGTGGTGGGCGTCGCCGTCGCCGTCGTGGGCCTGCGTGATCTGCGGCGCTAGCGCCGGGGCCCGTCCGAGCCTGGCCTGAGCCGGGGTGGAGGAGCGATGCCCGACTACACCAGCAAGTTCCGCACCCTGGACACCGACGTGGTGCACGCCGGCGCGCCGCATCCCCGGATCGAGGGCGCGGTTGTGACGCCGGTCTTCCAGTCGGCCAACTACGAGATGGCCGACGAGGCCGCCTACGACGCGGTGCGCTACATCCGGCTGAGCAACTCGCCCGGCCACCACACCCTGCATGCCCGGCTGGCGGCGATCGAGGCCGGCGAGGCGGCGCTGGTCACCGCCAGCGGCATGGCAGCCATCTCGGCCGTCCTGCTCGCCTTTGTCGGCAGCGGCGAGCACCTGCTGGCGCAGAAGACGCTCTACGGCGGCACCCAGACCTTTCTCGATCACGACGGCCCGCGGCTGGGAATCGCTCACGCGGCGATCGATCTGGCCGACCCCGAGGGGCCGGCCGCCTGGGCGCGGGCGCTCAAGCCCGAGACCCGGCTGATGCACCTCGAGTCGATCTCCAACCCGCTGATTGAGGTCGGCGATCTCGAGGCGGCGGTGGCGTTTGCCAGGGCGCACGGCCTGGTGACGGTGATCGACAGCACCTTCGCTTCACCGGTCAACTTCCGGCCGCGGGAGATCGGCATCGACCTGGTGGTGCACAGCGCCACCAAGTACCTCAACGGGCACAGCGACATCGTCGCCGGCGCGGTGATCGGCTCGGCCGCGCATATCGAGCGGGTGCGGCACATGCTGGTCCACCTCGGCGGCGCGCTCGATCCCCACGCCTGTTTCCTGTTCGAGCGCGGGCTCAAGACCCTGGTGCTGCGGGTGGAGCGGCAGAACCGGACCGCCATGCGGCTGGCGCGGTTCCTCGCCGGCCGGCCGGAAGTGCGCAAGGTCAACTACCCGGGCCTCGAGGACGACCCGTCGCACCGGTTCGCGGCGCGGCTCTTCTCGGGCTTCGGCGGCATGCTGTCCTTCTACGCCGACAGCGCCGAGCGGGCTGAGACGTTCCTCGACCGCGTTCGCATCCCGCTGCACGCCGCTTCGCTGGGCGGCGTCGAGAGCCTGGTCGTGCGGCCGTCGCGCAGCTCGCATCTCGGCCTCGACGAGGCGAGCCGGCAGCGGCTGGGCATCACCGACGACCTGGTGCGCGTCTCGGTGGGCATCGAGGACGCCGACGAGCTGATCGAGGACTTCGGCCAGGCGCTGGCCGGTTCGGGCTGAGCCCTGGTGAGAAACGCAGGCTAGTGGCCGGCAAGGAGAACACGGCTTCCCCGAGCCGCTGCGGCTGGTGTCTGGGCGACCCGCTGATGGTCGCCTATCACGACGAGGAGTGGGGCGTGCCGCTGCACGACGACCGCCGCCACTTCGAGTTCCTGGTCCTCGACGGCGCCCAGGCGGGCCTCAGCTGGCAGACGATCCTGCGCAAGCGGGAGAACTACCGCCGGGCCTTCGCCGGCTTCGACCCCGTCAAGGTGGCCCGCTTCGGCGAGCGCGACGTCGAGCGCCTGCTGGGCGACGCCGGCATCGTCCGCAACCGCCTGAAGATCCGCTCGGCGATCGCCAACGCGGCGGCCTTTCTCGAGCTGCAGGCCGAGTTTGGCAGCTTCGACGACTACGTCTGGCGGTTCGTCGACGGCGCGACCCGGGTCAACCGTTGGCGCAACATGGCCGACATCCCGGCCAAGACGGACGAGTCGGAGGCGATGAGCCGCGATCTCAAGCGCCGCGGCATGAACTTCGTCGGCCCGACGATCTGCTACGCCTACATGCAGGCCGCCGGCATGGTCAACGACCATCTGGCCTCCTGCTTCCGCTACGCCGAGCTCGGCGGAAGGCGCTAGGGCGATGCTCGAAGGCCTCGGCTCGCCGGCCCCCGTCGCCGCCCTCGCCGCCGGCGCTGTGCTGCTGCTGTTCGGCCGGCGGCTGTTCTGGCTCTTCGTCGGCGTGCTCGGCTTTGTCGTCGCCTACCGGCTGGCCGGCGCCTATCTGGGCGGCGCCGAGGCCAGCTGGATCGTCGCCCTCGCCGCCGGCCTGCTCGGCGCCGTCGCGGCGGTGCTGGTGCAGAAGCTGGTGGTGACGGTGGCCGGTCTCGCGGCCGGCGCCATCGGCTTCATCTGGGTCGCCGAGCAGCTCGGCTGGGCTCCGGGCCTGCCGACGCTGGTGGGCGCCCTGGTGGCGGGTGTGGTCGGCGCGGCGCTGCTGCGCTGGCTCTTCGAGCTCGGCCTGGTGGCGCTGAGCGCCCTCGCCGGGTCGGCCCTGGTGGTCGAGGGGCTGGCCCTCGACGAGCGGCGCGGCGTGGTTTTCGTCGTCCTGGCCGTCGTCGGAGCCCTGGTACAGCTGGCCGGCCGCCGCCGCCGCCGCAAGCGCGACGACGACGGGTGATATCGTCGCGAGCCGCACCTGTCGGCCGACCGGTTCCCGCTGTCGGAGGCCGTCACCCATGATGGCGACACCAGAGATCTCCAGACCGGAAGCCCGCGACCTGATGCTCGCCGTGCGCGAGCAGCTGGCTCGCGGCATCGTCGGCCAGGCCGACTTCCTGCACGGCCTGCTGGTGGCGGTGGTGGCGGGCGGCCACGTGCTGATCGAGGGTGTGCCGGGGCTGGCCAAGACGCGGGCGGTCAACCTGCTGGCGCGCGCCTGCCGGGTGCGCTTCCGCCGCCTCCAGTTCACCCCCGACCTGCTGCCGGCCGACGTCGTCGGCACCCGCATCTTCAACCAGGAGGCGCACGCCTTCGAGACCGTGCGCGGCCCGGTCTTCGCCAACTTCGTGCTCGCCGACGAGATCAACCGGGCGCCGGCCAAGGTGCAGTCGGCGCTGCTCGAGATCATGCAGGAGCGGCAGGTGACGATCGGCCAGGAGAGCCTCGAGGTGCCGGCGCCGTTCCACGTCTTCGCCACCCAGAACCCGATCGAGCAGGAGGGCACCTACCCGCTGCCCGAGGCCCAGCTCGACCGCTTCCTGCTCAAGCTGGAGGTTGGCTACCCGGCGCGCGAGGAGGAGGAGGCGATCGTCCGCATGGTGATCGAGGAGTCGCGGCTGCCGGCGATCGAACCGGTGCTCTCGGGAGAGCAGTTGCTGGCGGTGCAGGCGGCGGCGCGCTCGGTCTTCATCGAGGACCGGCTGGTGGCCTACGCCACCGAGCTGGTGCGGGCGACCCGCGAGCCCAAGGCGCTGGGGCTGGAGCTGGCCGAGTACATCGACTTCGGCGCCTCGCCCCGGGCCTCGATCTCGCTCGCCCAGGCGGGGCGGGCGACGGCGCTGCTCGACGGCCGCGACGAGGTGCTGCCCGACGATCTGAAGGCGCTGGCTCCGGCGGTGCTGCGCCACCGGATCGTCCGCACCTACTACGCCGAGGCCGAGAAGGTGGGCACCGGCCGCATCATCGACGAGATCCTCGGCGCCGTCCAGGTGCCGTGAGCGGCTCGCCCCTGCGGCGGCTGCTGCGCGACGTCCACCTGCTGGAGCTGATCGCCCGGCGCAACGCCGCGGGGCTGCTTGGCCGGCGACTACGCCAGCGCCATCCTCGGCAGCGGTCTGGTCTTCCACGAGGCGCGCAAGTACGTCCAGGGCGAGCCGGCGCGGCTGATCGACTGGAACATCACCGCCCGCGCCGGCGAGCCCTACGTGCGGGTGCACCAGGAGGAGCGGCAGCGCGAGGTGATCGTCGCCCTCGACGTCAGCCCGTCGATGCACGTCGGCTTCCAGGCGCGGACCAAGCTCGAGTACGCGGTCGAGCTGGCCGCCACCCTGGCGGTGTCGGCGATCGAGGGCGGCGACCGGCTGGGCTGGGTGGTCTTTGCCGACCGCGCTCTCGGGTCGGCCCGGCCGCGGCCCGGCCGGGGGCAGCTGTTCCGCGGCCTCAAGGCGCTGCTGGCTCACACCGGGCCCTGGCGGCGGCCGGTCGAGCAGTCCGACCCGCGGGCGGCGATCCACGCCATCGAGGCCCTGGGGGGAGGCCGCTATGTGGTCTTCCTGATCTCCGACTTCATCGACCACGACGTGCCGGACGACCTGCGCTACCTGCGGGCGCGGCACGACGTGTCGCTGCTGCACGTCTTCGACCCGGTGGAGTACGCGGCGACGGGCCCGATCGCCTTCGAGGCGGTGTCGCCGGAGGGCGAGCCGCGCCCGCGCCGGCTGGTGCCCGGCGCCGCCGGCGGGCTCGACGAGATGCAGGCGTTCCTGCGCCGGGCGGCCGGCCGCCACGGGATCGCCGTCACCTCGCTGGCGACCGACCGGCCGGTGGCGTCGGCCCTGGGCGAGTTCTTCCACCACAAGCGGCGGCTGCGGGCCGGGGCGCGCGGCTGATGGCGGCGCGAGCTCGTGGCCCGGCCGGCTCGGAGCCGAGGGTCGGCCCTCTGGTCGGGGAGCTATCCTGCGCGCGGCGCTATATGCGCCGTGCTCGGATACTCCCCTGGGTCGGGCGGCCCTCGGCTCCCGGCCGGCCTCCGTGTGTTGCCACGGGCGGCGTGTCTCGGCCGGCGCCCGAGGGTGGTGCGAGGCGATGACCTTGCTGCTGTCGCTGCTGCTCGATCCCGCCGAAACGGTGCCGCTGCCCGGCCCGCCCGCCGGGCCGCTGCACTTTCCGTCGCCGCCGTCGTGCGCCTGGCTGGTGATCTGGTTTCTGCTCATCGCCGGGCTCGTGGTCTGGCTCGGGCGGCTGCTCTGGCGGCGGCTGCGGCGGCATCTCGCCTCGCGGCCGAAGCCGCCGCGGCGGCAGCCCGCGCGCCGGGGCGGCGCGTTCGGGATCGGCTCGGCCATCGCCACGATCCTCGACCGCAACCTCCAGGCCGGCAGCTATCGCCGCGGCTGCCACGAGCTCTCCGGCGCCCTGCGGCGGCACTGGGAGGAGCGCGGCCTGGTGCGGCCCGCCGGACCGCCGTTCACCCGCATGACGGCTCGGGAGATCGAGGGACGGGTCGGCGACCTGCCCGCGACCCGGCTGCTGAGGCTGCTCTCAGAGCTCCAGTTCGGCCGCCGCGAGCCCGACCGCAGCGACCTCGAAGGCGCCTGCACTCTGGCCGTGGAAGTGACCACGAAGGCGGGCCCGCGATGATCGAGGGGATCCAGTTCGCCCGGCCCTGGCTGCTGGCGCTGCTCCTGCTGGTGCCGGTCTACGCTGTCGTGCGGCGGCGCCAGCGGCGCCGGCGGCGGGTCAGCTTCCCGCCGCTCCAGCACCGGGCGGGCGCGGCCCCCTGGCGATTCTGGACGCAGCTGGCGCCGCAGCTCGAGCTGCTGGTGCTGGCCCTGGTGGTGGCCGGCCTGGCCGGGCCCTACGAGGAGAGCCGGCTCGAGCTGATCGAGGACGAAGGGGTCGACGTCATGCTGGTGCTCGACGTCTCGCTCAGCATGCTGGCCGAGGACCTGCCGCCCAACCGCCTCGAGGCGCTGCGGCGGATCGCCCGCGACTTCATCGGCCGGGCCGGCGGCAACCGCATCGGCATCGTCATCTTCGCCAAGGACAGCTACGTCCAGACGCCGCTGACCACCGACCACCGCAGCCTGCTGGCGCTGCTCGACGGGGTCACGGTCTACACCCTGGACCAGTTCAAGAGCGGCGGCACCTCGGTCGGCGACGCCCTGCTGGTGGCGGTCGAGCGGTTGACCCGCAGCCGGGTGGCGGGGCGCGACCAGTCGCTGGTGCTGATCACCGACGGCGAGAGCAACACCGGTATCGAGCCCGAGCTGGCGGCGCGCTACGTCCGGCAGCAGGGGGTCCGCTTCTACGCCATCGGCGTCGGCGGCACCGAGCCGGTGGCGGTGACCTTCGAGGGCCGCCCGATCGGCGCCGAGGGCGACTACCTGGCGGTGCTGGACGATCGGCGGCTGCGCGAGGTGACCGAGCTGGCCGGCGGCCGCTACTATCGCGCCACCGACGTCGGCGTGCTCGAGGCGATCTTCTCCGAGCTGTCGCGCCTCGAGAGCGCGCCGCTCGAGCTGCGCACGGTCGCCAGCCGGCGCACGTTCGCGCACTGGCCGGCGCTCGGGGCACTGGCGCTCTATCTGCTCCACCTGGCGCTCGCCGGCGTCTTCCTGCGGAGCCCGTTGCGGTGATCGACTTCGCCCGCCCCGGACTGCTGCTTCTGGCGCTGCCCTGGATCGGCTTCTGGCTCTGGTTCGCCCGCCGTCAACGGCGCAGCTGCGCCTGGGTCTGGGCGAACGTCCACGAGCGGTTTCACCGGCGCTTCACCCGCTACCGTCCGCGCACCCTCGGGCGGCGTCTGGCGGTCCTGCTGTTGCTCGGGCTGCTGCTCGTCGCGGCCGCCGCCGGGCCGGCGGTGCGCGGCGAGACCGAGGTCCGCGAGCTCGCCAGCCGCGTGGTCCTGCTGCTCGACGGCTCGGCCAGCATGCTGGCCGACGACGTGCCGGCGGCCGAGGGCACCCAGGCCGAGGAGGCCCAAACCCGTTTCATGCGCGGGCGCCGGATCGCCGCCGAGCTGGCCTCCCGGCTCGAGGGCTCCCGCTTCGCCCTGGTGGTCTTCAGCGGCGTCGCCGCCCTCCAGCTGCCGATGACGGCCGATCCGGCGACCGTCGAAGAGGCGCTGGGCGGCGCCAGTTTCCACACCTTCTACCAATCGAGCGGCTCCAGCTTCACCGCCGCCCTGGACTCGGTGCTGCACTTCGTCGAGGCCGGCCGCGACGACCTGCAGGCGGTGCTCCTGTCCGACGGCGAGCAGCCGTTCGACGAGCCCTTCGAGGAGCCGCTGGCGGCGCTGGCGGAGGCCGGGGTGCCGGTGCACACGGTCGCCATCGGCAGCCGCGAGGGCCAGTCGCGGGAGATCTACGATTTCCGCGATGTGGTCGCCGGCAAGGAGGAGAAGGCGGTCCTGCGCGAGTTCACCACCCGGCGCGAGGATCGGTACCTGAAGCGGATCGCCCGCGCCACCGGCGGCCGCTTCGCCCGGGACGACGGCCGCGCCGGCGAGCGGCTGGCCGAGGCCATCGAGGAGGGCATCGCCGGCGCCCGGACGGTGCGCGCCGAGGGCTGGCGCGACCTGAGCGGCGTGCCGTTGACCCTGTTCCTGGTCGGCTTCCTGCTCGAGGCGCTGCTCGGGCGCCGGCGCGATGCGCCCGAGCCCGGCTTCGACATCGACCGGCTGGGCGCCGGCCGGCCGGCCGCGGCCGCCGGCCTGGCCCTGCTGCTGACGGCGGCTCTGGCGACCCTGGCCTGCCGTGACGACTCGCCCCTGGGCCGGGCGAGCCGCGAGAACGAGCGCGGCATCGCCGCCGACGCGCTCGAGAACTGGCCCCAGGCGCGTGTCCACTACGACCGCAGCCGGGCGTTCGGCGTCCAGTCCGAGATCCCGGCCTTCAACCTGGCCCGCTCGGTGGCCCTGCAGGAGGACTGGTCGGAAGCGCACGACCTCTACCAGGCCGCCCTCGAACTCGCGCCCGGGCTGGCGGTCGGCCACTACAACGACGGTCACGTGCTCTACCGCTGGGGCGAGGCGGAGCTCGATCTCGAGGGCTGTGAGCTCGAGCGCGCCCTGGAGCTGTGGAACGCCGCCAGCCGCCGCTTCGCCGGCGCCGCCGAGCTGTTCGCCGAAGAGGGCTCAGGCCGGGCGTCGGCGCTCGGCAACCTGCGCGCCATCGCCGAGCGGACCGCCCGGGTCGAAGAGGCCTGCGCGCCGCCGCCCCCGCCGGCGGCCGGAGGCGGTGGCGGCGAGGGCGAGGGCCAGGGAGGCGGCGGTGAGCCGGGGCAGGGCGAAGGGGGTGGCGGCGAGGGCGAAGGCGAAGGTGGTGGTGGCGCCGAGGACGAGGGCGCGGCAGGTGGGGAGGGCGGAGAACCAGGGGGCGAACCCGGTGGCGCGGGCCAGGGCGACCAGGGCGAGGGCGGCGGCGAGGGAGAAGACGAAGGCGAGGGCGGCGGCCAAGGAGAAGAAGAGGGCGAGATCGGCGGGGACGAGGACGAAGACAAGGATGAGGACGAGGGTGAGGACCAGACCGAGGGCGAGGACCAGGACGACGGTGAAGACCAGGGCGAGGGTGAAGACCAGGGCGATGGCGAGGACCAGGACGACGGTGAAGACCAGGGCGACGGCGAGGGCCAGGGCGACGGCGAAGGCCAGGGCGACGACGGGGGCGATCGCGAGGGCGAGAGCGGCGATGTCGGGGGGGATTCCGGCGAAGACGAGCCCGGTGACGGCGGCGCGGAGGGCGAGCGTGGCGCCGGCCCGGCGCCGCTGAGCGGCGACGAGCTGGAGCAGATCCAGCAGGCGCTCGAGCGCATCGGCGCGGAGCGGTTCGCCGACGGCCGCTACCACTACCGCTCGCTGCCGGAGCAGTTTCCCAAGGAGGTCTGGGAGAACCCGACGGCCGAGATCTGGTGGTAGTGCGTTAGACTTACGGTTTCGGCGCCGTTCGTGCGCCGGCGCATCCCCCCCGGAGGAATCATGGCCGAAGAGCAGAACGAGACCGAGAAGACCACCGCTGCCGAAGATACGGCTGCCGAAGACACCGCTGGCACCGACGAGAGCGCTCCCGCCGAGGCGACCGCCACGGCCGAGCAGCCGGCAGCCGCCGAGGAGCCGGCCGCTCCGGCCGAGGCAGCCGCCGCGGAAGAGCCCGCCGACGCCGCCGCCGAGCCTGCCGCGGCCGCCGACGCCGCTGCCGAGCCTGCCGCGGCCGCTGACGCCGCTGCCGAGCCTGCCGCGTCCGACGACACCGCCGCCGAGCCGGCCGCCGACGCCGCCCCCGCGGCGGAAGCCGCCCCTGCCGCCCCCGCGGCGGTCCACACCTACGAAGAGCTCAAGGGCATGACGGTGGCCCAGATGCGCGAGATCGCCGAGGGCATGGGCGAGCACGACGCCCTGCACGGCTACACCACCATGCACAAGGAGGAGCTGCTGGTGGCGCTGTGCAATGCCCAGGGCATCGAGGCCCACGAGCACCACGAGGTGGTGGGCATCGACAAGATGGCGGTCAAGGCCAAGATTCGCGAGCTCAAGAAGCAGCGCCAGGGGCTGATCGACGCCAAGGACGCAAAGCAGCTGAGAGTCGTCCGGCGCCGCATCCGCAGCCTCAAGCGCAAGCTCCACAAGGCCACTGTCTAGCCTTCCTTCCTGACCAGGGATGAGCGGGCGGAGCCGAGAGCCGTGGGTCCTGCTGGCGCTCGCGATGGCGGCTCTGGTGGTTTCCGGCATCGGCCCCTACGAGCGCGGCACCTGGCTGCTCGAGGTGGCGCCGGTGCTGATCGGCGTGCCGCTGCTGGTGGCCACCGGCCGGCGATTCCCGCTGACGCCGCTCGTCTACCGGCTGATCTTCGTCCACGCCTTGATCCTCATCCTCGGCGGCCACTACACCTACGCCCGGGTGCCGCTGGGCTTCTGGGTGCAGGATCTGCTGGAGTTTTCGCGCAACCACTACGATCGCCTCGGCCACCTGGCGCAGGGCTTCGTCCCGGCCATCCTGACGCGCGAGATCCTGCTCCGCACCTCGCCGCTCAGGCACAGCCGCTGGCTCTTCCCCCTGGTGACCTCGGTCTGCCTGGCCTTCAGCGCCTTCTACGAGCTGATCGAGTGGTGGGCGGCGGTGATCGGCGGTTCCGGCGCCGAGTCGTTCCTGGGCACCCAGGGCGACGTCTGGGACACCCAGTGGGACATGTTCCTGGCGCTGATCGGCGCCCTGTCGGCGCAGCTCCTGCTGGCCCGACTGCACGACCGCCAGTTGGCGGCCTCGTTGCGCGATCGCCCCTGACCGGCCTACCTCCGTTCGGCGGAGCCGGAACGGCCTCGAGGCCGTAGCGGTCGAGCCCTGTCTCGACCGTGTTGGCGTATCGCCGGACGGTCGACACGGAGGTCGACCGCTACGGGACCGCCTCGGCGCCCGGCGCGAAGCGCCCCAGATACTCCTCCAGGCTGAAGCTGTCCGCCTCGGTGGCCCGCTTGCGCGCCGCCTCGGCCGCGTGCAGCAGGGCGCCCTCCCGGGGGTCGAGCAGCTTGGCGGCGATCGCCTCCTGGATCAGCGCCAGCGGCCGTCCGCGCGGCAGGGTGCCGTCGCGAACCGCTCCCTTCAGGCGGTCGATCAGCGGCCTGACCGCCACCGCCAGGGTGAAGGCCTCCTCGAGCTCCGCCAGGGCGCCGGCGCTGCCGGTCCAGGTCCAGGCCGTCAGCCGGTCCCGGGTCGCGCCCGGCTCGAGGATCGCCTCGGCCGCCGCCCGGCCGAGGACGTCGCGCGGCGGCGAGCCCAGCGGGCTCAGTCGCAGCCACCAGCGGCACGGGCCGCGCAGCAGGGCGCCGACGAAGCGGCCCGGGAAGTTGGCCAGGATCCCCTCCAGCGCCTCCTGCACCCGTGCCAGGCACTCCGCCATCGCCCAGCGGGCCACTGCCAGATCCTCCGGCCGCTCGCCCTCGGCCCGGTAGCGCCTGAGGGTCGCCAGGGCGAGGTAGGACCAGCTCAGGGCGTCGGCGAAGCGGCCGTTCAAGGCGCCGTGGCTCTTGAGCCGGCCGCCCAGCCGCACGAGCGCCCAGTCGGCCAGCACCGCGAATACGGCCGAGGCCCAGACCAGCCGGCGGCCGTAGCGGGCCAGCCCGCCCGGCGCCCGCACCAGCCGGGCGCGGGTCAGGCCGAGCCAGCCGGCGCGCACCATGCCGCCGGCCAGGTGGGCCAACTGGCCGGCCAGCGCGCCCAGCAGCCGGCCGGCGCGGCCCTCGGCGGCGGCGGCCAGCAACCGCGGCGCCCAGGGCGAGCAGCGCAGGGCGCCCTGGCCGAAGACCACCAGGGTGCGGTGCAGGATGTTGGCCCCCTCGACGGTGATGCCGATCGGCGCGGCGACGTATCCCTGGGCCAGCAGGTTGCGCGGCCCGAGGCAGATGCCGGCGCCGCCGAGGACATCCATGCCGTCGTTGACCGTCTGCCGGGCCAGCTCGGTCAGCCGGTACTTGACCAGCGCCGAGACCACCGCCGGGCGGCGGCCGTTGTCGATCGCGCCGCAGGTGAAGACCCGCGCCGCCTCCATGGCGTAGGCGCGGCCGGCGATCCGCGCCAGCGGCTCGCGCACCCCCTCGAAGCGCGCCAGCGGCTGGCCGAACTGGCGGCGCACCACCGCGTAGGCCCCTACCGCCCGCGCCACCGCCTTGGCCCCGGCCACGGCCTGCGCCGGCAGCGAGACGGCGCGCCCGCCGGCCAGGGTCTCCATCAACATCCGCCAGCCGCGGCCGGCGCCGTCGGCGCCGCCGATGATGGCGTCGACCGGCACCACCACGTCGCTGCCCGTGGTCGGGCCGTTGGGGAATGGCACCCCCAGCGGATCGTGGCGCCGGCCGATCTCGACCCCCGGCACGTCGGTCGGGACCAGGGCGCAGGTGATGCCGGGCTCGGTGCCGCGCCCGAGCAGGTTGTCCGGGTCGCGCAGCTGGAAGGCCAGGCCCAGCAGGGTGGCCACCGGCGCCAGGGTGATGTACCGCTTGGACCAGTTGAGCCGCAGCAGCAGCTCGTCGCCGGCGCCGCGAAAGACGATCCCCTCGGAGCGCAGCGCGGCGGCGTCGGAGCCGGCCTCGGGCTCGGTCAGCGCGAAGCAGGGGATCTCCTCGCCCCGCGCCAGCCGCGGCAGCAGGCGGTCCTTCTGCTCCTCGGTGCCGTACTCGAGCAACAGCTCGGCCGGCCCCACCGAGTTGGGGATCAGCACCACCGCCGAGAGCGCCAGCGAGCGCGAGGTCAGCTTGCCGAAGACCGTGCTCTGGCCCAGCGCCGAGAAGCCCAGCCCGCCGTACTCGGGCGGGATGGCGAGGCCGAAAAAGCCGTGCTCGCGCAGGTGGTTCCAGACGATCCGCGGCAGCTGCCGCTCGCGCCACAGCCGCCAGTCGTCGACCAGGTCGCAGAGCTCCTGGACCGGGCCGTCGAGAAAGGCGATCTCGCGCGGCGACAGCTCGGGCCAGGGCTCCTCGAGCAGCTCGCCGAGCCGCGGCCGGCCGGAGAACAGAGCGCCGTCCACCCAGACGTCGCCGGCCGCGAGCGCGATCCGCTCGGTCTCCGACATCCGCGGCACGAGGCCGCGGGCCAAGAGGCGGCGCTGGAGCCAGGTGGCCATGGCGGGGCCGACCATCGTATGCGATCGCCGGCCCGATGCGCAGGGGCCGCGCAATGCGGCCGGCTGCGCTTGGCGGTGGTCGGGCCGCTTCAAGCCGGCCGGGCTGGCAACACGACCAGCCGGGCCAGCAACACGACCGGCCGCCGGTCGACCTCGCCGCGCCCACCGGGCCGGCCGGTCCGTCAGACGTCGACGCCGGCCAGCGCCTCTTCCGCCTTCTCCCACTCGGCCATCAGGCCCGCGAGCTCTTTCTTGAGCCGCTTCTGCTCGCGCTCGAGCCGGCGCACCTCGGCCATCTCGGCCCGGTCGAAGAAGCCCGGCTCGGCGAAGCGCTCGTCGATCTCGCGGATCCGCGCCTCGGCGGCGTCGATCTGCTCGGTGAGCTGGTCGCGCCGGGCCTCGAGCTTGCGCCCGCCGGAGCCCTTGCTCCCCTTGCCGCTCTTGCCGCCCGCGCGCCGCTCGGCCTTCTTCTTCTCGCGCTTGACCTTGAGCACCGCCTCGACGTCCAGGTGGTCGTCGCCGCAGCAGGCGACGTACTCCTCGTAGGTGCCGTCGTAGGTGCGCAGGCCGTCGGCGGTGATCTCGACGATGTGGTCGGCCAGCTGGGAGACGAACCAGCGGTCGTGGGAGACGAGGATCAGGGTGCCGTCGTACTCCGCAAGGCCCTCGACCAGCGCCTCGATGGCCTCGAGATCGAGGTGGTTGGTGGGCTCGTCGAGCACCAGCACGTTGGGCTCGTCGACCGTCAGGCGGGCGAAGATCAGCCGCGCCGCCTCGCCGCCGGACAGCGCGCCGAGCTTCTTCTTGACCTCGTCCTTGCTGAACAGCACCTGCGCCAGCTGGCCGCGGACGAAGCCGATCGTTGCTCGCCCGGGCAGGCGTCCCAGAGCCAGGCCTCGACCGTCTGGCTCGCGGCTGGTGAGCTGCTCGCGGTGGTCCTGGGCGAAGTAGCCGGGGTGGGTCTCGTAGCCCCACTCGACCTCGCCGGCGTCGGCCTCGACCTCGCCCATGGCGATCTTGAGCAGCGTCGACTTGCCGATGCCGTTGGGGCCGATGATGGCCAGCCGCTCGCCGCGCCGGACGGTGAGCGAGACGTCGTTCAAGCACCTGGTTGTCGCCGTAGGCCTTGGAGATGCCCTCGAGCCGCAGCGCCTCCTTGCCGCTCGGCCGCCGCTGCGGGAAGCGGAAGGTGGGGTAGCGGCGCGAGGACTGGGCGAGCGGGTCGAGCTCGGCCTGGCGCTTCTCGATCAGCCGCAGCTTGCTCTGCGCCTGGCGCGCCTTGGTCGCCTTGGCGCGGAAGCGGTCGACGAACTGCCTGGTGGTGGGCGATCTCCTTCTCCCGCTTGTCGATCTCCTTCTCCTTGCGCTCGCGCTCGGCCTGCTTGCCCTCGACGAAGGCGGTGTAGTTGCCGGTGTAGAGCGTGACGGTCTCGTAGTCGACGTCGAGGATGTGGTTCGCAGACGTTGTCGAGAAAGCGGTGGTCGTGGGAGATGACCACCGCCGTGCCGGCGAAGCCCTGGAGGAACTTCTCGAGCCAGCGGATCGACAGGATGTCGAGGTGGTTGGTGGGCTCGTCGAGCAGCAGCACGTCGGGCTTGCCGGCCAGCACCTGGGCCAGCAGCACCCGCAGCTTGAAGCCGCCGGAGAGCGTCGACAGCGGCTGGCGGTGGACCTCGGCCGGGATGCCCAGCCCCTCGAGGATCTCGCCCGCCCGCGCCTCGACGCTGTAGCCGTCGTGGTGCAGCATGATGTCCTCGAGCTCGGCGTAGCGCTCGCCGTCGAACTCCTCCTCGGCCCGCGCCAGGATCTTCTCCTTCTCGACCATCGCCTGCCAGAGCTCGTCGTTGCCCATCATCACGACGTCGAGGATCGGCTCCTCCTCGTACTCGAAGTGGTCCTGGCGCAGCACGCCGAGCCGCAGCTTCTTGGGGATCGACACCGTGCCGTCGCTGGGCGGCTCCTCGCCGGCGAGGATCTTGAGCAGCGTCGTCTTGCCCGAGCCGTTGGCGCCCACCAGCCCGTAGCGGTTGCCCGGGGTGAGCATGAAGGAGACGTTGGTGAACAACATCTGGGCGCCGAACGCCTTTTCCAGGCCGGAGACGGAGATCATGGGGGAGAGACGTTAGCAGACGGCTGGGGCTGGACGGGGGAGCGCCGACCGGCCCTTGAGCGCGGACGCCTGACCTCCCGCGACCGTACTCGACCGGCCTGGTGGGCTGGCGCCTGACTCGGGGTCCAGCCGGCCGCCGGCGGCGCCCCTGTTCTGGCTCCGGATTTGCAGCGAGAATAGGGCGAATGGCGAAGGCGAAGCGGCGGCGGCCGTCCAAACGGAGCGGTGCGCGCAAGGCCACGCGCGATGTGAGACACCGTTGGCTCGGGCGTCGGGCGATCTTCCTGGGGGTGCTGCTGCTCCTGGTGGCGCTGGCCCTGATCTGGCTGCTGTCGCCGTTCTGGCAGCTGCGCGACCGCATCGGCGCGCACGAGGGGCGCGAGCCGTCGCGGCTCTACGGGCGGTCCGAGGTGTTGCGCGCCGGCGAGGCCTACGGCCAGCGGCAGCTGGTCGCGGAGCTCGCCCTGCTGGGCTACCGCGAGCGGGCGAGCGGTACCTTGCGCCCGGGCGAGTATCGCGCCGCCGGGTCCAAGGTCGAGGCCAACCTGCGTCGTTTCCCGACGCCCTGGGGGCGCAGCAACGGTGGCGCGCTGGCGGCGGAGTTTCGCGGCCTGGAGGTCGAGCGGCTGGTCTGGCGCGGCCAGCGGGTCGACCATGTTCTGCTCGAGCCGCCGTTGCTGGCCTCGTTCTACGGTCCCGACGGCGGCGAGCGGCGGCCGGTGACGGCCGAGGACCTGCCCGAGACGCTGGTGCGGGCGGTGCTGGCGGCCGAGGACGCGACCTTCTTCACCCATCAGGGGCTGTCGCTGCGCGGCATGGCGCGGGCGGCGCTGGTCAACATCAAGCAGCGCGAGCTGGCTCAGGGCGGCAGCACGCTGACCCAGCAGCTGGTCAAGAACCTCTTCCTGACCCACGAGCGCACCCTGGCGCGCAAGCTGCGGGAGGTGTTCCTGGCGGTCCTGGTCGACCTGCGCTACTCCAAGCGGGCGATCCTCGACGCCTACATGAACGAGATCTACTGGGGCCGCTCGGGCAGCGCCGACCTGATGGGCGTCGGCGCCGCCGCCTGGGCCTTCTTTGGCAAGCGGGTGCCGGAGCTCGACCTGTGCGAGTCGGCGCTCCTCGCCGCCGTCATCCGCTCGCCGGGCCGCTACGACCCGCGGCGCCATCCCGAGCGGGCGCTGGAGCGCCGCAACCACGTGCTGTCGCGGATGGGCGAGCTCGAGTGGCTCGACGCCGCGGCGGTCGAGCGGGCCGTGGCCGAGCCGTTGTGCGTGGCGCCGCAGCCGGTGGTGGTGCGCCGCGCGCCCTACTACGTCGAGCGGGCGGTCCAGGAGGCGGCGCGGCGGTTCGACGTGCGCGGGCTGGGCGATGCCGGCTACGACCTGCTCGGTACCCTCGACTGGAGCGACCAGCTGGCGGCCGAGGAGGCGGTGGGCTGGGGGATCGAGGCGCTCGAAGAGGGCTGGGAGAAGGGCCACGGCGGCGACGGCCCGCTGCAGGCGGCGCTGGTGTCGATGGACCCGCGCGACGGCCGGGTGCGGGCCTACGTCGGCGGCCGCGACTGGGCCACCAGCCAGTTCGATCGCGCCTCGCAGGCCCGCCGGCAGCCCGGCAGCGCCTTCAAGCCGGTGGTCCACGCGGCAGCCTACGAGCGGCGTGTGGCCACCCCGGCCACCCTGATCGAGGACTCGCCGCTGACCGTGGCGCTGGCCGGCCGCGACTGGTCGCCGCGAAACTCGGACGGCAAGTTTCGCGGTTGGATCACCGCCCGCCGAGCGCTCGAGGAGAGCCTCAACGTGCCGACCGCCCGGCTGGCGATGCTGGTCGGCCTCGAGCCGATCGTCGAGATGGCCCGCCGCCTGGGCATCGAGGGCCGCCTCGACCCGGTGCCGTCGCTCGCCCTGGGCGCCTTCGAGGTCTCGCCGCTGGAGCTGACCACGGTCTACGCCAGCCTGGCCAGCGGCGGCCTGCGCCCCGAGCCCCACTTCCTGGAGGGGATCCTCGACGCCGCTGGCGAGCCGGTGCGCGGCCCGGCCCCGCGGGCCCCGCAGCGGGTGCTGAGCGCGGAGACCGCCTACGTGGTGACGACGCTGCTGCGCGGCGTGGTGGCCAGCGGCACCGCCGAGGCTGCCGGCCGGGTCTACGGCGTGCGCGACCCGGTGGCGGGCAAGACCGGCACCTCGAACGACCGCCGCGACAGCTGGTTCGCGGGTGGCTCGCCCGAGCGCACCTCGCTGGTCTGGGTGGGCTACGACTCCAACGCCGCCACCCGCCTCTCCGGCACCCGCGGCGCGCTGCCGATCTGGGCCCGCTTCACCAACGGCGTGCGCCCGCCTGCCGGCAGCCCGAGGTTCCGCCAACCGCCCGGCATCACCACCGCGGCGATCGACCCGCTGTCGGGCGGGCTGGCCACTGGGCGCTGCCCGCGCATCCTGACCGAGGTCTTTCTCGCCGGCACCGAGCCCGACCGGCTGTGCTACCTGCACGACGACGAGGGCTGGCGGCCGGAGCGCGACCGCGAGGACGGCTTCGAGCGCCGCCGCCGGCGGTGGAAGTGGCTGCGCAAGCTGTTCGGCGACAAGAAGGGACCCGGGCAGTAGCCCGATCATCGAGGCCGGGCAGTCAGCCCGATCATCGAGGCCGGGCAGTCGCCCGAGAAGCGAGACCCCAAGCTGCAGCCGAGGTCCCCGCCCGCACCGGTTCGGGTCGTGGTGTCCTGGCACACCAACGGTTCGGGTGACGTGCCGCCCGGCTCCTGTAGACTTTCCGGCTCGCCGCCCGCACCTCTTCCGTCATGCCCCGTCGCACCGCAATCGAGGTCGTCAAGGCCTTTACCCACAACCTCAAGGGCATCGACTGCCGGGTGCCGCACGGCCGGGTGACGGTGGTCACCGGCCCCTCGGGGGCCGGCAAATCGTCGCTGGCCTTCGACACCATCTTCGCCGAGGGCCAGCGCCGGTTCGTCGAGTCGATGTCGACCTACGCTCGGCAGTTCCTGCAACAGATGGAGCGGCCGCCGCTCGAGGAGCTGCGCAACGTCCTGCCGCCGGTGGCGCTCGAGGCGCGCAACGGGGTGCGCAACGCCCGCTCGACGGTGGGCACGATCACCGAGGCCTACGACGTGCTGCGGTTGCTCTACACCCACATCGGCGAGGTGCACTGCCCCAACGGCCACGGGCCGGCGGCGACCGCCCCGCCGGAGGCCGCGGCGGCGGAGCTGGCGGCCGGCGCCGCCGGCGACCGCTTCGTGCTGGTGGCGCCGGTGGCGCGGCCCAAGAAGGCGGCCAACGAGGCCCTGCGCGAGCTGATCCACCAGGGCTTCGCCCGCCGGCTCGAGGACGGCGAGGTGGTGCGGATGACGTCGAGCGCGCGCTGGCTGACGCGGCTCGACCCGATGCCGCTGGTGCTCGGCCGCTTCAAGGCCGGCGCCGGCGACCAGGGGCGGGTGAGCGCGGCGATCGAGGAGGGCTACCGGCTGGCTTCCGGCCGGGTGGTGGTGCGCGGCGACGGCGACGAGCGTCACTACTCGCGGCGCCTCTCGTGCCGGGTCTGCGGCGAGGTGCTGCGCCAGCCGGTGCCGGCGCTGTTCTCGTTCAACTCGCCGCTCGGCGCCTGCACCGGCTGCCAGGGTTTCGGCCGGGTGATCGGCATCGACCGCGAGCGGGTGGTGCCCGATCCCGGCTGGACCTTGGAGGAGCGGCCCATCGCGCCGTGGAACACGCCGGCCTACGAGGAGCACTACGAGCCGCTGTACGCGGCCTGCCGCGAGCGCGGGGTGCCGCTGGACGTGGCCTGGGGAGACCTCGCCGAGGAGGACCGCCGCTGGATCTGGAGCGGCGCCGGCGACTTCGTCAACCTCGACCGCTTCTTCGCCTGGCTCGAGCGGCGCTCGTACAAGGTGCACGTGCGGGTGATGCTGGCCCGCTACCGCGCCTACGACCCCTGCCCCGACTGCGACGGCACCCGGCTGCAGCGCGAGGCGCTGGCGGTGACGGTCGAAGGCGAGACCCTGCCGCAGCTGGCCAGCCGCTCGATCGAGCTGCTGCGCGCCTGGCTGCGCGCCCGCGCCTGGACCGATCGGCAGCGCGAGGTGGCCGGCCACCTGATCGAAGAGCTCGAAGAGCGGGTCGAGGTGCTGTACCGGGTCGGGCTCGACTATCTGACCCTCGACCGGCAGGCGCGCACCCTCTCGGGCGGCGAGGCGCAGCGGATCCACCTGGCGGCGGCGCTGGGCTCGGGGCTGACCAGCACCCTCTATGTGCTCGACGAGCCGACCATCGGCCTGCATCCGCGCGACAGCGAGAAGCTGCTGCGGTTGCTGCGCGACCTGGCGAAGCGGGGCAACACGGTGCTGGTGGTCGAGCACGACCGCACCCTGATCGAGGGCGCCGACTGGGTCATCGACCTGGGGCCGGCGGCCGGCGAGCGTGGCGGCCGGCTGATGAGCGAGGGCACCCTGCGCAAGGTGCTCTCGGTGGAGGAATCGCTGACCGCCCAGTTCATGCGCGACCGGCCCGCCACCGAGGCCCGCCGCCACCTCGCCCGGGCGCGGCGCGAGCGCGGCAAGGCCTCGCTCGAGCAGACCCTGGCCTCGCTGCCGCGGGTGACCGCGCGCGGCGCCGCCGCCCACAACCTGCAGGAGATCGACGTCAGCCTGCCGCTGGGGGCGCTGGTGGCGGTGACCGGGGTCTCGGGGTCGGGCAAGTCGACCCTGGTCGAGAACGTCCTCTGGGCCAATTTCCACCGCGGCCGCGGGGTGGTCGACGTCGACCCCGGCCGCTGCCGGTCGCTCGAGGGGCTCGACGGGCTGGACGATCTGATCCTGGTCGACCAGTCGCCGCTCGGCCGGTCCAGCCGGTCCAATCCGGTCACCTACACCAAGGCCTACGACCAGATCCGCAAGCTCTTCGCCGCCGAGCCGGCGGCCAAACGGGCGCGCATCCAGGCCGGCCACTTCTCCTTCAACCTCGAGCAGGGCCGCTGCCCCGGTTGCGAGGGCACCGGCGTGCTCGAGGTCGACATGCAGTTCATGGCGCCGGTCAGCGTCACCTGCGACGCCTGCAACGGCCACCGCTTCCGGCCGGCGGTGCTGGCGGTGCGCTGCCGCGGCCTCAACATCGCCGAGACCCTGGAGCTGACGGTGGAGGAGGCGCTGGCGCGGTTTGCCGACCAGAAGCGGCTCTGCCGCCGGCTGCAGAGCCTGGTCGACGTCGGGCTGGGCTATCTGCGGCTGGGGCAGCCGACCTCGACCCTGTCGGGCGGCGAGGCGCAGCGGCTCAAGCTGGCCAGCTTCATCGACGGCGGGCGCAAGGAGAAGCCGCGCCTGTTCCTGTTCGACGAGCCGACCACCGGCCTCCACCTGGCCGACATCGACCAGCTCTACCGCACTCTCAGACGGCTGGTGAAGCGGGGCGAGGGGGTGGTGGTGGTGGAGCACAGCCTCGATCTGATCGGCCGCGCCGACTGGATCGTCGACCTGGGGCCGGGCGGCGGGGTGCACGGCGGCAAGCTGCTCTACTCGGGGCCGCTGGTGCCCTTTCTCGACGGCGTCGACAGCCCCACCGCCGACGAGCTGCGCAAGCACCTCAAGTGGCGCCGCCGGCGGCGGGCGCAACCGCGCTCCGCGCCTGCCCGAAAGCCCTGACCGGGGGACGTCGCGGGCCTGTCGTGGTCTTCGAAGCCCGGCTCGACGACATCGCGGCCTGCCGCTGCGGTAAGGGGGTGGGGCGAGTTCAAGGACACCACCCGGGGAGGGCGGAACTTGGCAGGTACGGAATAATGCGGGGTGAGATGAGGGCGAAGGGGCAGCGGTTGCGGTGGCTCGGCGTCGCCGGCGGCATCGTCCTGGGCGCGGTGCTGCTGTTCGCCTCCTACGCCAAGGCGATCGACCCGGAGGCCTTCGCCGAGCAGATCGTCGCCGAGGGCCTGTCGCCGGTCTCGCTGAGCTTCGCCGTGGCGCTGTTCGCCCTGGCGCTGGAGCTGGGGCTGGGCTCGGCCCTTCTGCTGGGCATCCGCCGCCTGTGGGTGCTGGTGCCGGCGGCGCTGCTGGTCGCCTTCTTCATCTTCCTCACCGGCCGCGGCTGGTGGAACGCCGCCCACGGGCTGGGCGAGGCCAGCCACTGCGGCTGCTTTGGCAACCTGGTGGACCGCACCCCGGCCGAGGCCTTCTGGCAGGACCTGCTGCTGCTGGTGCCGGCGCTGGCGCTCTGCTTCGTCGGCCGCGGCGAGGGCGGCGGGCTGCCCAAATGGCGCCTGGCGGCGGTTGCGGCGGTCACCCTGGGCGGCACGCTGTTCGCCGCCGTCGCCCCCGGCCTGCCGCTCGACGACCTGGCGACGCGGCTCGCGCCGGGGGCGGCGGTGACCGGGATCTGCACCGGCGCCGGGGACGAGCGGCTGTGCCTCGACGCCGTTGCCAGCGAGCTCGAGACCGGCAGCCACCTGGTGGTCATCGCCGAGCTCGACGACGAGGCCCTGCTCGCCGCCATGCCGCGGCTCAACGAGATGGCCCTGGCCGCCGAGGGCCCGACCCCCTGGATCCTCACCGCCTCGCCGCCCGAGGCGGTGGGCGCCTTCCGCTGGACCCAGGCGCCGATCTGCGAGCTGCGCGAGGCGCCGGCGAGCCTGCTGCGTCCCCTCTACCGGCGGCTGCCGCGCTCGTTCGAGGTCGTCGAAGGGACCGTGACGGCCACCTGGGCCGGGCTGCCGCCCGCCGTCGCCGGGGCACCGCAAGGCTGATCTGGCAGGCAGGTTGCAATAGAATTCCGCCGTCATGAGAAGACTTCAAGGAACCCTCACGCTCGCCGCACTCGCCCTCGTCCTGCTGGCCGCCCCGTCGCCGGCCGCCGCCCAGGGCGCCACGGCCGACTTCCAGCCGATCGATTACGTGGTGACGTTCGACGGCACCGAGATCGAGGCCGGGGTCTGGCAATCGCGGATCGCCGGCGAGATGCTGATCGTCAGCGACCAGCTCCCGAGCCCGGTGCGTCTGGTCCTGCGCGAAGCGCGGGCCGAGACGGTCCAGTTCATGAAGGTCGACCAGCGCGCCGACGGCGGCGTGACCGTGCTGCCCGACGCGTCGGATCGGCAGCTGGGCAAGTTCCAGGTGGCCACCGGCGCGGCGGGAGTCTCCTTCAGCCTCGACGGCAAGACCGTCGAGCTCAAGCAGAAGCCGCCGCTTCTCGGCAGCCAGGACCTCGGCGGCATGAAGGAGTACAGCCGCGACTACGTGCGGCTGGCCGAGCAGTACAAGCCCTCGAAGCCCTTCCTCGACCGGCTGCGCACCGAGAGCCGGCCGGTTCGGGTCGAGGTCTATTTCGGCTCCTGGTGCCCCTTCTGCCAGGAGATGGTGCCGCGGATGATGCGGGTCGCCGAGGAGCTCGGCGGCTCGAAGATCGAGGTGGACTTCTACGGCCTGCCCCAGGGCGAGGCCTTCACCACGGATCCCAAAGCCAAGGCGCTGGACATCCACGGTGTGCCGACCGGCGTCGTCTATATCGGCGACAAAGAGGTCGGCCGCATCCAGAGCAACGGCTGGAAAATCCCCGAGCTGACGCTCAACAGCCTGCTGGTCAAGAACTAGCCTGCCCTTCTAACCAGCTCTCTACTGCGCCGGCTCGCGACGAGAGCTGGTTAGAAGGGCAGGCCAACCCGACCTTCAGACCCGCTCGCGTCGCTGGCGGGTAGGCGTCTAGCCGTCAGGCGACACCCTGTCGGTCGGCGATCCGGCGGCGAGTCGGAAGCCGTCGCGGCCAGCAGTGCCCTTGTCGCCGGTCAGCACGTGCGCGACGGCGCCGACGCTGGCCAGGTCGAAGATCGCGATCGTGCCCACGGCGCCGGCCGGCAGCTCGGCGCCGGTCTCCGGGTCGAGGATCCGCAGCCGCGCCCAGGGGGGCGGGAGGAAGGGCTGGGGCTCGCCGGCCTGGCCGTGGCCGGCGTAGAAGCGGGTGACCAGCCCGTCGACCCCGTAGTCGCGCAGCACGCCCTCGGGCGGCACGCCGAGAGACTCGGCCAGCCGGGCGAGCGGCATGCCGGCGGCCGCGCCGCGCCGCCCGGTCTCGACCACGCGGCTTCCCGGCGGTAGGCGGAAGCGCAGCCCGCGGCGCTCGAGCGCGTCGAGCAGCTGGCCCAGGGTCGCGGCGGTGGCCAGGATCAGGGTGGGCCGCCGGTCGCGCTGGCGGGCGCCGAGGAAGCTGCGCGCCTTGGCCGCCTCGACGCTGCGCCGGGCAGTCGCGACCAGACTGTCCGGCGCCGCCCAGGCCCGCAGCACGTGGTCGGCCAGGAAGCCGAGCCCGGGGTCTGGAGCATCTCCACCGGAGGGGACGAGCGAGAGCACCGGTGGCCGATCCATGCCGACCAGGCAGGCGGACGCGAAGGACTGGTCGATGGCCGCGCGGTGGAGGCCGCGGGCGGCGGCGTCAGGTGCCGCCCGCGCGACCTCCGGGATCGGCCCCGTGCTCTCCGGCACTGTGCCCGGCCCGACGGATGCCGGGAGCGTCCCGGCCGGCACCGGGCTGGTTCCGGCCGGTACCGGAGCCGCGGGAACGTCCTGCCAGTGGGCAACGATGTCCGGCGCCGCGCCGCGCCGGTCGCACAGCTCGCGATAGCCGGCGTCGCGCTCGTACTGGAAGCGAAAGACCGCCAGGGCCAGGTCATCGAAGGTCTCGCTCGATTCGCCCCGGACCAGGTTGGTGATTCGCTCGACCAGCATCGCCGGGATTCTGCCATGCGCCTGCCCGAGACGAAGGACGACAGGCGACCACCGGGGGTCGGAGCTCAGGCGGCCGGGTGCGGGCGACGGCTGCCGTCTGCTAGAGTCGGCCGCAACGCCGGGAGTGCCCTACAGATGGCCGATTTCCCCTATCGATACAAGATCGAGATCGACAAGCCCCCACGGCCGCGGCCGCCCAAGCAGACCGCGGTGGTGGAGCAGATCGGCTGCACCGGCTGCGAGGCCTGCATCTCGTTCTGCCCGGTGGACTGCATCGAGATCGTCCCCGGCCCGGTCTACCCGGATCTGCACAAGCTGGTCGAGATCGACCTCGAGCGTTGCATCGGCTGCCAGCTCTGCGCCCGCTACTGCCCCTGGGAGACGATCGACATGTGGGGCTATGACGAGGGCGTGGCGGTGGCGGCGGAGAAGACGGTGCGCTCGCTGATCTACGACTACGACCCCGCCGAGATGCACCCGGACGCCGACCTCCCGGAAGAGCCGCCCCGTGTCGAGCGAGCCGTCTGAGCCCCAGCCGGGCTTCGACCCGGAGCTCGACGCGGCACTCAAGAAGGTGCTGCAGGTCGTCTACCGCGAGCACCCGCTGAGCCCCAACCAGATCCTGGTGCTCGCCTCCGAGCTGCAGCGGCTGGGTGTGCACCGGCTGGTCGAAGAGCACATCCGCAAGTTCCGCCAGCGCCAGGGCGCGTGACCGCGGCCG
The DNA here is from genome assembly GCA_963781065.1 of Thermoanaerobaculia bacterium. GTDB lineage: Bacteria > Acidobacteriota > Thermoanaerobaculia > Multivoradales > JAHEKO01 > CALZJC01. The sequence goes on along the minus strand of CAWAET010000005.1, from coordinate 201,191 downwards.
GAGCTACAGCTCCTTGGCGATCCAGGCCGCTTTGCGCATCCGCCGCAGCGTGCGGGCACAAGCAACGAACCGCGTGCCCGCCGGTACCAGCGCTCCAGGGTCGCCCACCCCTAGGAGAGTCGCCGGCCACCCGTAAGGGTATGGAGCGCTTCGCAGATCGGGCGCAAGCTCAGCAAGGAGGGTTGTCGCCTGCCAGATGGGGCCAAGGGGTCCGGCCTGTCTGCGAAGGAAGGCCACTGCATCCTCGGCGACCAGACCCCCGTTGGAGAGCCGAATCGGCCCGGGGGCGCCGCTCGCCGTGGAAGAGGGAGGCGCCATGCGAGAGAAACGACACACCCCCGACCCCGACACCCTGAAGCTGGAGCGCCGCCGTTTCTTGATGTCACTCGCGATGGGTGGAGGCACCCTGGTCGTCGGCACGTTCGTCGGCGGCTGCCGGAGTCTGCTGTGCTGCCTGGGTCACGACCCGAAGCGGCTCTGTGTCTCGGAGTTCACCGCGGCGCTGCAACAGATCCAGAGCGGCACGTCGCCAGGCGGTATCAGCAGTGCCTGGGCGCCGGCCCTCGCCCGGCTCGAGCCCACCGGTCGCATCGCGGCCGTGTCGATCCTGGAGGTCGGCCAGCGAGGGTCGGGTTGGGCCGATGTCGCCGGGAGACTCGGCGCGTTGAGCGGTATCGGGGTCGACGTTGACGAGGATGAAGAGCCAGCCAAGGGTGACTGGTGCGGGGGTGGCTGCGGAGAAACCGCGGGGAACAAGTGCGGGTTCTCGTGTGCCGTCCCGAATCTGGACGACATGATCTTCGCGATCGACGTCGAGGGCGTGGTGATCAATCAGGCCGACTTCGAGCGGCTCGATCGGAAGGCCCTGCCGCTCGCGCTGAAGAATGCCACCCGGGCGTACGAGCGGATGTTCCGCCCGCGGGAATTGAGTGGCTAGCCCTGTTGCCGGCGCCGGGCCGCGAGCGACGGGCGTCGCCACGACCGACCTACGCCTGCCGCGAGGCCGATGCTCTCGGCGAGATGCCGCGATTCGGCCTGGTGACCAATGGCACCTTGTCGGAACCGGGGTTGCCGGACTTGCTTGAGCAATACGACATCGGCGCGACCGTCAGTATCGACGGCCCGGCCGAGATCCACGACGCCCTGCGCGGTGAGGGGAGCTTTGCGAAGTCGGATCGGTTCGCCCGGCAATGCCTCGCAGAGCGGAAGATCCGCATCGACTTCGAGTGCACCTGGACAGCTCTGCATCACCAGCGGGGAGTCTCCATCGTCGATCTGGTCGAGTTCTTCCATCAGCGCTATGGGCATCGTGTCCTGCATGTCGTCCCCGTCAGCGCGGCCCCCGAGTCACCCTTGAACGTGCCTGCGGACGTAGTCTGTGCGGAGTTCGAACGAGCTGCTCGCTTCGCTGTCGCGGCCCTCGCCCGGGGCCAGCCGCGCAGCGACAGCTTCTCTTCCCGGGTGATGAAGGCCCTCGAGAAGCGTCGGCCCATCGGGCAGTTCCGTTCCACCCGCGAGCGGTAGCGCTGGCTGGTCGATCCCGGATGCCAGTCCCGGCTCGGCAGCCCGGCCGCCAGCGCCGCCGCCTGGCGCTCGCTCAACCGGCTTGCCGGCCGGCCGAAATAGCGTTGCGCCGCCGCCTCGGCGCCGTAGGTCCCGGGGCCGAACTCGACCACGTTCAGGTAGATCTCCAGGATGCGCCGCTTCGGCAGCTGGCGCTCGAGCTGCCGCGTCAGCAGCGCCTCCTTGACCTTGCGCCAGGGGTTGCGCGACGGCGACAGCCACAGGTTCTTGACCAGCTGCTGGCTGAGGGTCGAGGCGCCGCGCAACGTCTCGCCCTCCTGGAGCGCGGCGCGCAGGGCGCTCTTCATCTCCTCGACCGCGAAGCCCTGGTGGGAGAAGAAGTCGATGTCCTCGGCGACGAGCACCGCCCGCTTGAGGTTGTCGGAGATCTCGGCGTAGGGCACCCAGCGCTGATCCGCCCGGGCCGCCCGGGGGGCCTCGCGCTCGCTGGCCTCCCAGGCGCGGATGAAGGCGGTGCTCTCGGGCCGGCCGTTGCGCAGCGCCGCCACGTCGGGCCAGGTGAGCCACTGCCAGGCCGCGATCAGAAGCGATGCGGCAAGTACCGCCAGAGCGGCTGTCCGGAGGCGCCTACGAGCCTTACGCACAGAGCGGCTCCCGAAAGGTCCTCAAGGCGTGGGCGCTGACGGCGCGGCCCCGGAGACGGCCAGCGCCAGATCCGCAACGGTGAGCAGACCGGGCCAGATTCCGTACTTGCTCACTTCTCGCCTGTTGGTCATGGGCGAGAAACTATCAGGGCCTCGTCTCTACGACGTCGGCTCGGGGCCGCCTTGCTCCCCTCGCTCGCTCACGTCGACGCGAACCTGCTGGATCTCGAGGGGCTCGCCCGGCGGCACGAGGAGATGGCCGACGCGGGACTGGAAGAACTCCTTGACCTGCTCCCAGTCGCGATCGCCCTCGCGCGGCAACGGGGCCTCCCGGTCCGCATCGTCGAAATAGGTAAGCGCCCGCAGGACGAGGGCATCGTTGACGTTCTGCCGATAGACGGTGCGGAGTGCGGAGAGGCAGGTAGCGATCCCGAGTCCCTGGCTCTGCATCGTGACGTAGAGGTCGAAGAAGTCCCTGCGGGTTCCCCGGTCGATGATGGCGTGCAGCTTGGTCGCCAGAATGCCCTCGACGCTCAGGCGGCGCTCTTCGGTGAAGGCTCCGATGTCTTCGAGCAGGAAGATGGAGACGTCGATGCCGTTCCAGCGCAGATGGACCGTGTCCTCGCCGCGCTCGAGGATCTCGGTATCGCCGGATCCGCTCGAACTCGTCGACCAGCCCCTCGATCGAGCTGGCTTCCCGGACCCCGAAGTCGGCGTGATGCGTAGGTCGGTACGGGCACAAGCAACGGACCGCGTGCCCGCCGATCACGAACCAGTACGGCAGGTCCTCGACCACCGGCCGCAACCGCTGGGGAATCACTTGTTCGGGCAGACAAAAACCGATTTAGCTCCATCTATCTGATCCGGCGGCTCTATGGGCCGTTGGGCTCTACCGACCCGCCTTGCCGGGTGTTGCCAGCTCTGGCCCAAGCCGAATAGCCTGGGAGTCCTGTGACGTGGTTTCTCGTAGCGTCGGGCCGGCCCGACGCCGAAGACCCGGATACCAAGGGAGGCTTCCGCAGATGATCGAGCGACGTGGTTGTGAATTGAACAGGACTCCGACGAGGTCGAATCTGGCGTCCGGCGCCGCCTCTATCGCCCTGCTCCTGCTCTTGGCGTTCCCGGCTGCGGGCGGGGCATCCGAGGTGCTGGGCGACGGCGTCGATCTCGAGCAGGCGACCCGGATCGCCGACATCCTCGCCGATCCCGACGCCTACATCGGCAAGACCGTGCGCGTCGAGGGCGGCGTGCTCGACGTCTGTCCGCGCAAGGGCTGCTGGATCGAGCTCGGCGAGGCGGGCGAGAGCATCCAGATCAAGGTGGAGGACGACGTCATCGTCTTCCCGGCCGCCGCCAAGGGCCGGACCGCCGCCGCCCAGGGCGTGGTCGAGGCCCTGGAGATGACCCGCGAGAAGTACGTCGCGTGGCTCGCCCACGCGGCCGAGGAGAAGGGCGAGGCGTTCGACGCTGAGACCGCGGACATCGGCGACGGTCCCTACCGCATCATTCGGATCAAGGGCACGGGCGCGCAGATCGAGTAGGGGCGCGCCAAGCGGTTCAGGGCGTCGCGTAGAAGACCCGCGCCACCTGCCCCGGCTCGCCGATCAGTTCCTTCGGCTCGCCGCCGTCCAGCCAGTCGGCCGGCAGATGAGACACATACGGCCGGTGTAGGAACCGCTGGTCGAACAGCGCGATGATCCCGGTGTCCTCGGCCGAGCGGATCAGCCGGCCGGCGGCCTGGACGACGCGGGTCATGCCGGGGACGACGAAGGCGTACTCGAAGCCGCGCTCGAAGCGCTCCTGGTAGTACTGCTTGAGCAGCTCGCGCTCGAGGCTGACCGCCGGCAGACAGGGGCTGATGACCGCCACGGCGCGGAGCATCTCGCCGGGGTAGTCGACGCCTTCGGCGAACACGCCGCCGGCCACCGCCAGCAGCAGGTGGTCGCCGGCCAGCATGGAGCGCAGGCTGTCGAGGATCAGCTCGCGCTCGCGGTCGCTCGAGGACTGGTTCTGGACCAGGACGCGCTTCTTGGTGACCTCGAGCCGTGAGGCCACCTCGTGCAGGAACTGGTAGCTCGGGAAAAGCGCCAGGCAGTTGCCCGGCACGGCGTCGGCGAACTCGCCCAGCCGCCGGGCGATCGGGCCGTAGTTCTCGGCCCGCTTCTTCCAGGCGGTGGCGACGGTGTCGTCGATGACCACCCGGCGGTTCTCGGCCGGGAAGGGGCTGGGCACCGAGATCTTGCGCGCCCGGTCGGGGTCGAGGCCCAGCAGGTCGCGGTAGAAGTCGCCCGGCGACAGCGTCGCCGACAGCCCGATGACGGCGTGGGCGCCGCCCAGGATGCGGCCCAGGAAGCGGCTCGGGTCCTTGCACAGGATGCGCAGCCGGGCGCCGCCGCGGCGCTGGACGCAGTGGCTGAACTCGTCGCCGCCGGACAGCACCAGGCCGTTGAGGAACCGCAGCAGGTCGAAGTAGAGCTGGACGAAGGGGTCCTCGGCGCGGAAGCTGGAGGTCTCGCGCCGGTGCTCGAGGTAGTCGACGAAGGCCTCGTCGAACTCGGGCCTGAGGGCCCACAGGGCGTCCTCGGGCAGCATCGCCTCGGCCGCCTGGGCCTCGGGCCCGAACTCCTCGAGGCCGTCCTTGACCGCCCGCTCGACCAGCGCCGCCAGCCGCTGCCCCAGCTCGGCCAGCCGCAGGTGGATCGGCGCGTCGCCGCCGGCGATGGCGTCGGCGGCCTGGCGCGCCTGGGCGGCGGAGAGCTCGGGGCTGTAGTAGCCGCGGCCGCGCTCGACCAGGTTGTGGATCTCGTCGACCACCAGGATGATGTCGGACAGGTCGGCGTCGGCGGCGAAATCCGACAGCGCCACGTAGGGCTCGAAGGCGTAGTTGTAGTCGCCCACCACCACCTGCGACTGGTGGCTGAGCTCCAGGCTGACCTCGAAGGGGCAGACCTCGGCGTCGCGCGCCGTCTCGAAGACGGCGTCGGGCACCAGGTGGGTCTCGGCGGCCAGCAGGCGCTGGACCAGCCGCGTGCCCAGCAGCTTGGCGTAGTAGTCCCGGGCGTAGGGGCAGTACTCCTCGTGGCAGATCAGCTGGTCGTTGGCGCACATCTTGGCCTTGGCGCGCAGCCTCAAGGTGTGGAAGCTCTCGTCGCGGTTCAGAAGCGCCAGCACCTCGCTGGCCATCTCCTGCTGCAGGGTCTTGGCGGTCAGCACGAAGACCCGCTTCTCCTCGGCCAGGGCGTAGCGGATCGCCGGGTAGAGGGCCGCCACGGTCTTGCCGATGCCGGTCGGCGCCTCGACCAGCAGGTGCTCGCCCTGGGCGAGAGCGGTCTCGACTTCGGCGACGATCAGCTCCTGGCCGCGCCGCAGCTCGGGGTAGGGGAAAGCCAGCTCGGCGGCCACCGCCCGCCGCTGGGCGACGGCGGCGCGGCGGCCGTCGAACTCGCGCAGCAGCCGGTTGAGCCGTTGCTGGACCGCCCGGTCGATGGCGACGAAGTCGAGCTCCAGCGCCTCGCGCTCGATCGACTCGCTGCCGATCTCGATCAGCACCAGCTCGGCGGCGACCTTCTCCTCGCCGCCGCGGCGCAGCATCCAGGCGTAGAGCAGCGCCTGGCGCTGGTAGATCTCGCGCACCGCCGGCGCCGGGCCGCCGCCGCGGCGGACCGACTTGATCTCCTCGACCACCAGGGTGCCGTCGGCCATCTTGCGCAGCCCGTCGGCGCGCCCCTGCACGTGGATCTCCCAGCCCCGGTGATCGAAGGTGGCGTCGAGCGCCACCTCGCGCCGGTAGGTCGGGTCCTCGGCCAGCGCCTGCTCCTGGTAGCGGCTGTGGATCGCCTGCCCCAGCCACAGCCGCTCGTAGCCGCCGCGGTTGGCGAAGCCCAGGCTGCGCAACAGATTGCGCTCGAGCAGGTCGGCCACCGACAGCTCCAGGCGGAGCTCGTCGGCGTCGAAGCGCGGCGCCATGGGGGGCACGATAACCCACCTTTGTGCGTCGGCTCCGAGGGCGGCCTCCGAGCCGCGTTGCCGCGTGGCTCGCCGTGGTAGCCTGTCGCTATGGCTCTCGGCGACCCACCGCGGCAAGTGATCGACTTCCCCAAGATGCCCAAGCTGCCCAAGCTCCCGGCGGGCGGGCTGCGCTGGGTCGTTTTGGCGGTGCTGGCGATCTGGTTCGTCTCCACCGGCTTCTACACCATCGACCCGGAGGAGGTCGGGGTCGAGCTGCGTTTCGGCAAGTACACCGAGACCACCCAGCCGGGGCTGAACTTCAAGCTGCCGCTGGGCATCGAGTCGGTAATGAAGGTGCCGGTGCAGCGCCAGCTCAAGGAGGAGTTCGGCTTTCGCACCCAGCGTGCCGGGGTGCGCAGCGAGTTCTCCCGCACCCGCGATGCCGTCGACGAGTCCAACCTGTTGACCGGCGATCTCAACTCCGCCGTCGTCGAGTGGGTGATCCAGTACCGGATCATCGAGCCGTACAAGTTCCTCTTCCGGGTGCGCAACGTCCAGGAGACGCTGCGCGACATGAGCGAGGCGGTAATGCGCGAGGTGGTGGGGGACCGCACCGTCAACGAGGTTCTCACCGTCGGCCGCCAGGAGGTCGCCGATCTGGTCGAGCAGGAGCTGCAGTTGCTCTGCGACCAGTACGAGAGCGGCATCAAGATCGACCAGGTGGTGCTGCAGGACGTCAACCCGCCCGACCGCGTCAAGCCCTCGTTCAACGAGGTGAACGAGGCGCAGCAGGAGCGCGAGAAGCTGATCAACCAGGCCCAGTCGGAGTACAACAAGGTCATCCCGAAGGCCCGCGGCCAGGCGCTCCAGACCATCCAGGCGGCCGAGGGCTACAAGCTCAAGCGGGTCAACCGCGCCCAGGGCGAGGCGGCGCGCTTCGACGCGCTCTTCACCGAGTACCGCAAGGCGCCCGAGGTGACCCGCAAGCGGATCTACCTCGAGACGATGAACTCGATCCTGCCCAAGATCGGCAACAAGATCGTCGTCGACGACGGGGTCAAGGGCGTGATGCCGCTGATCAACCTGAGCGGCCTCGAGATCCAGGAGAAGAAGGACTGATGGGACGCGCGCTGCTAGCGGTTGTGGTTGTAGGTCTGCTCGTGGCGATCTCCGGCGCCGCCTATGTGGTGTTCGAGACCGAGCAGGCGATCCTCACCCAGTTCGGCAAGCCGGTGGGCAAGCCGGTGACCGAGCCGGGCCTGCACTTCAAGATCCCGTTGATCCGCAAGGTCCACCGCTTCGACAGGCGATTCCTGGAGTGGGACGGCAAGGCCAATCAGCTGCCCACCAAGGACAAGCGGTTCATCTGGGTCGACACCTACGCCCGCTGGCGGATCACCGATCCGCTGCTCTTCTTCCAGCGCCTGCAGAACGAGCGCGGCGCCCAGAGCCGGCTCGACGACATCCTCGACGGCGAGACCCGCAACGCCATCGCCAACCACGAGCTCGTCGAGCTGGTGCGGACCACCAACCGGGAGCCGGTGCGCGACGAGTCGCTGTCCGAGGGCGCCGACCAGCTGGACCCGATCAAGGTCGGCCGCGAGGCGATCCGCCAGGAGATCCTCGCCGCCGCTCAGGGGCGCACTTCGGACCTCGGCATCGAGATCCTCGATCTTCAGTTCAAGCGCATCAACTACGTCGAAGAAGTGCAGGAGAAGGTCTACGACCGGATGATCGCCGAGCGCCGCCGGATCGCCGACCGCTTCCGCTCGGAGGGCGAAGGCGAAGCGGCGCGGATCCGTGGCGAGCGCGAGCGCGACCTCAACCAGATCGAGTCCGAGGCCTTCAAGACCGCCGAGGAGATCAAGGGCGATGCCGACGCCGAGGCGACCGCGATCTACGCCGCCGCCTACAACCGCTCGGCCGACAGCCGCGATTTCTACGAGTTCCTCAAGTCGATGGAAACGCTCGAGAAGACGGCCAGCTCGCAGACCTCGATCCTCCTGTCGACCGATGGCGAGCTTTTCCGGTTCCTCAAGGAAAGCAAACCCTAGAAGGCGAATCCCTCGCTGGCCTGAGCAGCAAGGCTGCCAGCCGGAACACTCGTTTTCCCTCGGCGGTCTTCGCGGATGAGACCCGTGCTCTGGTTGCTGGCCTGCCTGGCCGTGGTTGGGCCGGCGGGGGCGGGGGAGTTGGAGGCCGAGCTGGCCTCGGCGGTCGCCTCCGCGGTGCGGCTGGCGCCGGCGACCGGGGTGCACGTGGTCGATCTGGAGCGCGGCGCCACGGTCTTCGCGCGCGCCGCCGACACGCCGCGCATCCTGGCCTCGAACACCAAGCTGGTGACCGCGGCGGCGGCGCTCGAGCTGCTGGGGCCGGGCTACCAGTTCCGCACCCCGGTGCTGGCGCGCGGCCCGGTGGCCGGCGGCTGGTTGCGGGGCGAGCTGGCGGTGGTCGGCGGCGGCGATCCCAACCTCTCCGGCCGCTTCTACGACGGCGATCCGCTGGCGATCTTCCGCCTCTGGGCGGCGGAGCTGCGTCGACGCGGCATCCACCGGGTCGAGGGCGACGTCTATCTGGTGTACGGCCGGTTCGAACCGCCGCGGGTACACCCCGACTGGCCGCGTGACCAGCTGGATCGCTGGTACGAGGCGCCGGTCGAGGCGCTGTCGTTCAGCGACAACGCGGTGCTGGTGCGGGTGGCGCCGGGACCGGCGCCGGGGCGGCCGGCCCGGGTCGAGACGGTGCCCGACCTGCCGCTGTTCAGCTTCGACAACCGCGCCGGCACGACCACCTCCCGTCGCCGCCACCGGGTGGCGATCAACCGGGTCGACGGCTCGAACCAGCTACGGGTGGACGGCGCGATGCTGCGCCGCGCGGCGCCGGTCGAATCCTGGATCGCGGTGGCCGATCCGCTGGCCTACTTCGGCGCCGCGCTGCGCGAGGCGCTGGCCGAGGAGGGGGTGGCGGTGAGCGGCGAGATGCGCCCCATCGCCGAGCTGCCGGCGGGCGCCTGGCGGCGGGTGGCGGAGCACCGCACCGACCTGCTGACCACGATCGAGGTGACGCTCAAGCGCAGCCAGAACTTCTACGCCGAGAGCCTGCTCAAGACCCTCGGCGCCGAGCTGTGCGGCGAGGGCAGCTGGCAGGCCGGTCTCGAGGTGCTGGCCGAGTACCTGGACGGCATCGGCATCCCGCGCGGCGGCTATCAGCTGGCCGACGGCTCGGGCATGAGCCGCGGCAACCGGATGTCGCCGCGCCAGCTGACCTGGCTGCTGAGCTATCTGCACCGTCGGCCGCTGGGGCGCGAGCTCAGCCGCTCGATGTCGCACAGCGGCGAGCCCGAGACCTCCTGGGAGAGGCGCCTCGCCGAGCCGCTCTACCGCGGCAACGTCGTCGCCAAGACCGGCGGCCTCAACGGCGTCTCGACCCTCTCGGGCTACGCCAAGGCCGCCTCGGGCCGGCTCTACGCCTTCTCGATCCTGATGAACGGCGCCGCCGAGCGCTGGCGCGCCAAGCGGGCGCAAGACCGGATCCTGAGGGTGCTGATCGACGCCGGATAGCGCGGCCTGTGCCGTCGGTGGCGGCGCCCCGAGCCAACCGCGCCGCGGCCTACTGAGGCCCCATCGAGCGCCGCTTGTAGCCCGAGGGCGGCTCGAAAGCGTCCGGGTCGAGGTCTCGCCGTGTGGCGGACCTGAGGGTCGACTCGTCCTCCAGCTGTCCATCGTCGCCGAACTCGCGGGTGATCACCGGGAAGCCGCCGATCTCCCGCATGTGCTCGAAGGCCGGATCGCCCATGTCACCGCCCTGGCCGAAGTCGGGGATGGAGTCCATCAACTCCCTGAAGAAATCCGCCATGTCCTCGAAAGCGCCGACAACCTCTTTGCCGCCCTCGATGTTCGACCAGTCGGTCACCCACAGCTCGCGCACCTTGCGGCCGTCGCGCAGGACCTCGTACTTGACGCAGGGGTAGCCGGCCTGGGTGCCCTTATCGCCGGTCCTCTTGAGCTCGCTGGTGGGCCTCTGGGGCGCCTGTTGCGGCATCTTCTCCTTCATCATCTTCTCGATCATTTCCCGCTTGTCCGCCGGCACGTTCTTGAGCGCCTCCTGCATCTGGCTCATTGCGCTACTGACCTGACCGGCAATCGCCGCCATCGCCGCCTCGTCGATGACCGTGTAGCTCTCGTTTTCGTGGTCGACCACCACCATTTCGCGGCGGTCGCCGCGGAAGATCATCTCGCCCTGCGCGCCCTTGCCTTGCGAGGCGATGCCCATCTTCAGATGGCGGCCTTCGACCGCCGCCTCGATGCTCTCGGTCTTGGGCGGCGACTGCTCGTGGTCCTTGACCTCGATTTCGTAGACCACCCCGGCCAGGGCTGGCGCCAGAGCCAGTGCGGGGGCGAACAGGAACATCGCGAAAGTCTTGGTCTTCATCTCTCTCTCCTGCTGGATCGGCCGTCGGGGCCGGTGATTCCTGGCCCGAACCTCTCGCCGACACGGTGGAGGGCCGATGAGGGGTCAAGCTGGCTCATTGATGTCTCCTAGGCTACCGCAAGCGTCCCCCGCGGCCGAGACGGCGGAAGCCCGTAGGCCCTGGATAGCGGTGCTCCGTCAGCCCGGGCTGCTGGAGCCCCGGCGCTCGACGATCTCGAGCTCCTGCCGCAGCTTGACGATGCTCTCGGCGGGGTAGACGCCCGTGCGCAGCTGCACCCCGGGATAGATGCGGGTCCCGCGGCCCACCACCACCCCGGGGTGGAGCACCGCGTTGCAGCCGGTTTTGACCCCGTCGCCCAGCACCGCCCCCAGCTTGCGTCGGCCGGTCCCGAGCCGCCCGCCCGCGACCGGGATCTCGACGTTGCCGCCGTCGTGGCGAAAGTTGGCCAGGATGGTGCCGGCCCCCAGGTTGACTCCGGCCCCGAGGATCGAGTCGCCGACATAGTTGAGGTGCGGCGCCCGGGCGCCGGGCAGAAAGATGGCGTGCTTGACCTCGGTGCCGGCGCCCACCCGGGCGCCCGCGCCCAGCCAGACGCCGCCTCGGATGTAGGTCCCCGGCAGGATCTGGGCGCCCGGCCCGACGAACACCGGCCCCTCGACCACCGCGCCGGCGTGCACGCGGGCGCCGGCGGCGATGACGATCCGGTCGCCCAGCAGGTGGGCGCCCGGGTCCAGCCGGCCGTCGATGGCCGAAGACGGCAAAGCCTCGAGCACCGCCTCGAGCGGCTCGCCGAGCAGCGCCCACGGGGCCGCGGGATCGTAGAGGCCCGCAAGTTCCTCTGGCAACTCGGCGAACAGCGGCGGCAGTTCCGGGGCCGGCATGCAGGAAGCTTATATGCCTTCGGCCTCAAGGCGGCCGGGCGGCCGCGCCCCGGCAGCTCCGGCCGCTCGACCCGCATCGTCGGCGGGCCGCTCCAAGCCGCTGGGCTGCTCCCTACGTGGCGATGGCTCGGCTTTTCTTGGCTGGGGCCCCGGGGTCACGGTCGGCCGCCTCGGAGGCTCGGACGCGGTGGCCGCTCGCGGCGGCGCCTGCGCTTTAGTCGCCACTCCGGGACATCCCAGCGGCTTTCCGCTACCCACGCCGCGCCGCGGGGCACCCCCGAAGGCCGGCCGCGACACCACGACCGGAGGCCGGCTGCGACACCACGACCGGAAGCCGGCTGCGACACCACGACTGGAGGCCGGCCGGGAGCCGTGGGGCCGGCCCGTCAGGCGGGGAGTGTCCGAGCACGCAGCGAAAGCGGCGCGCGCAGGATCAGCTCCCCGCCCAAGGGCCAGGCCCCACGGCTCCAAGCCGGCCGGCCTGAAGCGGTACTGGGTCGCTCCAAGCCGCTGGGCTGCTCCCTACGTGGCGATGGCTCGGCTTTTCTTGGCTGGGGCCCCGGGGTCACGGCCGGCCGCCTCGGAGGCTCGGACGCGGTGGCCGCTCGCGGCGGCGCCTGCGCTTTAGTCGCCACTCCGGGACATCCCAGCGGCTTTCCGCTACCCACGCCGCGCCGCGGGGCACCCCCGAAGGCCGGCCGCGACACCACGACCGGAGGCCGGCTGCGACACCACGACCGGAAGCCGGCTGCGACACCACGACTGGAGGCCGGCCGGGAGCCGTGGGGCCGGCCCGTCAGGCGGGGAGTGTCCGAGCACGCAGCGAAAGCGGCGCGCGCAGGATCAGCTCCCCGCCCAAGGGCCAGGCCCCACGGCTCCAAGCCGGCCGGCCCGAAGCGGTACCGGGCCGCTCCAAGCCGGCCGGCCCGAAGCGGTACCGGGCCGCTCCAAGCCGGCCGGGCCCGCGGGCACCCTGCCCCGCGCCGTCTCCTGCGGCTCGTCGATGCCCCGGCTCCCGAGCCGGCCGGCCGCGCGGGCAACCGATCTCGGCCTACGCCGCCAGCGTCTACACTCTGGTGTCCGCGCCCATGAGCCGCTTCCGCCCCCTGCCTCGCTCCTTCTACCGCCGCCCGGCCGACGAAGTCGCCCGCGACCTGCTGGGCCGCTACCTGGTGCGGCGGATCGGCGGCGACGAGCGGCCCGGCGAGCGGTCCCCCGCCGAACGGCTCGTCGTCCGCTTGATCGAGACCGAGGCCTACCTGGGCGCCCCCGACCGCGCCAGTCACGCCTGGGGCGGCCGCCGCACGGCGCGCAACGAGAGCCTCTATCTCGCCGGCGGCCACGCCTACGTCTACCTGATCTACGGCCTGCACCACTGCCTCAACGTGGTCACCGGCGAGCGCGGCGTCGGCTCCGCGGTGCTGCTGCGGGCCGCCGAAGCGGTAACCGGTGAGCCAAGGATGCGGAGCAACCGCGGCCTCGAGCGCCGCCCGAGGCCCGGCGACCTGGCCGGCGGTCCGGGCAAGCTGTGCCAAGCGCTGGCGGTGGACCGCCGCCACGACGGCATCTCGCTGCTGCGCGGCGAGCTCACCGTGACCCGGGGCGAGCCGCTCGCCCCGGAGCGGATCGCCGCCGGCCCCCGCGTCGGCATCGACTACGCCGGCGAGGCGGCGGCCTGGCCGCTGCGGTTCGCCGAGCACGGCAACCGGGAGGTCTCGCGCCCACGGCCCTGGTGAGGGCGCCCGGTCGGCCCGGGCTCGCGGCCGTGTCGCCCGGTCGGTGGTCGCCCGGTCAGTGGTCGCCCAGTGTGGGCGAGGCTCGGATCGGGCGCGCTCAGCCCGCCGGCTGGTCCGGCTCGGCGTCGCCGGGCTCGTCGCCGACGTCGAGCTCGATGTAGCCGGTCCGCAGCAGCTTCCAGAAGACGACCTGCGACTCGAGCGGCCGCATCGGGCTGATCTTGAGCAGGGTCTGCAGATCGTAGAGGCCGTTGAGCCGCGACAGGATGAAGGCCTCCTGCGGGCCGATGTCGACGGAGTCGATGTCGGTCGCCTTCTCGGTCAGCCGCGGCACGGAGCCGAGCACCACCCCGGCCGCCTCGATGCGCTCGCGGATGATGCCTTCGGCCCGGTCGACCGCCAGCCGCACCGTCTGGTTGTCGGGCGCGACGCTGCGGGCGGCCTTGAGATGGCGCAGGGCGAGCTCGAGCTCGCCGTCCTCGATGTAGCGCTGGGCGGTGGCCATCAGCGCCTCGGAGTTGACCGTCTCCGGGCTGGGGCCGCTGAGCGAGCCCTCGCTGCGCGGGCGCACCACCTTGAGGCGCCGCTGGCGCAGCTGGTCGAAAAGCACCCGACAGACGAAGAACTCGCTGGAGTGGGTCTGCAGGGCGATCTCCTGGATGGTCCGGTCGTCGTCCACCTGGGCCAGGATCTTGGCCTCGCCCGCGGCGCCCTCCTTGAGCGTCCACTGCGCCACCTGCACCGGCACGCAGAGGGGTGAAGAGATCCGTTCGCGCATCGCCTTCCACTCGTCCAGCCGGCGGGTGCCCTCCATGACGATGCCGGGGATGTCGATCGACAGCGGCACCATCGTGTACTCGGGCAGATTGCCGTCGAGAAACTCGAAGTCGCCCTCCGGCCAGGTGAACAGCTCGTAGATGCCCTCTTCGGCCTTGAGCCGCAGCATCTTCTCGAGATCGGCCTCGGAGATGGCGCCGATGGTGACCAGGATCTTGCCCAGCAGCATCCGGGTCTCTTTCTGCATGTCCATCGCCTGGGCCAGGACCGCCTCGTCGATGAAGCCGTGGCTGACCAGGAAGTGGCCCAGGTACTCCTTGGGGTCGCTGGCCGCCGCCGAGATCACCTTGCCCTCCTGGAAGAAGATCCGTTTCTCGACGTTGCCGTTGTCGATCACCAGGGTGCCGGTCTTGCGTGACTGCGACAGCCACTGCAGGAGCTCGGAGAGCTCCATCGTCTTGAGATTGCCGGTGATTCCCACGCTCCGGGCGTTCGCGGGCTGCTAGAAGAAGACCGGCGTTGCCGGGTCTTCGCGGTGGATCGAGTCGACGAAGCGAATCAGGTTGCGGCTCGAAGACATGATCAGCGTCTGGGTGCGGTGGCCGCGGCCGAAGAAGCGCACGCCGCGCAGCAGCCGGCCGTCGGTGACGCCGGTGGCGCTGAACAGGATCTGCTCGCCCGGGGCGAGCTCGGCGGTGGAGTAGATGCGGTCGAGGTCGGTGATGCCGAGCGCCTTGACGCGGGCCTCCTGGTCGTCGCCGATCGCCGTCAGCCGGGCCTGGATCTCGCCGCCCAGGCAGCGCATCGCGGCGGCGGTGATGACCCCCTCGGGCGCTCCGCCGATGCCCATGACCGCGTGGATGCCGGTGCCGCGGACCGCGGCGGCGATGCCGGCCGACAGGTCGCCGTCGCCGATCAGGCGGATGCGGGCGCCGGCGGCGCGAATGTCGGCGATCAGCTGCCGGTGGCGCTCGCGGTCGAGCACGACGATGGTGAGATCGTCGATGTCGCGGTCGAAGGCGTTGGCGATGTTGCGCAGGTTCTCGGCCACCGGGGCGTCGATGTGGACCGCGCCGCGGGCCGTCGGGCCGACGACGATCTTGTCCATGTAGACGTCCGGGGCGTGCAGCAGGCCGCCGCGCTCGGCGGCGGCGAGCACGGCGATGGCGCCGGCCGCGCCGGTGGCGCACAGGTTGGTGCCCTCGAGAGGATCGACGGCGATGTCGACCTCGAGCGCTCCGTCGACGCCGCACTGCGAGCCCAGCTCCTCGCCGACGAAGAGCATCGGCGCCTTGTCGCGCTCGCCCTCGCCGATGACGATGCGACCGGACATCGGCAGCTGCGCCAACTCGCTGCGCATCGATTCGACGGCCACTTCGTCGGACGCGTGGCGGTCGCCGAATCCCATGGTGTGGGCGGCCGCCACCGCGGCCTCCTCGGTGACCCGCACCAGGGCCTGTTCGAGCCTTGCGTCGAGCGGTCTCATGTGCGTTCGGCGACCGCTTCCGGCTTGGGCTCGGCGGCGCGGATAGGAGGGTTGAACGAGGCGATGCCGGTGATCGCCTCGCCGAGGATCAGGCCGTGGATGTCGTGCGTGCCCTCGTAGGTGAAGACGGACTCGAGGTTCATCATGTGGCGGATCACCGGGTAGTCGTCGACGATGCCGTTGGCGCCGAGGATCTCGCGCGCCAGCCGGGCGCACTCGCGCGCCACCCAGACGTTGTTCCGCTTGGCCAGCGAGACCTGCGGGTGTCTGAGCTTGCCGGCGTCCTTGAGCCGGCCGAGCTGCAGCGCCAGCAGCTGTCCCTTGGTGATCTCGGTGAGCATCCAGACCAGCTTCTCCTGCACCAGCTGGTGGCTGGCGATCGGCTGGCCGGCGAACTGGATGCGCTCCTTGGCGTAGTCGAGGGCCGTCTGGTAGCAGGCCATGGCCGCGCCGAGCGCGCCCCAGGCGATGCCGTAGCGCGCCTGGTTGAGGCACATCAGGGCGTTCTTGAGGCCGACCGTCTCGGGCAGCAGGTTGGCGGCCGGGATGCGGCAGTCCTGAAAGCCGAGCTCGGAGGTGACCGAGGCGCGCAGCGAGAACTTGCCGTGCTGGTCGCGGGCGGTGAAGCCGGGGGTGCCCTTCTCGACCAGGAAGCCGCGCACGCCGTCGTCGGTCTGCGCCCAGACCACCGCCACGTCGGCGATCGAGCCGTTGGTGATCCACTGCTTGGCGCCGTTCAGGACCCAGCCGTCGCCGTCGCGACGGGCGGTGGTGCGCATGCCGCCGGGGTTGGAGCCGAAGTCGGGCTCGGTCAGGCCGAAGCAGCCGATCGCCTCGCCCGCGGCCAGCGGCGGGAGCCAGCGGTCGCGCTGCTCCTCGGAGCCGAAGGTGTAGATCGGGTACATCACCAGCGAGCTCTGCACCGAGACGAAGCTGCGCAGGCCGGAGTCGCCGCGCTCGAGCTCCTGCATGATCAGGCCGTAGGCGACGTTGCTCAGCCCCGGCAGGTCGTAGTCGGCGATGGTGGCGCCGAACAGGCCGAGCTCGGCCATCTCGGGCACCAGCTCGATCGGGAAGCGGCTCTCGCGGTTGCACTCCTCGATGATCGGCTTGAACCGGTCGTCGACCCAGGCGCGAACGGTGTCGCGCACCAGGCGCTCCTCCTCGCTCAGGAGGTCGTCGAGCTGCAGAAAATCGACTCCGGGGAAACGGCTCACGGCGAAACCTCCAGTTGCGGCGCTCGTCAATGACGCAGCCCGCGGCGAGGCGCCGCGGGCCGCGGGAACGCCGGGATCGTAACACGGAGAGGCACCGCCCCGAGGCCGGATGCGGGGTCCGGAGGCAGGCCGTGAGGCGGGGCCGGCAGGGGTATCATGCGCTGCGATGAGCCCTTTTGCCGGTGGTAGCCCCTGGGCGATGGCGCGCGACATCGGGGCGGGATTCGTGCTCGTCACCGATCGGACCCTGGCCCGGATGTCGCGCGCCGAGATCGACAAGCTGTCGTTCGAGCTCGACCGCTGCCTGCGGGAGCTGCGCGGCGTCGCCACCGCCGAGCTCGAGGCGCCCGACATGCAGCGCCGCAACCGCAAGCTGCTCAAGCTGACCGGCGCCCAGCGCATCCTGCGCGGCCACCTGATGAAGCGCAAGGGGCCGTAGCCGGTGGAGGCCCTCCTGCGCGGGCTCGGGCCGGCGCTGCTGTCGCTGGCGGCCGTCGTGGCGATCGACCGGCTGACCGCCCGGCGGGGCCTCGAGCCGCCCGGCTTCGTCGCCGCCCGGCCCGGCGACGGCGCGGCGATGGCGCGCCGTGGACTGGCGATGGCGGTACTGGCCGGGGTGCTCTGGCTCGGCGTCTTCGGCCCGCTGGGAACGATCGGCACCGAGATCGAGGCGGACTTCTCGCAAGTCCACGCCGGGCAGCTCTTTCTGCTCCACGGGTTCTTCGCCTTCAGCCTCGCCGCCTGGTACGTGCTCGGCTTCGCCGGCTCCGGCGGCAGCTGGGCGGCGCAGCTCGGCTTCCGTTCCGGGCGGCTCCTGCCCGAGCTCGGCATCGGCCTGGCCGCCGGCGTCGGCGGCTGGCTGGTGGTGCTCGGGGCGATGGTGGCCATGGGCTCGCTGATCTGGGCGCTGGGCGGCCAGGACCTGCTGCCCGAGCGGCCGCCGGCGATGATCCCCTGGCTGGCCGGGCTGCCGCTGTGGCTGCGGTTGGCGGTCAGCGGCTCGGCCGGGCTCGTCGAGGAGGCGTTCTTCCGCGGTTTTCTCCAGCCGCGCGTCGGCATCGCCGCGTCGACCGCGCTGTTCGTCCTCGCCCACGCCGGCTATCGAGCAGCCTCTGATGCTCATCGGCGTCACCCTGCTGTCGCTGCTGTTCGCGCTGCTGGTGCGCTGGCGGCAGAGCGTCTGGGCGGCGGTGGTGGCACACGCCGTCTTCGACGCCGTCCAGCTGCTGATCGTCGTGCCGATGGCGCTCGAGTTCGCGCCCGGCGGCGAGGGCGACGGCGGCCTGATGCTGGGCCTGGCCGCCGCCTTGGGGCCGCTCGGCGTCTGGTAAGCTGGCCTTCGTTCTAGCAAGATGACGACCAAGAACTCGCTACTTCGGCTGTCCATCGGTAGCGATCTGGAGCAGGTCGATCTGGTAGGAATCGTCATCCAGTCGACCCTGGAACAGATCGGTGTCGAAGCGGACCAGAGTCACTGGCTGGTGATGTCGGTGCGGGAGGCGGTGATCAACGCCATCATCCACGGTAACCGGCAGGATGCCGCCAAGCGGGTCCGGGTGGAGGTCGATCTGGAGGGGCCCGACTACGTGGTGCGGGTCGCGGACGAGGGCGAGGGGTTCGACCCCGAGAGCCTGCCCGACCCGACCGCGCCGGAGAACCTGTTGCGGCCGAGCGGCCGCGGTATCTTCCTGATGCGGCAGTTTGCCGACTCAATCGAGTATAGTTTTCCAGCCAATCGCGGCACCGTGGTCACGATGCGCAAGCGGATCGCCACACCGCCAGAGGAGGAACGGGAATGAAGATAGACGTCAGACACCGCGAGGGCGTGACGATCATCGCACCCAAGGGCAAGATCACCATCGGTGTCGGTGACATCGCCCTGCGCGAAGCCGTGAGTGAGGCCCTGGAAGCCGGTGCGAAGAGCATCCTGGCCGATCTCTCCGATGTCACCACGATCGACTCGTCCGGAATCGGCGAGCTGGTAGCGGCCTACACGACGGTCACCCACCGGGGCAAGCAGCTCGCCCTGCTGAACCTGCCCCGCAAGGTCAAGGACCTGCTGCAGATCACCCAGCTGCACACGGTCTTTACCGTCCACGACAACGAGGACGAGGCGATCAAGTCGCTGAGCTAGTCGGACGGCGGTGGCTCGCCGCGGCCCTGATCGCCCTGGCGGCGACGGTGCCGGCGGCGGCCCAGGACTCGCGCGGCCAGGAGCTGGCGGCGATCCGCGGCGAGATCGCGCGCCTCCAGGCGCGGCTGTCGAGCGTCGCCGACGAGTCCCGCGGCCTGAGCGGCGAGCTCGAGCGCACCGAGCTGTCGCTCCAGCTCCAGGCCCGCCGGCTGGAGGAGGCGCAGGCGGCGCGGCGCCTGTCCGACGTCCGGCTGGGCGAGCTGGGCGCGGCGGTCGCCGGGCTCGAGACACAGCTGGCTGGGCACCGGCAGGAGCTCCAGCGCCGGCTGACCGACCTCTACCGGCTGGGCCGGCAGGGCTATCTGCGGCTGCTGCTGTCGGTGCGCACCCGGCGCCAGCTGCTGCCGGCGATCCGGTCGCTGCGCTACCTGGCGCGGCGCGACGGCGCCCTGCTGGCGCGCTTCCTCGACACCCGGGCCGAGCTCGACTTCGAGCGCGGCCAGCTGCTCGAGCGGCAGCGCGAGCGCGAGCTGTGGGTCGACCTCGAGCTTCAGCGTCACGGCGAGCTCGACCGGCTGCACCGCCGCCAGGCCCTGTTGCTGGACCAGTTGAGCCAGCGACGCGGCCTGCTGAGCGCCCGCGCCGTGCGGCTGGCGGAGAAAGAGCGCAAGCTGAGCAACCTGATGGACTTTCTCGCCGGCCGGGCGCGCACGCCGCTGTCGGGCAAGCCGATGCACGAGTTTCGCGGCGTGCTCGACTGGCCGGCCCGGGGCGATCTGGCGCAGGGCTTCGGCGATCGCGAGGACCCGCGCTACGGCACCCGGGTGCCGCACAACGGCATCGCGCTGCACACGGTCGCCGGCGCCACGGTGCGGGTGGTCTACCCCGGCAAGGTGGTCTTCGCGGCGCCCTTCGAGGGCTACGGCCAGACGGTGGTCGTCCATCACTCGGGCCGGGTCTTCACCCTCTACGCCGGCCTGGGGCGACTCGAGGTGCGGCAGGACGATATACTCCGCCTCGGTCAGGCGGTGGGGTCGGCCACGGCCAGGCTCTACTTCGAGATTCGTGAAGAGAACCGTCCGGTCGATCCTCTCGACTGGCTGAGATGAACTGATGAGTCGCGGTCGCATCCTGTTTGTTCTGCTCTCGCTGGCCCTCGTGGTGCCGCTGGCCTCGACCGGCGTGCGGCGCGCCGTGGCCGAGGACGGGGGCGGCGATTCGCTGTACAAGGAGCTGTCGGTCTTCTCCGAGGTGCTGCACCTGATCCGCCGCGCCTATGTCGACGAGGTCGAGCCGGAGACGCTGCTGACGGCGGCGCTCGACGGCGCCGCCGACGCTCTCGACCCGCTGTCGACCTTCGTGCCCGCCGAGGCGCTGGAGGCCTACGCCGCGGCGCGGGAGGTGGGCTCGAGCCGCAGCGGGCTGACGGTGATCAAGCAGCGCGGCGTCGCGCTGGTGGTGGCGGTGGCCCCCGGTAGCCCGGGCGAGGCCGCCGGCATCCAGGGCCGCGACGCTCTGGTCCAGATCGACGGCGAGTCGACCCGCCTCAAGCCTTTGTGGCAGCTCCAGTCGCTGCTGGCGGGCGAGCCCGGCACCAGCCTCGAGGTCGAGGTTCTGCGCCGCGGCCAGCCGCACCAGATGGAGCTCGAGCTGGCCGCCTACCCGCGCCGCCCGGCGACGCTGGAGGAGGTCGAAGGCGCCTCCAGGCTGCGGCTGCACGACTGTGAGCCGGCCACGGTGGCCGAGGCCGCGCGGGCGGTGGGTGCCCTGGCCGAGGCCGGCGGCGACCGGCTGCTGATCGACCTGCGCGGCGTGGCGGGCGGCGACCCGAGCCTCGCCTACGGCGTCGGCGAACTGTTCGCCCGCGGCCCCCTGGGCTCGCTGCGCGACCGCAGCGGCGAGCTCGAGAGCTTTACCGGCGACGCCGAGCCGGTCTGGCAGGGCCCGATGGTGGTGCTGATCGACCGCGGCACGATGGGCTGCGCCGAGGTGCTGGCGACCATCCTGAAGCAGTCCGCCGAGGCCCAGCTGGTGGGTCTGCCGAGCCGCGGCCACGCCGGCAGGATGGAGATGCTGACCCTGTCGACCGGCGCCGGCCTGCTGACCACCGGCGCCTTCTACGCCGGCCCCGACGGCGAGCCGCTGGCGCAGGCGATCGAGCCCGACACCCGGGTGGAAGACGCCCTGCGGTTGTTCGACGACGATGACGACGACGACCAGCCGGAGGCCGACCTCATCCTCGAGCGCGGCCTCGAGCTGTTGCGATCCCTGGAACCCGAGCCCCTGAAGCGGGCCGCCTAGCCCCGTCCGGCCGCCGGCCGGGCAGAGAGCCACTCACACCATGCAGATCCTCGGTATCTCCGCCTTCTACCACGACTCCGCCGCCTGTCTGGTCCGTGACGGCGAGATCGTCGCCGCCGCCCAGGAGGAGCGCTTCACCCGCAAGAAGCACGACCACCGCTTCCCCGAGCCACGCGATCGACTACTGCCTGCACGAGGGCGGCACGACGGCCGCCGAGATCGACTACGTCGCCTTCTACGACAAGCCGCTGGCTCAAGTTCGAGCGCCTGCTCGAGACCTACCTGGCCTTCGCCCCGGCCGGCCTGCCGTCGTTTCTCAAGGCGATGCCGCTGTGGCTCAAGGAGAAGCTCTGGATGGGCGAGCTGATCCGCAAGCGAGGTCGGCTTCGAGGGCAAGATGCTCTATCCCGAGCACCACCAGTCGCACGCCGGCTCGGCCTTCTTCCCGTCGCCCTTCGAGCGAGGCCGCGGTCCTGACCACCGACGGCGTGGGCGAGTGGGCGACCGCCTCCTGGGGCGTCGGCCACGGCAACAAGCTCGAGCTGCGCCAGGAGCTGCACTTCCCGCACAGCCTGGGGCTGCTCTACTCGGCCTTCACCTACTACACCGGCTTCAAGGTCAACTCGGGCGAGTACAAGATCATGGGCCTGGCGCCCTACGGCGAGCCGCGCTACGTCGAACGAGATCCTCGAGCACCTGATCGACCTGCGCGAGGACGGCTCGTTCCGGCTCGACATGAGCTACTTCAACTACTGCCAGGGCCTGACCATGACCTCGCCGAAGTTCCACGACCTGTTCGGCGGGCCGCCGCGCGAGCCCGAGTCCGAGCTCACCCAGAGGGAGATGGACCTGGCCGCGCTCGGTGCAGGAGGTGACCGAGGAGATCATGCTGCGCATGGCGCGCCACGTGCGCAAGGAGACCGGCGAGCGCTATCTGTGCCTGGCCGGCGGCGTGGCGCTCAACTGCGTGGCCAACGGCAAGATCCTGCGCGAGGGCATCTTCGACGACATCTGGATCCAGCCGGCGGCCGGCGACGCCGGCGGCGCCCTGGGCGCGGCGCTGCTACGTCTGGCACCAGCTACCTGGACAACCCGCGCCAGGCCGACGGCCGGCGCGACGGCCAGAGCGGCTCCTACCTCGGGCCCGGCCTTCCCGCCGACGCAGATCGAGACCTGGCTGCGCGAGGAGGGCATCCCGTTCCACGAGCTGGACGAGCGCGCGAGCGTGCCCGAGGTCGCGGCCGAGCTGATCGAGCGACGAGAAGGTCCTCGGCTGGTTCAGCGGCCGGATGGAGTTCGGCCCGCGCGCCCTCGGCGCCCGCAGCATCGTCGGCGATGCCGCGCTCGACCAAGATGCAGTCGGTGATGAACCTCAAGATCAAGTACCGCGAGTCGTTCCGGCCCTTCGCCCCGCAGCTGCCTGGTCGAGGACGTCTCGGAGTATCTTCGAGCTCGACCGGCCGTCGCCCTACATGCTGCTGGTGGCGCCGGTGCGGAAGGAGCGGCGCAAGGCGATGTCCACCGACGAGGACAGCCTCGTTCGGCATCGACAAGCTCAACGTGCCGCGCTCGGACGTGCCGGCGATCACCCACGTCGACTACTCGGCGCGGGTGCAGACCGTCTCCGCCGAGGACCACCCCGCAGCTACCACGCGATGATCAGCGCCTTCAAAGAGCGCACCGGCTACGGCGTCGTCGTCAACACCTCCTTCAACGTCCGCGGCGAGCCGATCGTCTGCACGCCGCAGGACGCCTACCGCTGCTTCATGCGCACCGAGATGGACGTCCTGGTGCTCGAGAACCTGGTGCTCTACAAAGAAGAGCAGCCGGAGCTCGAGGACGACGTCGACTGGCGCGAGGAGTTCGAGCTCGACTGATGGCTAGACACAAGAAGACAGACCCGGCGCCAGCTGCGCATCTTCGGCATCGCCTTCGGCCTCGGCCTCTCCGCCCTCGGCGGCCTCCTCTACTTCTGGCGCGGCAACACCGCCGTGCCGCCCTACCTATGGGCGGTCGCGGGGATCATCTGGATCCTGGCCCTTATCGCCCCGCGCGCCCTCAAGCCGGTCGAAAAGGTCATGGCGACCATCTTCCGCGCCGTCACCGCGGCCCTCACCGCGGTGCTGCTGACGATCTTCTACTTCCTCGTCATGACCCCCATCGGGCTGATCATGCGGGTGACCCGCAAGGACTTCCTGGGCAAGCGGTTCGCGAAGGAGAAGGAGAGCTACTGGTTCACGGTGCCCGAGGATGGGCCGTGGAGTAGGCCGGAAAAGCCCTTCTAGGCGGCTGAGTACCGCTGGTGGTGAAGAGGTGACTTGCGATCTGGCCGTTGTCTCTGTCGTCCTCGGCGGCTATCTCGCGCCTGGTACAAGGAGCCCGACCGGAGGGCGTAGCCGGAGCGGCGCCCCGAGAGCGGAGCATAAACATACAGAGCGAAGCGACGGGGCGCCCGGAGGCGAAGCCCGGCCCATGGCCGAGCCGCCCGCCGAACACCCCACCGCGACGCTCTCACCGGCTGCCTAAGGCCCCGCGACTGCCGGTGCCCACACGCCCAAGAGACTTGCCGGGCTTGAACGACGCGGTCAGAACGGGAACGGCCTAGCCGCCGCCGCCCTCGTTGCCTTCGGCCGCCGCTTCCGGCGCCGGCGCCGGCTGGCTCCAGGGCGGCACGACGCCGTTCGAGCGCGCGTAGGCGATCGTCTGCCCCAGGTGCTCGTGGCCGTGGCCGGAGACGATCATCAGGACCGAGCGCTTGGTGCGGTCGCGGCCGAACATGTTGACGGTCTCGTCGAGGTCCAGCTTGGCGGCGTTGCCGAGCGCCTTGTGGATGTGCTCCTGCGAGCCCTCGAGGGTGGCGATGACCTCGTCCTTGGCGGTGATCTTCTGCTCGGCGTCCATGCCGAAGCCGTCCGGCATGGGTACGCCGAACTGGTTGGCGAAGAAGTAGTTGGCGCTGGCGACGTGGATCAGGACCTCGCTCACCGAGCGGACGCCCTCGGCGGGCCGCCAGCCGTACTTGTCGGCCGGGATCGCCTCGGCCAGCTCGACGATGCGGCCGTTGGAGAAGTCGAAGTCGGTCTTGAAGTCGGCCAGATAGCCGGTCAGTGCGGGCCTCGGCCATCTCGGCCATCTCGGCCTCGGCGGCCAGGTGGTGGTCGGCCGTCGCCGGCAGGGCCAGCGCGGCAGTCAGGATCAGGATCAGTGCGAGGCTGTTACGTGCGTGTCTCATCGGATATCTCCTCGGGGTGGAAAGGGACGGATGTCGGTACGGATACACCCGAGCATACGGCGAATCGAGCCGGCGGGTTCTGTCCGAGGCCGGCCCGCCGTCACTCGGCCTTGAGCACCGCCAGCGGCCGGCGCTGCAGCGCGCCCCAGCCGGCGGCGACGGCGGTGGCGGCGGTCAACACGACGGCCAGCAGGATGGCGACGGCGGTAGTGGCCGGCCGCGGGCTCCAGGACATCTCGAAGCCGCGGGTCAGCACCGCCCAGGCGAGGACGTTGGCCCCGGCGGCGCCGACGATGCCGGCGATCGCCCCGACCACGGCGTACTCGACGGCGAAGCGGGCAACGACCTGGCGGCGGGTCATGCCCAGGGTCTTGAGCAAGGCGATCTCGCGGCCGCGCCGGGCGGCGGCGGCGCTCACCGCGCCGGCCAGGATGACGCCGCCGGCGGCGACGGTGAAGCCCCCCAGCCAGCTCACCGCGGCGGCCAGCCGGGCGAAGATCGCCGCCACCTTCTCGAGCACCTCGCGGATCCGGAGCAGCAGCACGTTGGGATAGTCGGCCGCCAACCGGTCCTGGATCGGCGTCTCGCGGTCGGCCGCCAGCTGAGCGGTGGCGAGGCGGTAGTGCGGCGCCTCCTCGAGCACTCCGGGCTCGACGACGAAGAAGAAGTTGATGCCGAAGGTGCGCCAGTCGACCGTCCGCAGGCTGGTCACGACGAGCTCCACCGGGATGCCCTGGATGTCGAACTGGAGGCGGCTGCCGAGCCCGACGCCGATCTCGGCGGCGAACTCCTCCTCGACGCTGATCTCGTCGACGGCCGGATCGCCCCACAGCGTGCCGGCGACCACCCGGTTGTCGTCCGGCAGCGTCGCGCCGTAGGTCAGCCGCTGCTCGCGGGTCAGCGCCCAGCGGCGGTCGCCGGCCTCCTCGCCGGCGGCCAGCTCGTCGACCGGCGTGCCGTCGATCGTCGACAGCCGGGCGGTCACCACCGGCACCGAGTCGAGCCGCTCGGCCCCCTGCTCGAGCAGCAGCCGGCGCACCGGCTGCCACTGGTCGGGCTGGATGTCGATGAAGAAGGCGGTGGGCGCGTTGGTCGGCAGCTCGGCGCGCAGCTCGTCGCTCAGGCCGCGCTCGACCAGCCGCACGCCGAGGACCAGCAGGACGCCGATGCCCAGAGCCACCGCCGCGCCGACGGTGGCCGCCCCCGGCCGGCCCAGCGCCTTGAGGCCGTGGCGCAGCCAGACCTTGCGGGTCGCCCCGCCCAGCCGCCCGGCCGCCTTCGTGGCGCCCAGGGTGAGCAGGCCGAGCACGCCGCCGGCCACCAGCAGCCCGAGGGTGAACAGCGCGCCGTCGCGCAGCGATCCCGACTGGGCCACCGCGGTCAGCGTGACGCCGCCGACGACCACCGCCGCCAGCAGGGCGCGCATCCAGGCGGGCGAGCGCACCGGCTCGAGGTCGCGCCGCAGCACCTTGAGCGGCGGCACCCGGCGGATGGCGTCGAGCGGGCCGATCGTGAACAGCAGGGCCACCGCCATGCCCAGCCCCACGCCGCGCGCCACCGCCAGCGGCTGCCAGACTTCGAGGGCGCCGGCGGGGATGAGGTCGGCGAGCAGGCCCGGCAGCAGCGCCAGGATGCCGAGGCCGGCCGCCGCCCCGGCCAGGCTGCCAGCCAGACCCAGGCTGGCGGCGGTGACCAGGTGCAGGGCGACGACCTCGCGCGGGCGCATGCCGAGACAGCGCATCACCGCCACCGCCGGCATCCGGTCCGCCAGCCAGGCACGGGTGGTCTGGGCCACCCCGAGGCCGCCGAGCAGCAGCGACAGCAGGGCCACCAGACCGAGATACCGTTCCAGCCGTCCGAGGCCGTCGCGCAGGCTGGGCAGCGCGTCGGCGTAGCTCTCCACACTCCAGCCGCCGCCGTCGCCCAGCCGGGCGGCTATCTCGTCGCGCAGGGCGGCCAGCTCCTCGGGCGTCGCCTCGCCGGTCAGGCGCAGCAGGGTGCGCCGGTTGACGCGGCTGCCGAAGCGCTCGAGCTCGGTCCGCGCCAGCCCGGCATCGGAGATGAACAGCCGCGGGCCGAGCGACGGGCCGACGCCCACCTGGTCGGGCTCGGCGGTCACCCGGCCGGCGATGCGGAAGGCCTGGCCGCCAACCATCAGGGTGTCGCCGAGCTCGAGCCGCAGCCGGCGCAGCAGCTCGGGCGCCGCGACCACCGCTCGGTCGCCGGCCAGCAGCTCGGCCAGCGGCCGGTCGGGCTCGAGCCGCAGCTCGCCGTAGAACGGGTAGCCGCCCTCGACCGCCTTGAGCTGGACCAACAGACTCGGCCCCGGCTGCTCGGCGGTGGCCGGCCCCGAATCCGAGGGACCGGAAGCCACGGACCCGGATGTCAGGGACCCGGATGCCGGTGGTCCGGATGCCAGGGGCACCGACACCAGGGTCGCCAGCTGTTTGGTGCGGGCGATCTCGAGCCCCGGCCGCGCGGCCAGCATCGCGTCGACCTCCTCCGGCACCGGCTGACGGCCGCGGATCACCAGGTCGGCGGCCAGCAGCTTGCGCGCCTCCGACCGGATGCCGCCGTCGAGCCCGTCGGCCAGCCCGGCCACCGCCACCACCGCGGCGACGCCGACCGACAGGCAGGCGGCGAAGAAGGCGAGCCGGCCGCGGGCGCCGCGCGTCTCGCGCACCAGGTTGCGCAGATAGACGGCGGGGCGCATCAGCCGCCGCGTCTTCGCCGCGGCCTCCGGGTGTCCGTGCTGAGCGGCCGCCTCATCGCACGGAGTCGGTCAGTCCGGCGCCGTCGGCCGGCACCAGCTTGCCGTCTTCGAGCAGCAGGCTGCGGTCGGTGAGCCCGGCGACGGCGGTGTCGTGGGTGACCATCACCAGGGTGGTGCCGAACCGCCGCCGCAGATCGGCCAGGACCTCGAGCACGCGCTGGCCGGTGGCCCGGTCCAGGTTGCCGGTGGGCTCGTCGGCGAGGAGGATCGGCGGCCGGGTGGCGAAGGCGCGCGCCAGGGCCACCCGCTGCTGCTCGCCGCCCGACAGCTGGGCGGGGTAGTGGCGGCGGCGCTCGGTGAGGCCGACCAGCTCGAGCAGCTCGTCGGCGCGGGCGCCGGCGCCGGGGGCCTCGAGCAGCTCGAGCGGCAGCAGCACGTTCTCGCGCGCCGTCATGTTGGCGAGCAGCTGGAAGGACTGGAAGACGAAGCCGATGGTGCCGCGCCGCAGCAGCGCCAGCTCGTCCTCCGACAGGTCCTGCACCGCGCGGCCGTCGATCAGCACCTCGCCGTCGTCGGGCCGGTCGAGACCGGCGACGAGCGCCAGCAGGGTCGACTTGCCGCTGCCCGAGGGGCCG
The DNA here is from genome assembly GCA_963781065.1 of Thermoanaerobaculia bacterium. Classification (GTDB taxonomy): domain Bacteria; phylum Acidobacteriota; class Thermoanaerobaculia; order Multivoradales; family JAHEKO01; genus CALZJC01. Next base: position 173,531 of record CAWAET010000005.1, on the reverse strand, counting down.
ACGATGGCCACCGACTCGCCGGCGGTGATCTCGAGGTCCACCCCGCGCAGGACGGTCAGCCGCTCGCCGCCGGAGGGGAACGTCTTGGTGAGGCGGCGCAGCTCGATGCGGGGGGTGCTCATGGCGGCGAGGGGCGGTGGGGCTGGGTGGCTCAGGCTGAGGGCCGAGCCGAGGGGGGCAGAGCGTACCATCGCGCAGGGTGTTTCGCGGTGCCGGTGCGGGCGGTTTCCTCGACCGGGAGCCGATTGCCGCTGACTGCCCGTCGCGGGGTGGAGACAGGCCGTGGCTCCTCTGGGCGCTCGGCGTCCGCTCGGCGACACCTCGGGGCGCATCTGTGTTGGCGCAAGCCGTCTCGCGGGACGGTGGCCTGGTCCATAATCTGCGCCGTGAGCGAGACTCGCTTCCTCCACAAGGGCATACCGACCGGGGCCTGGGCCGGCTGGCCCCCGGTGCTTCGGCCGCTGCTGCTGGTGGCTTTCACCATGCTGGCCGCCGCCTGCGCCGCTCCGCCGGAGCCGCCAGCGAGTGAGGCGCCGCCGGCCGAGGCCGACTCGGCGGCAGGTCCTGAAACACCCGCCGGGCCGCCGACCCTCGAGCCCTCCGCGGGGCCGCCGCGGCCGGAGACCGCCGAGGGCCCGCTGGTGATCTTCCTCGGCGACAGCCTGACCGCCGGCCTCGGGCGTGGGCGAGGCCGAGGCCTACCCCGAGCAGGTCCGCCTGCGCCTCGCCGCCGAGGGCGTCGCGGTCCGGGTGGTCAACGCCGGGATCAGCGGCGACACCACCGCCGGCGGCCTGGCGCGGCTCGACTGGGTCTTGCGCCAGAAGCCGGATGTCCTGGTCGTCGGCCTGGGGGCCAACGACGGCCTGCGCGGCCTGGCGCTGGCCGAGACCGAGGCCAACCTGCGGGCGATCGTCGCCGGCGCCCGCCGGGCCGGGGCGCGGGTGCTGCTGCTCGGCATGCTGCTGCCGCCCAACTACGGGCCGGACTACACCGCGGGCTTCCGCGAGATCTTCCCGCGGCTGGCGGAGGAGCTGGACGTGCCGCTGGTGCCGTTCCTGCTGACCGATGTGGCGGGCATCGCCGAGCTCAACCAGGCCGACGGCATCCACCCGACGGCGGAAGGGCACCGGCTGATGGCCGAGAACGTGCTGCCGGAGTTGCGCCTCTTGCTTGGTTCGGACCAGTAGGGCCGCCAGATGCCATATTGCTCTACGGCATTGACTATGGCAACATGCTTCCGATGAAGGCCGAAAAGAAGATCACCGTCCACGTGCCCGAGGAGCTGCTGGCGAGGGCGCGCGAGCAGACCGGAGAGAGCATCACCGAGACCGTGCGCCGTGGCCTCCGCCTGGTGGCCGCCTCCGGGACCTACGACCGCTTGCGCCAGTTGCGCGGCCGGCGACCGCTGGCGGTGGATCTGGAGGAGCTGCGACGGGACCGCACGTGATCGCGGTCGATACGAGCTCTTTGGTCGCCTACCTCGGGGAAGAGGAGGGTGGGGACGTCGAGGCGCTGGACGAGGCGCTGGCGGCGCGGCAGGTGGTCTTGCCGCCGGTAGTGCTGACCGAGGTGCTGAGCTTGCCGGGGCTGGATCCCGAGCTGATCCGACTGGTGTCGGACCTGCCGCTGCTGGACGTGCGGCCCGAGCACTGGCAACGCGCCGGGGCGACCCGGGCAAAGATCCTGGCCCGCCGGCTGCGGGCGCGGCTGGCCGACACTCTGATCGCTCAGTCGTGTCTCGATCACCAAGTGCCGCTGATCACCCGGGACACCGACTTCCGCCACTTCCAGAAGCACGCGGGCTTGCGGCTGATCTAGAGCGGGACCTGCTGCAGCATGTGCACCGGTTGATGGGTGCAACGCGCCAGTGGAGTTGCGGGCTTAGTCGCCGCTCTTGGCCTGCTCCCACAGCCCGTCGAGCTCCTCGAGCGACAGCTGCTCCATGCGGCGCGGACGTGCCGGCCAGCGCGCTCTCCATCCGCCCGAAGCGGTCGCGGAACCGCCGGTTGGCGCCGGCCAGGGCGGCGTCGGGGTCGATGTGCAGGTGGCGCGCCAGGTTGGCGGCGGTGAAGAGCAGGTCGCCGAGCTCGTCCCGCAGGCGGTCGCGCCCGCGGTCGGGCCCGGCACCGCCCGCCCCGTCACCGCTCTTTGCCCGATCGCCCTCGCTGCCGCCCGCCTCGCCTCTTTCCAGGTCACCCTGGTGCTCGGCTATGGCCTCGCGCACTTCGCCCAGCTCCTCCTCGATCTTGGCCAGCACCCCGTCGACCTCGGGCCAGTCGAAGCCCAGGTCGGCGGCCTTCTGGGTCATGCGGTAGGCCTTGAGCAGGGTCGGGAGGCTGGCCGGCACGCCGTCGAGGGCCGACCCCGCGCCCGGCTCACCCTCCGAGGCGTCGCGCTCGGCCCGCTTGCGCTGGCCCCAGACCTTGCGCACCGCGGCCGCGTCGTGGGCCTGCTCGTCGCCGAACACATGCGGGTGGCGCGAGACCATCTTGGCCTCGGCGGCTCGCGCCACCTCGGCGATGCCGGCGCCGCCGCGCTCGCGCAGCAGCTCGGCGGCGAAGACAACCAGGAAGAGCACGTCGCCCAGCTCTTCGCCCAGCGCCGGCGGGTCGTCGTCGTCGATCGCCGCCGCCGCCTCGTGCACCTCCTCGATGAGGTAGGCGCGCAGGTCGGCCAGGGTCTGCTCGCGGTCCCAGGGGCAGCCGTCGGGCCCGCGCAGCCGGGCGACCAGACGGCGCAGCCGGTCGAGGGGGTCGTCGGGCGGCGGCGGGCCGGAGTCTGGAGGGGCGATCGGCAAACGACTTCCGGTGGAGGCGGAGGACGGCGGGGGATCTTGCTACGATAACCCACCGGCGGCGGTCATGGACGGCTCCACCCGAGAGACGGTCGAACGAGGAGAGAACCTGTGAGCGAGAACGACCTCAAGGTAACCGACAAACGGATGTTCACCGCCGATGGCGAGCTGCGCGAGGAGTATCGTCGTTTCGACAAGCCGGCGGAGAAGGCCGCGCCGGCCGCGGCGTCTGAGCCGCCGGAGGCGCCGGCCGCGGAGAGCCCGCCCGAATCCGGGGCGAGGCCGGAGGCGGACCGCGCTGCCGCGCCAGAGCCCGCGCCCGCGGTGGGAGAGGCTGTCGAGCCTCGGGAGACCCCCAAACCGCGGGAGCCCGAGCCGCGAGCTCCCGAATCGCGCGCCGCCGAACCCCAGACCGCGGAGCCCAGAGTGGCCGAGCCCAGAGCGGCCGAGTCCAGAGCCGGCGAGCCCAGAACCAGCGAGCCCAGAACCGCCGAGGCCGGAGCCGCCGAGGCCAGAACCGCCGAGCCGCCGGCAGAGACCTCCGGCCCGGGCGCCGGTGAGCCGGCCGGGGACTCCCCCCGGCTCGAGATCCCGGGCACGCCGGAAGGGCTCGGCGCGCCCACGTTCCTCGATCTGGTGAGCCTGCTGGCCGAGCCGGTCGCCCTCTATCTGGGCGACGTCGAGCTGCCCGACGGCAAGTCGGCGGAGAACCTCGACATGGCCCGGCTGCACATCGACCTGCTCGACGTCTTGCGCCAGAAGACCGCCGGCAACCTGGAGCTCGGCGAGTCCAGGCTGCTCGAGGATCTGCTCTACCGCTGCCGCCTGCGCTATGTCCAGAAGCGGGGCTGACCGTGCCCGAGCGCCGGCTCCGGTGTCCGGCTCGCGGGCCGGCCTCCGGCTGGCGGCGCTGGCCGGTTTGCTGCCGCTCCTGCTGTTGCCGATCCCTGCGCCGGCCGCCGAGGCGCCGCCCGAGCCGGCCGAGCTGACGCTGACGCCGCGGGTCCGCACCGAGCTGGCGCGGCCTGCAGGAGTCGTGGCTCGACTGGCTGTCGGCGGTCTACCAGGAGGATGCCGAGGGCACCGAGCTGGCGCTGGCCGAGATGCAGTCGGGCGCCGCCCGCATGGGGCTGCGGCGGCTGCCCGACCTGAGCCTCGGCGCCGCGGCGCGGGCGGTGGGGGCGGCGGCGGAGGGCGCCACCGGCCAGGTCGAGCTCGCCCTGGCGGCGGCCGAACGCCTCGATCCGGGCCTGGCCGAGCCGGAGTTCGCGCGCGCCGTGGCGGAGCGGGCACGGGGCGAGCGCAGCCTGGCGGCGCTCGCGGCGGTCCGGCACGTGGTCGGCTCGTCGCTGCTCACCCGGCTGACGCTGGCCAACCTGGGCCTCTGGCTGCTGGCGACGCTGCTGGTCGCCGGAGTGGCCTTCGTCGTGGTGCAGATGGCCACCCGCGGCCAGCTGCTGGTGGCGCGGCTGTTCGGCTGGCTGCGGCCGCACATGCCGGCCTGGGCCGCCTACGCCCTGACCCTGGTCGTGCTGCTCTGGCCTCTGCTACTGCTGCCGGCCGGGCCGATGGCGCTGGTCGTCTACTGGGCGATCCTGCTCTGGGGCCACGGCGCGCGCTTCGAGCGCTTGTGGTGGCGGGCTTCCTGCTGCTGCTGGGGCTGACGCCGCTGTTGGTCAACGAGCAGCGCAAGCGGCTGGGCGTCAGTCTGTCGACCCCGGCCCTGGCGATCGAAGACGTGCGCGCCGGCCGGCTCAGCGGCACGCTGTTCGGCGATCTGGGCGTCTTGCGGGCGATCCTGCCCGACAGCGCCCCGGTGCGTCACCTGATGGCCGACGTGCACGTGCGGTTGGGGCAGTGGCCGCTCGGGCGCGATCTCTACATCCAGGTGCTCGACGAGGAGCCCGGCAACTCGGCCGCGGCGCTCGGCGCCGGCGTTTGCGCTTTCCACCTCGGCGACTTCGACCGGGCGATCGAGCTGTTCCGCCAGGCGGTGGTGGCCGATCCCGGCAACGCCACCGCCCACTTCAACCTGAGCCAGACCTACTCCGAGCTGCTGCGCTTCGACGAGTCGGCGCGGGCGCTGCGGGACGCCCAGCGCCTGGCGCCGCAGCAGGTCGGCCGCTGGATCCGCGAGGCGGCCGAGTCGCGGGTGATCGCCGCCGGCGGCGGGCTCGAGCGCACGGCCGCAGATCCGGCGCCAGATCGGCGCCGCCTGGCGGTCCGGAGAGGTCAAGGCATCCTGGTACCTGTCGCTGCCGCCGGCAGTCCTCTTTGTCGGCATCGCCATGGTCCTGCAACTGCTGATCCCGGCCGGCGGCCGCTCGGCCCGGCCGGAGAACGACGGCGCGGTGTCCAACCGCTGGCTGCGCACCTTCCTGCCGGGCCTTGCCGAGAGCATGGCCCGGAAGCCGCGAGCGGCGTTGACCGCCCTGCTCGTGCCGTCGGCGCTGCTGGCCCTGCCGCTGGTGGAGCGCTCGGCCTTTCGCCTGCCGTGGCTCTTCGTGCCGGACAGCGGGCTCGCCTGGTGGGTGACGCTTCTGGGGCTCATGGTCTGGGCGCTGATTCGTTTCCTGCGGCAGAAGCGCAAGCCGATGCGGATGTCGATCACCGGGACGAGCTGATGGAAGGCGTCGAAGGCCGGATCGAAGAGCGCCACCTGGCGGAGGTTCTGTTGCTGCTGGCTCGGCGGCGGGGCCGCGGCATTCTCACCGTCCAGGGAGAGCAGGAGATCATCGGGCTGTCGATCTTCGAGGGCCAGCTGGTGTCGGCCGACGCCCTCAACCAGAGTCTGGAAGAGGGCCTCGGACGGATCCTGACCGCCAGCGGCCTGGTCTCGAACGACGTGCTGGCCAGCCTGGGCGCCGAGCACCACGCCGGGGGCGGCCGGGTGGTGGATCTGCTGCTGGAGCGCAACTACATCGGCCGCGACACCCTCACCGCGGCCCTGCGCGAGCACGCCTACGGCCTGTGCGTCCAGGTGCTGGCCTGGAAGGCGGGCGAGTACAAGTTCTACCGTGGCGACGAGGTTGCCTTCGAAGAGGGGGTGGAGGCGATCCCGGTCGAAGAGGTCCTGGTGCGGGCGGCGGACGAGCTCGACTCGGCCGAGCTGCTGGGCGCCCGGCCGCCGTCGGCCGAGGCGGTCTTCGAGCGGGTGGATCGGCTCGACACCGGGATGGCCGCCGAGACGCTGGGCGAGCTGCTTTCGCCCGGCCTCGCGTCGGCCGAGCCCGGCGAGGAGATCCTGGCGTTGCTCGACCGGGCCGACGGCAGCCGCACGGCCGGCCTGCTGGCGCACGACGCCGGCATGAGCGAGCATCGCGCCCGCCTGACCCTGCTGCGCATGGAGCAGGCCGATCTGCTGCGGCGCCGCGAGGGCGCCGCCACGGCGCCGGCCCGTCAGGCGTTCTCCGCCGCGAACCGTCCGGCGCCGCCGCCGGCCCTGGACATGGTCCGTCTCGACCCGATGGCGCCGCCCGCCCCGGCGACGGTGCAGCTGCCGGTGATGGAGCCGAGGATCGAGGAGCCGGCGGCGCCGGAGCCGGTCCCGGTCCCGGCGCCGCCGCCGGAGCCGCGGCCGGCCCGCACGGCGCGCCCGCGCCGTGCCGAAGCGCCGCCGCCCTGGCTGGCGCGCCTGCTGGCGGCCGGGCTGCTCCTGGCCGTCGCGATCAGCTGCCTGGCCGCGCCCTGGAAGCTCTTCCTGCCCTTCCCGTGGGAGGCCGATCTGCGGCAGGCCTTCGATACCGAGCGCCAGACGGGCATCTTCCTGCAGGTGGACCGCGCCGCCCGCACCTTCTTCCTGCTCGAGGGCCGGTTCCCGGAGACCCTGGCCGAGCTCGAGCAGGCCGGTCTGCTGGCGCGCGGCGAGGTGGTCGACGCTCAGGGCCGAGCGCTGGACTACTCGGCCACCTCGACCAGCTTCAGCCTGCAGGCGCCGGCCGGGGCGTCCCGCACCGAGGGCATCGGCGGCAACTTCCTGCTCGATCCCGAGTTCCAGGCCCGCGCCGGGCGGGACGAAGCGCCGCTGGTCCTGCTCGACTGACCCGATCTGAGCATATTCAAGTCAGATTAGGTTGACATCGTTGCACTAAGGTCTGTACACTTCGCCTTGTTGCGGGGGCAGACGGGATCGAACCCGTCGCTTCCCGGACCACCAAATCCAACAAGGAGGCGTAAGTGAGCAAGATCATCGGAATCGATCTGGGAACCACCAACAGCGTGGTCGCCGTCATGGAGGGCACCGAGACAGACGGTCATCCCCAACGCCGAGGGCGACCGGACCACGCCCTCGGTGGTCGCGTTCACCAAGAGCGGCGAGCGTCTCGTCGGCCAGGTCGCCAAGCGCCAGGCGGTGACCAACCCCGAGAACACCGTCTACTCGATCAAGCGCTTCATGGGCCGCCGGTGCGACGAGGTCAGCGAAGAGATGAAGATGGTGCCCTACAAGGTCGTCGAGGCGCGACGGCGACGGCCTGCGCATCGTCGCCGGCGACAAGAAGTACTCGCCGCAGGAGATCTCGGCGATGATCCTGCAGAAGCTCAAGCAGGCGGCCGAGGACTACCTGGGCGAGAAGGTCGAGCAAGGCGGTCATCACGGTGCCGGCCTACTTCAACGACGCGCAGCGCCAGGCCACCAAGGACGCCGGCAAGATCGCCGGCCTGCGAGGTCGAGCGGCATCGTCAACGAGCCGACGGCGGCCGCCCTGGCCTACGGCCTGGACAAGAAGAAGGACGAGACTGATCGCCGTCTTCGACTTCGGCGGCGGCACCTTCGACATCTCGATCCTCGAGGTCGGCGAGGGCGTGGTCGAGGTCAAGGCGACCAACGGCGACACCCATCTCGGCGGCGACAACGTCGACCAGCGGATCATCGAGTGGCTCGCTCGACGAGTTCAAGAAGGACCAGGGCATCGACCTGAGCGAGGACCCGATGGCGCTGCAGCGGCTCAAGGAGGCGGCGGAGAAGGCCAAGATCGAGCTCTCCAGCGCGCCAGGAGACCGAGATCAACCTGCCGTTCATCACCGCCGACGCCTCGGGCCCGAAGCACCTCAACATCAAGCTGACCCGCGCCAAGCTCGAGCAGCTGGTCGAGGACATCATCGAGCGCGCGGTCGGGCCCTGCAAGCAGGCGCTCAAGGACGCCGGCGTCGACCGCCGACGAGATCGACGAGGTGGTGCTGGTCGGCGGCCAGACCCGCATGCCGGCGGTCCAGGAGATGGTCGAGGAGTTCTTCGGCAAGGAGCCCAACCAGGGCGTCAACCCGGACGAGGTGGTCGCCATCGGCGCCGCGATCCAGGGCGGCGTGCTGCGCGGCGACGTCAAGGACGTGCTGCTGCTCGACGTGACGCCGCTGTCGCTCGGCATCGAGACCCTGGGCGGCGTCTTCACCAAGCTGATCGAGCGCAACACCACGATCCCGACCCAGAAGAGCGAGATCTTCTCGACCGCGGCCGACAGCCAGACCTCGGTCGAGGTCCACGTGCTGCAGGGCGAGCGCGAGATGGCCAAGGACAACCGGACGCTGGGCCGCTTCCACCTGGTGGGCATCCCGCCGGCGCCGCGCGGCATGCCGCAGATCGAGGTCACCTTCGACATCGACGCCAACGGCATCCTCAACGTCTCGGCCAAGGACAAGGGCACCGGCAAGGAGCAGAACATCACCATCACCGGCTCCGGCGGCCTGGGCGACGACGAGATCGAGAACATGGTCAGCGACGCCGAGGGCCACGCCGAGGAGGACAAGGAGCGGCGCAAGAAGGTCGAGGCCCACAACCGGCTCGACCAGATGATCTACGCGACCGAGAAGACCTTCGAGGAGACCAAGGAGAAGCTCTCGGCCGAGGACAAGGGCGAGTTCGAGTCGGCGCTGGCGCGACGCCAAGAAGGCGCTCGAGTCGGACGACGTCGAGGCCATGGAGGGCGCCATATCGATCGCTCGACGGCGCAGGCGCACAAGATGGCGGAGAAGATCTACCAGCAGACCGGAGGCGGCCCCGACGGCCCGCGGAGCCGGCGCGGACGGGAGACCAGGAAGCCTCCGGCAAGCCGGACGACGACGAGGTGATCGACGCGGAGTACGTCGACGTCGGCGAGAAGGAGTAGGCGGCCCGGCCGTTCGGGGTCCCTCAGGTGATGGCCAGACAGCGACAGCGCCCGCGGTATCTGCTGATCAGCCGCGTCGCGGAGCAGTACGACATCCATCCGCAGACGCTGCGGCTGTACGAGCGGGAAGGGTTGATCAAGCCGGCACGCAGTGCCGGCAACACCCGCCTGTTCGACGAGGCAGACCCTCGAGCGGCTGGAGATCGATCCTGACGCTGACCCGGGAGATGGGCGTCAACCTGGCCGGTGTCGAGGTCATCCTCAACATGCGGGAGCAGCTGGAAGAGCTGCAGGAGGAGCTGCGGCGATTGTCGCGCCGCCGGCAGGTCGAGCGGCGCGGCGTGGCCCGCCGCTACGCCCTGGTGGAGCTGCGGCGCCGGCAGCCGGGCGACGAGTAGCGGACGTTCGGCGGGCGGGTCGCACGGGCCCGCCCGTGCTAGCATTTCGGGGTGTTGGAGACGGAATCCGCCGCGGCGATCTGTCCGGACTGCGAGGGTCGGGGCTGGGTCATCGAGGCCGACGGCGGCGCCGGCAGCGCCCGGCGCTGTGGCTGCCGGCGCGGCGACATGCCGCGCCTGCTGGGTGCGGCGGACATCCCGCTGCACTACAAGCAGTGCACGCTCGACAACTTCGAGACGCGCTCCTCGAGCCCGGCCGAGATCGACCAACTGGTCCGGGCGCGGGCGGCCTGCCGGCAGTACATCGACGGGTTCCTGCGCGACGACGGCGGCTACAACCAGACCGGGCTGTTGTTCGTCGGGCCGTCCGGCGTCGGCAAGACGCATCTGGCCGCCGCGGTGCTCTCGGAGCTGATCCAGCGCTATGGGGTGCGCGGCCGGTTCGTCGACTTCACCTCCCTCGTTCACCAGATCCAGTCGACCTTCGATCCGTCCTCCGAAGAGTCGAAGCACCAGGTGCTGGACCCGGTGATGAGCTGCGAGGTCCTGGTGCTGGACGAGCTGGGCGCGCAGCGGCCCACCCAGTGGGTGCGAGACACGCTCTACCTGATCCTCAACACGCGCTACAACCGCAGGCTGACGACCCTGTTCACCACCAACCACCGGCTGGAGAGCGACGCCGAGAAGGCGACCCGGGTATCGGATCGAGCGGCCGAGGGGCCGACCGGCTTCGAGAGTCACGTGCGCGCCGAAGTGCCGCAGGGGGCGCCGGTCGACCGCCAGCTGCTCGGCTACCGCATCCCGGCCAGTCTGCTGAGCCGTCTGTACGAGATGACGATCATCGTCGAGATCGACGCCCGGGACTACCGGCGGCAGCACAAGAAGACCCGCGTCCGCTGACCGGCGGGCACGAAGCGGACGGTATTGCTGGGATGGGCGAGACTTGAGCCTGGAGCCCGACGGCCCCGGCCCGATCGACTGCCTGGTCCGCGGACTGCGGTCGCTGCGCGCCAACTGGGAGCTGGCGCCGCTCGTCGCGGCGCAGTCGCTGCTGAGCCTGGGGCTGACTCTGGCCGGGGTCTTCGTCCTGCTGGCCGGGCTCGGGGTGAGCGTCGTGGCCTGGCTCCGGGGTCTCGGCCCCGACTGGCCGCGGCGGCTCGGCGAAGACCTGCTGGCCGCCCTCGAGGCGCCGCCGCCGGAGCTGTTGCCGCTGCTGGCGTCGCTGCTGGCGCCGCTGCTCGCGGCGACCGTGATCTGGACCGTGGCTTTCGGCCTCTACTGCTATCTCCAGGGCGGCGTGGTGGGAGTCCTGGCCGAGGGCGAGATGGCCGCCGGCCCGGGTCTGCCCGACTGGCGTGAGTTCCGCCGCTTCTCGGCCGCCGGCTTCGACCGGCACGGCCGGCGGCTGTTCTGGCGCTACTTCTGGCTCGCCCACCTGATCGCCGCGGTGGCGCTGGTCTGGATGGTGCTGGTCGTGGGGCTGGCGGCGCTGGCGGCGAGGCTGACCGAGACTGCCGGCGCCGCGGCCGGCGTCGCCGCCGGCTGCGTCGGCGTGGTGCCGCTGGCGCTGTCGCTCGTCGCCCTCTCGCTGTGGTCGATGCTGGCCACGGTCGAGGTGGCGCGGCCCGGCGCGGGCGTCTGGCAAGCCGGCCGGCGGGCGCTGGGCACGCTGCGGCGCCGCCTCGGCGGCGGTGCTGCTGATCTCGCTGCTGGCGCTGGTCGCCTGGATCGGCGTCGGCGCTCGCCATGGCCCCCCTGGGCTGGGGCGTCGGCCTGGTCGCGGGAGACCGGTTTGCCGTCTGGCTGGGCGCCAGGGGCGCTCTGTGCGGCGCTGGAGTTGCTGGCCGACAGCGCTCTGGTCGTCGCTCTTATCGGGTCGCTCGCCGCGCTGCTCGGCCTGCGCCCGGCGGCGCCGGCGGAGGCCTCGCCGTGAGGCCTCTTCACCTCCTCCGGCTCCGCTTCTGGCTGCCGCTGGCCCTGCTTCTGTCCTGTGCCCGCACGGTGCCGCCGGCCTCGCCGCCGCTGCCGACTCCGGTGCCCGCTCCGGCGGCGGCCGCCCGGCCGGCGCCCGCCGATCGACCACCGGCGCAAGCCGCGCCGGGCGGCGTCGAAGCGCCGGCTCCGCCGGTCTCCGCCGAGACGCGGCTCCCGCCGCCGCCGGTCGAGGCAGTGGCGGAGCCGGAGCCGCCGCCGATCCTGGACTTTGAAGTACCCAAACGGTTACGCGTTGGCCTGGCTACCGATCTGCAGTCGGTCGAGGTGCCCTGTTGCGCCGTCGACGTGGTCGCCGAGGCCGGCGAGCCGGCCGCTGGCCGCGGTGGCGCCGATCCGGGTCGAGCCGGACGTCGAGCCCGGCGGAGCGCGGCGCCTACCGCTTGCAGGTGGCGGCGCTCAAGGACGAGCGGCAGGCGCACGGGCTGGCGGCGCGGCTCGAGTCCCTGGCCGGCGCGCGCGGCCGACGTGGTCTTCGACGCCGGCAGCGACCTCTACCGGGTGCGGCTCGGCCGCCACGCCAGCCGCGAGGAGGCCGAGCCGGGCGCAGCGGCTGACCGCGGCGGGCGTCGAGTCGCCGTTCGTCATCAGCGAGGCGGCGGCGATGGCCGAGCCGGCGATGCGGCTCGATCCAGGGCGAGCGCACGGTGCGGGTCGTCGGCCGCTGGCTGGCGTTCCGGCCGCGGGGCGGCGACGGCGTGCGGATCGCGGCCGGGCGCTACCGCGGCCGGATCCTGGTCCACCTCAACCGCCGCGGCACCCTCAACCTGATCAACGAGGTCGATTTCGAGGACTATCTGCGCGGCGTCGTGCCCCGCGAGATGGGCCCCGAGGTGTTCGACAACCTGGAGGCGCTCAAGGCCCAGGCGGTGGCGGCGCGCACCTACACGCTGCGCAACCTGGGCGAGTTCGCCGGCGAGGGGTACGACATCTGCGCCACGCCGCGCTGCCAGGTCTACGGCGGCATGGACGTCGAGCACCCGCTGAGCGACCGGGCGGTGCGCGAGACCGCCGGCGAGGTGCTGGTCTACGGCGGCGAGCTGGTCGACGCCCGCTACAGCTCGACCTGCGGCGGCCACACCGAGGACATGCGGGTGGTCTTCCCGGAACGGGACGAGCCGTATCTCGGTCGGGGTGCCCTGCCTCGAGGCGGGGGTCGACCGGCTGGCCGGCGATCTGCCGCGCGGCGAGGGGTTCCCCGAATCGCTGACCCGGCGCCTGCTGCCCGCCACCGGCGGCACCGGCCCGGCCGCGCTGGCGGCGCGGTTCGAGCATCTGGCGCTGCTCGCCGGGCTGCCGGTGCCCGACGACCGGCTGGCGTCGCTCGACCGCCGCGAGGTGCAGCGCTATGTCGCCTCGCTGTTCGACCTGGCGCTCGACGCCCGGCTGTTCGTCGCCCGCGAGGACCTGCCCTACCTGCTCGACGTGCGCCCGGCCGGCTGGAGCGAGGCCGATCTGCGAGCTGGCGGCCTACCTGATGCGCAGCGGCCTGCTGGCCGGCGATCTGGACCGGCCGCTGGCGGCGGCCGAGATCGAGGAGACGCTGTTCCAGCTGGCGATCTTCCTGCGCGTCCTCGAGCGGCGCCAGGTGCGCTATCTGTCGACCGGCAGCGGCGAGCTGCGGCTGCGCGCCGACGGCGAGCCCGAGGCGCTGCCGCTGCCGGCCCGGCTGGCCACCTTCCGCCGGCGCGGCGAGCGGATCGCCGCCGGGCCCGCTGGCCCTGCTGGCCGGCGACCGCCTGACGATCTACCTGCCGGCGGCGAGCTGGCTGGCGGTGGTGCAGGAGGTGGACACCGACGGCGTCGCCTTCGACCGCACCAGCAACCGGAGCTCGTGGACCCGCTTCCGCAGCGACGAGGAGCTGGCCGACCTGGCCGCGGCCCGCTACCCCGGGCTCGAGCTGGAGCGCTTCGAGGTGGTCTCGCGCGGCGTCTCGGGCCGGGTCGGCCACCTGCGGCTGATCGGCGCCGGCGGCGAGACCGTCGACGTGCGCGGCCTGGCGGTGCGCTGGACGCTGGATCTGCCCGACACGCTGTTCACCGCCAAGCGGCTCGAGCCGGCCGGGCGGCCGCCCGGCTGGCTGTTCAGCGGCCGCGGCTGGGGCCACGGCGTGGGGCTGTGCCAGGTGGGCGCCTACGGCATGGGCGGTGCGCGGCCACGACTATCGCGAGATCCTGCGGCACTACTACAGTGGCGTGCGCGTGGTGCAGGCTGGCGCGGGCATCCAATAAGTAACCAAACAGTTACGCGATTACTTCCCTTTCGCCTGGGGTTGTGGTAAGAATCGCTCGAGCGATGCCGAGCGAAGAAGAGGTCCGGGCCGTCGTCCGCCGCGTCGTGGCCGATATGTCGCCCGACGAGCACCCGATGGAGACCGCCGGGACGGGCGACGAGATCGCTATCGGCGCCGACCACGGCGGCTTCCCGCTGAAGCAGAAGCTGGCCGGCTACCTGCGCGAGAAGGGCTACCGCGGTGAACGACTGCGGCACCGACAGCGGCGAGGCGGTCGACTATCCGGACTTCGCCCGCGCGGTGGCGCGGGCGGTGGCCGGCGGCGACAGCCGCTGGGGCATCGTCATCGACGGCGCCGGCATCGGCTCGTGCATGGCGGCCAACAAGGTCCGCGGCGTCCGGGCGGCGCTGTGCTACGACATCTCGTCGGCGCGCAACAGCCGCGAGCACAACCACGCCAACGTCATGACCCTGGGCGCCGGGCTCATCGGCGAGTCGCTGGCGCGGCAGATCGTCGACGCCTGGCTGGGCACCGAGTGGGGCGGCGGCCGCCACGCCCGGCGGGTCGACGAAGATCGAGCAGGAGGGCTGATCGATGGCGACCCTCCGACAACCTGATCGAAGCGGTCACCCGCCAGGTCCTGGCCGAGCTGGGCGGGGCGCAGGACAGTTGCGCCGACTGCAAGGGCAGCTGCGCCGCCGAGTGCAGCGACAAGGTGCGCTCGGTGGTGGGCGAGGGCGCCTGCCGGATCAGCTACAACGGCGACGGCGCCCGGGTGCCGAGCGAGCTCGGCCGCTACATCGATCACACCCTGCTGGCGCCCGGCACCACCGGCGAGGAGATCGACCGGCTGTGCGACGAGGCGATCCAGTACCGGTTCGCCGCCGTCTGCGTCAATCCGGTCTGGGTGCGGCGGGCGGCCCAGCGGCTGCGCGGCAAGGACGTGGCGGTGGCCTGCGTGGTCGGCTTTCCGCTGGGCGCCAACGCCACCGAGATCAAGGTGATGGAGGCGCGCCGGGCGCTGCGCGAGGGCGCCCGCGAGATCGACATGGTGATCAACATCGGCGCCCTGAAGAGCGGCGACCACCGGCTGGTCGAGAGCGACATCGCCCGGGTGGCCGAGGCCTGCCGCGAGGTCGGCGCGGTGAGCAAGGTGATCATCGAGGCCGGGCTGCTCACCGACGAAGAGAAGGTGGTCGCCTCGCGGCTGTCGCAGCGGGCGCGGGCCGACTTCGTCAAGACCTCGACCGGTTTCGGCCACGGCGGCGCCACCCTGTTCGACGTCGCCCTGATCCGCGAGACGGTCGGGCCCGGAGATGGGCATCAAGGCGTCGGGCGGCGTCAAGACCGCCGAGGACGCGCAACGGATGATCGCCGCCGGCGCCACCCGCATCGGCGCCTCGGCGGGAATCCAGATCGTCAGTGGACAGAAAGGAGGGGCCGGTGGCGGATATTGACCTACGGGCCTACGTCTTCCTCGACAGCCTGCAGCCGCAGTACGCGGCGTTTCTCGGCACCGTCGCGCAGGGCTTCCTGCCGCTGGGCGGGGACTGCCTCGCTCTATGTCGAGATCTCGCCCGGCATCGAGATCAACCGCCTGACCGACGTGGCGCTCAAGTCGCACCGGGTGCGGCCCGGCATGCAGATCGTCGAGCGCTACTACGGGCTGCTCGAGGTGCACTCGGAGGAGCAGGCCGAGACCCGCGGCGCCGGCGCCCAGATCTTGAAGGAGATCGGGCACGAGGAGACGGATCGGATGAAGCCGCGCATCCTCTCGAGCCAGATCGTGCGCCATGTCGACGACCATCAGGTGCAGCTGATCAACCGGATGCGACACGGCCACATGATCATCCCCGGGCAGACGCTCTACGTGATGGAGTGCGAGCCCGCGCCGTACGCCGCCCTGGCGGCCAACGAGGCCGAGAAGTCGGCCGACATCAACATCCTCGAGGTGCGCACGTTCGGCTCGTTCGGCCGCCTCTATCTGGGCGGTGAGGAGCGCGACATCGACGTCGGCTGGCGCGCCGCGGTGGCGGCACTCGAGGGCATCGAGGGTCGCGAGATCAAGAAATAGGCGGCAGCGGCCGCGCGAAGGAGGAACATCCGATGGCAGAAGCACTGGGAATGATCGAATGCCGCGGCTTCACCGCCATGGTCGAGGCCGCGGACGCGATGGTCAAGGCCGCCAAGGTGGATCTGGTGGGCTACGAGAGGACCGGCGGCGGCTACGTCACCGCCATCGTGCGCGGCGACGTGGCCGCGGTCAAAGCGGCGGTCGATGCCGGCACCCGCGGCGCCGAGAAGGTCGGCGAAGTGGTCGCCGTGCACGTCATCGCGCGGCCGCACACCAACGTCGACGTCAGCCTGCCGCTCGGCCGGGTGGATCAGGCCAAGAAGGAAAAGGGCGGTCGATGAGGCCGACCCGCTAGGCGGAGCGAGCGAATGCTGCTGGGCAAGGTGGTCGGCACGCTGGTCGCGACGCGCAAGGAGGCCTCGCTGGAGGGGCTCAAGTTCCTCGTGCTGCGGCAGGTGGACATCGACGGCAAGGAGGTCTCGGGCCAGGTCGTCGCCGCCGACGGCGTCGGCGCCGGCGTCGGCGAGGTGGTGCTCTACGCCACCGGCAGCGCCGCGCGGCAGACCGAGTTCACCAACGAGCGGCCCTGCGACGCGGTCGTCATGGCGATCGTCGACAGCTGGGAGATCGACGGCAAGGAGGTCTTTCGCAAATAGGCCCCATGGCGTCCCTGGATCCAGTCGAGATCGAGTCGATCGTCGGGCGGGTGCGGAGCCGCTTCGGCGCCGCCGCGCCCGGCGCCGACCCGCCCGCCCGTGCCGACCGGCCGGCGGCGGCGCCGCCGGTGGCGCCCGCCGCGCGGGGGGGCAGCCGGGAATCTACGCCGACGTCGACGAGGCGGTGGCCGCCGCCCGCCGTGCCTTCGAGAGCTTCCGCGACCAGGGCCTCGACGCCCGCCGCAAGGTGATCGAGAGCGTGCGCGCGGCGATGCGCCTGGCGTCGGCGGACCTGGCCCGGGCGGCGCACGAAGAGACCGGCCTCGGGCGGGCCGAGGACAAGACCCGCAAGAACCTGCTGGTCACCGAGAAGACGCTCGGCCCCGAGGACCTCGAGCCGCGGGCGGTCACCGGCGACGACGGCATGACCGTCACCGAGTTCGCCCCCTTCGGGGTGGTGGCGGCGATCACCCCGACCACCAACCCGACGGCGACGATCATCAACAACACCATCGCCATCGTCTCGGCCGGCAACGCGGTGGTCTTCAACCCCCACCCCTACGCCAAGCGAGTGTCGGTGGACAACGTGGTGCGGATCAACCACGCCATCATCGCCGCCGGCGGGCCGCCCAACCTGGTCTGCACCGTGCCCGAGCCGACGATCGAGTCGGCGCAGCGGCTGATGCACCACGAGAAGATCCGCCTGCTGATGGTCACCGGCGGCCCGGGAGTGGTCGACGAGGCGCTCAAGACCACCAAGCGGGCGATCACCGCCGGGCCGGGCAACCCGCCGGTGCTGGTGGACTCGACCGCCGACATCGGCCGGGCGGCGCGCGGCATCGTCCAGGGCGCCTCGTTCGACAACAACATGGTCTGCACCGACGAGAAGGTGGTCTTCGTCTGCCGCGACGCGCGCCGACGAGCTGCTGCGGGCGATGAGCCACTCCGGCGCCTATGTGCTCAAGGAGTACCAGCTCAAGCAGCTCGAGAAGGTGATCTTCGAGCGGCTCGGCGGGCCGCGCGAGCACGGCCGCATCAACCGCAAGTGGATCGGCCAGAACGCCGGCCGCATCCTGGCCCAGATCGGCGTGCCGGCGGACGACGACCTGCGGCTGGTGGTGGCCGAGGTGCCGCAGGAGCACAGCCTGGTCTGGACCGAGCAGATGATGCCGGTGATGCCGGTGGCGCGCGTCGCCAACCTGGACGAGGGGATCGACCTGTCGGTCGCCGCCGAGCACGGCTACGGCCACACCGGCTCGATCTACTCGAACGACGTCGAGGCCATCACCCGCATGGCGCAGCGGATGAACTGCTCCATCTTCGTCGCCAACGGCCCCAACACCGCCGGCCTCGGCGCCGGCGGCGAGGACTTCACCTCCTTCTCGATCGCCACGCCCACCGGCGAGGGGCTCACCCGGCCGCGCAGCTTTTCGCGCATCCGCCGCCTGTCGGTCGTCGGGTCGCTCAGGATTGTCTAGTGTTGCTGGTCTCAAACACAGGCACGCATCACGTGGCGCTGCTTGCACGTTGGCGGCGCCGGGCCTGATATGCATCCGGCGCTTCTGCTGCTGGAGTTCGACTCGATCGCGGTCGGCATCGAGGCCGGCGACGCCATGGCCAAGCGGTCGCAGCTCGGCACCCTGCGCGCCGGCACGGTGCAGCCGGGGCGCTATCTGGTGCTGGCCTGCGGCGAGGTGGCCGACGTCGAGGAGGCGCGCGCCGCCGGGCTGATGGTGGGCGAAGCCAGCCTGGTCGACGAGATCTTCCTGCCCGACGTCCACCCCGAGGTGGTCACCGCGCTGGTGGGCGGGCGGCGCACCGAGAGCCGGGACGCCCTGGGCATCATCGAGACCCGACCGTGGCCGCCACCATCGGCGCCGCCGACGCCGGCGTCAAGGGGGCCGAAGTCTCGCTGATCGAGATCCGCCTGGCCGACGGGCTGGGCGGCAAGGCCTATGTCCTGTTCAGCGGCGACGTCTCCGACGTCGAGGCGGCGGTCGAGCTCGGGGTCGCCAGCCTGGTGCGGCGCCAGGGGCTGGTGGCGCGGGTGGTGATCCCGCAGATCCACGGCGAGATGCTCGACAACCTGCACGCCCACCCCCAGTTCCGCTCGCGGCTGGAAGCCGGCCGGCCGACGGCGGGAGGGATGGGCTAGGCGATGCAGCTGGGCGAGGTCATCGGCACCGTCGTGGCGACCACCCGGGTCCCGGGGCTCGACGGCGTGCGCTTCCTGATCGTCCAGCCGCTGGACCGTGACGGCAATCCCAGCGGGCAGGCCGTGGTGGCCGGTGACGGCGTGCACATGGCCGGCCCCGGGCCAGCTGGTCTACATCGTTGCCAGCCGCGAGGCCGCCCTGGCCATGCCCGAGACCTTCGTGCCGGTGGACGATGCCATCGTCGGCATCGTCGACCAGCTGGCGGTGGACGGCGAGGTGCGGGACGCGAGGGCGGATCCGGCGAGCCGCGAGAGGCAGGACGCCGTGAAGATCGGCCGCGTCGCCGGCACGGTGGTCTCGACGATCTGCTCGCCGGCCTACGAGGGGAAGCGCCTGCTGTTCTGCGACCTGCTGGACGTCGATCTCGAGCCGACCGGCAAGTACCTCATCGCCGTCGACAGCGTCTACGCCGGCGCCGGCGAGACGGTGCTGATCCTCGACGAGGGCAACGGAGCGCGGCAGGTGACCGGGATTCCTGGGGCGCCGATTCGGGCGGTGGTTGTGGGTGTGATCGACGCGGTCGAGCTGTCTTAGGCCTGGGCATCCTTGCCCGTGGGCCGGGCTCCGCCTGCGTGTTCGCTCCCCGGTCGCTGCGCTCGCAGCCAAGGCTTCGCTCCCCGGGGCGTCCACTCCGGCTACGCCCTCCGGTGTTCTCCAGTGCGGGGGCCACCACCGGAGCGCAAAGCCGCCGAGGTGACCGGAGTGGCGAATAAAGCGGACCGCTGGTGGACTGGCCTCGGGCGTCCGCGGAACCACGACCGGCAGCCGAGCCTCGAGCGCTCCGCGCTACTCCGAGGGAGCCATCGCCACGGAGCGTCACCTCGGCAGCTTGGAGCGGCCCCTCGGCGGCTTGGAGCGGCCATGGGCCGGGCTCCGCCGGCGGGTCGCCCTGATAGGATTCGGGGCATGGCAGTCGCCGAGCCCCCGGTCGAGTCCGCGCCCACCGTCGACTTCTCGCTCACCGACGAGCAGCGCGCCATCCGTGAGGCGGCGCGGGAGTTCGCGCGCAAGGAGATCGACCCGATCGTCGAGGAGATCGACGAGGCGCAGCACTTCCCGGCCGAGGTGATGAAACAGGCCGGCGAGCTGGGCTTTCTCGGCGTCCTGGTGCCCGAGGAGTACGGCGGCGCCGGGCTGGGCTATGTCGAGTACTTCCTGGTCATCGACGAGATCTCGCGCGTCGACCCGTCGATCGGCCTGAGCGTCGCGGCCCACAACTCGCTGTGCACCAACCACATCCTCAAGTTCGGCAGCGAGGAGCAGAAGCGTCGCTGGCTGCCCGATCTGGCGACCGGCAAGAAGATCGGCGCCTGGAGCCTGACCGAGCCCGACGCCGGCTCCGACGCCGCCGGCACCCGGTCGAAGGCGGTCAAGGTGGACGGCGGCTGGGTGCTCAACGGCGCCAAGACCTTCGCCACCCACGCCACCGTCGGCCAGCTCTGCGTGGTGCTCGCGGTCAGCGATCCGGACGGCCCGCGCCACCACAACATCTCGGCCTTCGTGCTCGAGGAGGGCATGGAGGGCTTCCGGCCGGGCAAGAAGGAGAACAAGCTCGGCTCGCGCGCCTCCGACACCGGCGAGGTGATCATGGAGGACTGCTTCGTCAGCGACGACCACCTGCTGGGCGAGCCGGGCGAGGGCTTCATCCAGGCGCTCAAGATCCTCGACGGTGGGCGCATCTCGATCGCCGCGCTGGGCGTCGGCACCGCCCGCGGCGCCTACGAGACCGCCCTGGCCTACGCCAAGGAGCGCCAGCAGTTCGGCAAGCCGATCGCCGCGCTTCCAGGCGATCCAGTTCCAGCTCGCCGACATGGCGACCAGGATCGCCGCCGCCGAGGCCCTGACCCTGGCGGCGGCCGTGGCGATGGACAGCGGCGAGCCGGTCAACCGCCTGGCCGCCGAGGCCAAGCTCTACGCCGGCGAGGCGGCGGTCTTCTGCGCCGAGCGCGGCGTCCAGATCCACGGCGGCTACGGCTACATCAAGGACTACCGGGCCGAGAAGTTCTACCGCGACTGCAAGATCTGCACGATCGGCGAGGGCACCAGCGAGATCCAGCGGCTGGTGATCGCCCGGCAGCTCCTCAAGGGCAACTAGCCCGACCGCCCTCTGCGACTACGCCGTATGGACTGGAATCGGCCGGCGAGAGGGGCGGGCTAGTGTCGGGCGCCGGCTCGGGTCGCCGATCCGCGGTGGTCGACCTGGCCACTCTCGTGCCGGCGCTGCTCGAGCGCCAGCCGCGCGCCCTGGGCCGGGCGATCTCGGTGGTCGAGGACGGCGGGCCGCAGCGGCGCGAGTTGGTCGGCCGAGATCTATCCCCGCACCGGCAAGGCCCGGGTGGTGGGCATCACCGGCCCGCCCGGCGCCGGCAAGTCGACCCTGGTCGACCGCCTCGCCCAGGCGCTCAGAGAGCGCGAGCTCAAGGTCGCCATCCTGGCCGTCGACCCGACCAGCCCGTTCACCGGCGGCGCCATCCTGGGCGACCGCATCCGCATGCAGGGCCTCTACACCGATCCCGGGGTCTTCATCCGCTCGATGGCCACCCGCGGTGCCATGGGCGGGCTCGCCCGCGCCACCCACGACGCCATCGACCTGGTCGACGCCGCCGGCTACGACTGGGTGCTGGTCGAGACCGTCGGCGTCGGCCAGGACGAGGTCGACATCGTGCGCTCGGTCGACACCGTGGTCGTCGTCACCGTGCCCGGCCTGGGCGACGACATCCAGGCGATCAAGGCCGGCCTGATGGAGATCGCCGACCTGTTCGTCATCAACAAGGCCGACCGCGACGGCGTCGACCGCGTCGTCCGCGACCTCGAGCTGATGCTCAGCCTGGGCAGCCACGAGGGCTGGCGGCCGCCGCTGCTCAAGGCGGTGGCCCGCGAGAGCCAGGGCATCGACGAGATCCTGGTCGAGGTCGACCGCCACGCCGAGTGGCTCGAAGCCGATGGCGGCCTGGCCGAGCGTCGCCGGCGGCGGTTTCGCCAGCGCGTCGAGGAACTGCTCAAGGAGCGGGTCCTGCGCTCGGCGGTCGAGCAGGTCGGCCTCGAGGAGGCGGTGACCGAGGCCCTGGCGAAGCGGATCGACCCCTACCAGGTGGCCGACCAGGTCTTCCGCGGCGTACTGGACGAGGAAGCGAGGGACGGCACATGAGTCTCCGGGCCGCCGGCTAGCGGCGGGTCCCGCGTCGTCGACGAGCAGACGAGGTACAGCGAATGATTCCCGCGCATCGACCACATCGGCATCGCCGTCGAGTCCATCGCCGAGGCGCGCAAGCTGTACGAGGAGCTGGGCCTCGAGGTCGCCGAGATCGAGGAGGTGCCCCAGGAGGGCGTCCGGGTGGCGATGATCGAGCTGCGGCGACAGCCGCATCGAGCTGCTCGAGCCGACCACCGCGGACTCGCCGATCCGCAAGTTCCTCGACAGCCGCGGTCCGGGTATGCACCACCTCTGCCTGGCGAGTGACGCTCTGGCCGAGGACGACCGGCTGCTGCGCGAGGCGGGCTACCGGCTGCTGCGCGAGAAGCCGACGCGCGGGGCCGGCGGGTGCTGGGTGCAGTTCGTCCACCCGAAGAGCGCCGGCGGGGTGCTGCTCGAGCTGTCCCAGCCCGGCCCGGAGTCGGCGGAGTAGGTCGGCCGAGCCGTCAGTTGCGAGTTGGCGCTTGGGTGTCGAGGCTCGGTCCCGGGAGCAGACCCGGGCCGAGGGTCGCGCGGTGCCACAAACGGGTCAGTCGTCGACGAGCCCGATCGACCGAGCCGCCTGCGAGAGCCGCCTGTCGAAGCTCCTCAATGGGCACTGCAGACGGTCCGCAAGCTCCAGATAGGCGGCGTCGTATGCGGACAGGTCGAAGCGCAGAGCCAGCCGGGTAGTTCTCCGTCGGGCCAGGACGCTGTCCTGGTCGAAGGCTCGAACGGGAATCTCCCCGATCAGCCGGTGGGCTTCCCAGACCGTCTCCTCGTCGATCCGGCGCCGCCGGAAGGCGGCCAGCAGGAGATTCGTCAGCTCGTAGCTCCACAGGTCGGGCACCGAGAGCTCCAACTCACCCGCGACGATCTTCTCGAGCAATCGTTCCGCAGCTTGCGAGGACTCGTCGGGGAGCACCCAGGCTCCCGATACCGAGGCGTCCACCACGACCGGCTTCAACGCCGGCCTTCCTCGACGAGATCTCGCAGCGACTCGGGTCCCGAGGATGCTCGCTCGCGTAGCTGGCGAAACCGCTGCAACAGATCTCCTCCAGGCCCGTTCGCCCCCGGCGCGGAGACCTTATCCGCGGCGTTCGTGAGCAGCGCGATCCGCTGACCCCGGCGCGTGATGTAGACGCGCTGCCCTTTTTCCACCATCACCAGGAGCTGGGACAGTCGGTTCTTCGCTTCGAACGTCCCCACCTCGATTGCTTTCATGACGGCTAGCTTAGTTAGCTAGCCTGGTCGCGTCAAACGGGCTGCTGTTCTGACACGCCAGGCCCGCAACCCATACAGACGGAATTGCTCGACGCGATCTTCTCGTTACTCGGCCGGCACCGGACCGCACCGCACCAAGGGAGCGAGGTCGTGCCGTGGGCCGGGCTCCGCCTGTGAGTCGCCCCCCGGTCGCGTCGCTACGTATGTTGATGCTCCGCTCCTCGGGGGGCGCCCACTCCGGCTGCGCCCTCCGGTGTTGAGCAGCGCACGGCTATTTCGCCAGGCGGTTCGAGGTCGAGGTGGTGCCCGGCGACAGCGGGGCGAGCCCGGGCGGCGCGGGATCGAGGACCGCTCCGCCCACTGGCTGATGAAGGAGGCCATCGCGCGCTTCGTCGAGGCCGAAGAGCGCTACGAGGCGGCGATGGCCGCGACGAGGCGCGTGATCAGGAGTTCGTCGACACCGGCAGCCACGTTACCCGGGAGCAGATGCGAACCTGGCTCGACGAGCGCGGTGACGGGGTCACCAGCACCCTCAACGTGCTGGAGACCTGCGGAGTCCTGTCGTTCAACCTCAACCGGAGGCAGCTTCTCGGGCTGTACAGCTACTTCGCCAGGCGGTTCGAGATCGAGGTGCTGCCCGGCGACAGCGGGGCGAGCCTGGTGCCGGCTGCCGCGCCGGACGTCTTTGGGCTGATCGCGCGCAGGCTCAGCTTTGGCGATGCCCTGGTGGCCGACGCGGTCGACTGCTGGGCCGGCGATTCCGTCGCCTTCGTCAGCTGGGACGCGCGGCACTTCCGGGGCAAGATATCTCCTCCGGCGCTCACCCCGGCCGAGTTCCTCGAAGGCTCCTGAGCCTGCTGCGCCCTCCTCGGAGGGGACTTCGAGCGCCTGGCGAGCCTCGGGCTGGTCGAGTTGTTCGCGCCCGGGTGACCGTCGGCTGGAATCGGCCGCGGCCGATCGCGTCAGCGTCGACGCCGCCGGGCGGCGACCGCCGAGCCCTCAGAACGACGCGCTCGCCGTCGCCCCGCTACCCGGGTACCGGTTGTTCTCGCCCTCCTGCCACACCGGCTCGCCGCCGCCCTGCTTGAGGCACTTCCATTCGAAGACGGCGGCCTCCGGCACCGGCACCACGGCCTGCCAGGTCGGGTAGTCGTCGGGCGACAGCTTGACCGCGCCCTCGACCTGCCAATCGCCGAGCGCGGGGATGCCGCCGACCGCGTAGACGTTCTCACCCCAGCTGGTGTGGCCCTCGCGGCAGATGAAGGTCACCTCGCCCGGCGCCCGCTCGGGGGTCTCGCCGACCCAGACCGACATCGAGCCGCCGCCGACCGGGAACTCACCCCAGCCGAAGCCGTTGGTGGTGACCGGCGCGGTGTTGCCGCCGGTCAGGTCGCGGAACTCGGTCCCCGGCCGCCCGGTGTCCATCCACTTGCTGCCGCCGGGCCCGTCGGTGATGAGCACCGCCAGGGCCTCGGGGTGCTCGGCGTCGCCCTGGCGGGTCCAGCCGACGATGTCCTGGTGATCGAAGTAGTCGACCTGGGGGCCCCAGGCGTACTGCCGGCGGGCGTCGAGCAGGAGGTCGATGGCCTGCTTGTGGGAGGCGAGCTTCACCGGCTCGCAGTCGTTGTACTCGGCGCCGTAGTAGTCGGCGTAGAAGACGTTCGGGTAGCCCTCCTGGCGCAGCAGGATCGTGGCGTAGGCCAGCGGCTTGAACCAGTCCATGACCGGCGAGGCCAGGTCCTGGCAGGGCTGGGTGTCGTGGTTCTCGACCAGGGTGACGGCCAGCTCGGGCCGCTCCTTCATCAGGGTGTTCTCCAGCAGGCCGCGCATGTCGTAGTCGCCATTCCTGGTCGACGCCTTCTGGAAGTTGCCGTGCAGCGGCGCGTCGAACAGCGACATGGCGCCGCCGGTGGCCGACAGGTAGGCGCGCAGCTTGCCGATGTCGTAGCTCCAGTACTCGCCGACGGCGAACAGATCACGCTGGCTGACGGTGCGCAGGTGGTCCAGCCATTCGGGGTAGAAGCCGTACTTGATGTGCTTGACCGCGTCGAGGCGAAAGCCGTCGACCCCCGTCTGCTCGAGGTACCACTCGCCCCAGCGCTCGAGCTCGGCGACCACGTCGGGGTGGTCGAGGTCGATGTCGGCGAACATCAGGTAGTCGTAGTTCTGGTTCTCGGTGTCCACCGGCCAGTCCCAGGCCTTGCCTTCGCCGCGGAACTTGAAGATCTCTTCGCGCTCGCCCTTGGGGAGGTTGGCCGCGTAGTCGACGCCGTCGAAGTGGTACCAGTGCCACTTGAAAGCGGAGTGCTCGTTGTTGCGCCCGTCGAAGTTGAAGAGCGTCCAGACCTCGACCTCGAGGTCGCCGCCCCACTCGTGATTGCGATTGTCCTTGAATACGCGCACCGCGGTGGCCTTCTCCTTGCCGTCGGCGCCGCCCTTGTGGTTGAGCACCACGTCGGCGTAGACCTGGATGCCGTTGGCGTGCGCCGCCTTGACGGCCGCCAGGTACTCGTCACGAGTGCCGTACTTGGTGCCCACCGAGCCCTTCTGGTCGAACTCGCCGAGGTCGTAGAGGTCGTAGACCCCGTAGCCGACGTCCTGGCTGCCCTTGAAGGCCTTGGTCGCCGGCGGCAGCCAGAGGGCGGTGAACCCGGCCGCGGCCAGCTCGTCGGCCTGGTCCGCCACCTGCTGCCAGAGCTTGCCATCCGCCGGCAGGTACCAGTGGAAATACTGCATCATGACGCCGCCGCCGGCTATTGCGGGCAGGGCCGCGAGCGCCAGAACGGCGAGGAAGAGTGAGGATCGTGCTCCAGCTCTCATCTGAGATCTCCGATGTTTGTCGTCGACGGGCGCTCAGATGTGCGCGATGTTCTGCGGTTGCGAGGTCAGCCCGAGAGTGCGGCAGGTCGGTCTCCCATGGCGGCGGAAGATACCGCCTCTTCGAGGGTTTGCCGGGCGCCTGCGGGCGGCGGCGGCTCCTTCACCCGGTCTATCTGTCGGCTTTCGGGGGATCTGTCTGTCGGGCTTCCTTGCGCCGTCAGTACTGCACGTTCTCGACGTAGAACGCCGGCAGCTCGATCTCGCCGTCGGCGATCCGGGTCGCCTGGCCAGGCGTCAGCAGGAACTGGCCGCCGCGCGAACGGCTGGAGGTCACCAGGACGATCTCGAAGGCGGCCACCGAGGCCGAGGTGCGGGTGCGGACGTGCAGCAGCGCGTCGGCGGCGACCTCGAGGGCGCGGAAGACCGAGGCCTCGGAGTCGGTGGTGATCTCGAGCAGCACGCGGTCGGCGGCGGTGCCTTGGGCCAGCTGCATGCCGGCGACGCCCTGGGCCAGGAAGACCTGCTGGATCTCGGCCGCCAGGTCGAGGTTGCGGAAGGGCTGGCGCTGTGAAGAGAGCAGGTCCAGATAGTTGCCCGAGGTCGGCCGTGCGGGCACCGGCCGCACCGCCTGCGGGCGCGGCTGGGTGGGGCTGCGGCCGGCCAGCTCGGTGAGGGTCTCCTGGCGCGGCGCCTCGGGCAGCGGCGCCGAATCGGTCAGCTGCCCGTCCTGCAGCACCATGGCGGTGCCGTAGTTGTTGCGGTTGGCCGCCTCGGTGCGCGGCGCGTCGATCTCGGAGGCGTCGAGGAAGGTCTGGGTGCCGTTTTGCAGGACGATCAGCGCCCGGTCGCCGTCCAGGGTGTACTTTTCGCGCGCGATCAGCCGCGAGCCGTCCTTGAGGTAGATGGTGTAGGCGGCGAGCGGCGCCGCCAGCAGCAGCAGAAGCAGGGCCAGGGTCAGGTTGCGTCGCGGCATCGGAGGCCTCCCCGGGTGCGCCTCTCGACCGCGATCGCCGCGGCCGGCAGGGCCTCACCCACTCGGGTATCATAGCGTCCGCCTGCGGAAGGGCACCCGATCATGCTGATTGTGATGAAGATGGACGCCACGACCGAGCAGGTCGAGGGCGTTGTCGCGAAGGTCGAGTCGCACGGCCTCAAGGCCCACCCGATCGTCGGCCTGCAGCGCACCGCGGTGGGCATCACCGGCAACATCGGCGTCGTCGAGCCGGCGCTGTTCGAGCCCCTTGCCGGGGTGCTCGAGGTGATCTCGGTCAGCCACCCCTACAAGCTGGTGTCGCGCGAGTTCCGCGAGCAGGACTCGATCGTCGAGGTGGCCGGGGTGCGCTTCGGCGGGCCCGAGGTAGTGGTCATCGCCGGCCCCTGCTCGGTCGAGAGCTACGAGCAGACCCTCGCCGCCGCGCGTCAGGTCAAGGCGGCGGGCGCCACCGTGCTGCGCGGCGGCGCGTTCAAGCCGCGCACCAGCCCCTACAGCTTCCAGGGGCTGGGCGCCGAGGGGCTCGAGATCCTCGACCGGGTGCGCTCGGAGACCGGGCTGCCGATTGTCACCGAGGCGCTGGACATCGACGTGCTCGACGCGGTCGCCGAGGTGGCCGACATGGTGCAGATCGGCGCCCGCAACATGCAGAACTTCACCCTGCTGCGCCGCGCCGGCGCCTGCGGCAAGCCGGTGCTGCTCAAGCGGGGGCTGAACGCCACGCTCAACGAGTGGCTGCTGGCGGCCGAATACCTGCTCGACCAGGGAAACCCCGACGTGGTGCTGTGCGAGCGCGGCATCCGCACCTTCGCGGACCATACGCGCAACACGCTGGACCTGTCGGTGATCCCGGCGGTCAAGCGGATCAGCCATCTGCCGGTCATCGCCGACCCGTCGCACGCTTCCGGCCGTCGCGACACCGTGCTGCCGTTGGCGCGGGCTTCGCTGGCGGCAGGCGCCGACGGCCTGATGATCGAAGTGCACGAGCATCCGGAGAAGGCGCTTTGCGACGGCGCCCAGGCGCTGCTGCCGGACCAGTTCGAGCAGCTGATGGCGGAGGCGCGACAGCTGGCGCCGGTGCTTGGCCGGGAGCTGGCGGCGGTGGCGGCGCCGAGCGCCTAGCCGGGTTGCGGCGGCGATGCAGGCCGACGAGCGCGGGTTCCTGCTGCTCGAGGACGGCTCGCTCTTCGAGGGCCGGGCCGTCTCTGCCGGCAGCCGTTTTGGCGAGGTGGTCTTCAACACCTCGATGACCGGCTACCAGGAGGTGCTCACCGACCCCTCCTACCGCGGCCAGATCGTGGTCATGACCACGCCGCACGTCGGCAACTACGGCGTGCGCGAGGACGTGGCCGAGTCGGACCGGCCCTGGGTCGAGGGCTTTCTCGCCCGCCAGTTCACCCACCTGCCGTCGAGCCACGGCAGCGAGGGCGGCCTGATCGCCTATCTCCGGCGGCACGGCCTGCCGGCGCTCGACGACGTCGACACCCGAGCGATCGTCCGCCGGGTGCGCCGCCAGGGCGCGCTGCGCGGCGTCATCGCCGGTGCCGGCGCCGACCGCGAGCGGCTGGCCGCCGAGCTGGCCGCCTATCCGACGATGGCCGGCCGGGCGCTGGTCGACGAGGTGACCGCGAGCGAAGAGCGGGTGGTCGAGCCGGTCGGCGGCGCGGCGCGGTTCCACCTGGCGGTCTACGACTTCGGCGTCAAATCCAACATCCTGCGCTCGCTGGCCCGCCGCGGCGCCCGGCTGACGGTGCTGCCGGCGCGCACCCCGGCGGCGCGGGTGATCGAGCTGGGTGTCGACGGGGTGGTGCTCTCCAACGGCCCCGGTGACCCCGAGGCGCTGACCACCATCATCGAGGCGGTGGCCGAGCTCACCCGCAGCGGTCTGCCGATCTTCGGCATCTGCCTCGGCCATCAGCTGCTCGGGCTGGCGCTCGGCGGCCGCACCTTCAAGCTCAAGTTCGGCCACCATGGGGGAAATCAGCCGGTCAAGGACCTGGTCTCGGGCAGCGTCGGCATCACCAGCCAGAACCACGGCTTCGCGGTCGACCCCGACAGCCTGCCGGCCGACTGCGAGGTGAGCCAGATCAACCTCAACGACGGCACGGTGGAGGCGTTCCAGGTGCGCGGCCGGCCGATCTACTCGGCCCAGTACCACCCGGAGGCGGCGCCCGGACCGCACGACGCGGAGGGGCTGTTCGATCGCTTCCTCGACGCGGTGCAGGCCGCCGCCGGCGAGCCCCAATCGGGCGGCGAGGCGAGCGGCGCGACAAGCGACCCGGCGGCCGATGGCGCCTAGCGCCGGCCGGCCGATCGAGGCCGAGATCGCCTGGCGGTTCTTCCGCGGCGGGCGCAGCAAGCTGCTCGACGGAACCGCTCGCGCCGCCCTGCTGGCCACGACGCTGGGCGTGATGGCGATGGTCATCGCCATGGCGCTGATGAGCGGCTACCGCCAGGATCTCAAGGCGCGGATGATCCGCGGCCACGCGGCGGTGGTGGTGATGCCGCTGGGCGGCCTCGACGGTCTGGCGCCCGAGCTGCGGGCCGAGCTGGTGGCGATCGACGAGGTCACCGCCGTGCGCCAGGTCCTTTACGGCCAGGGCTCGCTGGCGCTGGAGGGCGGGCCGGCGATCGAGGTCACCCTGCGCGGGGTGGAGGCGGCGGGTGGCGGTCTGGGCGAGCTCGACCGGCTCCAGCTGGCGCCCGGAGTCGACCCCGAGGCCGCCACCTGGTTCCCGGATCTGCCGGGCATCTTCCTCGGCAGCGAGCTGGCCGGCCGGCTGGGGGTCGCGCCGGGCGAGCCGCTGCGGCTGATGGCGCTCGGCTTCGACAGCGGCCGGCCGCGCTTCCGCTACCGCAGCGTGCGGGTCGCCGGCCTGTTCACCACCGGCTTCTCCGAGTTCGATCGCAGCTGGACGGTCCTGGCCCTGAGCGAGGTGGAACGGCTGGTGGGCCGGCCGGAGGGCGCCGGGCTGTTCGAGGTGGCGGTTGGCGACCCGCGCCGCGCCGCCGCGGTGGCCGAGCGGGCGCGCGCGATCCTCGGCGACGCCTACATGGTCACCGACTGGCAGGAGCTCAATCGCGAGCTGTTCACCGCGCTGCGGATGCAGCAGCTGGCGCTGTTCTTCGTTCTCGGGCTGATCGTCCTGGTGGCCAACTTCAACGTCGCCTCGAGTCTGATGGTGCTGGTGCGCGAGCGGCTGCGCGAGATCGGCGTGCTGGCCTCGCTGGGCCTGTCGCCGGCGCGGCTGCGGGGGCTGTTTCTCTGGTACGGCGGCGCCCTGGGGCTCACCGGCACCGCCGCCGGCGTCGCCCTCGGCAGCCTGGTGGCCTGGGTGCTGACCGAGTTCGAGCTGATCCGCTTCGATCCCGAGGTGGCGGCGATCTACTTCATCAGCTCGGTGCCGTTTCGGGTCCGGCTGCCCGAGGTGGCGGCGGTGGTGGCGTTCACCCTGATCGTGACCCTGGCGGCCTGCTGGCTGCCGGCTCGGCGGGCGGCGCGGGTGCGGCCGGCCGTGGCGCTGCGGCACGAGTAAGGCGGGAAAGGGGACCGGTTTCCCGGCCCCCTTTCGGGCGTTGTGGAGGTGAGGCCACCGTTTCAGGCGGCGCGGGGGTTGGGGACGGGCCGGAGTCGCCTCCGGTGGTGAGACCCGGATTCCCGATCGCGGATGCGGCCGGGTAGGTCTCGAAATGATGACGGTGGTTTGCGCCACCGTCATACAGGTATACGGTTGTGCTGGCTGGAGGGTTTACCCCTGACGGATGTCAATCGGATCTGTAACCAATTCGTAACGCGAGCCCGGCGGAAGGCCTCGGCGGTGCTGGATCGCCGGTTGGGGGTTGCGCCCCGGCCGGCCGGTCGGGCGGCCGCCGCCGTCCGGGCGGGGAGGCCGGGATGAGCGGCGCCGGTGGCGGCGACAGCGGCCCGAGCGGCGGCCCGAGCGGTGATCCGGGCGGCGGCTGGCGACGGCCGCCGACCGCGGATGAGCGCCGGGCGCTGTTGCGTGAGCTCGGCGTCTTCCCCGGGCTGTGCGCCGGCTGCCAGCACCTGCGTCTGCTGCCCTCGGGCCGCTCGGTCTTCGTGCGCTGCCTGCTGGCGGAGACGGACCCCGGCTACCCACGCTACCCGGCGCTGCCGGTCCTTGCCTGCGACGGGCACGAGCTCTGGGGCCGCGAGGCGTGACGACGCCCGGCCGCCGGCTGCCGCTCTACTACCTGGCCCTGGCCCATCTGTGCCTGCTCGCGGCCTTCGCGGCGGTGGCTCTGGCGCCGGCCTCGGTGGCCGGCTTCTACTACCACCCGCGGGCCCTGGCGGTGGTCCATCTGGTGACCCTCGGCTGGATCACCGCCTCGATCCTCGGCGCCCTCTACATGATCGTGCCGATGGCTCTGGGAGGGCGGCTGACCGCCGGCCGGGCCGACTTCTGGGTCTTCGTCGCCTATGCCGTCGGCGCCACCGGGGTTGCCAGCCACTTCTGGCTGGTTGAACCGGTGGGCATGGCCTGGTCGGCGGTCATGGCGGCGCTCGCGGCTTTCTGGGTCAGCGGGCGGGCGGCGTATGCCGTCCGAGCGGCGAAGATCCCGCGCGAGATCAAGACCCATCTCTTCCTGGCCTTCTTCAATCTCCTGCTGGCAGCCACCCTGGGCGTCGCGGTGGGCTTCGACAAGCTGCGCGACCTGCTGCCCGGAGCATCGCTCGATCACGTGGTGGCTCACGCCCACCTGGCGGCGCTGGGGTGGGCGACGATGATGGTGATGGCCGCCGCCTACCGCCTGCTGCCGATGATCCTGCCGGCGGCGCCGCCGAGGGGCCCCTGGGTCTGGGCCGGGGCCATCCTCTTCGAGACCGGTGTGCTGGGCCTGTCGCTGTCGCTCTACGCCGGCGCCGGTTCGGTGACGCCCCTCGCCGGCGGAGGGCCGGCGCCGCCGCTGTCCGCCGCCGGGCCGGTACCGCTGTTCGCCCTGCTGTCGGTCGCCGGTCTGGCGGTCTTTCTCTCGCGCGTCGTCTGGATGCTGCGCCATCGCCGGCCGCCGGCCGCCACCGTGCCCCGGCCCGAGATCGCCCGCTTCCACATCGCCGCCGCCCTGCTGTGGCTGGTCGTCGCCGCGGCCCTCGGCCTGGCCGTCACCCTCGCCCCGACCGCCCCCTGGCGCCTGCCGGCGATCCTGGTCTACGGCGCCGCCGGCCTGGTCGGCTTCCTCGCCCAGATCGTCGTCGGCGTCGCCGGCCGCATCGTGCCGCTGTGGAGTTGGCTCGCCGAGATCGGCGGCCGCCCGCACCGGGAGCGCCGGCCCTCACCCTACTCCCTGGCCGACCGGCGGCTCGGGGTCGCCGTCCTCGCCCTCTGGACCGCCGGAGTTCCGTTGCTCGCCGCCGGCCTGGGAGTCGACTCCCACACGTTCATCCGCTTCGGTGCCGCGCTGCTGGCGCTGGCGGCCGTCTGCGGCGCCTGGCAGCTGAAGGTCGTCTGGGCGGCGGCACGTCGGGTCGGCTGAGCCGGCGGGAGCACGCTGGTGGCCCGCGGTGGCTGGCGCCACGGCGCGGCGGCCGACCTCTGGCGGAGGGAGTCGGCGTGGGTGGATGTAGCGGTCGAGCTTCGTCTCGACCGTCTTCGCGCGATCGGCGACCGGTCGACACGGAGGTCGACCGCTACGGGTCAGAGGGGTCCAGACGGTCAGCCCTTTGCCGCAGAGCCGGCCGGGCCCTCCCGGCCAGGCAACCAACGGGGTTCTCATCGACGACCAAGCCGATAGACTCTGCGGGATGCCGATCCCGTCGCCGTTCCACGAGCGCACGGCACCGCTGTGCACCAGCTATCGCTGGAAGGACTGGGCCGGCTACTACGCCGTCTGCTCCTACGACACCAGCCACGACCGCGAGTACTTCGCCTTTCGCGAGGCGGCGGGGATGATCGACGTCACGCCGCTGTACAAGTACGAGGTCCACGGCCCCGACGCCGCGGCCATGCTGTCGCGGATGATGGTGCGCGACGTGCGCAAGCTGAAGGTCGGCCGGGTGGGCTACACCTGCTGGTGCGACGACGCCGGCAAGGTGGTCGACGACGGCACCGTCAGCCGCCTCGACGAGGAGTACTTCCGGGTCACCGCCGCCGACCCCACCTACCACTGGCTCGAGACGCTGGCGCGCGGCTACGACGTCACCATCGAGGACTCGAGCCGCCGGCTGGCGGCGCTGGCGATCCAGGGGCCGACCTCGCGCGCCGTCCTCAACAGCTGCTGCGAGGCGTCGCTCGACAAGTTGCGCTTCTTCCGCCTGCTGCGCACCCGGCTCGACGGGCTCGACGTCTGGATCACCCGCACCGGCTACACCGGCGATCTGGGCTACGAGGTGTGGGTCGAGAGCGATCGGGCGGTCGCTCTGTGGGACCGGCTGATCGCGGCCGGCCGGCCGCACGGGCTCGAGCCGGCGGGGCTCGACGCCCTCGACATGACCCGCATCGAGGCCGGCTTCGTCATGCTCCACGTCGACTACTTCAGCTCGACCAAGGTGACGCTCGAGAGCCGCAAGTCGACGCCCTACGAGATCGGCCTGGGCTGGACGGTCAAGCTGGACCGGGCGCCGTTTGTCGGCCAGGCCGCGCTGCGGGCGGAGAAGGAGAACGGCTCGGTCTGGCGGCTGGTGGGCCTCGAGCTCGACTGGCCCGAGCTCGAGGCGCTTTACGAGCGCTTCGACCTGCCGCCGGCGCTGCCGGCCGCGGCCTGTCGCGAGGGGCTGCCGATCTACGCCGACGGCCGCCATGTGGGACAGGTGACCAGCCACACCTGGTCGCCGATCTTGAAGCGGATGATCGCCCTCGCCTCGGTGCGCACGCCCTGGGCCGAGGAGGGCAAACGGCTCGAGGTGGAGCACACCGTCGAGTACGAGCGCCACACCGTCTCCGCTCGGGTGCGGCCGACGCCCTTCTTCGACCCGCCGCGAAAGAAGGCCGTGGTGAAAAATGCCGGCTAGCTGGGATGCGATCGTCGTCGGCGGCGGCCACAACGGGCTGACCTGCGCCGCCTATCTGGCGCGGGCCGGGCGCAAGGTGCTGGTGCTCGAGCGCCGCCATCTGTTGGGCGGCGCCGCGGTCACCGAGGAGGTCTACCCGGGTTTCAAGTTCTCCGCCTGCTCCTACGTCATCAGCCTGCTGCGGCCCTGGATCCTGCGCGACCTGGACCTGCCGCGCCACGGCTTGCAGATCCTGCCCCTCGAGTCGACCTTCACGCCCCATCCCGACGGCTCCTATCTGCTGCGCGACGGCGACCCCGAGCGCACCCGCCGCCGGATCGCCCGCTACGCGCCGCGCGATGCCGAGGTCTACCCCGAGTTCGGCCAGGCGATGGGCGAGCTCGGCCGGCTGGTCAAGCCGATGATCGACGGCCCGGCGCCCGACCCGATGACCCTCGATCCGCGCAAGCTGGTCGGCCTGGGGCGCTTCGGCCACCGGCTGCTCGGCCGCGGCGAGGATTGGGCGGCGCTGATCCTCAAGATGAGCACCATGAGCGCGGTCGACTTCCTCTCCGAGTGGTTCGAGTCGGAGCGGCTGATCGCGCCGATGGCGGTCTCCGGCATCATCGGCACCTTCCTCGGCGTGCGCTCGCCCGGCACCGCCTATGTGCTGCTGCACCACTACATGGGCGAGATCGACGGCGCCTTCCGCTCGTGGGGCCTGGCGCGGGGCGGCACCGGTGCGATGAGCGAGGCGATCGCCGCCGCGGCGCGCGAGGCGGGTGTGGAGATCCGCACCGAGTCGCCGGTCGAGCGGATCCTGACCCGGGGCGGCGCCGCCACCGGCGTGGTGCTCGAGAACGGCGACGAGATCGCCGCCAAGGCGGTGATCTCGGCGGTCGACCCGCACCGCACCTTCCTCGGCCTGGTGGGGGAGGAGCACCTCGATCCCGACTTCGCCGCCTCGATCCGCCGGTTCAAGCTGCGCGGCAGCTCGGGCAAGGTCAACCTGGCGCTCGACGGGCTGCCCGAGTTCGCCTGCCTGCCGGGGGCCGGCATCCACCTGCGCGGCGACATCACCATCGCGCCCAGCGTCGACTATCTCGAGCGGGCCTACGACGACGCCAAGTACGGCGACTTCTCGCGCCAGCCCTTCATGGACGTGGTGATCCCGTCGCTGACCGACCCCAGCGTGGCGCCGCCGGGCAAACACGTGATGTCGATCTTCGTCCAGTACGCGCCCTACCACC
Organism: Thermoanaerobaculia bacterium; assembly: GCA_963781065.1. Lineage (GTDB taxonomy): Bacteria > Acidobacteriota > Thermoanaerobaculia > Multivoradales > JAHEKO01 > CALZJC01. The sequence goes on along the minus strand of CAWAET010000005.1, from coordinate 138,655 downwards.
TGTCGCCGGAGCCGTCGGCCTGGGAGGGGCGGCGCGAGGAGTTCGGCGACACGGTGATCCGCACCCTGGGCGAGTACATCCCCAACCTCGAGAGCCTGATCCTCCACCGCCAGGTGATCACTCCGTGGGACCTCGAGAAGACCTATGGCATGACCGAGGGCAACATCTTCCACGGCGAGCTGAGCCTCGAGCAGCTGGCCTTCCAGCGGCCGGCCGCCGGCTGGGCCGACTACCGGACGCCGATCCGGCGGCTCTGGATGTGCGCCTCGGGCACCCACCCGGGCGGCGGGCTGATGGCGGCGCCGGGGGCGCTGTGCGCGCGGGCGATGCTGGGGGGGCGCCGATGAGCGGCCCCGCGGGCGGCGCCGCGGTGGTCGTCGGCGCCGGCCCCAACGGGCTGGTGGCGGCGCTGCGGCTGGCGCGGGCCGGGCGGCGGGTCACGGTGCTCGAGCGGCGCGAGGTGGTGGGCGGCCTGGCCGCCGGCGAGCCGTTCCACCCCGGCTACCGCTCGGCGGGGCTGCTGCACGACACCGCCGGCCTGCGGCCGCGCGTCGTTCGCGACCTCGGGCTCGAAGCGCACGGGCTCGCCTGGCGCGACCGGCCGCCGGTGGCCGTCGCCCGGGCCGGCCGCGCGCCGATCCGCCTGTCCGGCGAAGATCTCGCGCCCTGGCGGCAGGCGATCGACGAGCTGCGCCCGTTTCTCGACCGGTTGCAAGAAAGGCCGCCGCCACGGCTGGAGCTCGGCGGCCCGGTCGACTTCCTGCGGCTGGGCCTCGAGGGGCTGGCGCTGCGCCGGCTCGGCCGGCGGCGAGGGCGCGAGCTGCTGCGGCTGCTGCCGATGCCGGTCGAGGACTGGCTCGGGGAGTGGTTCGACGACGCTGATGTGGCCGGCGCCCTGGCCGCGCCGGGCCTGCTCGGCGGCTTTGTCGGGCCGCGCGCGCCGGGCACCGCCGGGATCCTGCTGCTGCTCGAAAGCGGCGCCGGCCGCGAGGTGGTTGGCGGGCCGGCGGGCCTGGTGGCGGCCTTGCAGAGCGCCGCGGCGGCGGCCGGCGTCGAGCTGCGCACCGGCGCCGAGGTCGCCGCCATCGAGGTCGCCGACGGCGCCGTCACCGGCGCGCGACTGGCCTCCGGCGAGGCGGTTCCGGCGGCGGTCGTCGCCGCTTCCTGCGATCCGACGACGGCGCTTCTGGGCCTGCTGCCCCCGGGCAGCCTGCGGCTGCGCGACGAGCGCGACCTGCGGGTCTACCGCAACCGCGGCACCGTGGCCAAGCTGCACCTGGCCCTGTCGGGCACCCCCCGGCTGGCGGGCGACGACGGCGCGCCGTCCGAGCTGGTGCGGATCGGCAGCCTCGAGGAGCTCGAGCGGGCCGCGGACGCCGTCAAGTACGGCGAGCTGCCGGCGGCGCCGACCCTCGAGATGCGGCTGCCCAGCCTCGCCGACCCGGCGCTCGCGCCGGAGGGCCACCAGGTCGCCTCGGTGCTGGTCGACTACGTGCCCCACGCTCCGGCGGGCGGCTGGTCCGCCGAGTCGCGCGACCGGCTGGAGGCGGCGGTCATGGCCCGGCTGGAGGCGGCGGCGCCGGGGCTGGGCGCGCTGGTCGTCGCCAGCGAGCTGCTGACCCCGGCGGACGTCGAGGAGCGCTACGGCCTCACCGGCGGCCACCTCTGCCACGGCGAGATGGCTCTCGATCAGCTGCTCTCGCTACGTCCGGCGACCTGTGCCGGCTGCTACCGGACGCCGATCGGAGGGCTCTACCTGGCCGGTGGCGGCAGCCATCCCGGCGGCGGCATCAGCGGCCTTCCCGGATGGTTGGCGGCCGAGACGATCCTCTCAGGCGCCTGATCGCCGCGTCCCCCTCCGCGGATTCCTGCTCGTCTGTGACGGCGTACTGGCGTCAGGGAAGGGGGGAGGCTTCCTGCCCGCCTTTTGCCTCCATCGCCTTCAACTTCTTCTCAACACTCGTCTTCAGCTCCGTCTCTGTCATCTTCAGTCTCAGGCTCCGGCTGCAGAAGTTCTGGAAACGTCCGCTGTGCTGCTGCTTCAACAGCACGTAGACGCTTCGGAAACTTTGTGACTTGGCCCAGCCCTCGAACAGCTGGCGCCAGCCTTGATTACCGGGGTGGTTCCAGTTCACCGGCTGGTCGAGGTCGAGGCTGAGGAAGGCGGTTTCCATGAGATCCAGCTGCAGGCCCACCAGGTAGGCGATCTGCTGCATGCCCGCTTGCTTCTTCGTATCGTCCTTCGCCGCGGCCTTTCCCTTCGCCTTCTCGAGCTCCTTGAACGATGGGTACAGCTCGTAGAAGTACTCGTGGAACTCCTCTTTCTGCAGCATCTCCGAGATCCGGCGCAGCTGATCCTGGAGGGCCTCGTGTTTCGCCGACAACCGCGGCGCGAGATCGGTCGAAAGCGCGTCGAACCAGTCGGTGAAGCACTCCCACGTGTCGCAGGTATTCACTTTCTCGCCGGGTTTCACGGCGGGGAACAGGCCGTCAGCCATGTGGAAGCCCAGCGCTCGGTAGCTCTCGAACTGCCCCTCGTCGAAGAACTGATCGGCGGTCGACTCGTGCGGGAAGTCGGGGCTCTTGGCCCGGTACTCCTGCATCGTCTCGTCCTCGTTGCCGGTGAACGACGACTTGATGTAGAGCAGGTGGCCGATCTCGAGCTCGCCCCGGGGGCAGCGGTACTTCGTGTCGTCGCTGACCTCGGAGGGGTCCAGTTTGTTGAACTTCGGGTTCTGGAAGTCCTCGAGATCCTTATCCTTGCCATCCTTGCCGCACACCGGGCACGTGCCCGGATCCTTGCGGCGCACCTGCTGGTGCTCGCTCGGATAGAGGATCCTGCCGAGGGCGGCGTGCTGGTGGCTGGTGCGGTCTTCGCCGAGGCGCAGGTCGTCGAGCAGGATCTCGATCTCGATCCCCATGTCGATGCGCGCCGAGCGCATCAAGATGGCGAGGCCGCCGAAGGTGAGGGTCGGGTCGGCCTCGCCGTCGCCGCAGATGATGTACTTGCAGCGGCGGCGCAGCAGCTCGTAGACCGCCAGGTTCTCCATATGGCCGCCGTCCGACAGGTTGACCCACTTGTCCCGTTCGTTGACCTCGCCGGCCATCTCGAGCAGCAGGGCACTCGGCGGAATGCGCCAGCTCCAGCGGTGATGGATCTGGGGCTCTTTGGTGTTGTCCGCGATCATGCCGCGCTCGTCGAGCCAGTCGTAGAGCCGGCCGGGATGCGGCACCCAGTAGCCGAGGCGGATGTTGAGCAGGGTCATCAGCGCCACCAGCGGCTTGCTGGTCGCGCGGCCGGCGTTGGGCGAGGCCGCCGCGGCCGAGATCGCCATGGCGGTGGGCAGGTCCATCTGTGGGAAGACCTTCTCGAGCAGCCCCGTCGGGCAGTAGCCGGTGCGATGGCCGCCGTAGTAGAGCTTCGAGAACATGAAGAAGTCGCTGCCGCGGTCGCGCAGCATCGGGTCTTTGCTGCCCTGGAGGTTCAGCGCTGTGTTGACGATGTGGTAGGGCGCCTTCGACGAATGGCAGGCGACCTGGCCATCCCAGCCTGGGCAGTCTTCTTTCTTCTTGGGCTTCTGCGCCGGCGGCGTGCCGCCGCAGAGGTCCTCGAGGTTGAGGTCGGGCTCGACGAAGATCTCATCCTCGCCGGTCGGCTTGCCGTCCTCGCCTTTCTTCTTGCGCAGGCCGATCAGGTACGCGCTGGCGAGCCGATCGCGGTAGAGGCCGAGCATGCCCGTCAGGTTGACGTCGATGGCCGCCCAGCAATAGACCATGACCACCACCGTCATGCCCAGCACCAGCACGTCCGGCCGGATCGTCCCGGCGAAGCCGAACATGCCGCAGATCCAGGCCAGGGAGGCTGAGGAGCCGATCAGGATGCAGTAGCCGACGAAGACGCCGACCACGATCCCGACGAAAGCGAAGAACGGGCGCGCCTTCGTCGGCGGCAGCTTGCCCGCGGCGGCAGCGCCGAGCCCGCCACCCAGGATGAGCAGCAGAACGCCGGGCAGCAGGCGCACGACCTCGTCCGGGGACGGCATGGCGCCGAACTTCAGCGGTTTGTGCCCCCACTCCTTGACGAGGTAGGCCGGGGTTGGACCCTCCACCGCGGGCTCGATGTCTATTCCCTTCTCCTTCATGTCCGCCAGTTCATCCGCGAGCGCGCTGTCCTGCGCCGCGGTGATTCCGGCCACCGGGTAGATCATGTCGTCGACCACGTAGAGAGCGACCGCCAGCGGGATGAACAGGCCAAGCAGGCCCACCAGGAGCAGGACGATCTTCTGCTTCAGGCCGCCGAGGCTGGACAGCAGTTTGCCGGCGACGGTGAAGACCGCCAGGGCGCCGCCGGAGCCGGCGCCGGCAACGAGCCCACGCAGGCCGCTGGTCTCCATCTTGTGGAACCAGCGGATCAGCAGCGGCAGCGCCTCGAGCGCCGCGGCCACGAAGATCAGCACGAGCACGATGCCGAAGGCCTTCTCGACGTTGCCGCGATCGTCCACCGAGCTCTCTTCGCCGGTCTCGATGACCCCCTTGTGCTTGTAGACCTTGTAGACCCGGATCAGCACCGGAAAGACGAACACCAGGGTGAGGAAGACGCCGGCGAAGCCCATCACCCAGAGGAAGATCTTGGTCGCCGCGCGTCCCTCGGCGGTTGTCTTCTGCTCCTCTTTCGCGGTCTTGGCGGCCTGCTCGGCTTTCTTGAGTGCCTCGTCGGCCTCCGTCCAGTTGGTGGTTCCCAGCTGCAGCCTCTGGTCCGCCTCGGTGGCGGCCTCGCTGGCGGTGTGCAAGGCGGTGGCGATCTTCTGGTCTTCCTGCTCCCATTTGGCCAGCTTGTCGCCGTGACGCCAGACCATTCCGACGGCCAGGAGCAGCAGGATAGGCAGCAGCACGAGGAAGTTGGCCAGGATGCCGCGCAGCAGCACGCCGAAGATGCGCGGCCAGTCGAGAAAGCCGCCGGTGGCCATGTAGTTGGAGTTGTTGCGCACCCAGGTTAGGAACTTGGTCTCGACCTTGCGCGGCTCGCCTACCGCCGGCTTTTCGGCCGCCGCGAGGGGCTTGGTCTCGACCTGGCGGGGCTCGCCTACCGCCGTCGTGTCGGCCGCCGCGTTGAGCTCTTGGTAGGCGTAGGGGAACTCGCCCTTCGTCTTCGGCTGCTTTGGCGCTTCCTCCTCGGTGGGCAGCGCCCGCATGGCGGTGCTGATGCTCGAGCCCAGGTAGCCGCCGCCGGAGACCGTCGACATGTAGTCGACGTGGTCGAAGACGCCGCGCCGGTGCAGCGCCTGGGCGATGCCCATGTTGATCGTGGCCGAGCGGATGCCGCCGCCGGAGAAGGCCAGGCCGACGAGCTCGTTGTCGGTGGTGGGCGTTCTGTCTTTGATCTTCGACGAGGCGGTGCGGTTCTTCGGGGTCGGCTTCGGGTCAGGGTCCGGCTTCGGGTCGGCCGGGTAGACTGTCTGCCAGCGGCGCTCGACGCAGTCGAGCTCCTTCTTGAAGACCTGCTTGAAGCTCGCGCCAAACTCGGACAACTTCTCCTCCGGATCGCGCTTCCTACTCTCGCTCATCGGCTTCCTCCAGCCGGCTGCCGCCTGAGGCGGGAAGCCGGAACCTCGTCAAAGTGCTGCGGACTATCTTAAGACTATAGCAGCTGGCGGCCGGTGGTGAGAAGCCTGGATGATTGGCTCCATGGCCACCACCAGGGGACCGTCCGGACCTCTGCCGGGGCTGCCAGCCGATGGGCAGGCGGCAAGCGGGGCGGCACGCCCGTTTGCGTGGGTATATCAGGCAGTTCCCGGGACCACCCTATATAGGCGAGATGGACATGAATCACTACAACGGCGAACCGGTAGCCGATCCCGGCAAGTTCATCCGGTTGACGCTGCGCGGGCACTACGTGCGCTGGCGGTTGGACAACGAACTTGCCGGCTACTCCTCTTCGACCCCTGGGGTGCCGGCCCGCGAGTCGGGCCGGCGGCCCAAGGTCACCTGAGGCCGAGCTGACGGCGGGCCGGCGGGCGGCCACGCCCGTCCCGGTCATCGGTCGACGCCGTAGACGATCGGTGAATCGGGCGGTTTGCCCGAGCCCTTCGGAGCGCTCGGCTACCACGGGCTGCTGGATGGCCCGACGGTCGTGCGGCAGCGAGCCGATAGTCGAGCTACTCCGGCCCCTGTGGTGCCAGGGCCGCGAGGAGCTCGCCGCTCGCCGTCGCCCGCTCGGCCCAGAACCCGGTCGCCGATCCGCCCGCCTCGAGGCGGCGGTAGCGGGTCGCGGCGGCCGCGGCGAACTCTGCCAGCCAGCCGAGCACGGCCTTGGGGTCCTGATCGAGCAGCGAGCGCAGGGCGAAGCGGCGCTCGCCCGCCCGGCAGCCCAGGCCGAGCTCGCGAGCGGCCCGCTCGAGGTCCCGGCGCACCAGGATCACGCCGCTGCGCACCGGCGTCAGCAGTGCCGCCAGGAACGCCTCGCCGCCCTCGCGCCGCGGGTCGGCCATCGGCGGCGCCTCGCGCAAGTGCAGCGACAGGCCGTCCTGGTCGCCGAGCGCGGCGGCCTCCTCGGCCAGCGCCGCCAGCAGGACCGCGGCCCAGCGCCGGTAGTAGGGCGGGGCGATCGCCGCCGCCTTGTCGCAGAAGACCGGCAGCCAGCTCAGCAGGTGCTCCCACAGCCAGGCCCGCCGAGCCCGCCGCCAGCCGGCCCGCGGCGCCGCCGCGCGCGCCGCCGCCTCGAGCTCGGCCAGCCGGGCGCCGAGGGCGAGCATGGTCGCCAGGTGGTCCGGCTCGCTCGGCGGCGTCTCACCGATGGCCCGCCAGAAACCGGCGATCCGGTCGCGCGCCTCGCCGCCGAGGAACCCCTCGCCGCCGAGGTAGAACGAGCCGTAGGGGTAGAGCTGAAACTCGAACAGCTCGGTGAAGTCCGCCGCCTCCGGCGCCGGGCCCAGCTCGAGCAGCTCGGCGAGCGGCCGATGCTCGGGCGCCGGCGGCTCGGCCAGGGTGGCCAGGGTTCGCAGCAGTTCCACCGCGGGCCAGAGCGCTTCTGCTGAACTACGCGAGACTCAGCGGCGTGTGGAGGGCGATGCGCGCAAAGTCGGAATCGGGGCTGAGGAGGGCGGCGCCGAGATCCTCTTCCTCCCGCAGCGCCTCCTCCAGCCGTTCGTCGAGCTCGATGTTGGTGCGTCCCATGGTCAGTCCTGCCTCAATCCGGTTCATCGAGAATACGCCAAGGGGGCGCTAAGTGTATGCGGTCGGGTGGTCGTCGCTTCTCGAGAACCGATGCGACCGCCCTCGACCCGCTGACGAGGACGGATTTAGCCCTCGCGATCTTGCACGCGGCCCGGCGGACACCTACGATGCCTACGTTGCAGTCAAACCGACGGGTGCCCCCGGCGGCCCGAAACCGGACGTATGAGCTCCCACCAGCCCCCCTGGTACGCCGACGGCCTGCGCTTCGAGTGCACCCGCTGCGGCCGCTGCTGCACCGGCGAGGGCCATGTCTGGGTCAGCGAGGAGCGCATCGGCAAGATCGCCGAGTTCCTGGAGCTGCCGCGCGAGGCGTTTGGGCGCCGCTACTTGCGGCGCATCGACAACCGGCTGGCCCTGGTGGACAAGCCGGATCGCCCGGACTGCGTCTTCTGGCAGGCCGAACGGGGCTGCACGATCTACCCGGTGCGGCCGGGGCAGTGCCGCACCTTCCCCTTCTGGCCGGAGCATCTCGAGTCGCCCGAGGCCTGGCGCGAGCTGGCCGCCGAGGTGCCCGGGATCGGTCGCGGCAAGCGGCACGGCGAGGGCGAGATTCGCCGCCGCCAGCGCCAGAGCCGCCGCTCGGGAGGCTGACCCGGATTCCGGGTTGACTCACCGCGACGGCCGGTCCTATAGTCCGGCCCCGAGAAAGAACAAAGAGGCGAGGGAGCGGGGTGCGGCGCGACGAGGTGGACCGCAAGGGCGGTCCGCCAGGGGGTTTCGAGCCCGACCCGCGACAACCGGAGGAGGATCGACGATGGCGAAACGAGCCCTGTTTGTAGCAGCAATCGGCATGGCGCTGCTTTTCCAGGCCTGCAGCGGATGCGACAGCGAGCGCAAGGAGGCGATGCGGGCCGAGATCGACTCGCTGCGCGACTGCGCCAAACTGGTGGGGGCCGGGTTCCGGCCGATCGCCGCGGAGCGGGGAGAGCGCTTCCTGGGCAAGGTGGCCGACTACACCGCCGGCTGCCGCGGCGGCGAGTGGGCGAAGCGGTTCCGCGCCGAGCCCTGGGTCGACTGGGCCAACTACTGGGCCGCGGGCGACGCCAGCTCGAAGGCCTCCGAGCAGGCCCAGGGCGGAATCGCCAAGGCGATCAAGGAGAGGATCATCGACGAGGGGCAGGGACACATCAACCCGAACGGCCGCGGCGTCGACGGCGCCCTGCTCGATCTCGAGTACGAGCGCATCGAGCTGGTCAAGTTCAACCTGATGGACAACTACACCTATGACGAGTACGTCGACGGCCGCGACGGCGTGCCGGGCCCGTCGCTGAAGACCTGGGAGGAGATGCGGCTGCCGGCCGATCACCCGCGCTACCGCGAGGTCGGCGGCGACGCCGAGCAGCTGTGTGGCGGCCAGCTGATCCGTCACCGCACCACAAGCGGCATCTGCAACGACCTGCGCAACCCGCTGATGGGCGCCGCCGGCACCCTGTTCGCCCGCAACTCGCAGTTCGAGACCACCTTCCCGCGGCTGGGCCGCAACGAGATGGTGCGCAACCGGCACGGCGACCGCCTGGGGCTGCTCGAGCCCGATCCGGCGGTGATCAGCGAGAAGCTGCTGACCCGGGCGCAGTCGACCCCCGAGACCTGCAACCAGGGCAAGGGGGTGGAGGGCTATCCCGCCGACGCCAACTGCGACTACCAGAAAGCGCCCTTCTTCAACGTGCTGGCGGCGTTCTGGATCCAGTTCATGACCCACGACTGGTTCTCCCACCTCGAAGAGGGCAAGAACCAGGACGAGATGATGCCGGTGGGCGGCGGCCGGGAGATGGAGCAGGCGCTGGTCGCCCAGAGCGACGAGCCGCCGACCTACAGCCACGACGGCCAGGAGCTTCCCGCCCGCGCGCCGCGCACCTTCGCCAACAACAACACCGCCTGGTGGGACGCCTCGAGCATCTACGGCTACAGCGAGGCGTCGCAGCGGCGCGTCAAGCGCGATCCGGAGGATCCCGCCAAGCTGCTGATGGTCCAGCGTGGCGACCACCCGGGCGACGGCGAGGCGCAGGGCTATCTGCCGATCATGGACGGGTGCAGCGGCCCCAACTGCGCCTGGACCGGCCAGGAGTCGACCGGCTTCGCCGACAACTGGAACATCGGGCTGAGCTTCTACCACAACGTTTTCGCCCGCGAGCACAACGCATTCGTCACTGGCTTCCGCGGCCAGACCGCCGCGACGCCGGACGCCGACTCGGGGCTGCGCAACCCGGACCGGCCGGACGACGTGATCACCTACTCGGAGGTCACCGACGAAGAGCTCTTCCAGGCGGCGCGGCTGGTGGTCTCGGCGGTGATCGCCAAGATTCACACCATCGAGTGGACTACCCAGCTGCTCTACGACGAGCCGCTGTATCTGGCGATGAACGCCAACTGGGGCGGGCTGTTCGACGAGCACTCGCTGATGTCGCGGGCGATGGAGAAGATCACCGTCCAGAACTTCGGCAAGTCGGAAGAGGTGAAGAAGGCGACCCAGTGGTACTCGGTCTTCGCCTCCGGGCCCGGCATCTTCGGCCTCGGCAGCCGGGTGTACGAGGACGACCGGTTCTTCGCCCGGCTCGACCGCGACGCCGAGGACCTGTGGTCGATCACCAACCCGGACCACGTCAACGGCGGCATCAACCACTTCGGCTCGCCGTTCAACTTCCCCGAGGAGTTCACCACCGTCTACCGGCTGCACCCGCTGGTGCCCGATCTGATCGAGTACCGCGACTGGCAGCAGCCCAACGCCATCGCCCACAAGATCCCGGTGGTGGAGACCTTCCGCAAGGGCGGCACCGAGCACATGAACGAGCGCGGCATCGCCAACTGGACCCTCAGCATGGGGCGCCAGCGGCTCGGCCTGCTGACCCTGCAGAACCACGCCGCCTTCCTGCAGAACCTGGAGATGCCCCGGTTGGGCGAGGGCTTCAAGCTGGACGTGCCGGCCCTCGACCTGATCCGCGATCGCGAGCACGGTGTCCCGCGGTTCAACGAGTTCCGGCGCCAGTACGGCCTGCGGCAGCTGACCGGCTTCGGCGACTTCGTCGACAAGCGGCTCGAGCAGCCCCGCCCCGGCGAGTCGCGGGACCAGCGGACCGCGCGCGAGGCGGCCCTGGCCGAGCAGCGCCGGCTGGTCGGCGTGCTGCGCGAGGTCTACGGCACCCACGTCTGTGACGACAGCAAGGTCATCACCACCGCCCAGCTCATGGAGGACGGCTCGCCGATCACCGACTGCCTGGGCCACCCCGACGGCACCGAGGTCGACAACATCGAGGACGTCGACACGGTCGTCGGCTGGCTGGCCGAGTTCCCGCGGCCGCACGGCTTCGCCATCTCGGAGACCCAGTTCGTGGTGTTCATCCTGAACGCCTCACGGCGGCTGTTCAGCGACCGGTTCTTCACCTCGAGCTTCCGGCCGGAGTTCTACACCACCTACGGCCTCGACTGGGTGATCAACAACGGGCCGGGGCCCAAGCAGTGGGAGCCGGTAGAGGACAACGGCCACAAGGTGGAGGTCTCGGCCTTCAAACGGGTGCTGCAGCGCACCGTGCCGGAGCTGCGCGAGCAGCTCGAGCCGGTGGTCAACGTCTTCGACCCCTGGGCCCGCGACCGCGGCGACTACTACTCGCTCGAGTGGAAGGCGCGGCCGGGCGCCGAGGAGGATCCGGCCTTCGGCGGTTCGATGTAGCGGAGGACGGCTGCCTTTTGGCGCTTTCCGGCCCCGTGGCTTGAAGCCGCGGGGCCGTTGTTCTTTGGTGGCCGCGGCCGGGTTGGCAGCACGGCGCGGCCGGTAGCGGCGGGCCACCTGCTGCCGCTACATAGCGACGGCGGCGAGGGCCGCGCGGCGCTCGTCGAGCCGCTCGCGGGCCGCCGCCAGCCGCCGCCCGGGCTCGTCGAGCTCGAGGCCGCCCGGGGCGCCGGCGTGGCCGCGCGCGCGCCAGCCCTCCGCCGGGTCGGCGGTCGCGGCCGGTGCCTCGCCGGCGGCGGCCTCGCGGTAGGCGCGGCGAAACGGCACCCCTTCGGCGACCCGGCGGTAGACCGCGTCGGTGGCGCCGGTGGCGGGCAGCACCGCCCGGCGGCAGCGGTCGACGTCGACCTCGAGATCGGCCAGGACGGCCGTGAGCGCGCGCAGCATGTCGATGAGGCTCTGCATGCCTTCGAGAAACGGCTCCTTGGTCAGCTGCAGGTCGCGCTGGTAGCCGGCCGGCAGCGGGCCGTAGACGGACCCCACCTCGGCCTGGCGGGCGCGCAGCCGGGCGGCGCCGGCGCGGATCAGCTCGAGCACGTCCGGGTTGCGCTTCTGCGGCATGATGCTCGAGCCGGTGGTGATCGAGGAGCCCAGCCGGATGTAGCCCAGCTCGTCGCTCGAGTACCAGATCAGGTCGGTGGCCAGCCTTCCGAGGTCGGTGGCCGTGGCGGCGGCGGCGGCGAGCGCCAGGAACTCGCTCTTGCCGCGGTCGTTCTGCACCGCCAGGGTGTTGGCCTGGAGAGAGGCGAAGCCGAGCCGGTCGGCTACCCGCTGGCGGTCGAGCGGCAGCGCGGTGCCAAAGCCTGAGCCGGCGCCGAGCGGCGAGCGGTCGAGGTGGGCATAGGCCGCCTCGAGCCAGGGCACGCAGTCGAGCAGGTTGTCGGCCCAGGCGGCGAGATGGTGGCCGAGGGTGGTGGCCATCGCCTGGCGAGTATGGGTGTAGCCCGGCATGCTGGTCTCGCGGTGGGCCTCGGCCAGCTCCAACAGACGGCCGATGACCGTCGTCAGCGCGTCGAGCTGGTCGAGCACCGCGGCGCGTCCCCACAGCCGGAGCGCCGCCAGCACCTGGTCGTTGCGGCTGCGGCCGGTGTGGATCTTCTCGCCCGCCTCGCCGAGGCGCTGGCGCAGGCGGTTCTCGATCGCGGTGTGGCCGTCCTCCTGCTCGAGCTCGATGACGAAGCTGCCGGCGCGGGCCTCGGCGGCGATGGCGGCGAGCTCCCGGCCGAGCGCCGCGCACTCGTCATCGTCCAGCACGCCGATGCCGGCCAGCATCTCGGCCCAGGCGGTCGAGGCCTGGCAGTCCCAGGGCACCAGCCGCAGGTCGAGCTCCGGGTCGCGCCCCACCGTCAGGCGCAGCACCGCCTCCGCGAGCGGCTCGCCGCGGTCCCACAGCCGGCTCAGCCGGCGTCTCCTTCCCGGGCCTCTCCGCCCTCGTCCTCCGCGGCGCGCTCGACGATCAGCTGGTGCGCCCTGAGGCGCAGGGCGTTGATGCGGATGAAGCCGCGCGCGTCGACCTGGTCGTAGCCGCCCTCGACGTCCATCGAGGAGAGCTCGCGGTCGTAGAGCGAGCTGTGCGACTCGCGCCCCTGGATGGCGATGCCGCCCTTGTACAGCTCGAGCCGGACGCGGCCGTCGATCAGCTCCTCGGACTTCGCGAAGGCGGCGCGGATGAAGTCCATCTCGGGGCTGAACCAGAAGCCGTTGTAGATCAGCTCGGTGAACTTGGGGCTGAGCGAGTCGCGCAGCCGCAGCACCTCGCGGTCCATGGCGATGCCCTCGAGGTCGCGCAGCGCCGCGTGCAGCACCGTGCCGCCCGGGGTCTCGTAGACGCCGCGCGACTTGATGCCGACAAAGCGGTTCTCGACCATGTCCACGCGGCCGACGCCGTGGCTGCCGCCGAGCTCGTTGAGATAGAGGAACAGCTCCAGCGGGTCCTCGTGCACGGTGCCGTCGTCGAGGTTCTCGACCCGCGTCGCCAGGGCGTCCTTGAAGTGGATCTCGAGCCGCGCCGGCTCGTCCGGTCCCTGGCGCGGCGCGCGGGTGAGGTTGAACAGGTCGTCGGGCGGCGGCGTCATCGGGTCCTCGAGGATGCCCGACTCGTAGCTCCGGTGCATCAGGTTCTCGTCCGAGCTGAACGGCTTCTCGGCCGTGGCCTCGATCGGGATGCCGTGCTCGGCGGCGTAGGCCAGCAGGTCGGGCCGGCCCTTGAACCGCTCGAGGAACTCCCGCTCCTTCCACGGCGAGACCACCTCCAGGTCGGGCGCCAGGGCGGCGTAGGCGAGCTCGAAGCGCACCTGGTCGTTGCCCTTGCCGGTGGCGCCGTGGCCCACCGCCACCGCGCCCGCGGCCCGCGCCGTCTCCACCTGCGCGCGGGCGATCAGCGGCCGCGCCAGCGAGGTGCCCAACAGGTAGCGGTTCTCGTAGATGGCGTTGCCGGCCACCGCCGGGAAGATGAAGTCGGTGACGAACTCGCGTTTGCAGGTCGCCGATCACCACCTCGGCGGCGCCGGTGGCGCGGGCGCGCGCGGCCACCTCGTCGAAGTCTTCCTGCTGGCCGACGTCGGCGACGAAGGCGACGACCTCCCAGCCGCGTTCGACCAGGACCTTGAGGATGCAGGCGGTGTCGAGGCCGCCGGAGTAGGCGAGTACGAGTCGTTTTTTCATGGTTTGGGGGGCGCGGCGAAAGTACGCCGCGGCGCGACCGAGAGGATACAACCGGCGGCCGCGCAGAGGTAGTGGCGGCGCCTATCCAGGCTCGGGCGGCGCCGGGGCGAGCAGATCGGGCGGGGGCGGCTCGCTTGGCGGGCAGCCGGCGATCGTCTCGAGCAGCCGCGGGCCCAGCTCGGCGGCCTTCTTCTCGCCGATGCCGTAGACCGCCAGCAGCCCGGCCGGAGTCGCCGGCCTGAGCCGCGCCAGGTCGCGCAGCGAGCGGTCGTGCAGGATGACGTAGGGCGGCACGCCGCGCTCGACGGCGAGCTCGCGGCGCAGCTCGCGCAACGCCTCGAACAGGCCCTCGTCGACCCCGTCCCACGAGTCCGCGATCGGCTTCGGCTTCCGCCGGCGCGGCTGCGGGCGCTGCTGGCGGTAGAGCTCGCAGGTGGTCTCGGCGCGCAGCAGCGCCAGCCCCTCCTCGGTCACCTGGAGCACCGGATAGGGGTGGCCTTCGGTGACCAGGTAACCCCGGTCCAGCAGCTGTTCCAGGTAGCCGTGCAGCTCGCCCACCGGGCAGTCCTCGAGCAGACCGAAGGTGCTCAACTCGTCGTGCCGGTTGCTCTTGACCTTGTCGGTCGCCCGGCCGCGCAGCACGTTGACCACCTGGCCGGCGCCCCAGCGCTGGCGCAAGCGCAGGACGCAGGAGAGGATCTTCTGCGCCAGGACCACCGGCTCGTCGACCCCCTCGAGCTCGCCCAGGCACCAGTCGCAGGCGCCGCAGTCGTCGCCGTCGAGGCTCTGGCCGAAGTACTCGAGCAGGCTGCGGTGGCGGCAGCGCATCGAGCCGGCGTAGCGCCGAATCCCGCTCAGCAGCTGGCGGGCGCCGTCGTTCAGCTCGCCCGAGCTCTCCAGCAGCCGCTGCCAGGTGACGAAGTCGGCGGCGGAGTAGAACAGGACGCACTCGGCGTCGAGGCCGTCGCGGCCGGCGCGGCCCGACTCCTGCTGGTAGTGCTCGAGCGACCGCGGCGCGCCGGCGTGGACGACGAAGCGCACGTCGGGGCGGTCGATGCCCATGCCGAAGGCGACGGTGGCGACGATGACGTCGGTGCGCTCGCTCAGGAACGCCTCCTGGTTGCCGTGGCGCTCGTGGTCGGCCAGGCCGGCGTGGTAGGGCAGGGCGGAGTGGCCCCAGTCGCGCAGCCGGGCCGCCCAGCGGTCGACCTCGCGCCGCGAGATGCAGTAGACGATGCCGGCCTCGCCCGGGTGGCGGGCGAGGATGGTGCGCAGCTGGGCGGCGAGGTCGCCGCGGCGGAAGACGCGGTAGAGCAGGTTGGGGCGGTCGAACGAGCCCACCAGGACCTCGGGCTCGCGCAGCCCGAGCTGCGCGACGATGTCGCGCCGCACCCGCTCGGTGGCGGTGGCGGTGAAGCCGTGCAGCGAGGCCTCCGGGAAGCGCTCGCGCAGCGCCCCCAGCAGCCGGTACTCGGGCCGGAAGTCGTGCCCCCACTGGCTGATGCAGTGCGCCTCGTCGATGGCGAAGTAGCGCACGCCGGCGCGGCCCAGGAAGTCGAGGAAGCCCTCCGAGCCGTCGCCGACCAGCCGCTCGGGCGAGACGTAGAGCAGCCGCAGCCGGCCGGCCAGGGCGTCGGCGCGCACCCGGTCGCGCTCGTCCGGCGACAGGCTCGAGTTGTCGTAGGCGGCGGCGACGCCGTTGCCGCGCAGCCCGTCCACCTGGTCCTTCATCAGCGAGATCAGCGGCGAGACCACCACCGCCAGGCCGCCGTCGAGCAGCACCGGCGCCTGGTAGCAGAGCGACTTGCCGCCGCCGGTGGGCAGCACCAGCAGGCAGTCGCGGCCGGCGCGGATCGCCTCGAGGGCCTCGAGCTGCAGCGGCAGCAGGCGGCGAAAGCCCCAGACCCGCTGCACCAGGTCCAGGACCTCGGCCGGCGCGTCGGCGGCCGTCGGGCTGGTCTGTTCTGGCGGCGGCATCTCGACTGTCCGGGAGGGTCGCCCACGGCGGGCCGGCCTCGGGACGCGAGTCTACGCGCCCCGAGCCCCCGCCAAGAAGGACGGAAAACGGGGTTCTCGTTCTTGCCCCGGCCGCGGCCGGGGTTGCCGGGAGCCCCGAACCGCCAGACCGAGCCGCTAGACCAGGCCGCCCAGGCCGCCGCCCAGCACGGTGCGGCACTTCGGGCAGATCATCAGCTGGCCGCGGCGCGGCAGCGAGGAGACGAAGTTGACCCGGGTGCGCAGCAGCCGCACGATGCCGATGGTGTCGAGCGACCCGCGGCAGGCGGGGCAGACCGCGGCCGACTCCAGGGTGAACACCGCCTCGACGTCGGCGGCCTCGCCCGGATCGGGGCGGTCGAGTCCGGGATCGGGCGATTCGGACATGACCAACTCCTCGAATGGCTGCATCGGTTTGCCTCCCGGCGGGACCCGCCTCCGGCTCGACCAGGAAGAAGAGCAGGATGGGTGCCAGCCGGGAACCCCTTTGGTCGTGGGGTCCGGGCCGTCGAGAAGGCCCGCCGAACGGCACTATTTGTCAGTCGGGTGCAACCGAAGGGCAGGCGTCGGCGGCCCTTGGGGAGCCATCGAGGCCGGTTTCGCCGCCGGTCCCGGCCGGCCCGGCGGCGGCCGCCGGATGCTACGATCCCGGCGAGGATGATCGGCTCCAAGCTGGGCAACTATGAGGTCGAGGAGGAGATTGGCCGTGGTGGAATGGGGGTCGTCTACCGCGCCAGCCAGCCAAACCTCCAGCGCCAGGTGGCGGTCAAGGTGCTGCTGCCCCACCTGGCCAAGGATGCCGCCTTTGTCGAGCGGTTCCTGCGCGAGGCCCGCTCGGCGGCCAAACTGCACCATCCGGGGCTGGTCACCATCTTCGACGTCGGCGAGCTCGACGGCACCTACTACTTTTCGATGCAGTGGCTGCAGGGCAAGACCCTGGAGGAGAAGCTCGAGGAGTCCGGGCCGCTGCCGCTGGACGAAGTGGTGGGAGTGGTGAGCCAGATGGCCTCCGCGCTGGGCTACGCGCACGACGCCGGCGTCGTGCATCGGGACGTCAAGCCGGCCAACGTGATCGTCGACGAGCACGGCCGGGCGGTGTTGACCGACTTCGGTATCGCCCAGGCCGGCAACGAGACGCGGCTGACGCGGGTCGGCGCCAGCGTCGGCAGTCCCGACTACATGGCGCCGGAGCAGATCTCGGCGGGGGAGATCGACGCGCGCACCGATCTCTACTCCCTGGGCGTCCTGTTCCACAATCTGCTCACCGGTGAGCCGCCCTACACCGGCGACGCGCCGATCGCCGTGGCCTATCAACACCTGAACGCCCCGGTGCCCTCGGTGCGCGACAAGCGGCCCGAGGTGCCGCCGGCGCTGGACGAGGTGGTGCAACGGCTGATGGCCAAGGCGCCGGAGGACCGCTTTCAGTCGGCCGGCGAGCTGCTGGCGGCGCTGCAGGCCATCTCGGGCGTGCAGGCGGCCGGAGTCCCGGCGGGCATCGCCACCGCGCCGATCCCGATCAGCGCCGACCTCCCGGCGGGGCCGGCGACTGAGGACGAGGCGGCCGCGCGCCCGGCGGCGGGGCCGCTGGGCTCCCCCTACGCCAGGCTGGCCCTGGCGGCTGTCGCCGTCGCCCTGCTCGGTGGCGGCATCTACTGGACGATGGGCCGCGGCGGCGAGACGGCGACCGCGGCGACCGCGCCCGGCCGGCCGCCGGCCGCCGGTCCGGTGTCGCCGTCGCCGCGGGAGTTCTCGGGCAGCGTCGAGATTCGCCCCGATCTGCCCGGCCTCGAGGTCTGGCTCGACGGGCGCGACCAGGAGATGACGACGCCGGCGGTGCTCGACCTGGCGGGCGACCCGGGGGAGGCCCGCACCGTCGAGCTGCGGCGCGACGGCGAGGTCGTCGCCGCGCTCGATCTCGTCCTCGGCCCGGAGATGGAGAGCCGCTGGACGCCGACACTGGCGCCGCCGGAAGAGACGATCACCATCACCAGCGAGCCGGCCGGGGCGCGGGTGGAGCTCGACGGATTGCCGCTCGAGGGGGTCACGCCGCTGCCGGTGGCGCTGGCGCCCGGCCGGGCCTACCAGCTGACGGTGACGCTGGACGGCCACGAGCCCGCCGGCTGGGCCTTCGATCTCGACCAGCTGACCCCCGAGCAACGGCAGGCCGGCAGCCTTCACTTTGCGCTCGCTCCCAGCGTGCCGCCGGCCGAGCTGGTGGTGCGGGCGGGCTACCGGGTAACGGTCGAGGTCGCCGGTCGCCGGCGCAGCGGCGATGGCGAGCTGCGCCTGTCGCTGCCGCCGGGCAGCCACACCGTCGAGTTGTCGGCGCCGCAGGTCTTCTACGGCGACAGCCGCCGCGTCGTGCTCGAGAGCAAGGAGACGCGGGTCCTCGAGCTGCCGGTGACGGTCACCATCCCGGTCGCCGCCGTGGGTAGCTGCCGGCTGAGCATCGACGGCCGCGCGGTCGGCGAGCTGCCGGCCCAGGTCGAGCTGACCGTCGGCCCGCACACTTTCCGTTTCGAGTGGGAGGGCGGGCTGGTCAAGGAGCGGCGCCACAACATCGGTCTGTCGACGCAGCGGATCTTCGAGGTGAAGCCGTCATGACCCGCGGGCGCCGGCTGGCCGCCGGCCTTCTGGCGGTGATCGTCTGCGGTCTCGCGGCGACGAGCGTCGCATCCGCCGCGACGCCCGGTGACGAGACGATCCACCGGTTGCTCTCCGAGGCCGCCCAGCTCGAGGAGGACGGCGATCTCGAGGGCGCATTGGGGAAGTTCGCGTTGTTGAGCGAGCAGTTCCCGGACGATCCGGCGGCCGCCGAGGCGCTGCTGCGGCTGGCCGTCGGCAACCTCGGGCTCGAGCGCGCCGAGGCGGCTGAGGAGGCGGCGACGACCCTGATCCGCAACCATCCGCGGCGGCCGCAGGCGGCGGCCGCCCACACTCTGCTCGGCCGGATCCAGGCGGCGGGCGCGGAGGACCAGGCCGGGCTCGAAGAGGCTCGGGAGACGCTCGAGAACGCCGTCCTGCTGTTTCCGCGCACCGCCTACGTGGAGCAGCCCTGGCGCGCCGAGGCGGCGGTGCTCGGCGCCCGGGTCGCCGAGCGGTTGGGGCGCGACGGCGAGGCGGCGCGCGGCCTGGCGGACGTCATCGATCTCGAGCCGCGCTCGCTGTGGAGCCTGACGGCGCGGCTCGAGCTGGCGGCGCTGCTGCTCGACCAGGGCGAGTGGCGCGAGGCCGGCGATCTGCTTCAGGCGGTGGTCGACGGCGCCGGCGCGGGCGACGAGGAGCGCGCCCTCGAGGCGCTGGCCGAGAGCCGGCTGGCGATGATCCACCGGCTCTGGCTGCGGCCCGCTTCGGGACAGCGGCGCTGGCAGCGCGGCCGGGTCGTCGGGGCGGCGCCGGAACGGCCGATCGCCGTCGCCGCGCGGCCGGACGGCCAGGTGGCGGTGACCGGCGGCCAGGGTTCCACGGTGGTCCTGGATGCCGCCGGGCAGCCGGTCTCCCGCTTCAACCACGAGGAGGCGCAGCGGAACTCCTGGGCCGGCAGCGAGCTGGTGGTGACGACCGACGAGTCGGCGGCGACCTTCCCGGGGCGGCGCAACCTGCGCTTCGCCTCGCCGCCGAGCGAGAAGAAGCCGACCGTGCGGCCGCTGGTGGCCGTCGAGCCGGCGCCGTTCGGCAGCTGGCTCGTGCTCGCCGCCAAGCCGCCCAGGGTGATGCTCTATGAGCCCGGGCGGCGGCTGCACCAGACTCTGGTGAGCGGCAAGGGCAGCGAGCCGGTCGACCTCGCCAGCGACCGCCGCGGCCGGCTGCTGGTCCTCGACCAGCGGGCGCGCACCGTCACCCGGTTCGCCGCCGGCGACCGCGGCGGCGATCGGCTGATCGCGGGCAACTGGGACCGGGCCGAGGCGCTGGCCGTCGACGGCGCCGGCAACATCTACGTGCTCGACCGCGGCGACCGGCGCATCGAGGTCTTCGACCGCGAGGGCCGGCGGCTGGACGAGCTGGGGCCGGCGCTGCCGGACGGGCTCGAGCTCGAGCGGCCGGCCGACCTCACCGTCGACCCGGCGGGCCGGATCTGGATCGCCGATCCCCGCCGCGGCCTGATCGTCCTGGAGTAGATGCTGGTGAGAATCCGCAAACTCGGAATGCTGCTGGCCTTGCTGGCCTGGGCGCCGCTGGCGCCCGGGGTGGTCGCGGCGCAACCTCCGGACGAGAACGCCGTAGCGGCCGAGATCGTCGAGGAGGACCTGGGCGAGGACATCGAGGCTCTGCTGGCGGAGGCCGAGGAGGTCTTTCGCTCCGCCGACCAGTCGGAGTCGATTCCGCTGTACGACCGCATCATCCTGCAGCTCGAGCGGCGGCGGGGTGAAGGCACGCTGGATGAGAGCGCGGCCGGCTGGCTGCATCTGAGCTTGTTCCGCCGCGCCGAGGCGCGGTTCAACCTGCTCGAGGAGGAGGGGGCGGCGGACGATCTGCGGACGATCGTGCGTCTCGAGCCGGCCTGGGAGATGCCCGCCGGCTACTCGGTGTCTCGCAAGCTCTCCGATCTGCTCAACAAGGTGCGCGACGCCGAGACCGGCGTCCTGGACGCGCTCATCGAGCCGCCCGACGCCGAGCTGTTCCTGGACGGCGAGCCGCTGGGGCCGGTCGCGGGTCCGCGTCGCGTGCTGGCCGGCGAGCGGGTGCTCGCGGTTCGGCGGTCCGGCTACGCCGCGGTCGAGCAGCCGCTGACGGTTGCCGCCGGCAAGTCGGTGCCGATCGAGCTGACCCTGGAGCGGACCAGCGCCGTGGTGCGGCTGGCCACCCAGCCGAGCGGGGTCGAGGTGGTCCATCGCGGCGAGGTGCTGGCGGTCAGCGAGCCGCGCCCGGACGGCGGCGAGGGAGAGACCTCGGCCGAGCTCGCGGTCGACGGGCTCGAAGCGGGGGTCCAGCTGCTGACCCTGCGCAAGCCGGGCTACCGGTCGCGGGAGCTGCGGGTCGAGATCGCCGAGATCGCCGACTACTCGCTGCCAACGGCCGCCCTCGAGCCGAGCCGCGGCACGGTGGCGATCTCGGGCCTGCCGGCAGCGGCCCGCGTCGTGCTCGATGGGGCGCCGCGGCCGGGACCGGGCGAGGCGCGGCAGGATCTGCGGCTCGAGCTGCCGCCCGGCCCGCACGAGCTGCGGGTCGAGGCCGGCCCGGCGGGCCTTTTCGAGCGCAGCTTCGAGCTCGCGGACCGGCAGCTGCTGGAGATCGAGGTCAGTCTCCGGCCGGGCCTGATGCTGCTGGGCGTGCTGGGCGGTGACCGGGTGGCGGCGACCGATCTCGAGCTTCAGCTGGCCGAGCGCCTCGGCCGGCTCGAGCAGTGGGCGGTGGTCGAGCGGGCCGAGCGGGGCTTCGAGCTGCTGCGCGAGGCGGGCGTCGATCGCGAGCTGTTGCGCGGCCTGGCGGCCGGGACGGGCGCCGCCGAGCCGCCGGACTGGGAGGCGCTGCAAGCGGCCTTCGACCGGGGCCTCGGCGGCTCGGCCTACCTGCTGGCGGTGCTCTCCGACGATCTGTATGCCAGCCGGGCCGATCTCTGGCTGTGGTCGGCCGCGCCCGGCCCGACCCGGCCGGCGCGGCGCCGGGTGGCGCTGGCCGACGGCGGCGGTGTCGACGAGTTGGCCACGGAGCTGGACCGGCCGCTGCGGCTGGCCGTGCCGTGGGTCGGTGCGCGCTTCGTCGACTCGTCCGCGGCCGGCGGGCCTCTGGTTCTGTGGGTGGAGCCGGCCGGGCCGGCGGCCGCCGCCGGGCTGGCCGCCGGCGACGCCGTCAGTGCCGTCGACGGCGCGGCGGTGGCCACCGCGCGCCAGCTCGTCGAACGCCTCGCCGGGCTCCCGGTCCGCGGTGAGGTGGCGTTGCGGGTCGCCGGCGCCAGCGGGGAGCGCCAGACTACGCTTATCGTGGGCACCAGCCCGCTGGTCGGCTCGCTGAGCGACCCCTCGGCGCTGGACCCGGCGCTGGCGGCGCGGCTGGCCAGCCTCGAGGCCGCCGCGGCGGCCTCGGCGCCAGGCTGGCTGGTGCGGCTCAACCGGGGAGTCATCCTGATGCGCAGCGGCGAGTGGCGGCAGGCCGCCGAGGCGCTGCGGGGCATCGCCGCGCCTGAGGGGCCCGGCGTCGGCCGGGGCACCGTCGACTATCTGCTGGGAGTCGCCCTGCTCGAGGTCGATGCCGGCGCCTATCGCGACACCGCCCGCGGGCTGATCGGCCGCGCCGCGGAGGGCGGCGCCCGCCTCGAGCACAACGACGGCCCGCTGGTCGCGCCACGCGCCAGGGCGCGCCTCGAGACCCTGTTCGAGTAGAGCCGGCGAGAAGGTCGGGCTAGCTCTGGCCGACGAAGAACCAGCTGAAGACGAACAGCGCCGCCAGCGTTAGCAGCAGGAACAGGCCGAGGCCGAGGAAGATCCAGCGGAGGTAGCGGCCGCGCGCGGTTCGCGCCCACTCCTCGAGCCGGCTGGGCTCGAGCCGGTCGGCGGAGGGGCCGATGGCGTCCGCCGCGGCGGCCAGGATGCCGAGTTGGCCGACCCAGCGGCGCATGTTGTCGGCGCTCATCTCGGTCAGCGGCTGAAAGCGGCGGACGTAGCGCACGGCGTTGGGCGCCACCGTGACCCCGGCCGCGGCCCGCGGTGTCTCCCGCAGCAGGCCGGTGACCGCCTCACGCGCCTCGTTGCGGCCCAGTAACCGGTGCATCCATGCCGGATCGTCGGCGTAGACCGAGACTCCGTCGAGATCGAGCGGCGACGGCGCCAGCGGCTCGCGCGACCCCAAGGCGCGTTCGACCGCCCGGATCAGCGCGCCGCCGCGGTGGATCGCCCCGCGCGTCGCCGGCACGCAGCCCAGGTAGAGCTCGATCGTCGGCCCGCGATAGAACCACGCGTTGAAGGTCCGCCCCTCGATCTCGCCATGCCAGGACCGCATCACCGCTCCGGCCTGTTGGCCGCGCAAACGCCACGGCACGAAGGCCCGGTCCAGCCGGCGAGCGCGGATCCAGACCCACACCGCCCCGATCGTCAGCAACGAGAGGATGAAGATGGCGGGCAGGGCCAGGGCCAGGGTGAAGCGAGGGCCGCGCGGCTCGATGTCGCCGTCGCCGACCAGCACCAGCACGCTGCCCACCAGGGCGCTGCCCAGGATGGCGCCCACGGCCATGACCACCAACTGCCTGAGACAGCCGCGCAGGTAGGCCTTGCCGACCTTCTTCTCGTACATGGAATGCGAGCGTAGCAGTGCGGACGGGCGGCGTTCCGGCCGCCGGGGGTCTTGTATCATCCGGCCATGAAGAAAAAGATCTCGACCCGTCCCGCGGCCGCGTGGCCTATCCCGGTCCTGGCGGCCCTCGTCCTGCTGCCGATCATCATGCTGCCCTTGGCGGCTCACGCGGACGAGCTGCCCGGCATGTCGGTTCACGACGTCGCCAGGCTGCGCTACGTCGACGAGATCCGGGTCTCGCCCGACGGCGCCGGCGTGGCCTACACCCGGATCGTGCCACGGGAGCCCGGCGTGGGCGAGGACGGTTCCGCCTGGAGCGAGCTCTGGGTGAGCGGCGGCGAGGGGCCGCCACGGCCCTTCGTCACCGGCGAGGTTCATGTCGGCGACATCGCCTGGACGGCCGACGGCTCGGCGATCACCTTTCTCGCCAAGCGCGGCGACGACGAGCACGATGCGCTCTACGCGATCCCGGTGGGCGGCGGCGAGGCGCGCCGGCTGTTGGGTTACGGCGACGGCATCGACGAGTACGCCTTCTCGCCCGACGGCAAGCGGCTGGCCTTCCTCGCCCGGCGCGCCGAAGACGAGGAGCAGAAGGAGCTCGAGGAGAAGGGCTTCCAGCAGATCGTCTTCGAGGAGGAGTGGCGGCCGGTCGAGCTGTGGTTGACCGAGGTCGAGGGCGACGGCTTTGCCGAGCCCCGCGCCGTCGCCCTCGACGGCTCGGCCAGCGCGCTGTCCTGGAGTCCGGCCGGCGACCGCCTCGCCGTCGCGCTGGCGCCGACCTCGCTGATCGACGACGAGTACATGGCGCGCCGCGTGCACGTCCTGGACGCCGCCAGCGGCGAGGTGACCGGCAGGATCGACATCTCGGGCAAGCTGGGCGCGGTGGTCTGGAGCCCCGACGGCGCGAAGCTGGCGCTTCTGGCCGGGATCGACGTCAACGACCCGATCCCGGGCCGGCTGATGGTGGCCGAGGCGGCCGGCGGGGCGCCGCGCGAGCTCAACCCGGGCATCCCGGCCGATGCCGAGCAGGTCGCCTGGCAGGACGCCGAGACGCTGATCTGGGTCGCCGCGCGCGGCGTCGGGCGGTCGCTCGAGCGCCAGCGGCTGGACGGCGCGCCGCAGACGCTGCTGGCCGCCGGCGGCGAGATCTGGAGCGGGCTCGACCTGGCGGCCGGGTCGGCGGCGCTTACCGCCAGCACCCCGGCGCATCCCGACGAGCTGTTCCGCTGGTCGCCGGAAGGCGGCGAGCCGCTGCGGATCACCGACTCCAACCCCTGGCTCGCCGAGCGCCGGCTGGCGCCCCAGGAGGTGGTCGACTTTGAAGCTCGCGACGGCCTCGACCTCCAGGGCCTGCTGATCCGGCCGCTCAACCGCCCGGAGGGCGAGCGCGTGCCGCTGGTGCTCATCGTTCACGGCGGCCCCGAGGCGCACTTTGCCAACGGCTGGCTGACCGTCTACTCGCGCCCCGGCCAGGTGCTGGCGGCGCGCGGCTTCGCCGTCTTCTACCCCAACTACCGCGGCTCCACCGGCCGCGGGCTCGACTTTGCCAAGGTCTCGCAGGCCGACCCGGCGGGCAAGGAGTTCGACGACCTGATCGACGCGGTCGACCACCTGATCGCCGCCGGCCTGGTCGACCGGGACCGGGTCGGGGTGACCGGCGGCTCCTACGGCGGCTATGCCACCGCCTGGAGCTCGACCCGCCACAGCGAGCGCTTCGCCGCCGGCGTCATGTTCGTCGGCATCAGCGACCAGGTCTCGAAGCTCGGCACCAGCGACATCCCGGTGGAGCTCTACTCGGTCCACGCCCGGCGCTGGCCGTGGGAGAACTGGCAGCTGCACCTCGAGCGCAGCCCGATCTACTGGGTCGAGCAGGCGCGGACGCCGCTGCTGATCCTTGGCGGCGACGCCGATTCGCGGGTGCACCCATCGCAGTCGCTGGTGCTCTACCGCTTCCTCAAGATCCTCGGCCAGACGCCGGTGCGCTACGTCATCTACCCGGGAGAGCACCACGGCAACCGCAAGGCCGCGGCGCGGCTCGACTACAGCCTGCGCGCGGTGCGCTGGCTCGAGCACTACCTGATGGGCCCGGGGGGCGAGCCGCCGGCGCCCGAGCTGGACTACGGGCTGGAGACGGAGAGCGAGGGCGAGGCCGAGCCGGCCGGAGGCTGAGCCGCGGCGCCGCTAGCCCGGCCAGGCGCGGAACGCCAGCACCGCGTTCAGGCCGCCGAAAGCGAAGGAGTTGGACAGCGCCGCCCCGACCGAGGCGGCGCGCGCCTGGTTGGGCACCACGTCCAGGTCGCACTCGGGGTCGGCGGTGGTGAAGTTGGCGGTCGGCGGCAGCAGCCCGCGGGCGATGGCCAGCACGGTCGCCGCCGCCTCGAGCGCTCCGGCGGCGCCCAGGGCGTGGCCGTGCATCGATTTGGTCGAGCTCACCGCCAGCCGGTCGGCGTGGGCGCCGAAGACGCCGCGGATCGCCGCCGCCTCGGTGGCGTCGTTGGCCTGGGTGCCGGTGCCGTGGGCGTTGACGTAGCCGATCTCGGGCGGCGCCAGTCCGGCGTCGGCGAGCGCCGCCGCCATCGCCCGGCTCGGCCCCTCTCGTGACGGCTGGGTGATGTGGTGGGCGTCGCACGACATGCCGCAGCCGGCCAGCTCGGCGTAGATACGGGCGCCCCGGGCGCGGGCGGCGGCGGCCTCCTCGAGCACCAGCATCGCCGCCCCCTCGCCCAGGATCATGCCGCTACGGTCGGCCGCGAACGGCCGGCAGGTGTCGGCCGAGACCACCCGCATGGCGTTCCAGGCCACCAGGTTGCCGTAGCTGAAGGGCGCCTCGCCGCCGCCGGCCACGGCGCGGTCGACCACCCCGGCGCGGATCATCCACAGCGCCTGGCCGAGGGCGTGGTTGGCGGAGGAGCAGGCGGTCGACAGGGTGAACCCCGGCCCCTCGATGCCGAGGTCCATCGACACCAGGCTGGCGCCGGCGTTGGCCATGATCCGCGGCACGCTCAGCGGGTGGACCCGCGGCCGGCCCTCGCGGTAGAGCCGCACGAAGGCTTCGTCCTCGCTGGTCTGGCCGCCCACGCACGAGCCGGTCACCACCGCGCAGCGCTCGCCGCCGAGCTCGCCCGGCGCCAGGCCGGCGTCGGCCGCCGCCTCGCGGGCGCTGACGACGGTCATCTGGGCGAAGCGGTCGGCGAGGTGGCGCAGCCCGTCGTCGAGGTGCTCCTCGGGGCGGAAGTCGCGCGCCTCGCCGCCGCGGCTGAAGTTGAGCCGCGCGGTGTCGACCGCGGTGATCGGCTCGAGGCCCGGCCGGCCGGCCGCCAGGGCGGACCAGAAGGCGTCGCGGTCGGCGCCCAGCGCCGAGACGACGCCGATGCCGGTGACGGCTACCCGGCGTTGCGGCAGCGGCTACTCCTCCCCGGCCGTCGCATCGCCGCCGGCGTCGGGTTTCTCGGCCAGCGCCCGGCGCAACGCCTCGATCACCTGGCCGACGGTCTCCTTGCCCTGGACCGCGTCGTCCTCGACCGTCAGGTCGAACTCCTCCTCGATCTCGAAGAGCAGCTCGATGGCGTCGAGCGAGTCCATGCCGAGCTCCTCGAAGGTGGTCTCGGGGCCGATCGTGTCGGCCTCGACGCGCTTCGAGCGGGCGATGGCGGCAATGACGCGGTGCTCGATCGACAGGCTGTCGTTCATCCTGGCGAGGATATCGCGCCCGGGGGCCGGCGGCGCATCTCCGATGCGGCGGAGCTGCCTCCGTGGACGGCCGGCAACTGCCGTCGGCCCGGGGGCGCCGACGGCGGTTGACATAGAATCGTCTTCTCTGGCGGAATCACGATGAAAGTCGCACTGATCAAGCCGCCCAACGCGGGCGGCACCCTGGGGCTCGACATGATGGTCATGGTCGAGCCGCTGGGGCTGACCTGCCTGGCCGGCGCCCTCGAGCCGGACGGGCACGACTGCATGATCATCGACGCGCGGATCGACGGCGAGGAGCGGGCGATCGCCAAGACCCGCGCCTTCGAGCCGCGGGTGGTCGGCGTCCAGTGCAACTTCACCAGCGAGCGCTTCCAGGCGCGCAAGGTGGCGCGGGCGATCAAGCGGGTGCTGCCCGAGGCGTTCGTCGTCGTCGGCGGGCACGACGCGTCGCGCGACCCCGTCTGGTTCCAGGATCCGTGCTTCGACGCGGTGGCACAAGGCGACGGCGAGGACGTCTTCCCGGCGCTGGTGGACGCGGTGGACCGCGGCGGCGACCTGCGCCAGGCGCCGGGCCTGGTGCTCAACACCCCGGCCGGCCAGCGCCATACCGGCCCGCCGCCCGACCGCCACCACCTCGACGAGATGCCGCTGCCGGCCCGCCACCTGACGGACCACTACGCCGACCACTACTACCAGCAGTTCAAGCGGCCGACGGCGTTGCTCGAGACCGCCCGCGGCTGCCCGTTCAAGTGCAACTTCTGCTCGGTCTGGAAGTTCCACGAGAGCACCTTTCGCCAGAAATCCGCCGAGCGGGTGGTCCAGGAGCTGTCGCAGATTCGGGCGCCGAACGTCTTCATCACCGACGACATCTTCTGGATGGACATGCGGCGTTGCACCGAGATCGGCAAGGCGATCCAGGCCTCGGGGATCCGCAAGTCGTTCTGGGTGCAGACCCGCACCGACATCGTCTGCAAGTTCCCGCACGTCATCGAGCAGTGGCGCGACCTGGGCTACCTGACGGTCTTCCTCGGCATCGAGAAGGTCGACGACGCCGGCCTGGCCTCGGTCAACAAGTCGAACAGCGCCGCGAACAACCTGCGCGCCATCGAGATCCTCAAGGAGCTGGGCGTCGGCTACAACTGCACGATGATCGTCGATCCCGACTGGGACCGCGAGGACTTCGACCGGCTGAAGCGTTGGATGGACCAGACCGCGACCTACAACGCCGGCTTCACCGTGCTGACGCCGCTGCCCGGCACCGACCTCTGGGACGAGGTCAAGGAGGAAGTGGCCACCTACGACTGGCGCATCTACGACCTCTTCCACACCGTCCTGCCGACCAAGCTGCCGCTGGATGAGTTCTACAAAGAGGTCGCCGGGCTGTGGGCCTGGTCGCGCCAGGTCTTCTTCAAGAACCGCGGCAAGGTGAGGTTCTACGCCAAGCTGGCGCTGGGCCTGGCGACCGGCAAGATCACCTGGAAGGCGCTGCGCAAGGGCTTCAACATGGCTCAGGCGCTGAGCGACCACGAGAGCTTTCTCGACCTCCACCGCGAGCGCGAGGGCGCCGAGGCGCGCGAAGAGGCGGCCTAGGAGTGCGCCGAGCCGCGGTGTAAGGCGGCGAGCATGAAGATGATCCGCTCGTCCTCGTCGATCTCGTAGCGGGACTTTCCTCCGGCGGACATCCTCGACGTTCTTCGAGTACGCCCAAGCCTCACATCTTCAGGCACCTACGCCGGCTCGCGACGAGAGCCGGCGAGAAGCCCGAGGCTAGGACTCGGCGCCCGCTTGTACCGGCAGCCTGTACGCCGCCACCACCGGCTTCACCGGCCGCACCAGCCAAAGCGGCCGCCGGTTGCCGTCCGGCGAGTGCTCGACCGGCGAGCGGGTCTTGGCGAGCCACTCCTTGAAGACCTGGTGCGACTTCTCGGTGTCGACCGCGATGTCGCCGTAGTGGTCGCCGCGCTTTGCCTTGACCACCCGGACCGCCTGGTGCCAGCAGTGCATGCCGGAGAGCGGGTCGGGGTGGACCGGGAAGGTCATGTTCTGGTGGACGCCGGCGTCGGTCCACCAGATGCGCTTGGTGTCCGGGTCGGAGGATTCGTAGGGCTCGACGCCCTTGAGGCGCTTGAGCGACCAGTCGTCGTCCTGGTGCGCCAGGGCGACGGTGTTCATCATCTGGCGCTGGCCCTCGTTGCGCTGAGCTGCGCCACGTTGTCCTCCGCCGGAGTCGGCGAGCTTCCAGCGACCCATGTGGTGCGAGCAGGCGACCACCCCCGGCTTGATGCCCTCGGTCACCCAGGCCTTGACCACGAAGTGGCCGATCTCGGTCTCGACGCGCACCAGGTCGCCGGTGCGTACCCCCAGCTTGGCCGCGTCCCGGGTGTGCAGCCACAGCGGGTTGGTGTGCGAGATCTCGTCGAGCCACTTGGCGTTGGCCGAGCGGGTGTGGATCTGGGTGGGGATGCGGAAGGTGGAGATGAGCACCTTCTGGTCCGGCGCCATCGCCTCGGGGTGGACGTGGCTGCGGATGTAGGTCGGCACGGCGACGTCGTTCCAGCCCCAGCCGGCCAGGGTGGGGGAGTAGAACTCGAGCTTGCCCGAGGGGGTGGGGAAGCCGCGCAGGATCCGGCCGTCGATCTCGACGCCGACCGGCCGGCGGCCCTCGCCGTCGGGCAGCGGCGTGCCGGTGGGCGCCAGGTTGACCGCCGCCGGCGCCGGCGTGCGGGTGTAGACGCGGCCGAGCCTGCTGGTGTGCAATTCCTCGAGCTCCTCGGCCGGCACCTCCTCCTCGTGCACCGGCCCGACGTCCTTGGAGACCTCGAAGGAGCCGTAGCGGCGCATGTACTCGAGGGGCTTCATCCCCTCGGCCGCTGCCCTCTCCGGCAGACCGGGAACCGAGTTCTCGAACATCCAGCCGTAGTACTCGTCGACGGTCAGCCGCTCGCCCGGGTTGGCCTTGGACTCGACGAAGGGACGGATGCCGAGCTCGCCGTCGGGGTCGATGCGCCAGGAGAGGTCGAGCCAGAACTCGTTCTCCTCCCAGACCTCGCCGGGGTTGGTGTGGCGGGTGTCGCCGACCCGCTCGCCCAACCGCTCGCGGGCCGCCCGCATCACCGGCTGACGGAAGCCGATCCACTGGCCGTCGTGGGTCTCGTAGGAGTGGATGTCGTGGCGCTCGGAGGCGTTGCCCATCGGCAGCACGTAGTCCGCGAAGTAGGCGGTCTCGCTCCAGGTCGGGGTGAGCGCCACGTGCAGGCCGACCTTCTCCGGGTCGGTCAGCATCTCGATCCAGGAGAAGCCGTCGGGATTGGTCCAGACCGGGTTGTAGACCCGGGTGAAGTAGGTGTCGAGCTTGCCGCGGCCCTCCTTGACCAGGTGCGGCAGCAGGAACGACAGCTCGTACATGGTCAGCGAGTACTCGACCGGCCAGTTGAGCTCGTTCCACTTCTCGGGGTGGCGCGGCAGGTGGATCGGCCGGGCGACGAACTTGTTCCAGGCGTTGGGGTAGGTGCCGCCGGGCACGGCGATGGCGCCCATCAGGGCGTTGAGGAAGAACAGCGTCCTGGCCACCTGCCAGCCGCCCTCGTTGGAGGCGGCGGCGCTGCGCCAGTTGTGGGTCGCCAGCCGGCTGCCGGCGGTGGCGACGGTCTCGGCCACGCGGCGGATGGTGTCGGCGTCGACGCCGGTCTCGGCGGCGGCGAACTCGAAGGTGTACCCCTCGTACTCGGCGGCGAGCATCCGCTCGAAGCTCTCGAAGGTGGGCTCGAGCCCGGGGTGGACCGCCTCGAGGTACTCCTGCCAGTTGAACCAGCGGCGCACGTAGTCGCGGTCGTAGAGCTTGTTGGCGATCAGGTGGTTGGCGATCGCCAGCAGCAGCGCCGCCTCGGAGCCCGGCTGGGTGGCGAGCCAGAAGTCGGCGTGGGTGGCGGTGTTCGACAGCCGCGTGTCGACGACGATCAGCTTGGCGCCGTTCTTCTTCGCCTCCATGATGCGCTGGGCGTGAGGGTTGAAGTAGTGGCCGGTCTCGAGGTGCGAGCTGATCAGCAGGATCACCTGGGCGCGGGCGTGATCGGGGCTCGGCCGGTCGATGCCGCACCACAGCTCGTAGCCGGCGCGGGCGCCGGCCGAGCAGACGTTGGTGTGCGAGTTGTGGCCGTCCACACCCCAGGCGGCCATCACCCGCTCGGTGAAGCCGTCCTCGCCGGGGCGGCCGACGTGGTACATGACCTCGTTCTGGCGGCCCTCCTGGATCGCCTTGCGGATGCGGCCCGAGATCTCGTCGAGCGCGACCTCCCAGGAGACCCTCTCCCACCTGCCCTCGCCGCGCTCGCCGGCGCGCTTCAGGGGGTAGAGGATCCGGTCCGGGTCGGTGATCTGGTTCAGCGTCGCCGGGCCCTTGGCGCAGTTGCGGCCGCGCGAGCCGGGATGCTCGGGGTTGCCCTCGAACTTGCGGATCTGCATCGTGTCCTTGTCGATGTAGGCCAGCAGGCCGCAGCCCACCTCGCAGTTGAAGCAGGAGGTCGGGACCAGCATGTAGCGCTTCTCGACCCGCTTGGGCCAGGCCTTGGAGTCGAGCTCGACCCAGTCGTCCCAGCGCTCCTTGGGCGGGAAGGAGGCCAGGTGGATGCGGCTGGGACCTGGGTAGAAGGTCTCGCCGCGCGCCTCGGTGGCGGCGCGGGCGGCGCTGACGCGTTCGTTGAGCTTCTTGATGTCCATCAGGTCGTCTCCCCAGATCAGGCGAGCGGCACCGACTGGCCGGCCTGGACGTAGGCGTGCTCGAAGGCGAAGAGCCCGACGAGGGCGATGGGCGCCGCGGCCCAGGCCCCCAGCCAGGGCGCCGCCACCGCGCCGGCAGCGAGTACGACGCCGGCCCAGAAGAAGCCGGCGAACCGGCCGCGGGTCATCTCGTGGGTGGCGAGGGCGGCGTGGGCGGTGGCGTGGGTGAGGGTGGTCTCGCCGAGGACCATCAGCAGGTGAACCAGGGCGGTGCCGGCGGTCACCTGGAGCAGCGGGGCGACCGCCGCCGGCTCCCAGAGCATCGCCGCCGGCAGCAGCGCGGCGCCCCCGGCCAGCCCCGCCTGCACCAGCAGGTGCGGCGGCAGCAGCGGGCTCTGCCACAGGTCGCGCGCCTTGGCCTGGGCGAACAGGTAGGCGGTGTAGATCGCCGTCATGGCCGCCAGCGGCAGCCCCGCCCAGGCCAGCCAGCGGTGCCAGGCCGCCGGCCCGTCGAGCAGCGAGGCGAGGAAGTGCAGCGCCAGCACCAGGCTGTAGCCGCCGATGATGAAGCCGCCGCGCACCAGCCAGCTGCGCCACTGGGGCCGGGTGAAGATCATCCAGAAGCGGCCCGGGTGCTCCAGGTCCCAGATCAGCAGCAGTCCGGTGATGCCCAGAAACGCGCCGCCGGCGATCGGCGCCGCCCACTGCCACAGCGGACTGGTGTCGCCGATCACTCCCAACAACAGCAAGAGCAACGGCACCAGGTAGGCGCCGGCGGCGATGCCCTTGGTCAGGGTGTAGAGGCTGACCCGCCAGTCCCAGGGGGCGGTGTGCGCGACGTCGTAGGAGACCACCGCCGCGGCCGACGAGTTGGCCGGCGCCGGGTGGCCCGCGACCACGTGGTGCCCGCCCTGCTGCTGCTCGCTCCACATGAAGAGGCCGCCCTCGGGCCGCCGGGCCGCCAGCGGGTCGAGCGTCGCCTGGTGGGCGCCGCGGTAGAACAGCTTGGGCCGCGTCTCCTTCTCCGGCCGGCGCACGGCCACCGGCTCGCGGCCGACCATATGGGCCACCTTCGAGTCCGTGTCCTCCAGGTCACCCACCAGGATCGCCTCGGTGGGGCAGACCACCACACAGGCCGGCTCGAGCCCGACGTCGAGCCGATGAGCGCAGAAGTTGCACTTCTCGGCCGAGTGGTCCTCGGGGTTGATGAAGATGGCGTCGTAGGGACAGGCGGCGATGCAGGCCTTGCAGCCGATGCAGGCCGACTTGTCGAAGTCGACGATGCCGTCCGGCCGGGCGTACATCGCCGAGGTGGGGCAGGCGTGGGTGCAGGGCGGGTCGGCGCACTGGTTGCAGCGCGTCACCTGGAAGGCGCGGCGTGCCTCGGGGAAGACCCCCACGTCGACGTACTTGACGTAGGTGCGGGTGACCGACAGCGGCACCTCGTTCTCGGACTTGCACGCCGTGGTGCAGGCGTGGCAGCCGATACAGCTCTCGTGGTCGATGACCTTGGCCCAGCGGGCGTCCGGGCCGTCGGTCTGTGCGGGGAGAGGCTCTGCCATGGATACTCCCTCCAGTATGCTATCCGCTAGATATTAGATCATGCGGCGCGACTGGCAAACCGCCGCCTTGGGTAGGCGTCGGCGGGTGGGTTGATCCGCGAGCTTGACATCTTGTCTCTGCTTCGGTAATTTCTGTCAAGACAGAAGCAAGAGGAACCGATGGAACTTTCACCCGCCGCCCGCCGATTCATCCTCCACTGGGGAGCGATGGGCGGCAGTTGGGGGGTCAATCGGACGGTTGCGCAGATCCACGCCCTGCTCTATCTTTCGCCGCGGCCGCTGAACGCGGAGGAGATTGTCGAGACCCTCGGTGTGGCGCGCTCGAACGTCAGCAACAGCCTGCGCGAGCTCATCGGCTGGGGCCTGGTCAGCCGGGTGCAGGTGCTCGGAGACCGCCGCGACCACTTCCAGTCGATGTCCGACGTCTGGGAGATGTTCCGGCAGGTGATGGAGGAGCGCAAGCGGCGCGAGTTCGATCCCACGCTGGCGATGCTGCGCCAAAGCGTCGCCGAGGCCGAGGCGGCGGGCGACCCCGAGAGCACGACGGCCCAGCGGCTGCGCGCGATGCTCGAGTTCTTCGAGTCCACCACCGCCTGGTACGACGAGCTGCGGCGGCTGCCCGTGAGCGCGCTACGGCGGCTGACCCGGCTCGGGCGAAAGGTGCGGCAGCTGGTCGAGAAGCGCGGCCGGCGGGAGTAGCCACTTTTTTTCACTTGTAGTTTCTGGGATTGCAGAAATGACTGGAATCGGGATCGACGGCCTGCCCCGCTGGGCCGTGATGTGGCTCCTCGCCGGAGTGTTGTTCGGCCTCTTCAAAGCGCTCACGTGGTCGGCGGCGCGGGCGCAGGCACGGCGGGTCGCCGTCTGGCGCTCGGCCGCCTATCTGCTCGGTTGGGTCGGGCTCGATCCGAAGCCGTTCCTGGCGCCGGCTGGCACCGTTGGCCGGCCGGGTGCCCGGGAGTGGATTGCGGCGGTGCTCCAGACGCTGTCGGGCGCCGGCCTGCTCTGGTTGGCGCTTCCCCGCCTCGAGAGGTTGCCGCCTCTGGTGCGCTCCTGGATCGGGCTCCTCGGCTTGGCGTTTCTGCTGCACTTTGGGCTGTTTCGTCTGCTGGCGTTGTTCTGGCGCCGGCTCGGGATCGCCGTGCGGCCGATCATGAACAACCCAACCGCCGCTGCGTCGCTGGCCGAGCTCTGGGGAAGGCGCTGGAACCTGGCGTTCCGCGACCTGACCCATCGTTTTCTCTTCCAGCCGGTATGTCGCCGCCACGGCCCGGGGGTCGCCCTGATGGCGGTTTTCCTCGGCTCCGGTCTGGTGCACGACCTGGTGATCTCGCTGCCCGCGGGCGGCGGCTGGGGACTGCCGACCCTCTACTTCACCCTCCAGGGTGCCGGAGTGTTGGCGCAGCGCTCCGCCTTCGGGGCCATCGGGTCCGGCGCGGCCGGCCGGATCTTCACCCTGGCGGTGGCGGTCTTGCCGGCGCCGCTGCTCTTCCATCCACCGTTCCTGCGCCAGGTGGCGCTGCCGTTCCTGGGCGCCATCGGCGCGCTCTGAGGAGGATGTCGCGTGTCGCAACTACCGATCGAGACCTTGATCCGGCTGGGCGGGCTGGTGCATCTGGCGATCGCCGCCGTCTCGCTTGCCGTGCCGAGCCGGCTCGACTGGCGCCGCCGGCTCGCGCCGCTGGACGCATTCCACCGGCGGCTGTTCTGGGTCTATGCGGCGTTCGTGCTCTACGTCAATGTCGGCTTCGGCGTGATCTCTCTGCTGGCGGCGCCGGCGCTGGCCTCGGGCACCGACGAAGGCAGAATGCTAGCGGTTTTCATTGCCCTCTACTGGCTGCTCCGGCTCGGTGTGCAGGTGGCCGTCTTCGATTCCCAGTCGGTGATCGAAGGGCCGCTGGACCGGCTGGGGTATCACTGTCTGACCGCGGGCTTTGTCTTCCTGACGGTGGTCTACGCTCTGGCGGCGCTGGCGCCCGCGGGGATGGTGGGCGGATGAGCCGGCTGGCCGTCGCGATCCAGTTCGCCGGCGCTATCCAGCTGGTCGTCGCGGCGCTCAACCTGGCGCTGCCGCGGGTCCTGGGCTATCGGGAGAACCTGCCGCGTCTCGAGCCCATCGTGCGCCAGGTCTTCGTGATCCACTCGATCTACATCGTCTTGGTGCTGCTGATCTTTGGTGGTCTCTGCGTGGGCTTCGCTGGCGAACTGGCCTCGGGTTCGACTCTCGGCCGCTACCTGTCGGCCTCCTTCGCTGTCTTCTGGCTGCTGCGGCTCGGCTTCCAGCTGTTCTACTACGACCGGGAGTTCCGGCGGCGGCGACTCTGGCTCGACCGGCTGCTGGTGCCGGTGGTCAGCTATCTGGCTGCCGTCTTCCTCGTTGCTGCAATGGCGGGCTCGCCGGCAGTGCCGTAGGGCTGGTGGCGGCCGCCGGGCCGCCTCTCTCAGGCAGGGCGCGCGAGTGGCTGGCGTCGAGTAGAGTCGGCCGATGGAGATTCCCCGGCCCGTTGACGGCGACTGCACCGACTACCTGGCCGCCTACGCGGCCTTGGCGCCCGACGGGCCGATCCTGGACACGCTGGCGGGACAGATCGAAGAGACCGCGGCCCTTTTGGGCGCGACGGGGGAGGCTCGCGGCGACGATCGCTACGCGCCCGGAAAATGGACCGTCAAGGAGGTCGTCGGCCACATGGCCGACACCGAGCTGGTCTTCACCTACCGAGCGCTTCGCTTCGGCCGCGGCGACGCCACCCCGTTGCCCGGCTTCGAGCAGGACGACTGGGTTGCCGCGGCCGGCTGCGGCGAGCGCACGTTGCGTGAGATGGTCGAGCTGCTGCGCCGGGCCCGGGCGCTGTCGCTGGCCCTTTTCGCCAGCTTCCCGGCCGCGGCCTGGAGCCGCCGGGGCGTCGCCTCCGGCGCGAGGATCGTGGTCAGCGCCTTCCCCTGGGTCATCGCCGGGCACGAGCTGCACCACCGGCGGATCCTGCGCGAGCGCTACGGGCTGCAGCCCTAGCCCGACCTTCTCACCGGCTCTCGACTACGCCGCCGCATGTACCTGAATCTGCGAGACTTGCCTCGGTCGGTCATCCTCGACGTACTTCTAGTACGCCTGCGGTGCCCTCGGTCGGCAAGTCCCACATCTTCAGGCACCTACGCCGGCTCGCTGCGAGAGCCGGTGAGAAGGTCGGGCTAGTCGCCGCTGCCGGCATCGCGCAGCTGGGCGTCGCTGCCCTGGTCACGCACCTTCGACCGGCTTGCGGGTCTGGATGACCTCTTCGATCGCCGCCGCCAGCCGCGAGTGGTCCCAGGCGGAGTTGACCTTGAGGACGTCCGAGATCAGGGCCACGACGTAGCGCCGCTGCTCCGGCCCCCGCTCGGCGGGCGACTCGACGATGGCGATCGAGTTCATCAGGTTCTGGACGTTGCCCTTGTACTTGCCGCACTGGAACCCCTCCTCGGCGGCGCACTTGTAGAAGGAGCCGCTCTTGAAGTAGATCGCCGAAGCGGCCAACTCCGGAGGGAAGGCGTAGCGGTAGCGCTTCTTGGTCATGTACAGGTAGCGCTTCATCTCGAGACTCGACCATTCGTCGACCAGCCGCCCCTGCTCGATCCGCAGCAGCACGCGGGCCAGCTCGCGCGGCGAGGCGAAGGAGCGGGTGCCGGGCACCTGCGCCTGGCTGACCCGGGTCCAGAAGGTGCCCTGCTGGAGTTGGGCAAGGTCGATTCCCGCTGCCGCCAAGGGCTCGTTGATCACCGCCAGAGACAGCCGGGTGAGCTCGCTTTTCGGCGTGTCGCGGAAGTATGCGGCCGCCCGCTCGGCGCTCGGCGGGTAGTCGGCGCCGAAGACCCGCAGCAGCATCGCCTCGCGCCAGACCATGGCGCCGGCCGAGTTGGCCGAGGCCGAGATCATGTGGTCGACCCATTCGGAGAGCGAGAAGCGGTCGCCGGGAGCGACCACCGAGAACCGGTTGACGCCGCTTGCCGAATCGTACTTGGGCACCGTGTGCGGATCGCCGGTGGCCCAGCCGTCGGCCACCACGAAGTGCTCGCGCAGCAGCCGCTGGCGGTCGGCGACCGCCGGGAAAGCGCGCGCCAGGCCGTCGAACAGCGCGGTCAGGCAGAGCAGCTTGCCGACGCTGCCGGGCAGCTGGGTGCGCTCCTCGCGCACTCCGGCCCAGGCCGGGGCGGCGGGGTCGGTGATGTCGATCACCGCGACGCCGTAGGAGGGGTGCCGGTTGCGGAAGATCGCTTCGAGCGCCGCCTGCAGGTCCGGGTCGCGCGCCGCCGAGCCGAGGTCCCAGGCGGCACCGTCCCGCAGGTTGAGCCGGATGTCGTCGACGCCGAGCAGGGCGCCGGCGGGCAGCTTGGCGCCGCCGCTCGCCTGCTGCGCCGCCAGGTAGCCGTCGAGGCGGCGGATGCCGGTCAGGCCGCTGCCGTCGAGCGGGTAGCCGGCGGTCGGCAGCGGCGGCCCGAGCAGGGCGAGCAGCGCTATCCCGGCCGCCAGCCGGACGAGGCCGCGCCGCGCCGGGACGGCGGCGGACGGCGGTTTTCGCATCGGGTTCATTCGTCCACCTCCAGCGGCGCGTCGAGCTCGACGGTGGCCGGCGGCCGCCGCCGGGCCTCGGCGGTGAGGCCGGCGACGACGCGATCGGCGAGCTGCTGCCCGCGCTCGACCAGCGGCCGCACCTGGAAGAGCGTCAGCCTCCCGTCGACGAAGCCGAACTCGATGTCCCAGGGCAGCGGCTCGCCGGCGGGCGAGTGGGCGGGCTCGAGCTTCTGCACCGCCTCGGCCGCCAGCCGGCGCACCTCGTCGCGCTCCGCCGCGGTCAGCACCGGGCCGGCCTCGGCGGGCACCCACTCGACGCCGCCGCCGACGGCGAGCCGCCGCCGGTAGGGCGCCTTGGCCTCACCGACCAGGTCGGTCGAGCCGTCGGGCCGCAGCACCAGCGTCTCGGCCGCCTCGCCGTCCACCGCGCCGCCGACCCCCCAGGCGGTGGCGACGGTCAGCCCGCGGCCGCGGGTGGCCAGGTCGGCGGTCACCAGGACGCCGGACTTGTCGGCCGGCACGCTCTTCATCAGCAGGACCGAGGCGTAGACCTCCTCGGGCCGCGCGAGGATGCCCGACCGCCAGGCCATGGCGCGCTCGGTGTAGGGCGACGACCAGACCAGCGGGATCGCCGCGAACACCTTCTCGCGGTCGACCAGGTTGGGGATCGTCTTGTTGAGGCCGGCGCCGGTGAAGCCGGGCAGGTCCTCGACGTTGGTGTCGGAGCGGACGAAAACGCCATGGTCGCCGGTGGCCGCGAAGAGCTCGTCCATCAGCGCGCCGAGCCGGTTCCGCGTCTCGGGGTTGAGCTCGAGGGCGGCGACCGTCTGGCGCACCGTCTCGACCTCGGCGGCCAGCTCGGCGACGCCGATCTCGCCGGCGCGAAGACGGGCGAAGGCGCGGTCCAACCTCTGCTTGGGCGGGTCGGCTCCCGCTCGCACGTGATCGGCGAAGACGCCGAAGGGCAGAGCGACCGCCTGCGCCACGCGGCCCGGGAACTGGCGCGCCAGCTCGCCCAGATTGGCCGCCTTGGGCCCCACCACGCGGCCTGAGAGGCTGGCGTCGAGCTCGGCCAGCGGCAGCGGCCGGCGGACGCTCAGGTCCGGCGCCGGCGCCGTGAGCTTGGCGGCGGGCGCCGCCGCCCGCCCCTGCTCGAGC
Source organism: Thermoanaerobaculia bacterium (assembly GCA_963781065.1). Lineage (GTDB taxonomy): Bacteria > Acidobacteriota > Thermoanaerobaculia > Multivoradales > JAHEKO01 > CALZJC01. Next base: position 100,140 of record CAWAET010000005.1, on the reverse strand, counting down.
ACGTTCCGCGATTCGGCCGGCACCTGCGACCAGCTCTCGAGGACCACCGAGCCGTCGGTGCCCACCGCCAACAGCACCTCGTCGCCCTGGTGCTCGGCCAGCCGCCGGGCGAGCAGCGGCGACAGCGTGGCGTTGGGGATGCCCAGGTTGCGCGCCAGGATCTGGACGTGCGACAGCAGGTTGCCCTCGGCGAGGCTCAGGATGCCGGCCACCGGCGGCAGCTCGGAGACGGTCTCGGGCAGGACCACGATCTCGTCGCGGCCGAGCTCGGCGCCGGCCTCGAGCTCGGCCGCGTCGACCACCCGCAGCCGCCCTCGGGCGACGCCCGGGTTGAGACCCAGCATGCCGCCGCGGGTCTCGCCGAAGATGCGGTGGGCGACGCCCGAGAGGCGGTCGGCGTCGGCCGCCAGCCGGGTCACCGCCTCGGCGAACGGCAGCAGGGCCGAGCCGCGCAGCAGGTCGTCGACGAACCTCGCCGCCCCGGGCTCGAGGGCGGTGTAGCGGACCAGCGGCTCGGCGAAGGCGTAGCGGATGGAGCCGAGCGCCCAGGGGGCGGCCCGGCGCAGGCGGCGCACCGCGGCGATCAGCTCGTCGGAGGAGGCGCCGGACGACGCCAGCAGTCCATCGAGCGGCGCGGCCAGGGCGTCGCGCTCGCCCGGCGAGAACAGGCCGGCACCGTAGCCGGAGTCGAGCAGCCGGCGGGCCAGCAGCAGGTGGTCGCGGCGGCTCATGGCCTCCTTGCCCAGGACCTCGAAGGCGGCCGCGACGGCGGCGCGCTCGAGCGCGATGGACAGGTCCATGAAGGCCAGGTTGGCGGCGCCGTCGGTCGAAGCCGAGACGATCTCGCGCAGACGCGCTGCCGCCCGCCCCAGCCGGTCGAGGCGATTGCCGGCCTCGCCGTCGGCCGTGGCGGCGATCAGCGGCGCCAGCTCGCCCCAGCGCGGGTGCCGGCCGAGGGCGGCGGCCGCCGTGGCGCGCCAGTCGTCCTCGCCATACAGCTTGTCGATCTCGGCGGCCAGGCTCTCGGCCGTGGCCAGGAGCTTCGACCCGGCGGCGCCGCGCGCGCGCGCCGCGGCGATCCAGTTGCGCGTCGCCCGCAGGTCCTCGAACCCGGGCGTGGTGTGGATCTTGATCCGGATCCGCTCGAAGCTGGAATCCTGCTCGGCGAGCTCCTGCGACAGCCGGCGCACGGTCCGCGTCCGGTCGGTGCCGCCGTGGTGGGGCAGGGTGCGGACCGCTTCGCGGGCAAGCAGGAAGTTACCCTCGACCCAGGCGGGGTCGGACAGCAGCCGCAGCAGCAGTTTGCGCCCGGCCTGCTCCTCGTCTTCGATCTGCACGCGGCCGCGGTAGTAGCGGGCACGGCGTAGCACCCAGCCGTCCTCGGTGTCGGTCAGATAGCGCTCGAGCGGCAGCTCGCGCAGCCGCTGGTGCCGGCGGTCGACGTCCCAGAGCTCCTGCCAGTCGAGCGCCGCGACGATCGTGCCGACCGACCAGCCCAGCTCGGCGAGGCGCCGGCGCTCGGGGCTGTACTCGCCGTGCTGGCGGCCGCCGCCGCGCTCGGCGCAGGCGTAGGGCGCCGGCGGCTGGACCGTGCCGTCGTTGCAGTACCAGCGCAGCCGGGAGTAGGGACCGCGCTCGCCGGCGCGCATTGCCGCCACCAGCGCGCGCGCTTCGTCGAGCGCCTCGGCGCCGGGAGGGTCCAGGGCGGGAGCGCCGGCCGTCGCCGGCCCGGCGGCCCAGAGGGCGATCGGAACCGCGAGGACCGGGAACAGGAGTCTCTGACGCAGGTTCATGGCAGCGTTCTGTTGTGGAGCGGGTTGAGAGGAAGATGGGGTCCGACCTGTTTGGTGGCACGGCGTGGCGGTCGGAGACCTACGGTAGCGCAGTTCTTGCTCGGCGTGAACGATCTTCCGCCTGCCGGCCTCCCAGCGTCCGAGAACGCGGTTCCGCCGAGCTGCAGCCGCTTGGAAGCAAGCCGCGTGCCGTCGTTCGAGAGGGTGTCACGCGCCGCGGAGGCCGGAGATATGATCCGGGCGCTCGGGCCGCGCTTGCCCGAGCCGCTTATCGAGGAGTCCAAGTTGCTCGCGCCCCGCATCGTATTCGCCGCCGCGCTGCTGGCGGTGTTGTCCCCGACCGCGCCAGCCCCGTCGGACCCGCTCGGGCAGGAGCCGGAGCTGTCGAAAGCCGCGCCGCCGCCGCCGGATCTGCCGGTGGTGATCGCCGACCCGGCGTGGAGATCGCTCTACGACTCGGTCGATCCGGCCCTCGAGCGGCGGCTGGTCCGCTCGCTCGAGGCCGACCCGGCGCGCCGGCGGCTGCTGCGGCGCGAGAAGCTGGCGGTGGGGGTGGTGGACATCACCGACCCGGCCCGGCCGCGTTTCGCGCGGGTCAACGGCGACGTCATGATGTACGCCGCCAGCCTGCCCAAGATCGCCATCCTGCTGGCCGCCTACGAGGCGTTCGAGGACGGCTCGCTCGAGGAGACCGCCGAGGTGCACGACACCCTCGGTCGGATGATCCGCGTCTCCAGCAACAGCGCCGCGACCGACATGATCGACCGGCTCGGCTTCGAGCGCATCGCCCGTACGCTCACCGACCCGCGCTACGAGCTCTACGACCGCGAACGTGGCGGCGGGCTCTGGGTCGGCAAGCGCTACGCCAAGCAGGGACAGCGCTACCCCGATCCGCTGACCGGTCTGTCGCACGGCGCCACCGCCACCCAGGTCTGCCGCTTCTACTACCTGCTCGCCACCGGTCGGGTGATCAGCGCCGAGCGCTCGCGGCAGATCCTCGGCGACCTGGGCGAGCCGGGTCTGCACCACAAGTTCGTTCGCGCGATCGAGCAGCGCGCCCCGCGGGCGAAGCTGTTCCGCAAGTCCGGCAGCTGGAAGATCTGGCACTCCGACTCGATCCTGGTCCTGGGCCGGGAGTGGCGGCGGTACATCCTGGCGGCGATGGTCGAGAGCGAGCAGGGCAATCTGATCATCGAAGGGCTCGTGCCGGCCGTCGAGGAGGCGCTTCGGCCGGGCGCCGTCGAGCCGGTCGCAGCCGAGCAGCCATGACCGCCGGCGGGCCGGCCGATCCGGAGGCGCCGCCGCGCGAGCCGCGCCGCCGGCACGCGCGCGGCGGCCGGCCTCGGCCGCCGGAGCAGGCCCCGCTGCGGCCGCAGGAGGTCGAGCGCGGCCTGCGGTATCTGCTCCTCGACGGCGTCTCGAGCCAGGTGATGGGGGCGCTCACCGGCGGCGCCCTGCTGGTGGCGTTCGCCCTCCAGCTGGGCGCTTCCAACAAGGTCATCGGTCTGATCGCCGCGGTCGGTCCGCTCAGCCAGCTGCTGCAGCTGCCGGCGATCGTCCTGGTCGAGCGGCTGCGCCGGCGCAAGGCGCTGGTGGTGCTGGTGTCGCTGGTCGGGCGGCTCTTCTGGGTCGTGGTGGCCGCCATACCGTTCGTCCTGCCGCCGCCGTACCGGGTGGGGGCGCTGCTCGCCAGCCTGGCGGTCTACTTCGCCGCCTCGTCCTTCGCCAACGCCGCCTACAACTCCTGGAAGCGCGACCTGGTGCCCGACGCCGTGATGGGGCGGTACTTCGCCCACCGGCTGACCATCGCCACCGCGGCCGGCGCCGCGGTGACCCTCGCCAGCGGCTTCTTCGTCGACCATGGCGAGGACTGGCTGGGTGATCCGCTGATCGTCTTTGCGCTGCTCTTCCTGGCCGGCGGGATCTCAGGGCTGCTCGGGGTGGCGTTTCTCGGCAGCATCCCCGAGCCCCGCATGAGCCTCGAGCCCGGACGGCCGATCCGCGAGGTGCTGGCCGAGCCGCTGCGCGACGGCAACTTCCGCAAGCTGCTGGTCTTTCTCGCCAGCTGGAACTTCGCGGTCAACCTGGCGGCGCCCTTCTTCACCGTCTACATGCTGGTGCGGCTGGGGCTGCCGATGGCCGGGGTGCTCGGCCTGTCGGTCGTCAGCCAGGCGGCCAACGTCACCTTCTTCCGGATCTGGGGTCGCATGGCCGACCGCATCGGCAACAAGGCGGTGTTGAGCCTGTCGGGCTCGCTGTTCATCGTCTCGATCGGCCTGTGGCCGTTCACCACGCTGCCGGAGCGGTACGTGCTGACGGTGCCGATGCTGCTGGCGATCCACCTGCTGGCCGGAATCTCCACCGCCGGCGTCAACCTGTGCGCCGGGGGCATCACCCTCAAGCTGGCGCCGCGCGGCAAGGCGACCGCCTTTCTCGCCACCAACGCCCTGACCAGTGGGCTGGCCGCGACCGTGGCGCCGATCCTGGCCGGCATCGGGGCCGACTGGGTGGCGGCGAACCGGCTCACGCTCGAGCTGCATTGGGCCTCACCGGGCCTGGGCCAGCGGCTGCTGACGGCCGTCGATCTGCAAGGGCTGGACTTCCTGTTCATGATCGCGGTGCTGTTCGGGCTCTATGCGTTGCATCGCCTGCTGGCGGTGCGCGAGGTCGGGGTGGCTGAAGAGGGCGTCGCGGCCGCCGAGCTCTACGGCGAAGTGCGGAGGTCGTTGCGTCATGTCTCGAACGTGGCGGGCCTGCGGCGGCTGAGCTCTTTCCCGTACGCGCTGCTGCGCCGGCGGCCGCGCGGCGGCGCCGCGGACGACGCGACCGAGCCGGAGGAGGACGAAGGGGACCGCGCGGAGTGACTCGCATGACGCCGCCGCCGCCGCCGGCTGTCGTAGGATCTTCTCCCCGTGCGTTTCGCCTTCCGCCTGCTGGTAGCCGTCGCGGTCCTTCCGGCGATCGCCGGCTGCCGGGATGGCGCTGGCGGAGCCGCCGTTCGCCCCCTCCGGGTCTTTGCCGCCGCCAGCCTGGTCGATCTCATCGGCGAGCTGGCGCGGGCCTTCGAGGGCCGCGAGGGGGTGCCGGTCGAGCTCAACCTGGCGGCTTCCAACACCCTGGCGCAGCAGATCCTGGCGGCCCCCGGGGCCGACGTCTTCCTGTCCGCCGACCGCCAATGGGTCGAGGTGCTGGAAAGGGCCGGCCGGGTGGTCCCCGGCAGCCGGCGCGCCTTGCTGGGCAACCGGCTGGTGCTGATCGCCTCGACCCGGGCCGAGATCGCCGCCCTTCGCCCCGAGCAGCTTCCCGCCCTCGGCTTCTCGCACCTGGCGCTGGCCGACCCCGAGGCGGTGCCGGCGGGCCGCTACGCCCGGGCCGCGCTGGAAGAGATCCCGCTCGACGGCGGCACGGTCTGGCAGGCCGTCGCCGACCGGGTCGCGCCGGCGCTCGACGTACGCGCCGCGCTGGCGCTGGTCGAGTCCGACCCGGGCATCCTCGGCATCGTCTACCGGACGGACGCCCGCCAGTCGGATCGAGTGCGGGTGCTCTATGAGTTTCCATCCCTCGGAGCCGCCCGGGTGAGCTACCACGGTGCGCTGATCGCGGAGGGCGGCCGGCCGGCCGCGGGACGGCGGTTCCTCGACTTCGTCGCCGACCCGGAGGGCCGCCGGATCGCCGAGCGGCACGGCTTTGGAGACCCGGCGCCGTGACCGCCGACCTGCTGGCGGTATTGCTGGTGAGCCTGCGGGTGGCGCTGGTCGCCACCCTGCTCGTCGGCGTGCCGGCGATCTTCCTCGGCTACGCCCTGGCGCGCTGGGAGTTTCGCGGCAAGCGGATCGTGTCGGTGGTGGTCGGCCTGCCGCTGGTGCTGCCGCCGACCGCGGTGGGGTTTCTGCTGTTGCGGCTGCTGGCGGTGGACGGCCCGCTGGGCCGCGACACGCTGGGCTTCGACCTCGGGCTGCTGCTGACCTGGAAGGCAGCGGTGGTGGCCGCCGGCACCATGTCGCTGCCGCTGGTGGCGCGGACCGCGCGGGTGACCTTCGAAGGGGTCGATCCCCGCCTCGAGGCGATGGCGCGCACGCTGGGGCACCGCCGGTGGGCGACGTTCTTCCGCTTCACCCTGCCGCTGGCGGCGCGCGGCCTGTCGGCGGCGCTGATCCTGGGCTTCACCCGCGCCCTGGGCGAGTTCGGCGCGACGGTGACCGTCGCCGGCAACATCCCCGGGCGGACCCGCACCCTGGCCTCGGCGATTTTCAGCGCCCAACAGGTCGGCGACACCGACGGCGCCGGTCTCCTGATGCTGGTCGCCCTGGGAGTGGGTATCGCGGCGATCGCCAGCGCCGAGCTGCTGGCTCCGGGGCGCGGTCGGACCACGCCGGGACACTCAGCTGGCCGGGAGGCCGGGTGATGACGCTCGAGATCGACGTCCGCCTGCCGCTCGATCGCTTCGATCTCGAGGTGACGCTGGCGGCCGAGGGCCCGGTCACCGGCATCTTCGGCCCTTCCGGCGCGGGCAAGAGCAGCCTGCTCGAGACCGTCGCCGGCCTGCGCCGCGGCGCCACCGGGACGATCCGCCTGGGGGACCGGGTCTGGCTCGACACCGCGGCGGGCCGCTGTCTGCGCGCTGAGGATCGCGAGGTGGGCTTCGTGCCCCAGGACAGCCTGCTCTTCCCCCACCTCGACGTGCGCGGCAATCTGCTGGCGGGCGCCGGCCGGGCTCGGCGCCGCGGCGGCGATCCCGAGGCGCTGCTCGCCCGGGTCTGCGAGCTGCTCGAGCTGGGGCCGCTGCTCGACCGCGGCGTCGCCGCGCTGTCGGGCGGCGAGCGCCGCCGCGTCGCCCTGGGCCGGGCGCTGTGCTCGGGGCCGCGGCTGCTGCTGCTCGACGAGCCGCTGGCTTCGCTCGACCTGCCGCTCAGGCGGCGGTTGCTGCCCTTCCTGCGCCGGATCCGGGCCGAGCTGACGACGCCGATGCTGCTGGTCTCCCATGACCCGATCGAGGTGCAGGCGCTGTGCGACGAGATGATCGTGCTGCGCGACGGGGTCGCGGTGGCCCGTGGTGAGCCGCATCGGGTGCTCGCCGACCCACGGGTCTTCGCCCTGGCGGAGGCGGCTTTCGAGAACGTGCTCACCGCCCGGCACCTGCGGCGCGAGGCCGCGACCAGTGTCCTGCGCCTCGGCGAGGCGGGCGACGGCGTCGAGCTGATCACCCTGCCCGCGGCGGCCGAGCTCGGCGCCGAGGTGCTGGTCGGGCTGCCCTCCTCCGAGATCGTCCTCGCCACCGAGCGGCCGGTGGGACTGTCGGCCAGAAACGTGCTGCCGGCCCGGGTCGAGGCGATCCGCGCCGCCGACGGCTGGAGCCTGGTCGAGACGCGGCTCGCCGGCGACTTGCCGCCGATCAGCGTGGAGGTGGTCGAGACCACGCCGGCGACACTGGGTCTCGCCCCGGGCAGCGAGGTCTTCCTGGTGATCAAGGCGACCTCCTGCCGGCTCTATGGCGGCGCCTAGGCTGCAAGCAGCTCGCACTGCTCGAGGTCTCAGGACAAGAAAACGCCCGCCTCCCGGCTGGGAGGCGGGCAGGACTCTCCGAGAACGCGGCCTAGAAGCCCCAGGAGAACCCGAACTCGAGATCGAACTGGTCCATCTCCAGCGTGATTGTCTGCTGGCCCGGGATCGGCGCCTCGAGGGGGTTCACTCCGGTGACGCTGACTGAGGGCGCGTGCATCAGGGACATGCTGAAGGCCCTGCTGGTGCCGAGCTCGCGGGTGAAGCCGATGGTGAAGTGCTCCTCCATCACGCCGGGCGCCAGGATGTTGAACAGGACCTCGCTGGGCTGAATCGGCTGGTCGCCGGTGGAGAAACCGACCCGCCAGGTCCAGGGGGCGGTGCCCCACTGCAGGCCGGCCTTGATGACCGACATGTCCTGCCAGCCAAAGCCGGCGGCGCCGGCGGCGCCGAGCGGCGCCTGCATCAGATTCGGCAGGAACGGATTGCTCACCGACGCTACGTCGGTGTAGATGATCTCCTGGTAGTCCAGAGCCAGCACCGCACTCGTACCGAACTTGTAGGCGATACCGGCCGTCCAGTTGGAGGGGATGTCGAAGCCGCCCTGGTCGGCGAACAGACCGGCGTAGTCGCTGAACTCGCCCATGCTGATCTCGCTCTGCCAGCTGAAGCCAAACGAGAAGCGGTCGGTGAACTTGCCCAGGTAGCCGAGACGCACGCCAAGGCCGGTCGACTGGTCGTGGCCGTTGTTGGACAGCTTGGTCGGGTCGGATGAAAACGGGCCGAACGCCTGGACGCCCTGGGCCTCGAAGAACTGGATGGCCAGAATCGGCGAGATGCCAAAGGCGTGTCTGCCGCTCGCGTCCTTTCTCGCCCAGGTGGGCACGATGAACATCTGCGAGAGGTCGACACCGGTGGGGGAGGTGCCGTAGAAGGTGCTGGTGGGGTACTCGGTGTTCATGCCACCCTGGCCGTAGACGGCCAGGCCGGCGGTGCTCGTGCCTCCGGAGAGCTCCCAGCTGACGCCGAAGTTGGGCACGATGAACGTCGTCGCATCGCTCTCGACGGTGCCCGGGAGCAGGCCGAAGGTGCCGGGGAAACCCGACGGGGCGCCGGTGACCGTGTACTTGCGGTTGGGGTTGAAGATACCCACGCCAGCGTCGTAGCGCTTGCCGACAAAGGCCAGACCGGCCGGGTTGGTGCCCGGTGCCAGGGCGTCCTGAGGGAACGCCACGCCGGCGCCGGCCATGGCCTTGGCGCGAGTGCCGATGCCGTGGATCAGGTAGCCGTTGGTGGCCAGGGCCGCACCGGCGACAAGGCCGGCGGCGACGGTGAGGACCACGATGCGGCGGAGGGCCGAGGTCGTGTCGCGATGAGTCATCAAGAATCTCCTTCCAAGATGCGGCCCGGTGTCGGTAACTCCGACCGCTTCGAAAGCATCGCATCAGGCGTGGCCGGACGCGACTACCTGACGGGTGGGCCGGCGGCTCGCGGCCGGGTGGGCGTGGGCTCCGGTATACCCCTACCCGTATGAACGGGGAGCAACCCCCGGATGCCACCGGACGCAGCCGTCCGACCGGGGCCCGGCGCGGCCCGGCCGCGGCGAACGGGCCGGAGGCCCGCTCAGCCGTACTTGGCCAGCAGCCGGACGATCTCGGAGATGTCCCGGCCGTCTTCGCCTCGCCCGCCGGCCAGCCGGTGCTGGAAGGCGCAGGCGATCAATTCGGCGAAGGCCTTGTTGATCGCGCCGCGGACGGCGGCCAGCTGTTGGGCGATCGCCTCGCAGTCCTTCTCCTCGGCGATCATCCGCTGCACGCCGCGCAGCTGCCCCTCGACCCGCGCCAGGCGGTCGATCAGGGCCTTCTTGTCCTCCTCGGAGACGGCGCCCGGCGGTGCGGTGGTGGGCACGGTCGGCGCCTCAGATGAACAGGTTGGTGCGCGAGCGCAGCGACTCGCCGAGGAAGGCGGCCACGCCGGCAGGCTCGAGCCCGGAGATCAGCTCCTCCTCGGAGATGCCCATGACGTCGCGCGACATCTCGCAGGCGAGCATCTTGACGCCCATCTCCTGCGACATCTCGATCATCTCCTCGAGCGAGGCGACGTTCTTGTCGGCCATCATCTTGCGCAGCATCTTGGCGCCGACGCCGAAGTAGTTCATCTGCGAGACCGGCAGCTCGGTGGAGTTGGCGGGCGACATCATCGCCATCATCTTCTCGAACAGGTTCTTGCCGTCCAGCACGCTCTTCTTCTTGAGCACGCTCAGGCCCCAGAAGGTGAAGAACATGCTCACCTCCTGGCCCAGGGCGGCGGCGCCGGTAGCGATGACGAACGAGGCGAGGACCTTGTCGAGGTCGCCCGAGAAGACGACGATAGCCACCTTGTCCTCCGGCTGCGAGGCTTCCAGCCGGTCGAGCCTCTCCTCGAGCGCCGCGCAGCGGGCGGCCAGAGCCTGCGCGTCGTTGCCGGTCTCGGTCTTGGGATCCAGTTCGGTGACGGTCATCGCGACCTCCTCAGTTGACCCGTTTCACGTAGTGCAGAAAGAGATCCTTGTCGTTCTCGGTATCGGTCTCCTGGGCCAGGAGCTCGATGTTGGCGGCGATCTTGGCCCAGCCCTGGAAGTCCTTGATCGAGCCGCGGTCGGTGCTGACGATCTTGAGCACCTGGCCGGGGTCCAGGCTGCCGATCTGCTTGCGCGCCTTGACCAGCGGCATCGGGCAGTTGAGCCCGCGGGCGTCCAGTTCGTCGTCGAACGTGACTTCGCTCATGAAAATCCTCCGAGGTCGAGCGTCAGGCTCGACAGTGGACAAACAGTTTCGTACTGATAGAATCTATGATACCCCCGGCAGTATGTCAAGCAAAGCGGAGGATGGCAGAGCGCGGATGATGCAACGTGTAGATGATGGCAAGGCGCAGATGACGACGGAGAGCACAAGATGACGGAACAGAGCGCGGGCACCGAGTGGGGAGTCGAGGAGCTGCACCGACGGCTGCAGGCCGGCGAAGAGCTCTTCGTCTTCGACGTGCGCAACGAGGACGAGTTCGAGAGCTGGCGGCTCGAGGGGCGCCGGCCGCTGCCGACGGTCAACGTGCCCTACTACGAGATGCTCGAGGTGGACGAGTTCGACGACGTGGTGGACACGTTCAAGGCCTTCCTCGATCAGAAGTGGGCGGCGAAGCTGCCGCGTGAGACGCCGATCCTCGCGGTCTGCGCCAAGGGCGACACCTCCGAGTACGTCGCCGAGGCCCTGCGCCGGCTCGACTTCCAGGCGTTCAACCTGGCCGGGGGGACCGCCGCCTGGGGTGACCACTACGTCATCCGGCCGGTGGTGGAGAGCGCCGAGCTGACCATCCTCCAGGTCAGCCGCCCGGCGCGCGGCTGTCTGAGCTACCTCGTCGCCAGCGGCGACCGGGCGGTGGTGATCGACCCGCTGCGCCACATCGACCACTACCTCGAGGCCGCGGCCGAGCGCGGCTGGAAGATCGAGCGGGTGCTGGACACCCACGGCCACGCCGACCACTTGAGCGGCGGCCCGGCCCTGGCCGCGGCGTGCGGCGTGCCCTACTACCTGCATCCCTACGACGGCATCCATCCGATCGACGTCCTGCCGGCGCGCATCGACTACGCCTACCTGCGCGACGGCCAGACCTTCGAGGTCGGCAGCCACCGGCTGACCGCGCTGCACGTGCCGGGCCACACCCTGGGCAACACCGCCTTCCTGCTCGACGACCGCCACCTGTTCACCGGCGACAGCATCTTCATCGAGTCGATCGCCCGGCCCGACCTGGGCGGCCACGGCGACACCTGGGCGCCGATCCACTTCGCCTCGTTGCGGCGGCTGCTCGAGCTGCCCGACGAGACCCTGGTCCTGCCGGGCCACTTCGCCGGGCTGACCGAGTCGGGTGAGGACGGCCTGTTCGCCGCCTCGCTGGGCGAGCTGCGCGGGCGCAACGACGGCCTGGTGATGGCGGCCGGTGGCGAAGAGGAGTTCGTCGCCTACATCCTCGCCAGCCTGCCGGAGTTCCCCGACGAGTACGTCGAGATCAAGCGGGTCAACGCCGGCCTGGTCGAGGTCAAGGAGGCGCGGGCGTCGGAGCTCGAGCTGGGCAAGAACATCTGCGCTCTGGCGCAGGCCTACGCCGAGGGAGAGGCCGGCGCCGGCTGATGACGCCGGCCGGCCGCCGCCGGCCCACCGGCTCGACTGCCGCGGCCTCTACTGCCCGCTGCCGGTGCTGCGCACCGAGCGGGCCCTGGCCGGCCTCGCCCCGGGCGAGGTGCTCGAGGTCGTCGCCACCGATCCCGTGGCCGAGCTCGACATGGCGGTCTTCAGCCAGCGCTCGGGGCACGAGCTGCTGAGCTCGCGCCGCCGCGGCGACGAGCTGGTCTTCCGCTTCCGCAGGGCCGCGCCGGCGACGGCCGCGGACTGACCCCCTCTCTCACCGTGCCGGGTCGCCGCGCCGCCGCCGAGGACCTGCGCGAGGCCTACCACGGCTGGCCGAGCGCCTGCCACCCGGGTCGAGGATCGTCACCATCATGTGCGACACGGGCATGAAGTACCTCAGCCGCGGCCATCCCTGATCGTTACCCAGGGAGGTCGACCCTCAGGGGGAGCGCGCTCGCCGGTGGCGAGGCGTGGGATCCGGGCGCACGTGGTAATGCTCGAGAGCTCGCTGCGGGTGACTTCCCGCCCTCTCCGCCTAACCGGATAGGGACGGCAGCGGGACCGGGCTGGGAGTCGGTGGCGGTGGTTCGCGGGCGTGACGGATGTAGCGGTACCAGATGAACACCAGATCGAACAGGAGCGCCGCGAGCCACCACAGGTAGAGAAAGGCCAGGGTGCCGAGGACAATGGGCCACTTATAGGGCGCGTCGGCTTCGGCAAGGGCGCCCGGCGAGATTACCTCCGCGGGCTGCGGGGCTGCGGCCTGGAGGCTCGCCCCCGGTTCCCTGCCGGCTGCGGGGAGCGCGAGGCTGGCTACGTACGAGACGAAAAGGGCTAGAAATGTCCCCGTCCCGAGCAACACGAGAGGCTTCATGCCCCACCCCGGCTTGCGGATCGCGACCAACCAGCTGGCCACCGCCACTGCCAGGGCGGGCAACACCAGGTCGCTTTCCATCAGCAGGCCGCCGCCCAGGCGGTCGTGTAGCGCGCTCGGCAGGTGGACCTTCTGATCGACACAGAGGTGATAGCCGGCGGCTGCCACCGCGAATAGCCCGAGCCCCCAAGCCAGCCGCGGGAACCAGCTCGGCACCAGACGCGGGATCCTGGCCAGCAGTGTGGTTCCCGCCACGAGCGATGTGTACCCGACGAGATCCCCCAGGCTGACAGTCTTGACGTAGCCAGCATTGAACGCTCCCACGACGAAGCAGTAGACGGCGACGAACAGGAGCAGACCGATGAGGGGTATCGGGAAGAGGTAGCTCCAAGCCCGGGCCAGGCTCTTGCTGGCGGGCGGTTTCGGCGCGGCCGAGTCCGCTCGCCTGGCCTCGAAGGTCTCGAGGAAATGCCGAAACGGCTCGTCATCCTCGTAGTAGTCGGTGTGCGCCTTGCCCGGGGTGTAGTACCGGCCGAAGCCGCAATCACGGGCCTTGTCGAAGTCGAACGTCGAATCGAATCCGTTGGCCGCGATCCATCGCCTCGCCTCGTCGAGCTTGGACCCCACCGGGTCCCCGTAGTCGTAGTAATTGCACCAGACGATCCGCTCTGAGGTGGAGCATGCGGCCTTCTCCGACCTGGGGAGCTCGGCGCCAAGCGTCGCGATGTCCGTCCACATCTCGGGCCACAGCTCCAGGTGCTTGTCGATCGGCGATCCGAGCGTCATGAAGCCCTCCACGCGCGCGAGCCACGGCGCTGCCGGTCCTATTTCGGGCCTGGTGCTCTCCCAGGGCTTCCAACCGATCGCCGCCAGCAAGAGCCCGAGGAACGCGACGACGGAGCCCTCACTGTGAGCGACGACGAAGATCCGGGCGTCGGGGGGCAGCCGGTCCATTACCTCGTGGAACTTGCGGACGATCTGCCAGCGGTAGAACTCGAACTCGGTGACCAGCTGCACGTCTCCGAGGGACTTGTCGAGAACTCGCTTCAGTTCGAAGTCCAGGATGTTCGCCTGCCGCAGAAATCCCGTCAGGTTGTCCACAACCTGAAGCGTCTCGATCACCTCCTTGATGACCTGTCGGAGCAGCTTGTACTCCCGGCTGCTCTTGTCGTGGCGATGCTTGAGGTCGGCGAGCGTCTCCGCCCATCGCTTCGTCTCCTCGAGGGTATGGCCTGCCGTTTCCACTTCCCGGGCCAGACCGGCCCAGTACACCTCGGCAAACCCTGTGTCGCCCGCAACGCCCGTCGTCGGATCGACCGGGAAGTGCGCCTGACCGCAGCCGCGTTCCGAGTGAAACGCCCCGAGCGGCAACGACGCTTTCTTGCCGGAATGCGCGTACACGCGCTCCGCCACCCACTGGATCGTCTCGTTCCTGGTCTGGTCGTTCATGCCATGGACCGCGCAAAAAATCTTTCTACCGCCCATCGCTGACCTCCGCGACGCCGCGCAACCCTCCCGGCCGGCTCGCCGCGCTATAGACATCAGGCACGGCGGGCTCGCCCGGCTGCCGTGCGGCGGGCGCAACGACTTCGCACACCTTGGAATCGTCCCGCAGCCACTCCACCAGTTCCATACCGCGCTTGTTGCGCTTGATACGTTTCTCCAGGCGGCGAGAGAGGCCGGCGAGGGTGGCACTGATGCTCTCCTCTACCGGCACCTTCGGGATCTTCAGGGTCAGGTATCCGTGGATTCCCCAACCCGGGGCCGATGGAATGCGCTCGCCCTTCGCGAGCACCCCGTCCTCGATAGCCTGCACGTGCTCCTGGAGATCGGTCATCCAGTTGTTGTTCGACCATAGTGCCAGCCAGACGACGTCCGTTCCTGAAATAGTGATGATGGTGCAGATCCTCCCGACTTTCTTTTTCAGCCATTGCTTGTCGTCCTGCGAGAGGCTTGCGGGGACTACGCGGGCTCCGCCGGAGCTCGTGTCCGTGTTCCCGGCGAGTGGTGCGGTCAGATCCAGCAGGCCGAGCTCTCTGAGGTCGTCCATTGACTCGAGGGTGTTTGCGACGGCTTCCTTCAAGGGGGCAAGTGCGGTCTCGCTGGAGGCTTTGAGGACTGCGATGACCGGCGGTGGCGCCCTCTCGATCAGGGTCTGAAGCGGCGTGACTTCAACGAGGCCGCCCTCCGCGACAATGCTGTTGATCCCCGCCAGGGTCGCCAGGAAGTCGCTGCGAAACGTCTCCAGGTCGGGGTCGTTGAGCATCGCCTGAAGCTCTTGCTTGTTCTTCTTCATCTCCGCCAACTGGGCTTTCATCTCCTCGAGATCGATCATCTCGAAGATCTCGGCCGGGTCGAATCCCCCACCGGCGAACTTCTCCTTCATCTGCTTCAACGTACCGAGCGTGGCCTTCAGGTCCTCCATCTCGGCGATTTGCGCCTTGACGCTCGCTGAAAGCTCCGCGACTCTTGCCTGGATGTTGGCGGTCTTGTTCTTGATCGTGGCCGTTTCCTTCTTGATCGCTTCGACCTTGTCCCGGATGACGTTGTCGCCCGCCGCCTGGGCCTCGAAGGGCAGCGTGAAGTGGATGGCCGCTACGCAGGTGATGATGATGAGCTTGGTGCTTCGCATGACTCTTTCCCCCTCCTGATGGGTTGGTTGACCGATCTGCCGGATCGTCGCAACACCTCTGGTCGGGAGCGGGCGCCTCGCCTTCCGAGCCGGCCGCTGACGCGACGGTGGCGTGCCGTGCTCTCGGGCGCCAAGGCGAACTCCGATCCTTCACGGAGGCTCGACCAAAACTGGGATAAAAGACTGTTGTAGATCCTAGATCATCGCGCGCTCCGTCGCAATCGGGGGATTGAGGCCTTCGGGCCAGCAGGATGCCGGCGGGACTTCGGATGCGGCGTGTCAATCGCGGTCTGTTCCCGGCGGTGGGGCGGGATATCCTCTGGCCCATGCCCCAGGCACCGAGCCTCCCGACCCTCGAGGACGTCGCCGCCGCCGCGCGGCGCATCGAGGGCATCGCCCGGCGCACGCCGATCGAGACCTGCCGCACGCTCGACGCGCTGGCCGGCCGCGAGCTGTTCTTCAAGTGCGAGAACCTGCAGCGGATCGGCGCTTTCAAGATCCGCGGCGCCGCCAACATGATCGGCGGGCTGAGCGACGAGGCGGCGGCGCGCGGGGTGGTGACCCAGAGCTCGGGCAACCACGGCCAGGCGGTGGCGCTGGCGGCGGCGCTCAGGGGGGTCCCGGCCTGGGTGGTGATGCCCGAGAACTCGCTCGGGGTCAAGATCCGGGCGGTGGAAGGGTACGGCGCCAGGGTAGTGCTGTGCGCGCCCAACCTGGCGGCGCGCGAGGAAGGGGCGGAACGGCTTCTCGCGGAGACCGGGGCGGCCTACGTCCCGCCCTACGATCATCCGCAGATCGTCGCCGGCCAGGCCACCGCGACGGTGGAGCTGCTCGAGCAGGTGCCGGGGCTCGACGCCGTCGTGGCGCCGGTAGGCGGCGGCGGCCTGGCCTCGGGCGCCTGCCTGGCGGCATGCGGGGCCGGCTCGTCGATCCGGGTCTTCGGCGCCGAGCCCCTGGGCGCCGACGATGCCGCCCGCTCGCTGGCCGCCGGCCGGCTGATCCCGCAGACCGGGCCCGAGACCATCGCCGACGGCCTGCGCAGCAGCCTGGGCGAGGTCACCTGGGCGATCCTCAGCAAGGGGCTGGCGGGGATCGTGACGGTCACCGAAGAGCAGATCGTCGCCGCCATGCGGCTGGTCTGGGAGCGCATGAAGCTGGTGATCGAGCCCAGCGCCGCGGTGGCCGTGGCGGCGGTTCTCGGCGAGGAGTTCCGGGCGTTCGAGGGCCTCGGGCGGGTCGGCGTGATCCTCAGCGGCGGCAACCTGGATCTCGACAAGCTGCCCTGGTGACCTGCGGCGCGGCTGCGGTGCTCGCACCGTCGGTGCGGGCCAGTTGAGGGCGGCAGGCTTGACCGGACAGGCGTCGCTGGGCGTCGGCGGTGGGGAATCGGCGCATCGACGTATCGACATCAGTGCATGGCATGGCCGTTGCTCTAGTGATCCGTGCGAGGCCTTGGAGGGTCATATGCGGAATGAAACGAGATGTTTTTTCGCGGGCGCCGCGGCGGCCGTGAACGGCGGTGACGGCGGGTCGGGGGAACCGGCGCGGAGCCCGCCGGTACGGGGCGGAGCCGGGCGGCTGCGGCCCTATGGCGACGTGCGGGCCAGCTTCGAGCCCTGGCGCCGGGTCGCCCTGCTGGCCTGGGCGGCGCGCGAGGAGGCCGCCACGGTGAACTGACAAAGCTCGTCAATCGGGCGACGCGCTCCGTCGGCCGGCCGGGCCGGAGCGCGTGCTACGCTCGCTCGAGCGTGGTGAAACCAACGGCGGCCGCGGCCGTTCTCTCGCTCATCGCCGCCGCGGTCGTGGCGGCGGGCGGTGCCGGGCTCGATCCCGCCAAGGGCCGCTTCCTGGTCGCGCAGCGCGGCCTGCACGATCCCAATTTCCGCGAGACCGTGGTGCTGCTCACCGAGGTCGGCGGCGACGGCGCCATGGGCTTGATCGTCAACTGGCCGACCGCCGCCCCGGTCGCCGAGCTGATCCCGCAGATCGACGGTATCGGCGAGCGCGACGAAACGATCTTCGTCGGCGGGCCGGTCGCGCGGCGGGTGATGCTGGTGCTGCTGCGTTCGCGCGTGGACCTGCCGCAGGCCGAGCGGATCTTTGCCGACGTCCATCTGAGCACCAGCCCCGAGCTGCTCGAGCGGGTGATCGCGGGTGAGGTCGAGACGGACGATCTGCGGCTCTACAGCGGCTACTCCGGCTGGGCGCCGGGGCAGCTCGAGCTCGAGCTCGAGGCCGGCGGCTGGCGGGTCCAGCCGGGCGACGCCGAGCTGGTCTTCGCCGCCGATCCCGACCGCGTCTGGGCCGAGCTGATGCGGCGCGGCGACGTGCAGTGGACCTGGCGCCGGCCTGCTGCGGCCGCCTCCGCACCGGCACCCTGAGCGCCGGCTGCGGCTTGCCGGCGCCGGGCGCGCCGCCGCTTCGCCGCTGGTCGGCGCGTCAGCGAGCCGGCGGATTCTCAGGCTGCCGGCCTCGCAGCCAGTCGCCGTAGAGCTCCGGCCGCCGGTCGCGGAGGAACAGGCGCCGGGCGTGGGACGCCGCCACTTCGGCGAGGTCGAGCTCGGCGGTCAGGGTCTCCTCCCGCCGCGCCGCCGCCCGCGCCACCACCCGGCCGCTCGGATCGCAGACGAAGCTCTCGCCGGCAAAGCTCAGCCGCTCCTCCTCGCCCACCCGGTTGCACAGCGCCACGAAGTAGCCGTTCTGGAAGGCCGCCACGCGCATCTCGGCCTCGTAAAGGCCTTCGGGCCACTCGTCGACGGCGCCCGCCTGCGGCACCACCACCAGCTCGGCGCCGCCGAGGGCGAGGGCGCGCAGGTACTCGGGGTAGTGGCGGTCGTAGCAGATCGCCACCCCGACCCGTCCGGCGCGGGTGGCGTAGACCGGGGCGCCGGTGTCGCCAGGGGCGTAGTAGCCCTGCTCGTGGAAGCAGGGGTAGTCGGTGATGTGCACCATGCGGGTGCGGCCGAGCAGGGTGCCGTCGGCGTCGATCACCGGCGAGCAGTCGTAGCAGCGGTCGCCGTCGCGCTCGAACAGGTTGAGCACCGCCACCACTCCGAGCTCGGCGGCGCGGCTCTGGAACGCTTCGGTGATCGGTCCCGGCACCGGCTCGGCCAGCCGCCGAACGTCGCCGGCCGCCGGCCGCTGGGGCCAGAAGGGCTCGAAGGCCAGCTCGGCGAAGGCCACCAGCTCGGCGCCGTCGGCCGCGGCCCGCTCCATGGCGGCCAGCCCGCGCTCGAGGTTGCGGCTCTTGTCGGGCCCGGCCTGCTGCTGGATCAGTGCGATGCGCATGAGCGGGACGTTACCAAGTAGTCGATACCACCTTACGGGGTGGCGTCGATGCCGTGTCGATGGGCGGCGCGCCCGAGGTCAGGGCAGACGACAATGGGTCTCCGGGGAAGGGCATAGTCGGCCAGAGCCGGCGTTCGCAAGCCACGGGTCTTTGCTTCCTCCGCGACGTCCCCCTCGCCTCGAAGGATCCCGAGACTGCCGGGCTGCCCTGATCCGGTCGGCGGCTGGCGGCGACGCTGGCCGCCGCAGTTTTTCCGCTCATCCAGCCACCTGCGTCATCCGCTCATCCGGTCACCCGCGCCAGCGGTCGGGCTAAGCTGCGGCTGACGGTGATCCCATGCGGATCGGCACGAGTCACGCCGGCTGCTGAACCGGCGCGAAAAGGAGTTGTCATCATGAGCGAGACGGATTGGAAACAGCGCTACGGCGACCGCATCGTCACCGGCGAGGATGCGGTAGCCCAGGTGCGGCCGGGCCAGCGGGTCTTCATCGGCTCCGGGGCCGGCGAGCCGCAGACGCTGGTCGAGGCCTTGTCGGCCCGCGCCGACTTGAGCGACACCGAGATCATCCACATCCTGACCCTCGGCGTGGCGACCTACGCCGAGCCCCGGCTGGGCCACCGGTTCCGCCACAACGCCTACTTCATCGGTCCCAACGTGCGCACGGCGATCTCCGAAGGGCGGGCCGACTACACGCCGATCTTCCTCTCCGAGATCCCGCGCCAGTTCCGCTCGGGGCGGGTGACCATCGACGTGGCGATGATCGCGGTCAGCCCGCCCGATGCCCACGGCTACTGCAGCTACGGCGTCTCCACCGACATCGTCAAGGCGGCGGCCGAGTCGGCCGGCTCCGTCGTCGCCGAGGTCAACGAGCAGATGCCGCGGGCGCTCGGCGACTGCTTCATCCACGTGCGCGACATCGACCGGCTGGTGGCCAGCGATCGGCCGGTGCTCGAGGCGGTCCAGGGCGAGCCGGACGAGATGGCGCAGAAGATCGCCCGCCACATCGCCAACCTGGTGGTCGACGGCGCCACGCTGCAGCTCGGCATCGGCACGATCCCCGACGCGGTGCTCCACTACCTGACCGACTTCAAGGACCTCGGCGTCCACACCGAGATGTTCAGCGACGGCATCATCCCGCTGGTCGAGAAGGGCGTGATCAACAACTCGCGCAAGACCCTCCACCGGGGCAAGATCATCGCCACCTTCGTCATGGGCTCGCGGCGGCTCTACGACTTCATCGACAACAACCCGCTGGTCGAGTTCCATCCCACCGAGTACGTCAACGACCCGTTCATCATCGCCCGCAACGACAGCATGATCTCGATCAACTCGGCGATCGAGGTCGACCTCACCGGCCAGGTCTGCTCCGACTCGCTGGGCACCTTGTTCTACAGCGGCATCGGCGGCCAGGTCGACTTCGTCCGCGGCGCCTCGCGCTCCGCGGGCGGCCGGCCGATCATCGCCCTGCCGTCGACCGTGGCCGACGGCTCGATCTCGCGCATCGTGCCGACCCTGAAGCCGGGCGCGGGTGTGGTCACCAGCCGCGGCGACGTCCACTATGTCGTCACCGAGTACGGCGCCGCCTATCTGCACGGCAAGACCATGCGCGAGCGGGCGATGGCGCTGATCGGCGTCGCTCACCCGAGGTTCCGGCCCTGGCTGATGGCCGAGGCCAAGGCGCGCAAGATGGTGTACGCCGACCAGGTCGAGCTGCCGCTCAGGCCGGCCACCTATCCCGATGATCTGGAGCGCTGGGTCGAGGCCGGGGACGGCACGCGGCTTTTCCTGCGGCCGCTCAAGATGACCGACGAGCCGCTGCTGCGGACGCTGTTCTACAAGCTGTCGGCGGAGTCGATCCACACCCGCTTCTTCCAGCTGCTGAAGTCGATGCCGCACGAGAAGCTGCAGGAGTTCCTGCGCATCGACTACGAGGCCGACATGTCCTTCGTGGTGCTCACCGGCTCGGTCGACGAGGATGCGGAGATGATCGGCATCGCCCACTACCTGCGCGACCCGCGCACCAACTTCGCCGACTCCGCCTTTCTGGTGCGCGACGACTGGCAGGGGCGCGGCGTCGGCGGGCAGCTGATGGAGGCGCTGATCGACGCCGCTCGTCGCCAGGGCATCGCCGGCTTCACCGCCGACGTCCTGGCCCGCAACGAGGCGATGCTGCGGGTCTTCCACCACAGCGGCCATCCGGTGGAGAGCCGTCTCGAAGAAGACGTCTACAGCCTGCGGATCCCGTTCGTGGAATCGGCGCGGCGGCGGGAAGAGGGTTGAGCCCCGGGCACCTACGCCGGCTCGCGACTCTGGAGCCGGGGAGAAGGGCAGGCCGGGAAACCCGGCGCCGCTTCCGACGTATCTGTAGCTGATTCGCGAGACCGTACTGGCCCGAGCGCGGCGGCGCCGCCGACGCACAGGCGCCGGATCGCCGGCCGCACTGGCTCGAGCACCCGAACCGGAAGAGGAGAGATCATGAACCAATCGACCCGCAGCGCCGCTCGCGGCGCCCTGACCGCCGCCTTCGCCGCCGCCTGCCTGCTGCCCGTCGCCGCCGCCGGCGACACTCCCGCCAGCTGGACCCAGTGGGGCGGCCCCGGGCAGGACTTCCGGGCGCCCGCGGCGGGCATCGCCGAAAGCTGGGGCGAGCACGGCCCCCGCCGGCTCTGGTCGCGCCAGCTCGGCGACGGCTATTCGACCGTCCTCGTCGAGGACGGCAGGCTCTACACCATGCACCGGGCGGGCGACCAGGAGGCGGTCATCTGTCTCGACGCGACCAGCGGCGAGACCATCTGGGAGCACCGCTACGACCACGACGCGGCCCCCGGCCACGTCTCCCAGTTCGGCGACGGGCCGCGGTCGACGCCGCTGATTGCCGGCGACCGGATCTACACCATCGGCGTCGCCGGTCTGATGCACAGCCTGGACAAGGCGACCGGCGAGGTCGTCTGGGCGCACAACCTGTGGGGCCCGGTCTTCGGCGGCAACAAGCTGCAGCACGGCTACGCCTCGAGCCCGATCGAGCACGGCGACACCGTGATCGCCCTGGTCGGCGGCGAGGGCAAGAGCATCGTCGCCTTCGACAAGATCAACGGCAGCGTCGTCTGGCAGGCCATGAGCCACCCCAACAGCTACGGCACGCCGCGCATCCTCGAGGTCGACGGCCAGGTGCAGCTGGTCGCCTTCATGCGCGACGCCATGGTCGGTGTCGACCCGGCCACCGGCGAGAAGCTGTGGTCCTATCCGATGGACAACCAGTCGCAGCAGAACATCAGCCCGCCGATCCTGGTCGACGGCAGGTACCTGTTCCTCTCCTCGGTCAACGCCGGCGCGCGCGGGCTCGAGTTGAGCCGCGGCGAAGACGGCAAGACCGAGGTCGAAGAGCTCTGGTCGACGCGCAAGATCCGCTTCTTCCACGTCACCAGCGTCAACGACGGCGACTGGGTCTACGGCTCGAGCGGCGGCGGCTCGCCGGCCTTCATGTCGGCGGTCAACGTCAAGACCGGCGAGGTCCCCTGGCGCGAGCGCGGCTTCGCCAAGGCCAACGCGGTCTTTGCCGACGGCCGGGTGGTGCTGCTGGACGAGAACGGCAAGCTCTACCTGGCGACGGCGACTCCCGAGGCGCTGACCGTGCAGTCCGAGGTCGAGCTGCTCGACCGGGTGGCCTGGTCGGCGCCGACCATCGTCGGCGACCGGATGTACGTGCGCGACAAGGCCAAGATCATGGCGCTGGATCTCTCCGCCGGCCGGACCGAAGAGGAGATGATGGTGGCGAGCGCGGCCGAGTCGGCGGAGGGCGAGGCGGCTGAGGGGGCGGCTGAGGGGGCGGCTGAGGACGCGGCTGAGGACGCGGCGGAGGAGGCCGAGGCCGGGGTAGGGACCGGCGCGCCCGCGGCCGACGAGGCGGCCGAGGTTGCCGCGGAGGAGTCCGAGACGGTCAAGATCCTGAGAAACGTCGACGCCGCGGCCAGGGCGGTCGGCGGCGTGCGCTACACGGCGGCCACGGTGCCCAGCGGCGTCGCCACCAACTTCGTCTCCCCGGCCGAGGGCGGCGGCGTCATGTTCGGTTGGGGCGGCCAGGGACCCGAGCGGTTCAACATGCGGGTCAAGACCGTCGCGCCCGGCTCCGACGAGCCGATGGAGGTGACCGGCGGTAGCGACGGCGAGACCTTCTTCCTGCTCGACCACCTGGGCAAGAAGGCCTATCAGGACTTCGACCCGGCGGTGATGGGCGCCGGCGGCAACGCCCTTTTCAGCGTCACCATGGCCGAGTTCGTCCACCCGACGCCGTTCAGCGACGAGATCAACGCCGACACCGCCGAGCTCCAGGGCACCGAGACGGTCGGCGGCGTCGAGTGCCACAAGATCCACGTCGTCTACAGCGGCGGCCAGGGCGAGTCGACCTGGTTCTTCTCCACCGAGGACTTCCTGCCGCGGCGCCGCATCCGCCACTTCAACTCGCCCCAGGGCGAGGGGTCGATCGACGTCACCATCACCGACCTCGAGATCGATCCCGAGGTCGGCCCCGACGGCTTCGCCATGCGGCTGCCCGAGGGGTACGAGATAGTCGACGACTTCGCGCCTTGAAGGCTGGGGAACGGCCGGCTCGGGGCGCTCTTGGGCGCCTGGCATCGGGCCGGTCGAGCGCCGGCCGCGTCAGGGCGCGGCCGCCGCGGGGTCAATGACGGCGGCGAGCCGGCCGCCCGGCCGCAGGTCGAAGCCGTCGCCCAGGTGGATCGCGGCGCGGGCGCGCAGGGTGACGTCGCCGGTGGCCTGGATCTCGTAGCTGGGGCCGACGGCGATCGATTCGCACGCCTCGTACCACCGCACGTCGTCGACGGTGTCGTTGGCCAGGGCTATGTTCTGGGCGCCGGCGCAGGCGGCGATGGTGGAGAACCGCCGGTCTATCCGGGTGAAGTTGCCCTGGACGTCGGCCACTTCGACGAAGAGATGGGCGTCGGTTAGAGCCGGCAGCGGCGTGGCGAGCGGGATCGTCCAGATGCCGTCGCCGCTGGCCGCCGCCAGATCCGCCAGCTCGCTCCCCGGCGCCCGGCCGTCGACCATGAAGTCGGCGGAAATCGAAAGGGCCGCCAGGTCGACGCCCGAGTTGGCGTCGGCCAGCCCGACGCGGATCTGGCTCACCGGTTGGCCGTTGAATCCCGGCCGCGGCAGCGACAGCTCGACCGTCGGCCGCAAGTCGTCCAGCAGCCAGCCAAAGGCCGGGTTGCCCGAGTCGATCGGCGCCCCGAGGTCGACCCAGCGGGCGAAGAGCATCTTCTCGTCCTCGGTCAGCGGCGGCTCGGTGCCGGGCGGCGGCATGATGGTGCCGGTGAAGTCGAGGTCGGCGTCGTTGGGGTCGGTGCCGGCCGGCAGGCGTCGCCGGGTCGCCGGGAACCGCCTCGGTGGGGTGGTCGGCGTTGGTCCAGCCGTCGAGCCGCTGGCCGAAGAGCTTCCAGATCAGCAGGCTGCGCCGGCTCTGGAACGCCCGCACGTAGCGGCTGGCGTTGGTCTGGCGCCAGGTGCCGTTGGGGATGATCGGCGGGATTGCCCCAGTCGGCATCCGAGTCGTCGGCCAGCCGCTTGTAGTCGCCGGGCAGGCCGCCATACGACGCGAGGTCGTCCAGGACCAGGTTGCCGGGCGGGTCCGGGTCGCTCTGGGTGTGGCAGGAGACGCAGCTGCGTTCGAGGATCGGCCGGATGTCGCGCAGAAACTCGACGTCCACCACCGGCGCCGCGACCACGTTCAGGTCGGGCTGGCCGCCGGCGTCCCTGGTCAGCAGCGGCGTCTGTTGGGACAGATCGGTGACCTGATAGCCGGCGCCGGCCGCCGCGGTGGTGGCGAACCCGAGCGGCTGCCTGGCTGTGGGCGTGGCAGCCGCCGCAATCGGCGCGCATCTCGCCCGGCCGCACCTGGTGCCAGGTCTGGGCCATGTTGAGCACCATGCCGTTTCGGTCCAGGGTCTGGAACGTGAACGGGGTGTCGGCCGGCATCTTGGCCAGGAAGCTGGTGTCGGGATTGCCTTCCGGGTCGAGCAGCTCGCCGCCGCCGTCGTCCTTGCGCAGCGGGATCTCGCCCAGGATCCGTAGCCGCTCGTTGGCGTGGCTGGTGAACTGACGGCCGTTGTCGGGGCCGTAGCTCCGGTGGGTGTTGGGCTCCATGGCGAGGATCCGCACCGCCCAGATGTCGGTGTCGTCGTACTTGCCCGCGTCGGCGCCCTGCTGCCCCCAGTTGCTCGACTGGCCGTTCTCCGAGGTGTTGAAGGCGTCGAGGCCGTCGAAGGTGTTGTTCCACGGGGTCACGGAGCCGGGGAAGCTCTCGCGCTTGTAGAAGCTCGAGGTGCCGACCAGCCCGAACGGCGTACCGGCGGGCAGTTCGGCATGCACCGAACCGTCGTTGGGCAGCCAGGGCAGCTCGGTCGGCTCGGCGACGCCATGGATGTCGGAGTAGGGGACCACGGCTCGCGGCCAGGCCTCGTTGTAGGCGGGATCGTTCTTGATCTCGACCAGCGCGGCCGGATCGTAGATCGCCGCCGCCGCCGGCGCCAGGTAGATGCCGCCGTCGTAGCGCGGCACGTTGGTCGGGCGGTTGAGGTCGTTGGCCGGCCCCGGCGTCCAGACCAGGAGCAGATCGCCGCCGGTCGTGGCCGACGGGTGGGTGACCTTGCCGACCCGGGCGCCGCCGGTACCCACCGGCGCCGCTTCGTCCTCGCCGTGGGTGAACGGCGTCACCGAGCTCATCCCCCAGGGGGTGAACGGCATGCGAAAGGTGGTCAGACCGTAGCTCTTGGTCTGCTCGATCGGCGGGTTGTCGCCAGGGAAGGCGTTGTAGAAAGCCGGGGTCCCGGCGGGCGGCGCGATCGGCAACCGGTAGGCGGCGCCGAAGCCGTTGTTGTTCAGGTTGTAGTAGTCGACGACAACGATGTCCTCGTCCGGCAGCTGGGTCGAGAAGTGGAACGCGGCGGCCCCCTTGAACGCCGACACCAGGGGCGACCAGTAGCGGCCGTCGGGCCAGATCGCCCACAGCGCCCAGACCCGCCGGTCCCTCAGCCCCTGGCTCTCGTAGCTCGAGAACATGATGCGGCCGTCGCGTAGCGGCACCGGGTGCAGCGCCGAGCCGATGTTCATCGGCGCGATCAGGGTCACGTTGCTGCCGTCCTCGTCCATGACGAACAGCTGCAGCGTCGGCGCGGTGAAGCCCTTGGGCGGCTCGAACGCCGTTGCGGTTGCTGGTGAAAGCGATCCTGCCGCCGGGCAGCGGACAGGCGCCCAGGTTGAGGATGCCGTAGCCCAGCCGGTTGTACTGCGATGGCGGGTCCAGCGGGTTGGTCTCGTCCCAGTTGCCGGCCCCGGTGTTGGGGGTGAACTCGCCGAAGGTCAGCTGCTCGATCTGCCGGCTGGCCAGATGCATGCGGAAGACGTCGGCCCCCAGCTTGGGCAGGTCGTCCCGCTGGGTGTTGAGCATCGGTTGCGTCAGGTCGTAGAACAGGCTGTAGGTGACCGAGCCGCCATCGAACGAGACGAACGGGTCGGTGACCGAGCACCTGCCGTCACCGCCAGCCGCCGCCGAGCAGGCCACCAGCACCTCCTCCGAGCCGTCGGGGTGGAGCAGCATCAGATCGGCGCCCGGCTCGGCGCGGGCCGGGTGGAAGACCTCCGGCCAGATCGTGTTCGTCGTGTCGCCGTAGCGCGGCTGGCGGACGTAGACGATGTCGTAGGCGAGCTGGGCGAGGGCCGGCGCTGCCGGCACGAGGGCGGCCAACAGCAGGATCAAGGTGCGAACTGCGGGTCTCAAAACGGCCTCTCCTCCCCGTGCCCTCCCGGCCGCGGTGGACGGAGTCGTCCTCGTCTCGGCGATTGCTGAGTCAGAGTAGAGGGCGGGGGGCCCGGTGGCTGTGGACTGATCCACAGGGCGCCTGGCCGCATCTGGTGGACTGCGGCCTTCAGCCATGAGCGGCGCCACCCTGGCCGAAATCGCTGAGGTCCTGGGCCACAAGACCCTGGCGATGGTCAAGCGCTACTCGCACATGGCCGAGCAGCACCCGGCCGAGGTGGTGGTGCGGATGAACGAGCGGTTCCTTCCTACTGGGTGAGGCTTGCGCCCTATGACGCGCCGCGTTATAGTTCCCGAGTGATCAGGTCCTTCCGATCCCGCGAGACCGAGAGGATCTGGCTCGGAGAGGTGTCGCGCAGATTACCGCGTGAGATTCAGGCGCCGGCACGAAGGAAACTGAGGATGCTGAACAACGCCCAGGGCGTCAACGATCTTCGAGTGCCTCCAGGCAATCGCCTCGAGAGACTCAAGGGCGATCGAGCCGGCCAGTTCAGCGTCCGGGTCAATCAGCGTTGGCGCATCTGCTTCGAATGGCGGGACGACGATGCCCACGCTGTAGAGATTGTCGACTACCACCGAGGATAGAGACGATGACAGAGAGACTGCCCAACGTTCACCCCGGAGAGGTACTGCTCGAGGAGTTCTTGAAGCCGCTTGGCCTCAGCCAGAACAAGGTGGGCCGGGATCTCGGCGTTTCACCTCGACGGATCAACGAGGTCGTCCTCGCCAAGCGCTCGATCACCCCCGACACGGCCCTGCGCCTGGCCCGCTACTTCGGCACCTCTGAGCGGTTCTGGCTGGGGCTGCAGACGGACTACGATCTTGAAGAAGCTCGATTGGCGCTGGAGGACAGAATCGAGCGAGAAGTGCAGCCTCTGGCTTCTGTCGGCGCCTGAAAGGCTCGCCCATCCCTGGAATCTCGTGACCCACGGTCCGGTCAAGAACCTACCCCCGGCCGAGATCCAGAGTCTCTGTCGGATGTTCGGCGTCGGGTGATCGATCAGTTAGCGGAATAGCCGGACCAGCTCAAAACCCGTTCTGCCCGGCTCTCAGTACCGCCAGCTCGTCAGATCCGCCCCCTCCGGCGCCGACTCCTCGATCCGCTTCAAGATCTTGGGCAGGTAGAAGGTGTTGTACCGCAGCCGCGAGATCGCGTTGGAGTTCTCGTGGTCGCCGTTCCAGCAGTGCTCGGCGCGGTCGCCGTAGTCGACCTCGCCGGCGTAGTAGGGGTCGGTGGTCGACTCGAGGAACTCCTCGACCAGGTAGACGGCGTTGTTGAGGTAGTAGTTGTCCATGTCGCCGCAGTAGAGGTGGATCTTGCCGGCGAGCTTGGGGCCCAGCTCGGGCCAGTTCTGCGCGCAGGATCAGCCCGAGGTCGTACTTCTTCCACTGCTCGGCCACCTCGGGGTCGATCTCGCCGGTGAGCTTGTCCCACAGCCGCTTGCGGGTAGCCGTCCTCGCCCACCGGCGAGTAGACCGCCTCCCAGATGTCGAACTGGTCGCCGGAGCGGCCCCGGGATCCCTTGGCCAGCTCCAGGGTGTTGTAGTCGCGCAGGGTGGCGGAGATCCGCCCGAGGTAGTCGCGGTGTCCCGGCCGCTCGACGGCGCCGAACGGTCCTTGCTCGGCGTAGGCGTTGTCGTCCCGGTAGATGTCCACCAGGGTGAAGGCGCGGAAGTCGATCGGGTCGGGGCAGGCGGCGAAGGCGCCGTTGTACTCGTCGGGGTAGAAGACCTGCGCCGCCAGCGCCTCCCAGCCGCCGGTCGAGCCGCCGTAGAGGAAGCGCGCCCAGCCCTCGCCGAGGCCGCGGAAGCGGCGCTCGATCTCGGGCACCAGCTCGTAGGTGATGGCGTCGCCGTAGGGCCCCAGGTTGGCCGAGTTGACGGCGTAGGAGTCGTCGTAGAAGGGATTCGCGTGCTGGATCTCGACGATCAGGACGCGCGGCATCTCGGGCGAGATCCAGCGCTGATAGAAGTCGTAGGCCTCCTGCTGCTGGATCCGGTTGTAGCAGTCGAGCTGGAAGCGCTCGGAGTACTCGCACTCGAGGTCCGGGTCCGGCGGCTCGGTGCGGAAGCCGCCGAAGTCCGCCGGGATAGTGGCCGTGGAAGATCATCAGCGGGTAGCGCGCATCGGGATGGTCGTCGAACCCCTCGGGCACCAGGACGTGGGCGCCGAGGAACATGTCGCGGCCCCAGAACTCGGACAGGGACGGGCTGCGCATCCGCAGGTGACGGATGTACTTGGTGTCCGCCGGCGGCTCGATCGGCGGGATCACCCGGTCGAGCCGGAGCTCGATCGGCTCGGCCGCCGCCGGGTCGACGCGGACCTGCCGCGGGGTGGAGTAGAGGTTGCCCGGCTCGCGGTTCCACTGCTGCCCGGCCGCCCAGCTGGCCGGCAGCACCACCGTGTGGCCGTCGCCACGCGCGAAGGTGTCGTAGCGGTGCAGCACCGCTTGAACGAAGTAGTCGCCGGCCGGCACGTCGGCCAGGCGGCGCACCGGATGGCCGAACGCCTCCTCGCCGACGACCGCCACCGCGCCCGGCGCCAAACCCTCGACGTCGATCCCGAACAGCTGCATTGTCCGGGTCGTGTCGCCGCTGACCTGGAAGCGGGGCTCGCGCTCGTCGTCGGTGGAGAGGATCAGCAGCAGCCGGCCGTCGACCGGCTCGGCGCGAAGCTCCGGGCCGAACGACACCTGGACTTCGAGGCCGAGGGCCGGCGCCGCGAGCAGCAACAGGACGCCGAGGAAACGTGGGATGGGCGAACAGTTCATGCGATTCCCCTTCCGAGAGTTGGCGACAGGGCTGGCGGAATCCCCAGCCTAGCTCAGCATGGTGGTCCAGGGGCGCTCCGTTCCCCTGAGCCGCGCGGCTTCGTGGCCGGCCGGCTAGAAGCAGTCGGTCGAGGGGTCGTTCAGAATCCGCAGAACGCCGCCGATCTCCACCTGGAAGGGCTCGATCAGGACGACCTCATGCCCCGCTTTGAAGGTGACGTCGGCGCCAAAGCGAACCACCACCTGCTCGGCGGTGATCAGCTCCGTGGCCTCGAGGAGCACGGTGTCGTAGAAGTCGGCGTCGAACAGGTCACGTCGCGGCGGGCAGATCACCGTGATCTCGGCGGCGGCCGAGGGTGACTTCAGGCTACTGGCGTCGGTCACCACCAGCTGGGCGGCGAGGACCTCGGGCACGGGGCAGCTGAGCGTGGGGTTGGCCGCAGTGGCCGAGCTCAGGTCGACACCGGGATCCGGGGTGATCGTCCACAGATAGGTGTACGGCGCGGTGCCGCCGGTGGCGGCGGGAAGGTCGCCGAGCACGATGCCCTGGTCGACATCGATCGAGCGGTCGGAGCCCGGGTGGGCGGTGGGCCGGGTGTCGAGCAGCGCGAAACTGCGCTTGAAGTCGTCGCCGCCGGTGCCGTCCCCGTCGCCATCGAGCGCGTTGCCCGCCGCGTCGAGGATCGACCCAGAGGCGCAGACGAACAGGCGATAGGCGCCGTCGTACAGAGGCACGCCGCCGTGAACGCCGAGGGTTGAGGTCCGGGTGCCGGCGGCGTAGCTGGCGGTGTCGATGGTGATGACCTCGTCGCCGGGATCGGCGCCCGCGGCGCAGCTGGTCGTCTGGAAGCCGTCACCGCCGTCCCGCAACAGCAGGAAGTTGGCGCTGGCGCCGGCGCCCACGACGGGCTCGTCGAAGCTCACCAGCAGCTGCGTGATGGGCACGCCCGACTCCTCGGACTGTGAGAGCACGCCGTCGCCGGTGTCCGCCACCGTGTTCACCAGACTCACCCCGGGGTGTGTGGTGTCGATCCAGAATGGGCCCAGGTGGCTGGTGGCGCTGCAGTTGCCGACCCCGTCACAGGTGCGCAGGTGGAACCAGTGGCTCGGCCCGTCGGCCAGGGCGGTGCTGGTCACCTGGTGCGGGTCGGCAGCGTGGGCCACCTCGGTCGTCGCGTCGGGCAGCGTCCCGGCAGCGGCGTCAAATAGCACCGAGTAGCCGGTCACGCCGGCGCCGCCGGTGTCGCTCGCGCCGGACCACTGGACGGTGATCTGGGTGTCCGCCGACGGCACGCCGGGTGTGTGGGAGGTGCTCAGGACGGTCGTCGGGTCGATCGGATCGGTGGCGTCGATCCAGTACGGCCCGGCGTGCACCGTGGCCGTGCAGTGCCCCGCCAGGTCACAGGTGCGCAGGTGAAAGTAGTGGCTCTGGCCGTCGGCGAGCGGCGCACTGGTCGTCGAGTGCGGGTCGCTGGTGTGGGCGATCTCCACGCTCTCGTCGGGCAGGGTCGTCGGGCTGGTGTCGAAGAGCACCGAATAGCCCGCCAGACCGGCGCCGCTCGCGTCGCTGGCGCCCGACCACTCCATCGTGATCTCTGCCTCGGTGGACCAGGTCGCGGGCGGGTGGGTGGTGCTGGCGACGGAGGTCGGGTCCGTCGGGACGGGTGACGGCGCAAATACCTCGAGCTCCACCGCCCAGCCGTGCAGGCCGCCGAACAGCGTGCGGTCGTCGAACCCGTAGCGCACATAGCGCGCGGTGACCGGCGGGAACAGCGCCCCCTGCGAGCAGGCGGGATAGCTCCAGTGGGTGCCGTGTAGCGGCTCGGCGGCGCCGCGGCACTGCGGCTGGGTGGTGGACCAGGCCTCGGTCCAGGCGGCACCGTCGTCGCTGGTCTCGACCCGCCAGTCGGTGGGCGGCGAGTTGTTGTCGTGCAGCCACATCTCCACCCGGTCGAAGGTAGTGGGGCTGCCCAGGTCGACGGTGGCCTGCTTCCAACCCGCCGGGCCGCCGGCGTAGCCGTTGGTGCCGCCGGTCCAGGCGAAGCCGTAGAACCAGTTCTGGTACTGGATACGGCCGTCGACGAGCTGGGCCGGGTTGGGGCAGCAGCCCCAGCCGGGGTCGGCGGTGATCGGCATGCCGGCGGCGAGGTTGGCGCGCCCGTAGTAGGTGATCGGACCGAGCACCTGGGGATCGGTGCCGGAGATGCCGTCGGGGTCGGCGATGTCGATGCGCACCCAGTAGTCGGTTCCCGGGGTCAGGCTGCGCAGCCGGCAGCGCTTGGGGTGGAAGGGCAGGCGGGGTTGCGACGGGTCGCCGCACCGCTCTGTCCACGGCCCGCCGGGGTCAGTGGCGATCTCGACCGTGCCGAAACTGTTGCGGTTGGCGTCGTCCGAGATGGGCTGGCTGACGTAGATCTCGGTCTCCCGGGCCTCGACCGTCGGGGTGCCCAGGGTCACGGTATCCGGCGCCGAGGCCAGCGTGTGGACCGGCCCGACGACCTGGGGATTGGTGCCCGAGACACCGTCCGGGTCGACGAAGGTGAACCGCAGGTAGTAGTCGGTGTCCGGCGTCAGGCCCTGGAAGGTGTCGCCGCGCCATTCCGGAGAGCCGGGGAGCTTCCTGGGCGTCGTGACGTCGAACGGACCGCCGGCGACGAGGCCCAGCTCGATCACCGTCCAGCCGTCGCGGTCCTCGTCGCCGGTGAAGGGCACCTCCCAGGAGATCCAGGTCGACGAGGGCGCCGCGGCCGAGGCCGTCCCGGCCACCGTCTGGGCGACGGCCCCCGTGCCGGGGGCGAGAAGAATGAGGAGAGCCAGGGGCAGGAACGGGATCCCGGCGAATGGGCGGGTGGAAGACATGGCCGTCTCCTCTTCCGAGGGCTCGGCCCTGGACTGGGCGGTCGAGCCGGTCACGCCCTTCGGCGGCCCGGCGGTCTCGAGAACCTGCGCCGCTTCGGCATGGAGCCGAGCGTCGCGGAGGAGCGTGAGACCCGCGGCTTTGCGCCCCCGGCTCGCGCCGGGTTCGCCTTTATCGGGGCACTCATGAAGGTAACATCGACCGTAATGCACGGAGCCACCCGTTTGGGTGGCCAGGTGGCTTAGGTGTAGGCTCGGCGCCGGAAAAAGGCAGCCTGGCGGAGGCAGAGGAGAGGGGTGTGAAGGTCGACGAGTCGAACACGCTACGAAGCAGGGTATGCGCCTGCCGCCGTTCGCTGCTGGCGCTGGTGGCACTCGCGCTGCTGGCGACCGCGGCGACCGCCCAGCGGCAGCTCTCGTGGCGGCCGCTGGCGGTCGAGGCGCGGCTGGACGCCGAGGGCGCGCTGTGGGTGCGCGAGAGCCACACCATGGTCTTCACCGGCGACTGGAACGGCGGCGAACGCATCTTCGACCTGCGCTCGGGGCAATCGCTCGAGCTGCTGGCGCTCGCCCGGCTCGACCCGGCGACCGGCATCGAGGTGCCGCTGGTCGAGGGGGACCTGTCGCGGGTCGATCACTACGACTGGACCGACCGCAAGACTCTGCGCTGGCGCAGCCGGCTGCCCTCGGATCCGCCCTTCGCGGAAACGCCGCTGACCTACGTCGTCGAGTACCGGCAGGAGGGGATCCTGCGGCCGGTGGGGAAGCTCTACCGGCTGGATCACGACTTCGCCTTTGCCCAGCGCAGCTGGCCGATCGAGTCCTTCACCCTGGCGCTGGAGATCGACCCGATCTGGCAGCCGGTGACCGACCTGCCAGCCGAGTGGGGCCCGGTCGAGCTGGGCTACTCCGGGACCCAGGTGGTGACCGTGGATCTCGCCTACACCGGCGAGGGGGCGCCGGCTGGCGTCTGGCGGCCGGCGTCGGTGGCGCTCCGGGCGGCCCTGTTTCTCGGCGCCGCCGCGGCCATCATCGCGCTCTTTGTCGTCTTTTGCCGCGCCGAGGCCGCCCTGGGCAGGTTCCGGATGCCGCCGGCGCCGGCCGCGATCGACACCGGCTGGCTCGAGGAGAATCTGTTCGACCTGCTGCCAGAAGAGGCCGGCGCCCTGTGGGACCGCAAGGTGGGGCCGGCCGAGGTGGCGGCGATCCTGGCGCGCTGGCAGGCGGACGGGCGGATCGAGAGCCGGGTCGTGCCGAAGGCGAGCCGCTGGAAGAAGGACGTCCTCGAGCTCGAGCTCACCGCCGAGCGCGACAGCTTCGAGGGCTACGAGGGCAAGCTGATGGCCAAGCTGTTTTTCGGCGGCCGGCGGCAAACCGACACCGAGGCGATCCGCGAGCACTACAAGAGTCGCGGCTTCGCCCCCGCGGCCGCGGTGCGCCCGGGCATCGAGAAGCGGCTCGCGCGCCTCGGCTCCGAGCTGGCGCCCCACAAGAAGCTGCCGGCCTTCGGCGGGCGGCTCACCCTGGGCCTGTTCCTCGCCTCCCTGGCGCTGATGGGGGTGGAGGCGTTGAGCCGCCCGCTCCAGGCCTTTCAGCTGGCGCTGCTGCTGTTCGTGTCGGTGGCGATCCTCTATCTGATGCTCGGCCTCGTCTTCGCCCAGGTCTTCCGTGGCCGGCTGACCAATCTGCCGGCCTGGTCCCTCGGCTTCGTGCTGCCGGCTCTCGCCTTCTACGCCAACATGGCCCTGGTCGCTTTCGTCGACCGGCTGCTGCCCTGGCTCGACTTTCCCCTCCAGCCGGGGCCGGCCGGCACCGCCGCCCTGGCGGTGCTGGCGGTGATGGTCTGGAGCAGCCTGCTCAACAACGCCCGCAGCCGCGAGCGCCCCCGCGGCCTCGAGCGCCGCCAGCGGCTGGCGGCGGCGCGGCGGCTCTTGGCCCGCGAGCTGGCTCGCCCGCAGCCCGAGCTCGATGACGCCTGGATGCCCTATCTGCTGGCCCTGGGGCTGGGCTCGCGGGTGGACCGCTGGTGGCGCCGGTTCGGCGGCGCGGTCGAGGATGCCGCCCTGGCGACGCGCCGCCAGTTCAGCCCGGGCAGCTCGGGCGGCTCGGGCGGCGGCTCCTGGACCGGCGGTGGCGGAGCTTTCGGCGGCGCCGGGGCGACTGCCTCCTGGGCCGCGGTGGCGGGCAGCGTCGCCGCCGGGGTGGCCAAGCCGGGCTCGGGCGGCTCGGGCGGCGGCGGCGGCGGCTCCTCCTCGGGTGGGGGTGGGGGAGGAGGCTGGTAGCGCGATTCCCGGCGTGGCGGCTGGCGTCGGCCGAGCCGGTCGGCGGCCGCTTCGCTCAGGGCTGCTCGAGCAGGTCGAACAGCGAGTCCGCGCCGCGCCGTTGGGCCAGCTTCTCGCCCGCCCGCCGCATTCGGCGGTCGGCGTAGCGGCGCAGCCGCCGCTGCGCGCCCAGGCCCAGGGGCCAGTGCCGCTCGATCTCTCGGCGGAAGCCGCGGCTGAACAGCCGCGGCTCCTCGGCCACGGCGCCCACCAGCAGGGTGGAGCAGTTGCGGGCGATCAGGTCGCGCCGAGCGGCGAAGGCCGGCCCGGCAAACCGCGAGCTGCCTTCGACCACCCGGTGGATGAACCGCCAGAGCCGGCTGGCGAGCCCGTCGAGAGGCGGCGTGGCGGTGGAGAAGAGGGTGGCGTGGCCGGCGCGGCGGTCGGCGCGGGAGTCCTGGAGATCGTCGAGCAGCTGCAGGAAGACGCCGTAGCCGAAGCAGAAGTCGGCCTCGTCGGGGTCGAGCCGGCCGGCGACCAGATAGCCGTCGGCGAGCACCGAGGCGCCGCCCTTGGCGACGCTGATCGCCAGTAGCCGGCCGCCGTCGAGCGGCCCGGGTCCCGTCGCGGCCGAGGGCGATGTCTGCTGGCGCAGACTCTCCACCTGGCCGCCATGGATCGCCCGCAGACTGCTCCAGACGTCCGGGTGCGCGGCTGCGGGGTACTGGCCCTCGATGCGGTCGAGCAGCTGCCAGATCCGGTGCTCGGCATCGCCGTGGGGCGCCAGCGGCTCGCCGGCCAGCCGCCGGCCGAGGCGGCGGTTGAGCGCCCGCTTGGCGGTGAGCGGCAGGTCAGGGTCGTCGAGCAGGTTGTCGGTTTCGGGATAGAGCATGCTGTAGGCGAATGCCGCCGGGGTGAAGGCCACCTCGATGTCGAGCAGCATCTGGATCGAGTTCATGATCCAGACGTTGCGCAGCGCCTGCATCAGGGCGCCGGTGTCGAGCGCCGGATCGAAGGCCCGCGCCTCGCGGCTGAAGCGGGTGGTGGCGTCGAAGAAGGCGTCGGCGAAGACCAGCCGGCGGTAGCCGGCCGGCCAGCCGAGCCGCCGCTCGCCGAACCGGCTGACCAGCTCGCGCAGGCCGTCGCGCCAGGGCCCGCGGTCGGCTTCGGCCTCGGGGTAGCACGGGATCTCGGCCGCGAGCCGGTCGATCAGGCGGCGGCTGGCGCGGGCGTTGCGCCAGCGCTGCAAGCTCCCGGTGGGCGGGCCGACTCGAGGCGTGGCCCGGGCGGTGGCCCGCCACAGCTCACAGTAGCGGTCGCGGAGGGCCCGCAGGTGCGACTCGAAAGCGGCCGCCGCCGCTGGTTCGGCGGCGGCGGCGAGCGGCAGTGCCATGCTCAGGACTACGGATCGGAGGTGGGCACTGTTTCGCGCCCCGGTTGCCGCGCCCTGTTCTCCGCGCCCTGTTTTCCGGGGCCGGGCCGCGACGCCGCAGCTGTTACGTGAAGACGACCTGCGAGCCGGCGGCCATGTCCCAGAAGTCCATCACCGTCAGGATCCCGGACACCTGCGGCACCAGGTCCTCGCGCTTGAGGCCGAACATGTCCATCGCCATGCGGCAGGCGTAGAGCTGGGCGCCGGAGTCGCTCAGGATCTCCAGCATCTCGCGCACCGGCGGGATGTCGAGCTCCTCCATGCGCTTCTTCATGAACTTGCTGGTCAGCGCCTCCATCCCCGGCAGCCCGCCGAGCATGGTCGGGATCGGCATCGAGGGGTTGCCCACGGTCGGCGTGTGCAGGTGGTCGAGCCGCTTCTCGGTGATGATGTCGAGGCCCCAGAAAGTGAAGAACAGGTTGGCCTCGATGCCGGTCATGCGGGCGCCGTTGGCCATGATGAGGCCCGGGTAGGCCATGTCGAGGCTGCCCTTGGACATGATCAGGCTGACCGCCTTGATCGGCTCTCGCTGCGGGGCTTCGACCTGCGGTGGTGTGGTGGTGGCGGTCTCGGGCTCGGCGATCGTGGTCGTCATTCCGGTATTCCTCTCCTGGTCGCTGAGCGACTCAGATGCAGCCCTGGGGCTTGGGCAGCCCCGAGACTCGGGCCGCCAGCTTGCCTGGGCCCTTGGGAAACAGTTGGTAGAGCTCTTTCATGTTGATTCCCGAGAGCTTCGAGATGCGGCGCAGCCCGGGGGGCTGTTTCTGCTCGGTGGCGTCCTTGCGGCAGAACTCGATCACCTGCCAGTGCTTGTCGCTCAGCGGGGCGATGCCGATCTCCTCGGCGATGGCCTCGGCGATCTCGCGCGTCCAGCTGGTGCTGTCGAGCAGGAATCCCTCGTCGTTGACTTCGACGGTGGTTCCGGCGTACTCCTTTGCGGGCATGTGGCTCTCCTTCTCTCTCGGGTTCGACTCGCGCCGGGTGGATCAGGCGGCGAGAGGATTGTCGGTTGCGGCGGGCGGGCGCTTGCCGGCCATGGACATGTGGTTGGGCACCGGGATCGGGCGCCCGGGGAGCAGGAAGTTCCAGTAGATCCAGCGGAAGGCGAGCTTGCCCCAGTGGTTGCGGCGGCTCTCCTTGAGCAGCGGGAACGGTCCCACCACGGGGTAGGGGTAGATCCCGGGCAGCGGCTCCTGGTCGTAGTTGAAGTCGATCAGCATCGCCTTGCCGAAGCCGCTCTCGATGAAGCAGTTGGCGTGGCCGTCGAAGCCTTCGACCAGGCTCTTGCCGGCGATCGCGCGCTCGAGGTTCTCGACCACCACCTCGCTCTGGAAGTGGGCCACCGAGCCGGCCTTCGAGGTCGGCAGGTTGGTGGCGTCGCCGAGGACGAAGATGTCGTCGTGGCCCTGGGCCAGCAGGGTCGCCTTGTCGGTCGGCACGAAGGCCAGCTCGTCGCCCAGACCCGAGGCCTCGATGAAACGGGCCCCCATGTGGGTCGGGATGGTGACCAGCAGGTCGTACGGCACTTCGCGCTCGTCCCACGAGCGCAGCACCTTGCGCTCGGCGTCCACCTCGCCGGTGTTGAACTCGGCCTCCACCGTGACGCCCTTGCGCTCCAGCATCGAGCCCAGCGCGCGCGAGGCGATCGGCTTGGTGAAGGCGCCGTCGAGCGGCGTCACGTAGACCAGCTCCACCTGGTCGCGGATGCCGCGGCCGGTGAAGTAGCTGTCGGCCAGGAAGGCGAACTCGAGCGGCGCCACCGGGCACTTGATCGGCATCTCGACGATGTTGATCGCCAGCCGGCCGCCGTCGAAGGCCGCCAGGGCGTCGCGCAGCTTGGTCGCCCCGTCCAGGGTGTAGTAGTCGAAGATCGACCGCTGCCACTCGTCACCCAGCATGCCGGGGGTCTCCTCGGGCCGGATCTCGGAGCCGGTGGCGATCACCAGCAGGTCGTAGCGCAGCCGATCGCCGTTGTCGAGGGTGATCTGCTTGCCGTCGGTGTCGACCGAGTCGACGCCGCGCTCGACCCAGCGGACACCGCGAAAGGTGTCGCGGCGCGGCCGCACCGTGCGCTCGGGGCGCTGCATGCCGAACGGCACGAAGATCAGGTCCGGTTGGAACAGGTGCCCGGGCTCCGGGTCGATGATGGTGAGCGACCAGTCGCGCGGCAGCCGGCCACGCATCTGGTTGGCGACGGTAGTGCCGGCGGTGCCGGCACCGATGACGATGAGATGCTTCATTCCCTTGTCCCCCCTGGCGCCTCTCGTCTACTTCGGCGCCTCCTGTTCGATATCTTGGCCTTGCCGCCCGGCCGTGGCAATGTCCCCCGGGGCGGCCCCGCGGTCACCGCTTGGAGGGGCGGGCGGCCGTACCTTTTGGGTAGGCTCCGGGGCGGCATGCCCCCCGGGGTAGGGTATCAGAAGCGGGCCGATGGCCTACTCGGGACTCCGATCAGGCGCCCAGGAAGGCCGCTGCCGGGTTCCCGTCAGGCGGTTGCGGGAGCTCAAGACCAGGACAGCTCCCCCGAATACCCCTGCAGGATGTGCATGTAGTTGGCCCGCTCGTAGGCCTCGGCGTCGGGGCAGCGCTCGAGGTTCATCGAGCCGCGCATCTGGGTCAGGCTCTCGTACTCGTGCTCGACGAGCCAGGCCTCGAGGTCTGTGCGCAGCACCCGCAGGTGCTCGGGGCCGTGGCGCAGCAGGGCGGAGACGACCTGGATGGCGTCGGCGCCGCACAGGGTCGCCTTGATGGCGTCGATGGCGGTGTGGACGCCGCCGGAGGAGGCCAGCGAGATGTCGAGCCGGCCCGACAGGATGGCCAGCCAGCGCAGCCGCAGCAGCAGCTCGGAGGAGTCGGACAGCTTGAGGGTGCGCACCGCCTCGAGCTCCTCGAGGTCGATGTCGGCCTGGTAGAAGCGGTTGAACAGCACCAGGCCGTCGGCGCCGGCCTCCTGCATGCGGCGGGCGAAGCTGGCCAGCGCGGTGTAGAAGGGCGACAGCTTGACCGCCAGCGGGATCTCGACGCTCTCGCGCACCGCCCGCACCATGTCGAGGGCCTGGCGCTCGATGGTCTCGCTGCTCTCGTCGGGATCGGTCGCCAGCCGGTAGACGTTGAGCTCGAGGGCGTCGGCGCCGGCCTCCTCGATCAGCCGGGCGTACTCGAGCCAGCCGCCCAGGGTGGTGCCGTTGAGCGAGCCGATGACCGGCACCGCCACCGCCGCCTTGACCCGGCGCAGCTGCTCCAGGTACTCGTCCGGGCCGAGCTTGAAGCTCTCCGGGTCCGGCAGGTAGGAGAGGGCCTCGGCGAACGAGTCGGCCGGCGACTCCATGTGCCAGTCGGTGGCGAGCTGCTCCTGGGCCAGCTGCTCCTCGAAGAGCGAGTGCATGACGATCGCCGCGGCGCCGGCGTCCTCGAGCTTGCGCACGGTGTCGAGGTCGTCGGCCAGGGGCGAGGCGCCGGGCATGAAGGGGTGGGGCAGCTCCAGCCCCAGATAGGTGGTCGAGAGATCCATGACGCTCTCCTTCTCAGGCTTTGGCCGGCGCTTCGGGCTCCGGCTCGCCGGCGGTCGGCACGGTGATCCCGGCCAGCTGCTGGTAGATGGCGTAGTTGCGCTCGGCGTGCTGCTGGCTGGACGCCATCAGCCGCTTGTAGCGCTCGGGATCGCTGCGCTCGACCATGCGGAACCGGGTCTCCTCGAGCAGGAAGTCCCGCACCGGCCGCTTGGGCGGCCGCGAGTCGAGCACGAGCGGCGGCTTGCCCTCGGCCAGCCGGCGAGGATCGAAGCGGTAGAGCGGCCAGAGGCCGGACTCCACCGCCGCTTCCTGCTGCACGGCGTTCTGCGACAGGTCGTAGCCGTGGGCGATGCAGGGGCTGTAGGCGATGATCAGCGACGGGCCGGGGTAGGCCTCGGCCTCGAGGAAGGCCTGCACCGTCTGGTTGATCGTTGGCGCCGAAGGCGACCTGGGCGACGTAGACGTGGCCGTAGGTCATCGCCATCGAGGCCGAGGTCCTTCTTGGGGATCGCCTTGCCGGCGGCGGCGAACTTGGCGGCGGCGCCGAGCGGCGTCGCCTTGGACTGCTGGCCGCCGGTGTTGGAGTAGACCTCGGTGTCGAGCACCAGGACGTTGACGTTGCGGCCGCAGCGACAGCACGTGGTCGAGGCCGCCGTAGCCGATGTCGTAGGCCCAGCCGTCGCCGCCGACGAGCCAGACGCTCTTGCGTGCACCAGGTAGTCGGCCAGCGGCGCGAGCCGGGCGGCGCTCCGGCGCCGTCGAGCCCGGCCAGCCGGCGCTTGCAGCGCCGCGACGCGCTCGCGCTGGGCGGCGATCCCGGCGTCGCCGTCGTCTGGTCGGCCGTCGAGCAGCGCGCTCGACCAGCTCGTCGCCCAGCTCGCTGCCGAGCGTGGCCAGCAGCGCCCGCGCCTGCTCGTGCAGGCTGTCGACCGCCAGGCGGAAGCCGAGGCCGAACTCGGCGTTGTCCTCGAACAGCGAGTTGGACCAGGCCGGGCCGCGGCCGTCGCAGTCCTGCGGTGTAGGGCGTGGTCGGCAGGTTGCCGCCGTAGATCGACGAGCAGCCGGTGGCGTTGGCGATCAGCAGCGCGGTCGCCGAAGAGCTGGCGTCAGCAGCTTGACGTAGGGCGTCTCGCCGCAGCCGGCGCAGGCGCCGGAGTACTCGAACAGCGGCTGCGAGGAACTGCGAGCCCTTGGCGTCGATGCGCTGGATGCGCTCGGCGGTCGAGCTCGGGCAGGTCGAGGAAGAAGTCGTAGTTCTCGCCGCTCCGCGCTCGCGGTGGTCGAGCTGGGGCGCCATGTTGATCGCCTTGTGGCGCGGGTTGCGACTTGTCCTTGGCCGGGCAGACCTCGACGCACAGCCGGCAGCCGGTGCAGTCCTCCGGGGCGACCTGGAGCGTGTAGGTCAGCCCGGCGAGGTCCTTGGCCTTGAAGTCGCGGCTGCGGAAGGCCTCGGGAGCGCCGGTCGAGCGCCGCCGGCTCGAAGACCTTGGCGCGGATGGCGGCGTGCGGGCAGACGAGGGCGCACTTGTTGCACTGGATGCAGATGTCGGGGTCCCAGATCGGGATCTCGAGCGGCGATGTTGCGCTTCTCCCACTGCGGCTGGTGCCGGTCGGGCCAGGTGCCGTCGACCGGGAAGGCGCTGACCGGCAGCGCGTCGCCCTTGCCGGCGAGCATCACGGCGGTGACCTTCTGCACGAAGTCGGGCGCCTCGGCGGCGACGATCGGCGGCCGCCGGCGCTCGGCGTCGTGACCGCCGCCGGCACCTCGACCTGGTGCAGGTTGGCCAGGGCCGCGTCGACGGCGCGCGAAGTTCTTCTCGACGAGCGCCTCGCCGCGCCGTGCCGTAGGTCTTCTCGATCGCCTTCTTGATGCTGGCGATCGCCTCGTCGCGGGGCAGCACGCCGGAGAGGGCGAAGAAGCAGGTCTGCATGATGGTGTTGATGCGGCCGCCCATGCCGGCCTCGCGGGCCACCTTGTAGGCGTCGATGACGTCAGAACTCGAGCTGCTTCTCGATGATCTGCTGCTGCACCTCGACGCGGCAGGTGGTCCCAGACCTCGTCGGGCGCCGTAGGGCGCGTTGAGCAGGAAGGTGGCGCCGGGCCGCGCCAGATCGAGCATCGTCGAAGCGGCTCGAGGAAGCTGGAACTGGTGGCAGGCCGACGAAGCTGGCGTCGCCGATCAGGTAGGTGGAGCGGATCGGGCGCGGCGCCGAAGCGCAGGTGGGAGACGGTGACCGCGCCGGCCTTCTTCGAGTCGTAGACGAAGTAGCCCTGGGCGTCGAGTGTCGGTCTCCTCGCCGATGATCTTGATCGAGTTCTTGTTGGCGCCGACGTGCCGTCGGAGCCCAGGCCGTAGAAGACGGCGCGCACCCGGTCCGCCGGCTCGATCGGCGAAGTCGCTCGTCCAGCGGCAGCGACGGTGTGGGTGACGTCGTCGACGATGCCGACGGTGAAGTGGTCGCGGGGCCGGTCGGCGGCGAGCTCGTCGAAGACCGCCTTCACCAGCGCGGGTCGAACTCCTTCGACGACAGGCCGTAGCGCCCGCCGACGACCGCCGGCGCCGCGCCGGGCAGCAGGCCCTGGCTGCCGGCGCGGCCCAGCGCGGTGACCACGTCCAGGTAGAGCGGCTCGCCGATCGCGCCCGGCTCCTTGGTGCGGTCGAGCACGGCGATCAGCGCTGGACGCGTCGGCGGCAGGGCGGCGACGAAGCGCGTCGACGGCGAACGGCCGGTAGAGCCGCACCTTGAGCAGGCCGACCTTCTCGCCGCTGCGCGACCAGGTGGTCGACCGTCTCGTGGGCGGTCTCGGCGCCCGAGCCCATGAGCACGATGACGCGCTCGGCCTCGGGGTGGCCGACGTAGTCGAACAGGTCGTAGCGCGCGGCCGGTCACGCTCGGCGAAGCTGGTCCATGGCGCTTCTGCGACGATCCCGGGGCAGGCGTCGTAGAACGGGTTGCACGGCCTCGCGCGCCTGGAAGAAGACGTCGGGGTTCTGCGCCGTGCCGCGCAGCACCGGGTGGTCGGGGGTCAGCGCCCGCTGCGCGGTGGGCGGCGACCGGCTCGCTCGTCGATCATCGCCCGCAGGTCGTCGTCGGTCAGCCGGCTCGATCTTGGCCACCTCGTGCGAGGTGCGGAAGCCGTCGAAGAAGTGCAGGAAGGGCACGCGGGACTCGAGGGTCGCCGCCTGGCGACGCAGGGCGAAGTCGTGCGCCTCCTGCACCGAGCCGGAGGCCAGCAGGGCGAAGCCGGTCTGCCGCGCCGCCATCACGTCGGAGTGGTCGCCGAAGATCGACAGGGCGTGGGTCGCCACGGTGCGGGCCGAGACGTGCAGCGTGAACGGGGTCAGCTCGCCGGCGATCTTGTACATGTTGGGGATCATCAGCAGCAGGCCCTGCGAGGCGGTGAAGGTGGTCGTCAGCGCGCCGGCCTGCAGCGCGCCGTGGACCGCGCCGGCGGCGCCGCCCTCGGACTGCATCTCCACCACGTCGGGCACCTGGCCCCACAGGTTGGGCCGGCCGCTCGGCCGCCCAGGCGTCGGCCAGCTCGCCCATCGGCGAGGACGGCGTGATCGGGTAGATGGCGATGACCTCGTTGGTCCGGTAGGCGACCGAGGCCGCGGCCTCGTTGCCGTCCACCGTGAATTTGATCGGTTTGGACATGCTTGTAACCTCCCCCCGTTTGGGCGAACTCATCGTAGGCGGGCGCAATGACCCCGTCGCCACCCTCGCGGGTGGAACTATGCACCAAACGCCGCCGCAACCGGCCACCCGGCAGGGTGGGCTTGGCCGGCTAGATCTTCTCGCCGTACTTCTGGCGGTGCAGCTCGCGCGCCTGCTGCAGCCAGCGGTCCTTGACGATGCGCTCCGGAAAGGTGTTGAGACGCGACGCGACCAGCACCATCCGGGTCCAGTTGAGCCCGGCGATCGCGCGGTAGGTCGAGATGCCGACCTCGTGCAGCGCTTGTTCGAAGGTGGGGCCGATGCCGGTGATCCGCTGCAAGTCGTCCGCCGAGGCGGCCTCGTCGCCGCCGGCAGGGCCGGCCGTCGCCTCGTCTTCGTGGTCGCTGGCGATCAGGGCGCGGTCGCGCCCCCGCTCCTTGGCACGGTAGAGGGCCCGGTCGGCGGCCTGGAGCAGCCCCGGGCGGTCGGTGGCGTGGCCGGGGTATACCGCCACGCCGCCGCTGATGGTGATCTTGCCCATCGGCTGGCTGCCGGCGCCGTCGAACCGGTGGTTGCGCACCAGCCGCAGCAGCTTCTCGGCGGTCATCTCCGCCTCGCCCGCCGAGCGGCCCGGCAGGATCAGCAGGAACTCCTCGCCGCCGAAACGGCCGAAGACGTCGTCGGTCCGCACCTCCTCGGAGATCAGGCTGGTCAGCAGCCGCAGCAGCTCGTCGCCGGCGACGTGGCCGTTGTTGTCGTTGTAGCTCTTGAAGTGGTCGAGATCGAACAGGAAGACGGCCAGCTCGCCGCCGGTCCGCTCCGCTTCGGCCATCAGCTCGTCGAGCCGGTGGAGCAGGGCGCCCTTGTTGTAGATGCCGGTCAGCGAGTCGGCCGAGGCGGCGGTGCGGATCTTGTGCATCACCAGGCTGTTCTCGAGCGCCAGGGCGGCGG
Organism: Thermoanaerobaculia bacterium; assembly: GCA_963781065.1. Lineage (GTDB taxonomy): Bacteria > Acidobacteriota > Thermoanaerobaculia > Multivoradales > JAHEKO01 > CALZJC01. The sequence continues at coordinate 56,618 of CAWAET010000005.1, read as the reverse complement.
TCTGGGCGATCAGGTCGAGCAGCTCCTTGGAGCGCGTGCGCGAGCGGCGGATGCCGGCGATCCCCACCACACCGAGCGACTTGCCGCCGACCGCCAGGGGCGCCGCCAGATCGGGCCGGAAGCCGGCCATCTCTCCGGCGTCGCCGTCCGCCGACGGCGTCTGGTCGAGCTCGCGGCGGTCCATCGCCCGCCGGCTCTGGGCGACGTAGCCCAGGTCGCCCTCGCCAAAGGCGATGACGCTGCCGATGGCGATGCGGGTGCCGGGGGCGCTGACCACCACCATGTGATTCTCGCGCTCCGGCTGGGAGAGCGCCGGCTTGCGCCGGATCAGGATGACGCCGGCGGTCGGCTCGAAGGTGGTGCCGATGAACTTCTTGAGCACCTCGGGGATCTCGCGCACCCGGACCGGGCCGTGGATCTGACGGGTGAAGCGCAGGAAGTCGTCGGTGATCCAGCGCAGGACGTCGCTCGGGACCGCCAGCTGCTCGAGCTTGCGCGCCCGGGCCTCGAGCTCGGCCTGGCGGCCCTCCTGCTCGCGCAGCTGGCGGCGCGCGCTCCCGAGCGCCAGGCCCAGCACCACGCAGAGCACGGCGCCGGCCGCGAGAAGGACGAGAAGCAGGAGTTGTGGCAGCTCGAGCACGGAGGTGCCCCGGGGGTGGTTTGAGGCGGTTTTCTATCACAGAATCGCGGCCTTCGCGGCCTATACTGGGCCTTGTGAGCGGACCGCCGAACAGCGGATCGTGGAACCGGATCGCCGGACGGCTGGCCGCGGCCGAGCGCCCGGGCGGAGTGCACGAAGCCGGTCTACACGATCCGCTGACCCGCCTGCCGGGCCGGCCGCTGTTGCGCGAACTGCTCGAGAAGCAGATCGCCCAGGCGCGCCGGGCCGGCGAGCTGGTCGGCGTCATCCTGTGCGACATCGACGACCTCAAGTCGATCAACGAGAGCTTCGGCCACGACGGCGGCGACCGGCTGCTGCAGGAGGTGGCGCGGCGGCTGGCGAGGGAGATCCGCGAGGCCGACTCGGTGGCGCGCACCGGCGAGGACGAGTTCACCCTCATCGTCGGCCGGGTGGAGACCGCGGCCGACATCCGACTGGTGGCCGATCGCCTCATCGCCGGCATCCGCGCGCCATTCGAGGTGGCGGGCCGCGAGATGCTGATCTCGGTCAGCGCCGGGATCAGCGTCTTCCCGCGCGACGCCGACGGGGCCGAGGTGCTGCTCGACAACGCCGAGACGGCGCTGGCGGCGGCCAGGTCCCAGGGCGGCAACTGTGCCCGCGCCTATGCCGCCGAGATGGGGCTGGGCCGGCGGCGGCGCGCCGCCCTCGGACAGGAGCTTCGCCACGCCCTGCTGCAGGAGGCGCTCTGCCTCTACTTCCAGCCGCAAGTCGCGATCGCCGACGGCGCCATCGTCGGCATGGAGGCACTGGTGCGCTGGCCGCACTCGCAGCGCGGCCTGATCTCCGCCGGCGAGTTCATCCCGGTGGCCGAGGAGACGGGGCTGATGCCCGAGCTCGGGCGCTGGCTGATCGACGAGGTCTGCCGCCAGAACGCCGCCTGGCACCGGGCCGGCCTGGCGCGGCTGCCGGTGTCGGTCAACGTCTCGGGGCGGCAGTTCCGCAGCGAGGAGGACCTGGCGTTGGTGGTCGAGGAGGCTCTCGACGCCCACGGCCTGCTCGCCGAGCGGCTGCACCTGGAGATCACCGAGTCGATCGCGCTGGAGGACTTCGAGCGCATCTCCAAGGCGCTGTCGCGGCTGCGCGAGCGCGGGGTCAAGGTCCATCTCGACGACTTCGGCACCGGCTTCTCGTCGCTCACCTACCTGCTGCGCTTCCCGGTCGACGTGCTCAAGATCGACCGCTCGTTCATCGCCGCGGCGTCGACGAGCCGCCACGGCGCGATGATCGTCCGCGCCACGCTGGCGCTCGGCAAGAGCCTGGGGCTGGGCGTCATCGCCGAGGGCGTCGAACAGCCGGGCCAGCTCGATCTCCTGCGCGCCGAGGGCTGCGAGGTGGTGCAGGGCTTTCTCACCGGCCGGCCGCAGCCGGTCGAGGAGTTCGAAGCGCTGCTGGCGCGCGGCCGGGTCGAGCTGCCGGATCGCGACGGCGGCGCCTGATCCGGTGCGGCCACCCTCGCGGGTGGGCCGTGCGCCACCCGATCAACTCTGGCGGACCGGCAGCCGCCTCGACAGACTCGATGCGGGATCCTGCTGACGATCCCCGTATCGGAGGTCGAGATGGCCGAGAACGGATCGGGGCCCGGTGCGCCACGGCGGCCGCGGCCGGAGTCGCTGATGATGAGTTGGGGCTACCGCCCCGAGCTCTCCGAGGGCGCGGTGAAGCCGCCCATCTTCCAGACCTCCACCTTCGCCTTCCGCAGCGCCGAGGAGGGCAAGCGCTTTTTCGCCGAGGCCTACGGCCTGTCGCCGAGCGACCCGAAGCTGCCGATGGGCCTGATCTACAGCCGGCTCAACAATCCCGACCTGGAGATCCTCGAGGAGCGGCTCAACCTGTGGGACGGCGCCGAGGCGAGCGCCGTCTTCTCCTCGGGCATGGCCGCCATCTCGACCTCGCTGCTGGCCCTGATGCCGCTGGGAGCGGCGGTGCTGTTTGCGCGGCCGGTCTACGGCGGCACCGATTTCCTGCTCGAGCACCTGCTGCCCGACATGGGCATGAAGACCCGCGAGTTCCCCGCCGGCGCCGAGGCGTCGACCGTCGACGAGCTCTGCCGGCAGCTGGCCGATGACGGCTCGCCGTGCAAGATGATCTTCTTCGAGACGCCGGCCAACCCGACCATGGTTCTGACCGACATCGAGGCGATGGCGGAGGTGGCCCACCGCCACGACGCGCTGTGCGCGGTCGACAACACCCTGTTGGGGCCGATCTACCAGCAGCCGCTCCGGCACGGCGCCGACCTGGTGCTCTACTCGGCCACCAAGTATCTCGGCGGCCACAGCGACCTGGTCGCCGGCACGGCGCTCGGCGCGGCGGAGCTGATCGCGCGGATCAAGGTCCACCGGACGATCCTGGGCAGCATGCTCGACCCCCACTCGGCCTGGCTGCTGATGCGCTCGCTCGAGACCGCCAAGCTGCGCATCACCTGCGGGCGCAAGAACGCCGAGCGGGTCGCCGAGTGGCTGAGCCGCCATCCCCGGGTCGCCCGGGTGCGGTTTCCGGGCCTGCTGGAAGATGGGCCGCAGCGGCAGATCTACGACCGCCAGTGCAGCGGCCCGGGGGCGCTGATCTCGTTCGAGCTCGCCGAGGCCGGTGAGGCCGAGGCCTTTCGCTTCTTGAACTCGGTGCATCTGATCAAGCTGGCGGTCAGCCTCGGCGGCACCGAGTCGCTGATCGAGCACCCGGCCACCATGACCCACGCCGATGTGCCGGTGGACGAGCAGCGGGCGATCGGCATCACGCCGGCCCTGGTGCGGCTGTCGGTCGGCATCGAGCACCCTGACGATCTGATTGCCGACCTCGACCAAGCCCTGGCCCGCATCGGCGAGCCGGCGGCGTCGGCGGCGCCCCTGGCGGGCAAGGAGGTTTGATTCATGGAGGGGATTCGCACCATTCTCTGTCCTGTCGACTTCACCTCGGTCAGCGAGCAGACCGTGCAGCTGGCGGCGGAGATCTGCCGGCGGGTAGGCGCCAAGCTGGTCCTCCACCACAATCTCGGGGTGCGGCCGCCGGGCTATCTGTCGGTCAACTGGATGGTCTCGGAAGAGACCGGCGAGCGCGAGCAGAAGAAGGAAGGTGAGATCCCGGAACGTCTGGAGAAGCTCTTCGCCAAGCTGCCCGACGACATCGAGTACGAGGCCCGGGTGACCCGGGCGCCGCTCGACATGGCGGTGCTCGAGGTGGCCAAGCTGCTGCCGGCCGATCTCATCGTCATGGGTAGCCACGGCTGGAGCACGCCGGCCCACCGCTCGCTCACCGAGAAGGTGATCTTCAAGGCGCCGTGCACGGTGATGACCACCGGTGAGAAGTGCCAGGGCCCGGAGGCCTGGTTCAAGCCGCGCCCCGATCCGCCGGCGGCCTGGGAGGTACTGCTGCCGGTCGACTTCTCGAGCCGCAGCGCGGCCCAGGTCGGCTTCGCCTTCGAGCTGTCGGACTGGATGCCGCACCATCTGCTGCTGCTGCACGTCCTTCCCGAGGGCATCTCGGAGACTGCCAGACAGGAGGCGCAGCAGCGGCTGGCGGCCCTGATCCCGCCGGGCAAGGAGGATCGGGCGCGGGCGATCGTCGAGGTCGGCTCGCCCTCTGCGGCCATCGTCGGGGCGGCCGCCCGTGAAGATGCTCTCTTCGTGCTTCTCGCGGCCCACCGCAAGGGGCCGCTGCGCCGGCTGCTGTTCGGCACCTCGACGGTGGAGGTCCTGCAGGAGAGCCCCTGCCCGGTCTGGTTCGTGCCCGAGGGCTGGCGGCCGGAGCGGTCGGTGAACTGAGGCGGAGAAACGGAGGACGGTTTGGCCGGACGGTGGGACCAGGCGCAGCGGCGGTCGATCCGGCACTGGCACCGGATCCTCGACTCGATCGGCCGCCGCGACGCCATTGCCGTCGTCACCGAGCTCAACGAGTTGAGCGCGCTGTGCGAGATGGCGGGCGAGGATGCGGGCGGCGACACGAAACGATGCCGCCACTGCGTGGTGTTCTCGAGCGCCGAGAACTGCGTCGACACCCGGATGGACATCTCTGCCTTCGTGCTCAATGGCCAGCTGGACAAGGCGCGGGCCGCGACCCTGGCCGTCGTCGAACGGATCCAGGCCGCCAGCCCGCCGGTGTACCGGTAGGCTGAAAGGATCGCGGGTGCACGAATACTCCCTGGTCCAGTCGCTGCTCGACCGGGTCGAGCGCGAGGCGGCGGCGCACGGCGCCACGACGGTGCACCGGCTGCGGCTGCAGATCGGTGAGATGTCGGGTGTCGAGATCGCGTTGCTGCGCTCGGCCTACGAGACCTTCACCGACCGCTCGATCTGTGCCGGCGCCGAGCTCGAGATCGTGCCGGTGCCGGTTCGCTGGGGCTGTCCCGCCTGCGGCACCGAGCTTGCGGGGGGGTGGTGCGCTACGCTGTGGCGACTGCGGCGGCCCGTTGCGGCTGACCGCGGGCGACGAGATCGTCCTCGAACGGATCGAGATGGAGGTGCCCGATGTGTGAGACCTGTGGCTGCGGCGACCCCGAGGTGGTTCCGGTGGAGGTGCGGGAGAGCCTGCTGGCCGGCAACGACCGCACGGCCGCGCACAACCGGAGTCACTTCGCCGGCGCCGGCGTGGCGGCGATCAACCTGATGGGCTCGCCGGGCTCGGGCAAGACGGCGCTGCTCGAGGCGACGGCCGCGGCGCTGGGCGGCCGCCACAAGCTGGCGGCGATGTCGGGCGACCTGGCCACCGACCGGGACGCCGCCCGCCTGGAGAGGGCCGGCATCGCGTCGCGCTCCATCACCACCGGCTCGGCCTGCCACCTCGACGCCCGGCTGGTGCACGAGGCGCTGCACGAGCTGGCCTGGCAGGAGGCGCGCTGGCTGTTCATCGAGAACGTCGGCAACCTGGTCTGCCCGGCGATCTACGACCTCGGCCAGCGGGCCAACGTCGTCGCCCTGGCGGTGACCGAGGGCGAGGACAAGCCGCTCAAGTACCCGGTGATGTTCCACAAGGCCGACCTGGTGCTGCTGACCAAGGTCGACCTGCTGCCCCATCTGCCGGGAGTCGAGGTCGCGGCGATCGAGGACGCCCTGGCGCGCACCATGCCCGAGCCGCGGATGATCCGAACCTCGGCGACGACCGGCGAGGGAATCGACGAGTGGCTCGGGTGGCTGGAGGAGCTCGGAGGGCGGGAGGCGGCCGGCAGGGGCGCGGCCGCGGGCCGGGTCGCCGCTCCTAGCGGCTGAGCGGCCCCTGGCGACCGGCGGCGGGCTCTTCTCTGTCCGGCGGGGACCTTTCCTGGAGGCGAAAGCGAGATGGAACGCGAGCTCAGCCTGCTGCTGGCGACCGCCGCCTCGGTCGGGCTGATCCACGCCCTGGCCGGCCCCGACCACTACCTGCCGTTCATCGCCCTGGCCAAGGCGCGGCGCTGGCCGCTGGGCAAGACCGTGCGGATCACCCTGCTCTGCGGCACCGGGCACGTGCTGGGCTCGCTCGTGGTCGGCGGTCTCGGGATCGCCCTGGGCTGGACCCTGGGCGGCATGGCGGTGCTCGAGTCGGCGCGCGGCGACCTGGCCGCCTGGCTGCTGCTCGGCTTCGGCGTCGCCTACACCGCCTGGGGCATCCGCCAGGCGATGCGCAACCGGCCCCACAGCCACTGGCACACCCACGCCGACGGCACGGTGCACGACCACCGGCACACCCACCACGCCGCGCACGCCCATCCGCACGACGCGGCGGCCGGCCGCCGGGTGACGCCCTGGGTGCTCTTCGTCGCCCTGGTGCTCGGCCCCTGCGAGGCGCTGATCCCGCTGCTGATGGCGCCGGCGGCGCGCGCCTCCGGGGTGGGCGTGGCGTTGGTCGCGGGGGTCTTCGGCCTGGCGACGCTCGCCGCCATGGTAACGGCGGTCGTGGCGGGCTGCCTGGGGCTGGCCCGCTTCGACCTCCGCTTCGCGACCCGCCACGCCCACACCCTCGCCGGCCTCACCGTGATGGCCTGCGGTGTGGCGATCTGGCTCGGGCTATAGCCGAATCGTCAGCCGTCAGCCGTCAGCCGCCGGCCGTCAGCTGCCGGCCTCGACGGCCGGCACCCGCCGAAACAGCCGCACCACGGCGACCAGACCGGCGAAGCAGAGCGCCGAGCCGAGCAGGAAGGGCGCCCCCGGTATGTGCCAGGCGGCCCTCTCCGAAGTGAAGTAGCTGAACAGCCCGGCGGTGAAGACCAGCGGCGCGACGATCGAGGTCAGGCTCTGCAGCGAGGTCAGGGCGCCCTGGACCTTGCCCTGGTCCGACGGGCTCACCGCGCCGGCCACCATGCTCTGGATCGCCGGGCTGGCGAGGCCGGCGAAGGAGCCGACGACGATGATCACCAACACCATCCAGCCTTTGCTGGCCAGGCCGTAGCCGAGAAACGCCAGGGTCGACAGCCCCAGCCCGAAGCGGATGCAGTTGCGCTCGCCGAACCGGGCGATGGCCGGCCGCACCAGCCCCCCCTGGACCACCGCCGCCATCACCCCGACCAGGGCGAGTGCCAGGCCGTTGGTGCGCTCGTCCCAGCCGTAGCGATGGCCGGTGTAGAGCACCCATACGTTCTCGAGGCCGCGTTGGGCCAGGGCGACGAAGACAAAGACCACTGCCAGGCCGGCGACCAGGGGATAGGCCTTGAGGTGGCGGATCGAGCCCCAGGGGCTCGCCTTGCGCCAGGCGAACGGCGAGCGGTGCTCGCTCGCCAGCGACTCCGGCAGTATGAAGAAGCCGTAGAGCCAGTTGACCAGGGCCAGACCCGCGGCGACGAAGAACGGCAGCCGCAGGTGGACACCGCCCAGCACACCGCCCAGGGCCGGCCCGACAATGAACCCGAGGCCGAAGACGACCCCGATGAGGCCGTAGTTGCGCGCCCGGTCGGTGGGCTTGCTGACGTCGGCGATGTAGGCGTTGGCGGTGGTGAAGCTCGCTCCCATGATGCCGGCGAGGATCCGCCCGGCAAACAGCCAGGCGAGGGTCGGGGCAAACCCCTGGATCAGGTAGTCGATGCCCAGGCCGAAGAGCGAGACCAGCAGGACCGGCCGGCGCCCGAAGCGGTCGGACAGTCCACCCAGGACGGGCGCGAAGAAGAACTGCATCGTCGCGTAGGAGGCGGCGATCACTCCGACGTAGCGCCCGGCGGCCGCCGTGGTGCCGCCGGCCAGCTGCTTGATCAGCTCGGGCAGCACCGGGATGACGACCCCGATCCCGAGAACGTCGATGAACAGCGTGATGAGGATGAAGACCATCGCCGCGCGATGGCGTGGCTTGCCTGAGGCGAGAGCTCGAGGCGGCATGCGGCTTCAAGAGTACTTCAGCGAGTGCTCTGGGCCGCGTTTCAGGTCGAGGGCGCGCTTCAATCCTCGCTGCGCCGCGCCCACCGGTGGACGGCGACCGCCGCGATCGCCATCAGGCCGTCGCCGAGAGCCGACAGCGGGACCGTCCAGACGAGCTCCTCCGCGGCCAAAGTAGTCGCGGCAAGAAAGACGAAGGCGATCGACTTGGCCAGAACCAGCAGACCGATGCCGCCATAGCGGAAATGCTCGTACAGGTAGCCGAGCGCCACGACGAAGTGAAACGCACCCGCCTGCTGGGCGAAGAACCGGGGCTGGGCCCGGCCCCAACCACCGAAGGCCACCGACCAGTCGGTGAAGCCGAGCAGGAACGCGCCGACCGCGAGGCTGTGCAAGGCGATCAGCCCAATCAGCAGACGCTCGATGGCGCGCGGGTCGCCCAGAAACCGGCCTGAGGGCGGCGTGAAGCGCGCGCTCCTCGGGCGCTCGTGCCGTCTAGTCATCGCTAATGTTTGCTCCGCTTGCGGGCCCCTGCCGCCGGCCGCGCGGCGCTCGATCGATAGAAAGCGCCGAGTCTCGCGACGATCGCCTCGAGCTCGGCCTCTTGGCTCGGTTCCTCGGTTCCCGGGTGATCGCCACTGTCGACCTGTTCCCATGCGTCCTGGATGCCGTCGATCGCCAGCGCGGTGGAGAGCGCGATCGAGTCGCGCACCTGCTGTACGAAGCCTGACAGCTCGGGCCTGTAGAAAAGCTGCTCGACAGTGATCTCGCTCACCGCGAGCAGCGCCTCGCAGACCTCGGACTCCGGGAATCCGCTCTCCAGGCGCTTCTGCGCCAGCATGTGCACGTAACCGAGCAGCAGAGTGCGATCGGCGGTCCGGACCGCCGCCGCCAGCAGATCGTAGATGATGCCCGAGTACCACCGAAGCTCCGCATAGGGCATCTCCGAGTAGTGGGGGAACCGATCCTCGCGGTCCGGCGACTGCAGATAGGCCGTGATGGCGTCGACGATCGCCTCGCGGGCCGCGAGCATCGCGTCGTGGATCACCAGAGCCGGTCGCTCGGGCGGTCGCTTCATCGCTTGCTCGTTGCGCCGGAACCACTCATGCCGGTCGCTGGTCATCTTCTCGATCAGGAACAGGAGCCGGCGGAGGATATGGAATCGGGGTCGGGGCGACCAGCCCAGCTCGCGGCGGGTCCTGGATGCGTCGATCGTCAGCTGCCGATCGAGATACTCGAGCATCCAGGTGCGCTCGAATGCCCGACGACCGATCAGCCGGGTCCCCCAGTCGCGAGCGATCATGCCGGGCCACGCCAGCAGCCTCGGTATGAAGATCGGCGACGCGCTGTCTCCGAAGTGGAAGCGGGTGGCGAGCTCGAAGAGCTCGATCTGCGACGTCGCGCCGTCCGGGCTTGCCAGATAGACGCCGAAGCGCGGCAGACGGGCGGTCTGCTCGAAGATGGTCATGAAGAGGCGATTGACGTCTTGCGCGTGAATGTAGGGCACCGCCGAGAGCCCCTTGCCGCCGATGATCCTGGCGTTCCAGCGCCTGGACAGCCAGGTAGTGAGAAACACGTAAAGCGGCGCGTACTCGCACACGTCGCTGAAGACCGCGGCCAGGCGAACGATCGCGCAGGGAAAGTCCCGCGAATGCTCCCGCACCATCTCTTCGCCGACCTTCTTGCTGCGAGCGTAGGGAAAGTCGGCGTCCGGCGGGCTGTCCTCGGTGACCCCCCGGCCCGCCTCGGGGAACCGGCACGCCGCAACCGAGCTCGCGAAGACGAAGCGCTGGATCGCCAGCGCCTTGGCCTGCGCCAGGACATTGCGCGTGCCGTCCACGTTGGTGCTTTGAAACTCGGGCCGGTCCCGGTTCTCGAAGTCGTAGTAGGCGGCCAGGTGGAGCAGATAGTCGGCGCCGCCCAGGCGCTCGATCTGAGCGGTCACCTGGGCGAGCGCGGCGGCGTTCTCGATGTCGACCTGGATCCACTCGATGTTGGGGTGGTTCGCCACTCCGGCCTGGCTCTGGGCCCGTCGGGCGATCGCGAAGATCCGGTACTGGTCGCGAGCGGCCTCGAGGAAGCTGCGTCCGACGATGCCGGAAGCTCCGGTGAGAATCAGCGCCGGGAGACGGGGTGGGCGTGCGGGCGGCATTCGCAGGCCTGACCTGCTGGCTACGAATCAGCGGCGCCGGCGGCGGGCCCGATGCGCACCTCGAACTCGGGGGGCGCCAGGATGTGCTGCTTCACCGAGCACTGGTCGATCGACCGAAGCAGGGGTCGGTGGTACTTCTCGGGGAAGCCGGCGGGCGGGTCGACCACGATCCGAATGCTCCCGAGCCGCTTCGCGCCCTCGTCGCGCACCGCCTCCAGGGTCATGCTGAGGCCGGCGGTGTCGATGCCGCGCTGCTGACAGAAGCGCAGCGCGTAGAAGCCGGCGCAGGTGCCGATCGAGGCCAGGAACAGGTCGAACGGTGGCGGCGCCGAGCCCGCGCCGCCGTGCTCGGCCTTCTGGTCCGTGCGCAGCAGATGCGGTCCGAACTCGGCGTCGACGGCAACGCCGCCGGGGAAACGGATGTTCATCTTCATGAACGAGAATCTAGTGAACCGGGCGGTTCGGGGGAACCCCCATACGGGTGGGCATGGGCGGCATATCCGCCGCCGAGAGGCGAAGAAAGGTGGCCTTGCGGCGATGAGGAGCGCAGCGGACCACCCCTGGGGGTGGGCGGCGCCCACCTGTGCGGTCGGTGATCGAGCCAATGGTCCGTGCCAAAGTTCGCGCACGGTACGTAAGAAGAGGGGGCCGGCGTTAGCGGCCAGGGGGGGGGCTCCTTTCCAGCAGAAGGGAGAGAGCATGGGTCCTCGCGACAGAATGATTCCCCTGGCGCTGCTCCTGGTGGCGGGCGTCATGACCTTCCCGGGGCCGCTGCTCGCTGGACCGCCACCCGGCGGTGTCGAAGGCATCCACGGCGCGATTCCGGGTTTCCCGGTCAACAGCTGCTACGTCTGCCACGACATCCCACCGGGCACGACCGGGCCCGACGCCGTCCAGCGGCCGAACCTGACCTGCTTCGGCTGCCACACCGACGGGCCCACCTTCGGCGAGGGAGACCCCTGGATCGATGATCGGCCGCATGCGACGCCGGTGGGCAACCACGCCAGCCTGGTCACCGGGAGCATCAGGTTCACCTACGGCGAGTTCGGCCTCAGCTGGCCCTACCCCGGCTACCAGGAGCAGATCGACTGCACGACCTGCCACGATCCGCACCGGACGTTCGACCCGGCCGACCCCAGCCCCTCGACCACCAACACCAAGTACATCCGCGACCACACCGATGACTACCAGGTGATCTCCGGTCAGGTCACCCTGTTCCCGTCGAAGACCCTCAAGGTCGTCGACAACACCGGCCCCACCCCGGTCACCGTGACCAAGGTCGTCGATCAGGACATCGTCTACACCGGCCCGGCGGACCTCGCCGACGGCGTCGGGATGTCCGCCGCCGAGGCCGACGTCTGCGAGGTCTGCCACACCCTCACCGATCATCACCAGGTAGACGACACCGCCCCCGGCGGCCAGTCCCACTTCGACGGCGAGGACTGCACCTCCTGTCACACCCACCCGACCGGTTTCGCGCCCAGCGGCGGCCAACCCCTGACCGGTCCGCACGCGGCCTTCGGCGATCCCGACTGTGCCTCGTGTCACGGGTCGGAGTTCTTCCCCGGAGCGGTCAACAACCCGACCGGCCAGTTCAGTGTCTTCTGCCAGACCTGCCACGGTCCCACCGATCCGACCTACTCCGAGATCCACTCGCATCTGGTCACCGGCAGCGGCAAGTTCGAATACACCATCGACTGCGGTGCCTGCCACGACCAGCACGGCTGGGCGATCAACAACGTCGACGGCAACGACAACCTCGCCTACCTCAAGGCGACGATCGACGAGACGATCTTCGTCGTCGACAACACATCCGGCGGCGTGCCGATCACCAAGACGATCACCAGTGACATCGTCTTCGACAGCCGCGACGACTTCGCCGACGGTGACGCCCTCTACGACCGCGACGTCTGCGTCACCTGCCATACGCTGACCAGCCACCACCAGAACGACGGCACCGCGCCCGGCGGCCAGTCGCACTACGACGGCCAGGATTGCGCTACCTGCCACCAGCACGCCGAGGGCTTCCGGACGCCCGGCGGCCTCGGCGGACCGCCGCTGCAGGGCCCGCACGCGGCGATTCCCGGCTCCTCGCCCCAGGACTGCTTCGCCTGCCACGGCCAGCCGACCTTTCCGGGCGAGCCGGGCAACCCGGGCGGCGAGCCGAGCGTTTTCTGCGCCACTTGCCACTCGCCGGACACGGTGGCCCAGGTCCACTCGCACACCGTCACCGGCACGGCACGCTTCGAGTACACGATGGAGTGCCTCGCCTGCCACGATCAGCACGGCTGGGACATCACCAACGTCGACGGCAACGACAACCTGTCCTACATCAAGGCGACGATCGACGAGCAGATCACGGTCGTCGACCTGACCCAGGTGCCGCCGGTCCAGGTCGACAAGACGATCACCAGCGACATCGTCTTCGACAGCCAGGACGACTTCGCCAACGGCGACGGGCTCTACGATCGCGACGTCTGCGTCACCTGCCACACGCTGACCAACCACCACCAGAACGACGGCACCGCGCCCGGCGGCCAGTCACACCGCGATGGTGAGGTCTGCACGACCTGTCATCAGCACCCCGAGGGCTTCCGCCCGCCGGGCGGTCTCGCCGGACCGCCGGTCGAGGGCCCGCACGCGGCGATCCCCGGTTTCGCCGGTGGCGACTGCCTGGTCTGCCACAGCCTGTTCCCGACGACCGACGAGATGAAGGCCAACTCCACCGAGGTCTGCCTCTCCTGTCACTCGGACACCTGGTCCATCGTGTCGGCGACCCCTGAGCACCTCCACTCGAGCGTCATCACCGGCTCGACGCGCTTCGACTACAACGTCGAATGCGCCGCCTGCCACGCCCCCCACGGCTGGTCGGCGGAGATCGACAACGTCCAGGGCACGCAGAACATCAAGTACGTGCGGGCCAACATCGACGAGATGATCACCGTGGTGGACAACACCGTGGACCCGCCAGCGACGGTCACCAAGCAGGTCGACAACAACGTCGTCTTCACCGCGACCACCGGCGACGGCAGCTTCGCCGACGGTGACGGCAACTTCACCGAGGACGTCTGCAACACCTGCCACACGCTGACCAACCACCACCAGAGCGACGGCACGGCCCCCGGCGGCCAGTCGCACTTCGACGGCCAGGAATGCACCCAGTGCCACCTCCACCCCGAGGGCTTCGGCGGCTTCGGCGGCCCGCACCCACAGGCGGTAACCGACTGCAGCAACTGCCACCTGAATGCGGATGGCGATCCCGACATCCAGCAGCTGCACGGTAACGAGTGCGAGCTCTGCCACACGGTGTCGATCCCCGACACGTTTCTTGGGCCGCTGGGTACCTGGAACCAGGAGTGCACCGATTGCCATAACCCGCTCATCGCCGAGACCGGCTTCATGGACGAACCGACGAAGGGCCATCGCTGCGTCGCCTGCCACGGCAACCAGCTGAGCACCGGTGACATCAACGACATCCACGAGGAACACGCCGAGAAGGCCAACTGCGTCGTCTGCCACGGCTTCATCCCCGACGTTGGTACCGAGATCGGCTCCGGCAACCGGCAGATCTGCGTCACCTGCCACGGCTCGCCGCGTAGCGGCACGTCGATCCGCAAGATCCACGAGAAGCACACCGACAAAGGCCTGAGCTGTCTCGAGTGCCATGGTGGTGTGCGGCCACCGGTGGACGTGGTGGACGGCCCGCTGGTCGGCGGGGCCGAGAACGTCTGCGACATCTGCCACAGCAACCGCGATCCGGCCGACTTCGACGAAGGCGACCACAAGAAGCACACGGACAGGAGACTCGACTGCGGCTCCTGCCACCGCGACGCCAACCTGCAGGACGACCGGGTGCCGATGCCAGAGATCGACGATTCGGTGCGGGGCAGCCTGAACCGGAGCGGCTTCAACGAGTGTCGCCACTGCCACCCCGGAGGCGAATCGGGCAGTAGCGAGGAGGTCCACGAGGAACACGTCGCCGATCAGTGGCAGTGGTGCTACAACTGCCACCCGCCGGGTGATGGCCGGCCGGCCGGCGACCAGCCGCCGGTGACCCAGCCGGCGCAGGCCTGCCGCCTGTGCCACGGCTTCGGCGAGTCCTACAACGACGCCTTCCCGTTCGACATCCACGAGGAGCACGCGGGCAAGGGCAAGTGCTACGCCTGTCACCAGACCCAGCCGCAGCTGTTCGACTGGCCCGCATCCTGGCTCGGCGGCACGGAGCCCGGGCCCGGCGGCGGCGGCGACAGCGTTACTGTGCGCGACGAGTTCAACGCCGTCTCGTTCGCCAACGACGACGGCCCCGACAGCTGGGCCGGACCGTGGCTCGAGGACGACCCGCAGAGCGGTGGCAGCGGCCCGACCGCCGGTCAGGTCCGCGTCGTGTCGGGCGCCCTGCGCCTCGACGACCGGCCCGACACCGGCGGCCAGCCCAGCGCGGCGCGCACGGTCGACCTCTCCGGCGGCCCCACCAGCGCTACCTTCAGCTTTGACTGGAGCACCGCGAGAGGCGTGGACCGGAGCGACGAGGTCACCGTCGAAGTGTCGAGCAACGGTGGCGCCAGCTACTCGACGCTGCAGCGGATCACCGGCGTCCGCGGCTCGCGGTCTGGATCGGAGAGCCACGACATCACGCCCTGGATCTCGGCCTCGACCACCATCCGCTTCCGGGTCAGCAGAAACTACGGCAGCTCCTCCGAGTACTTCTACGCCGACAACGTGGAGATCGACGCCCAGTAGGCGGACTTCTCGCCAGCTCTCCGGTACCCCGACCCCGCGGGCCCCCATCGGCGGCTCGTGGGGGGCGGCGCGCTGAGTTCGGCGTTGCGTCAGGTGTTCTTGCGGCGGGAGTCGTCGGCAGAGCTCTCCCGAAGGCAAGAAGAGTCCGGAGCGGGCGTGCTATCGTCCGCTCAAGCCAACTTGTTCACAGTACGTGGCCGGCTGGGACTGCCGGTTCACTTTGGAGGTCCCGATGATGAAGGCGACGATCAACCTGCGCCGTGAAGGCCGACTCTTCCCACTCCTGCTTTGCCTCGCGCTGGCGTTCGGGCCTGGTTGTGCCGGCCCCTCCGGTCAAGGGACCGGGGATGCCCGAGACGGGGTAGCCGACACCGCCGAGGCGACGGCCCCCACGGTGGATTTCTCCTTCGTCTTCATCGGCTGCAACCGGGTGGGCTTCTCGGACAACGAGCATCCGAGCACCGCCAACCCGCCACAGCTCCTGCAGACCCTCCAGGACATCCACGACCTGGCCACCACCGACCCCTCGCTCGGCGGCCCGCCGCGGTTCCTGTTCTTCGTTGGCGACCTGGTGCGCAACGAGGAGCACGACGGCGGTCAGACCGTCGAATCCCAGCTCGCCGCCTGGCAGACCTTGTGGAACGGCGGGCCGCTGGCAGGCTCGGCCACCCAGCTGGTGCCGATCGCCGGCAATCACGAAGTGCTCTACAGCCTGCAGGTCGGCGGCAGCGGGCCGTACTTCGAGATCCCCGACAACTTCCTGGCGGGGGGAGCGACCGACAGCTACAGCGTCTGGCTCGACTGGATCCAAGCCAACGGCCACGACGCCCACGCCGGCAACGGGCCGACCGGCCAGGGCGCCAACCCCGATCGGCTCGTCGGCGACGACAGCAAGTTCACCTACTCCTTCCAGACGCCGCTCGCCAGCGGCAAGGCGGTGCACTTCGTGCTCGCCAACACCGACACCCGGTCGACCTTCCGGGCGTCCAGCGGCTCGAGCTGCCTTCAGGATCCGAGCCTCATCGGCGATCCCCTGCCCGGTTGGATCGCGGCGGACTGGATCGAGAAGGACATCGCCGCGGCGCAGCGGGACGGCAACGTCGAGTTGATCTTCGCCCTGGGTCACAAGCCGGTCGAGAGCCGGCAGGGCAGCCGGGATGCGCTGGGCCGCGACACCATCCTCAACTGCGACGACGGCGGCGCCTCGGCGCCGGCGCCGAAGCTGGCGGATCAGTTCCTCAACACCCTGCAGTCCAACAGCAAGGTCGCCGCCTACCTGACCTCGCACGACCACACCTGGGCCCATACGACCCCGGGCGGAGTCGACCAGATCATCGCCGGCAACGGCGGCAGCCCGCCGGACCCGAGCGCGCCGTACTTCGGCTTCACGCTGGTGCGCGTCTACACCGACGGCACGACGGACGCGGTGAGCTACGGCCGCCCCATCCCGGACCCGATCGACCTTGCGCCGACCACCTGCGCCGGCTCGCCGCAGGACCCGAACTGCTGCACCGAGGCGAGCTGCGAGGCCCCCTGTGTCAAGGGGGCGGCCTGCGCGGCGACCCAGCGGCAGGTCGTTGCGCTGGGCTGATCTTCGATCTCGGACGCCTGGGCTCAGCCCGGCCATCGGTCCGCTGATCAGCAGATCCGCGGCAGCTGCTCGCCCGAGAGCATGTCCACGACCCGCTCGCCGCCGATCCGGCTCCTGAGCACCACCCTGCCCGGGGTCGTCGGCGACCACTTCGCCGATGATCGCGGCCTTCTCGCCCAGCGGGTCGGCGCGCATCAGCGCGAGCGCCCGGTCCGCGACCTCGGGGCCGACGATGGCGATGCACTTGCCCTCGTTGGCGACGTAGAGCGGGTCGAAGCCCAGGATCTCGCAGGCGCCGCGGACCTGCTCGGCGCAGCGGGATCGCCGTCTCCTCGAGCCGGATGCCGACCGCGGCCGCGCCGGCGATCTCGTTCAGCGCGCTGGCGACGCCGCCGCGGGTGGGGTCGCGCAGGACGTGGACGGCCCGGCCGAGCTCGTCGAGCAGGGCGCCGGTCATGCGGTGGAGGGCGGCGGAGTCGGTCGTGAGCTCGGTCTCGAACTCGAGGCCCTCGCGCACCGACATGATGGCGATGCCGTGCTCGGCGATGCCGCCCGAGAGCAGGATCCGGTCGCCCGGCCGGGCCCGCTGGGGCGCCACTTCGACGCCCTCGGGGACCAGGCCGATGCCGGTGGTGTTGATGTAGACGCCGTCGCCCTTGCCGCGGTCGACGACCTTGGTGTCGCCGGTGACGATCGGCACGCCGGCCTCGTCGGCGGCGCGCTTCATCGACGCAGACGATGCGCCAGAGCTCGCTCCATCGGCAAGCCCTCCTCGAGGATGAAGCCGGCCGAGAGCGCCAGCGGCCGGGCGCCGCACATGGCGACGTCGTTGACCGTGCCGTGGACCGCCAGCGAGCCGATGTCGCCGCCGGGGAAGAACAGCGGGTGGACGACGAAGGTGTCGGTGGAGAAGGCCAGCCGGCCGCCGCCTCGAGCCGATCGCGGCAAGCTCGGCGCGCGTCGTCGCCGAGGCGCTCGAGGACCGGGTTGCGAAACGCCGCGAGGAACACCTTCTCGATCAGCATCTGCGACAGCCGCCCGCCGCCGCCGTGGGCCAGCTGCACCGTCGGGTAGTCGGCGAGCGGCAGCGGGCAGCGTGCCGGCGAAGACGGGCGGTGCCTTGTCGTCGCTCAGCCGTGGCCACCTTGTGCCGGCCGTAGCTGGTAGTAGGCCGCGCAGGCGCCCTCGGTCGAGACCATCGGCGCGCCGAGCGGGCTGCTCGGGCGTGCAGCGGGTGCCGAAGGCGGCGCACTCGTGGGGCTTCTTGAGGCCGCGCAGGATCTCGCCGGCGATGCAGTCGGGCGACTCCTCGGGCGGCGATGTCGCCGACGTCGAAGCGGCGCTCGGCGTCGAAGTGCGGCGAGCTCGTCGCGCAGCCGGTAGCCGCTGCGCCGGGATCTCGCCGATGCCGCGCCACTTGCGGTCGCAGACCTCGAAGACCTGCCGCAGCAGCTCCTGGGCCGGGCGGTTGCCCTCGCGGCTGCACCGACGCGGCTGTACTGGTTCTCGACGCCGTGGCGCCCCTCCTCGAGCGCCTCGACGCGTCAGGTAGGACGCCGTGCAGCAGGTCGAGCGGCTCGAAGCCGGTGACGACGATCGGGATCCGGTAGCGCTCGGCGAGCGGCTCGTACTCCCAGTAGCCCATCACCGCGCAGACGTGGCCCGCCGCCAGGAAGCCCTGCACCCGGTTGTCGGGCGCCGACAGGATCGCCTCCATCGCCGGCGGCACCAGCACGTGCGAGACGAGGATGGAGAAGTTCTCCAGCTCCTCGCTGCGCGCGCCTGCCACACCGCCATGGCGTTGGCCGGCGCGGTGGTCTCGAAGCCGACGGCGAAGAAGACCACCTGGCGGTCCGGGTGGTCGCCGCGCCAGCTCGACGGCGTCGAGCGGCGAGTAGACGATCCGCACGTCGCCGCCGTCGGCCTTGACCGCCAGCAGGTCGGTGGTCGAGCCGGGCACCCGCAGCATGTCGCCGAAGGAGGTGAAGATCACTTCCGGCCGGCGGGCGATCGCCAGCGCCCGGTCGATCAGCTCGAGCGGCGTGACGCAGACCGGGCAGCCGGGGCCGTGGATCATGGTGACCTCGTCGGGCAGCATGCGGTCGATGCCCGGCCTTGATCATGGTGTGGGTCTGGCCGCCGCAGATCTCCATCAGGGTCCACGGCCGGGTCACCAGCCGGCCGATCGCGCTCGACGAAGCGCCGCGCCTCGTCGCGCGCCGCGGTACTCGTCGACGTACTTCACGCGCCGGCTCCTCGCGGCCGTTCGTCGTCGGCCGGCGCGGCCTCGCCGCCACGGGGCTCGTCCCGCCGGCTGCGGCACCGTCGCCCGGCTGGGGCACATCGAGCTCACCCAGCTCGTCCATCTCCTTCAGGTACTGGAAGACCTTGATCGCCTCCTCCTCGTCGATCCTCGAGATGGCGAAGCCGACGTGCACCACCACATAGTCGCCGACCTCCGCCTCGGGCGTGTAGGCCAGGCAGACCTTCTTCTTGATGCCGGCGAAAGAGACCTCGCCCATGTGCATGCCCAGCGGATCCTGCTCGATCGACAGCAGCTGACCGGGAACTCCGAGACACATGGCCTACTCCTCCTCCTGTTCGAGCCGAGCCGCGGCGACCGCGATCTGACCCAGGCTGATGCCGCCGTCGTTGGCCGGCACCTGACGATGCAGCAGCGGTTCGAGCCCCGCCGCTTCGAGCCCGCGCACTACCGTCGCGGTGAGCCGCCGGTTCTGGAAGCAGCCGCCGGTCAGCGCCACCCGCGGCTCGCCGATCCGCTTGGCGAGCGCCACGACCGCCGCGGCCAGGGCGTTGTGGAACCTGGCGGCGATGCGCCCCGGCGAGACGCCGCGGCGAACCTCTTCGAGCACGGCCGCGACCAGCGGCCGCCAGTCGATCTCGATCAGGCCGGGATCGTCCTCGGGCGCCGAGGGCTCGGCGGCCGCGAGCTCGACCGGATAGCCGTCCGCGACCGCCGGATCGGCCAGATGCTCGAGCGCCATTGCCGCCTGACCCTCGAAGCCGACCCGGTGGTAGAGGCCGACGAGCGAGGCGATGCCGTCGAACAGCCGCCCGGCGCTCGAGGTGAGCGGCGAGTTGAAGCCGGTCTCGATCATCCTGGCGAGCAGCCCGCGGTCGGCCGCGGAGAGCTCCGCCGCCGAAGACAGCGCTTCGTCACCCAGCGCCGCCTCGCCCTCGGCCTGCCAGACGAGCGACAGCGCGGTCCGACGCGGCTCGCGCACCGCGGCATCGCCGCCCGGCAGGCGGAAAGGGCGCAGCCGGGCGACCCGCCGGAAGCCGCGCGCGTCGCCGAGCAGCAGCTCGCCGCCCCAGATTGTGCCGTCGGTGCCGTAGCCGGTGCCGTCCCAGGTCACCCCCAGGGCGGGGCCCTCGACCCGGTTGTCGGCCAGACAGGAGGCCAGGTGGGCGTGGTGGTGCTGAACCCCGATTCGCCGCGCTGCGGGCAGAGCCGCCGTCACCGCGGTCGCCTTGAAGACGTCTTCCGGCTGCCCGGCGACGATTCCGTTGGCCGCCCGGCGGGCCCATCGCGTCGAGGCGTAGTCCGGGTGCAGGTCGTGGGCGATCGCCACCGGCTCGACCCGGCACATCTGGAGCAGATCGGCAATCACCCGCTCGAAGGCGCGGAGGGCTTGCGGCGTCTCCATGTCGCCGACGTGCTGGCTGATGAAGACCTCGGAGCCGTGGGTGACGGCGACGGTGTTCTTGAGATGGGCCCCGACCGCCAGCAACGGCGGCACCGGTCGCCCCGGCTCTGGTCGCCCCGGTTTCGGCCGTCCCAGAGCCACCGGCGCCGGCGCCCAGCCGCGTGCCCGGCGCAGCAGCCGCGGCTCGCCGGCCAGCAGGAAGACGACGCTGTCGTCGGCGTGGCGGGCAATCGGCCGGTCGTGCACCAGGTAGAGATCGGCGATACCGGCCAGCCGCGCCACCGCCTCGTGCTCGTCGGTCGCGATCGGTTCGTCGCTCAGGTTGCCACTGGTGGCGACGACCGGGAAGCCGAGCTCGGCCAGCAGCAGCGCGTGCAGCGGGGTGTACGGCAGCATGAGGCCCAGATCGGGGTACCCCGGGGCGACCTCGTCGGCGACCGCCGCGCCCGGCAGCCGCCGCAACAGGACGATCGGCGCGCCGGGCGAGCTCAGCAGCCGCGCCGCCGCCGGCGGCAGCTCGCACAGGCGGGCGGCGCCCTCCAGGTCCGGCACCATCAGCGCCAGCGGCTTCTCGTAGCGGTGCTTGCGGCGCCGCAGCCGCGCCACTGCGACTGCGTCGCGGGCGTCGACCACCAGATGGAACCCGCCGAGCCCCTTGACCGCCAGGATCCTGCCGGCCCGCACCGCCGCCGCGGCCTCGATCAGGGCCGCGTCGCGATGCGCCAGCGGCCTCCCCGCGTCGTCCCACAGCGCCAGCTGGGGCCCGCACGCCGGGCAGGCGTTGGGTTGGGCGTGGAAGCGCCGGTCCAGCGGGTCCTCGTACTCGCGCCGGCAGTCGTCGCACATCGCGAACCCGGCCATGGTCGTCGCCGGCCGGTCGTAGGGCACGTCCAGGGTGATGGTGAAGCGGGGCCCGCAGTTGGTGCAGTTGGTGAACGGGTAGCGGTGGCGCCGGTCGCCGGGGTCCTGGATCTCGCGCCGGCAGTCGGCGCAGGTGGCCAGGTCGGCGGGGATGGAGAGCCGCCGTTCGGCCGCCGCGTCGCTGGCGACAATGGTGAAGCCGCTGACCTCGCTCGCGGCGAGGGGCTCCCAGCGCAGGCGCCGTATCTCGGCGGCGGGCGGCGGCGCGGCCTCGAGCCGGCGCTGAAACCCTTCCAGCGCCTCGGCCGTGCCCCAGACGTCGATGGTCACCCCGGCCGAATCGTTGCGCACGGTGCCGTCGAGCGCCGCCTCGACCGCCAGCCGGTAGACCCAGGGGCGGAAGCCGACGCCCTGGACGGTGCCCTCGACACGGATTCGCCGGCCGGCGAGAGCGGGCCGGGAGCGGGCCGCCAGGCCGGAAGATCGGCTCACGGCACCAGCGCCCGGGTGGCGGCGTCGCCGATGCCGCCCGGGACCTCCTCCTCGTCACCGCGTCGCCGCAGCGAGTAGCCCATGCGCTCCGCCTCGTCGGCGACCGCCCGCACCAGCCCGTCGAGCCCGGCCGCGACCTTGGGGGTCAGGCCGATTCCGAGCTCGTCGGTCTCGGGCACCAGGCCGTGCAGCACCAGCCGGCGAGGCAGCGCGTCTTTCCAGCGCAGCGCGTCGAGCAGGTCGGCGACGCCGACCTGGTGGCACGACAGCCGCTCGCGCACCGCCGTCAGGACCTCGTCGCCCTCGAATCGCGCCGCGGTGCCCGCCGGGGCGTCGACGGCGACCGCGTCGACCAGGATCAGGTCGTCGACGATCTCGAGGTCGCCGAGTAGGGCCATGCCCTGGGTGCCGCCGTCCATCGTTCGCGCGCCAGGCGGCATCTCGTACTCGCGGCTCAACCGTTCGATCGCCGCCACGCCGACGCCGTCGTCGCTGCAGATCAGGTTGCCGAGTCCCAGGATGAGTAGCGAATCGTGTCCGTCCACGTCTGTCCCCCCGACTTCCCGGGCATGCGGCGCAGCCAGCCTGGCCGGACGCCGATTCCGGGATCCTGCCGCCCGCACAGTCTACCCTTGGCGCGGCGGGCCGCCGATTCTGGCGAGGTGGCCTCGGGCTCCACCCCCAAGGGTGGGTGAGGCGCCTTCGGCCCGAGCCGGGCCGTGGTCTCGCGGAGGAAAGAAAAGCGCCGGCCCCCGGCTGAGGACCGGCGCGGCGGGAAAGAGAATCCAAGCTCCCTCAGAGCACCCGCACCATCGACTGCTCCTTGCCCTCCGGGTCGAACGTGTGGATGGCGCAGGCGAGGCAGGGGTCGAAGGAGTGCACCGTGCGCACGACCTCCAGCGGGCGGTCCGTGTCGGCCACCGGGTTGCCGATCAGCGACGCCTCGTACGGCCCCAGCTGACCTGCCGCGTCGCGCGGCCCGGCGTTCCAGGTCGACGGCACGACGCACTGGTAGTTGGCGATCTGGCCGTCGCGGATCACCACCCAGTGCGACAGCGTGCCGCGCGGCGCCTCGTGATAGCCGAAGCCCTGCTGCTCGCCCTTGGGGAAGACCGGCTGGTTGAAGATCTCGAAGTCGCCGCCGCCGATGTTGTTGGCCAGCAGACCCCAGTGCTTCAAGGCCTGGTCGGCGAAGACGGCGCAGCGGATCGCCCGCGCCGCGTGGCGGCCGAGGGTGGAGTGCAGCACCGCCGGGGTCAGCTTGACGCCGGCCAGCTTGCCGGCCTGCTCGAGCACCATGGTGCCGTACTTGACGAAGCCCTCGTGGCCCGAGGCCAGGCCCATGAGCACCTGCGCCAGCGGCCCGACCTGCATCGGCTTGCCGTCGAAGCGCGGCGCCTTGACCCACGAGTACTTGCCGTCGTCCTCGAAGTCGGTGTACTTGGGAACCGTCTCCTCCTCCCACGGGTGGCGGCTCCAGTCGCCGTCGTACCAGGCGTGGGCGATCGATCTCGGAGACGTTGTCGCGGAAGTAGGGCTCGTCGAAGCTGGTGATCGGCCGTGTAGGTCCCCAGGTCGCCGTCGATGATCGTGCCGCCGGGCAGGTCGAACTCGGTGCCCTTGGTGTCGAGCGGCAGGTCGGGCACCGCCAGGTAGTTGGTCACCCCGGCGCCGTAGCCCAGCCACTCGGGGTACATCGCGCCGATGGCGCATGACGTCGGGCAGATAGACCTCGATGCACGAACGTCCGCACCTCGTCCAGCAGGTCCTTGATGGCGTACAGCGGTCGCCATGTTCAGCGTCGCCTGGTTGTCCAGGTTGATCGCGTTGGCGACGCCGCCCACCGCCAGGTTCTGGATGTTGGGGGTCTTCGAGCCCAGGATCGCCACCACCTGGTTGGCCTTCCTCTGGTACTCCAGCGCCTGCAGGTAGTGGCTGGCGGCGAGCAGGTTGACCTCCGGCGGCAGCTTCATCGCCGGGTGGCCCCAGTAGCCGTTGGCGAAGATGCCCAGCTGCCCGCGAGCGACGAATCAGCTGCTCGAGCTGCGCCTTGACCGCCGCCATCTGGCGCCAGCTGTTGCCCGGCCAGGGCGAGAGGTCCTGGGCGAGCGCGGCGGCCTTCTTGGGATCGGCCTGGAGCGCCGAGATGACGTCCACCCAGTCGAGCGCCGAGAGGTGGTAGAAGTGCACGATGTGATCGTGCAGCGCGTGCGCCGCCAGGATCAGGTTGCGGATGTACTGGGCGTTGAGCGGGATCTCGAGGCCGATGGCGTTCTCCACCGCCCGCACCGAGGTGATGGCGTGCACCGTGGTGCAGACGCCGCAGATGCGCTGGGTGAACAGCCAGGCGTCCCGCGGGTCACGGCCCTGGAGGATGATCTCGATGCCGCGCCACATCTGGCCCGAGGACCAGGAGTTGCGGACCTTGCCGCCGTCGACCTCGACGTCGATGCGCAGATGGCCTTCGATGCGGGTGACGGGATCGACGGTGATTCGTGTGCTCATCTTCAATCCTCCTAGGCGGGGGCGGCGGCGGCCGCGGGTCCCGGTTTACCGGCGAGGATGGGGAAGCGCCGGACGATGGCGACGTAGATGGCGATCTCGATGGCGATGATGCCGACCGTCACCAGGATCTCCGGCACGGTGGGGAAGTAGACCCAGTTCTCGCCGGGGTTGAAGGCCACCAGATAGGTGTCGAAACGGTAGAGCACGCCGGCGAGCGTCATCAGCATGGCGCCGCGGAACATGGTGCCGAGGGTCAGTGTCTTGCCGCCGCGGTAGTAGAGAACGGCGGCCCCTACCAGAACCAGGTTCTCGATCCAGAACATCAGCGCGTAGCCGTCGGGCCGGAACATCAGCCCCAGCCGGCCGCGGGCGATGAGCTCGACGAAGCGGATGCCCAGGTAGAGCCAGATGGTGATCACCCCCACGCCGTAGAGCCGGTTGAGCATCGACGTCTCCGGCTGGCGCTTGAAGAACCGGCTGGAGAGCACCGACTCGAAGACCACGATGGCGTAGCCCATGGTGATGCAGGAGATCAGGAACAGCAGCGGCAGCAGCGGCGTGTTCCACAGCGGGTGCAGCCGCGGCCCGGCTGAGCAGCATCAGGCTGCCGAGGGACGACTGGTGCATGGTCGGCAGCAGGACGCCGAGGGCGACGATCCAGATCAGCACCTTGTCCTGATCGCCCGCTTGCCGGAGCCCGAGAACTTCGCCAGGCGCGGCGAGGAGCTCTTCTCCCACTTCTCGAAGAACGCCGGCGACAGCTCGATCCACAGCACGATCACGTAGGCCATGACGCACAGCGCCACCTCGAGCAGGGCCGAGTTCCAGTTGTAGCTGCCCACGTCGGGCCAGCCGCCCAGGGGGATGCGCCAGATCTCCCAGGGCCGCCCGACGTCGATGACGATGGCCAGGCCGGCCAGCGAGTAGCCCAGCGCGCTGGTCAGGATGGCGGGCCGGATCAGCGGATGGTAGCTGGCCCTTGTTGAGGATGTAGACCAGGATGGCGACGGCGTAGCCGCCGCAGGCCGAGCGCGGTGCCGGTGACCACGTCGAAGGCGATCCACAGGCCCCAGGGGTAGCCGTCCGTCAGGCCGGTGGCCGGGCCGAGCCCGACCGAGAACCGCCAGGCGATCAGCAGCAGGCCCAGGGCGCCGACGGCGACCAGCAGCTTGTAGGGGCGAGTCCAGAGGTTGCCGCCGACCGCCTCGTGATGAAGGCTCATTCCGCCGCCTCCTTGCCCGGGTGGCGCTCCTGGCGCTTGTTGCGCCACATCGCCACGCCAAAGATGGCGTAGAGCGCCGCCGGGGCGATGAAGCCCTGGTAGAGCCCGTGCTGGATCGTCTGCTGCAGCTCGGGCACCGGCTCCTCGTGACTGAAGCGGAAGCCGAGCTTCTCGAACGGCACGTGCGAGAGATACAGCACCTGGGTGCCGCCCAGCGTCCTTCTCGCCGTAGATCTTCGGCTCGTAGCGCTCGGGGTTCTCCGCCAGGCGCCGTTTGGCCTCGAGCAGCAGCTCGGCGCGGGTGCCGGAGATCACCGCCTCGCGCGGGCAGACCTCGCAGCAGGCCGGCACGTACTTCTTGTCGCCCGGGCGGTCCTTGCAGAACTCGCACTTGACGATGTTGGGGTCGCGCTCGGTCCCACTCGAACTTGCGGGATCGTCGAACGGGCAGGCCATCTGGCAGTAGCGGCAGCCGATGCAGCGGTCCTTGTTCCAGGTGACGACCCCGAACTCGCCCTTCTTGAGCGCGCCGATCATGCAGGCGCCGACACAGGCCGGGTCGACGCAGTGCATGCACTGGTGCTTGACGTAGGAGCGGCGACCGCCTTCCGAGTACAGCTTGATGATGTTCTTGGTGTAGTCGTTGAGGTCCGTGGGAGCGTCGTAGAGCTCCATGCCCTCGGTGCGGGTGTCGGCGGGCATGCTCGTTGGCGTCCTTGCAGGCCGCGCACGCAGGCCTTGCAGCCGATGCACAGGGTGGTGTCGTAGAGCATGCCGATGGCGTCCGCGGGCGCGGTCTTGCGCACCCGCGCCTGGGCGGCGGACGGACCGGCCAACGCGGCAGCGCCGGCAGCCGCGGCGCCTTTGAGAATCGAGCGTCGATCGACAGCCACGGCTCAGTCCTCCTCCGGCTTCGCGGCAGCCTCCGCGTCGAGCTTCTTGGACAGCTTGTAGCCGGCGCCCAGCGCGGCGCCGACGGCGACGCCGGCGACGCCGGTGGCCAGCGCGCCGACCTTGCCGCCGGGAGCGGCGATGGGCGGGTAGGTGTCCGGGTGGCGCGGCCGCTCGATGTCGACCGTGTCGTGGATCGGCACGCGGAAGCGCCAGCTTCTGCTCGGTGCAGCCGACGCAGGGGTGGCCGATGCCGATCGGCCAGGCGCCGGGCACCTCGCCGAAGTGCTGCGTCGAGCAGTTGGCGTGGGTCGCCGGCCCCTTGCAGCCGAGCTCGTACAGGCACTAGCCCTGGCGGTGGCCCTCGTCGCCGAACTGCTTGGCGAAGCGGCCGGCGTCGAAGTGGGCGCGCCGCGGGCAGTGCTCGTGGATCGTCCGGCCGTAGGCGAACTTGGGCCGGCCCTTGTCGTCCAGCGCCGGCAGCGTGCCGAAGGTGGCGAACTGCAGCACGGTGCCGAGGAAGTTGTACGGGTTGGCCGGGCAGCCGGGAATGGTCACCACGGTCTTGCCCTCGAGGACCTCCGGCGTGCCGATGGCGCCGGTCGGGTTGGGGTCGGCCGACGGGATGCCGCCCCAGGAGGCGCAGGAGCCGATGGCGATGATGGCGCCGGCGTTCTCGGCCGCCTCCTCGAGGATCTCGAGCGCCGTCCGGCCGCCGATCTTGCAGTAGATGCCGCCGTCCTTCGTCGGGATGGCGCCTTCGATCACCAGGATGTACTTGCCCGCGTTCTCCTCCATGGTGCGCTGCAGGTTCTGCTCGGCCAGATGGCCCGAGGGCACCAGCAGCGCCTCGTGGTAGTCGAGCGAGATGAGATCCAGGATCAGCTCGTCCAGCGCCGGATGGCTGGTGCGCAGCAGGCTCTCGGTGCAGCCGGTGCACTCCTGGAACGACAGCCAGATCGACCGACGGCTTCTTGCCGACCAGCGCCGCCTCGGCCATCTGGACGCCCGCCGACGCCGGCAACCCGACGGCGGCGGCGGCCATGCTGCAGATCTTGAGGAAGCTCCGGCGATCGAGCCGGTGCCCGAGCGGGTCCTCCGAGAGCGGGTCGGCCAGGAAAGACAAGGGGAGCATCGCCACCTCCTACCCATTGGGGATCTCAAACCGGGTTCGCCATTTAATATCCGACGCCTGGGCAAATGGCACATACCCTTGGGGGTAGGTTCTCGGGGCTCCTTCGGGTGGGGCGGGCCTCAAGGCGAGATGTAACAGTGACGCCTGTATGTGGTGCCGACGGCATCGCCCAGGCGGGTTGACGGACCAGCCGGATCGCGGGCGGCGGCAGACCTTGGAGCTGTTCGCCGCGGCGGCTGCCGGTGCCGTGGCGGCGCTGCTCGCCTCGGCCTGCGGGGAGCCCGAAACGGGGCCGGCGGTGACCCGGGTCCCACTCGACCGCTTGCCCCCGGGCGAGCGCCTGCGGCTGCTGCACGGCGAAACGCCGGTCGAGCTCCAGCGCACCGCCGACGGCGTCGCGGCACGCTCGCTGTGGTGCACCCACTACGGCTGTGAGGTCGAGTGGAGCCCGGCGGCGGGAGTCTACGTCTGCCCCTGCCACGAGGGCTTCTTCGATGCCGACGGCCGGGTGCTCTCCGGGCCGCCGCCGCGGGCGCTGCGGCGGGTGGAGAGCCGGGTGGAAGGGGACATGGTCGTCCTCGGGCTGGTCGAGCCGTAGCGTGGCCCGAGCCGCCGCCCAACCTGTCCGTCTCCACCTGTAGCGGTCGACCTCCGTGTCGACCGTCCTCGCCGGGGCGTCGAGCCGGCCCGCTGGCTCCGCGCAACGGTACGAGGAGCCAGTTGACTCATGACGCAGCGCGGCCAAGGGCATGGCCCCGGCCGCAGGCGAGCCTTCGAACTGCTGCGGTAGGCGTCTCTGTACAGGCGCCCTTGCACACATGTGTTACAATGCACACATGGACACGACGATTCGCAATCTCGACGAAAGAACCTACAGACAATTGAAGGCGAGAGCGGCCCTTACGGGTAGGACCATCGGCGAGCTGGTGAACGAGGCGACTCGGGCCTATCTGGCCCTGCCCCACCGACTCGACGGAGAGGGCAGTCTGGAGGCGTTGGTGCCGGAGAGGTATCCGGATGGCTGCCAGCGGCTTAGCGAGGAGATCGACAGCATCGTCTACGGCGCCTGAGGCGATCGGACCATGGTCATCCTCGACTCGAGCTTCCTCATCGCCTATCACAACGCGCGCGACGTCCATCACGAGAAGGCCGCCGCGGTCATGAAGGAGCTGCTCGCCGGCAGCTGGGGGCGCGCCCTGCTCCTCGAATACGTCTTCCTCGAAGTCGTCACGGTCCTATTGGCTCGTCGCGGGCTCGAAACCGCGGACAAGGTCGCAGCGGCTCTGCTCGAGGCGCGCGAGATCGACTTCGTCCCCTGCTCGGAGCTCTTCGTCGAGACCCTGGCCACCTTCCGGCAACAGGTCGGTTCGAGCCTCAGCTTCACCGATGCCGCCATCGTCACGCTGGCACGCAGACAGGAACCCGGCTGGGTCGCCACCTTCGATCGGGACTTCCAAGGAATCGAGGGCGTCTCCCCCGTACCCCCGGCTCCGCTGAACCAACTCTGAGTCTCCACGGGGGCGGGGCAGCGGTCAGGCCGCGCGGGACTTGACCAGCAGATCGCTAGCCATCCAGACTGAGAACGGAAGGAGAGGACAATGCGATTCGACGCCCCATGGGCCACGACGGTCAAGGTCGTCACGGCCGTCGCGACCGCCATCCTCCTGTACGCCGCCTTCGGCGTGGGCCGGCGCTACCCCTACGGCTCGGCGCCGGTCTGGCTGTGGTTCCTGACCTCGGTGCTGCCGCTGCTCCTGCTGGCGGGCGGGCTGCTGTTCACGGTGCGCGGCTACCGCCTCGAGCCGGGCCGCCTGCTGGTGCAACGCCTGCTCTGGTCGACGCCGATAGATCTTGCCGGGCTGCGCGAAGCGCGGCACGACCCTGAGGCGATGAAGCGTTCGCTGCGGCTGTTCGGCAACGGCGGGATGTTTGCGATCGCGGGGCTGTTCTCCAATCAGAAGCTCGGCCGGTACCGGGCCTTCGCCACCGATCCCAAGAACTCCGTGGTGCTCGACTTCGGCGAGCGCAGGGTCGTGGTGACGCCGGGGAGGCCCGAGGTGCTCGTGACGCAGCTGGAGGGCCCGACGTGAGGTGCCCCTCCGGGCTGCTTGCCGCAGCGGCTGGCCTCGTACTCGGTGCTCCGGTTGACTCCCCGATCGGCCTCTCGCGACTCATTCACAGCCACTTGCCACTTGCCGAACGCTCGCCCTGAACCGCTGCCCGCAGGCGCTCAGAAGTCGTTTGAAGGACACTTCTCGAGACCGAAGTACCCACCGACCGCGAGAATCGATCAACGTTCGACGATGAGTCTCTCCGCTCATCGCCGCCCGTCCGAAAACCGTGGCACCTTACTGGGACCAATAGCCGTGACATCGGTCACGGGCTACGCGACGTAGAGATCGCGCAGACAAGCCCGATGCGGACTGGCGGGATCGACCACCACACGGACGTCCGGTGCGCTCAGCATTTGCTGCGTACGCTCGCTCTGGATCACCCAGGCCACCTTGTGGCCTCGCCACCCCTGCCAGTCATAGCGGTAGAGAAAACGCGAAATCCCTTCCGGCTCGAAGCTCCCTGGCTCGAGCCGCCCAGGCACGAGGACGCCGCAAGCGAAGAGCGAGCGCACCCAAGCGGTGCGCCAGACCAGCAGAGCACCACAGGACAGGCTGAACAGCCCGACGGCTACGGCCACTTCTAGCACAGTGGCGCGATCCAGCCACAGGCCCCCCAACCCGAAGGCGACGAGAACAACCAGCAGGACCGCCCAAGGCACGACGATCGCGAGAGAAAGAAAAAAGGACCAGAAGTCGCCGCGAATCTGATGCCGGAGGCGGGGCTCACCGATCTCCATTGCTCGCCGACTCTACCCGGCCCGGGCAGCGATCGGTTTTCCGGGCGCCTCTTGACTCCGAGACCGCACGGGAGAACGTCCGCGCACTTCTAATCGGGCACTTCTAAGCGGCGGTCTCGGCCAGCAGGAAAGCGCCGAGGATGACCGTGGCGGCGAGCAGCGGCAGCGCGAAGAGCCCGGCGCCCGGCGAAACGGACGGAAGCAACGGCCAGACCGAGATCAGCGTTCCGAGGAGGACTGCGCCGGCGCCGATCGCGCGCTGAAACACCCGCAGCGGCCGCAAGACGACTCTCCGGCGGCGCGTTGACTCGTCGATCGTCAGGCGCGCTCGAGCGCGCCAAAAGACGGCGTTCGCCGTAGGCACGTCCGCCTCTGCCCGGGCCAGGGGAGCGAGCCGTCGCGCGACTTCGTCGACTTCGTTCGGGGTTCTATGGTCTCGGCTCATGGCTCACTCCTTTCGAGACCGTCGAGAAACCTCTTCCGTGCCCGGGCCAGCAACACCCGGACGCTGGTCGAGGCGATGCCGATGATCTCGGCGATCTCTTTGTGCGGGAACCCGTTGGCGTAGGCCAGCCACAGCAGGGCACGCGCTCGGGGACTGAGCCGCGAGAGCGCCCGCTGTGCGTCGATGCGCCCCGCATAGCCTTCTTCGGGGGAGTTGCCGACACGTTCGGGGACCGGTTGGAGTCTCCATCTCTGCGTCCAGCGTCGCCGGTCCCGAACCAGGTTGGTCGCGATACGAAACAGGTAGCGGCGGCGCTCGACCGGGTCGTTCGAGACGAAGTCCGAACCGAGCAGCCGCGTGAACGACTCCTGAAAGACGTCCTCGGATTCCTCGGCGGTGTCACAGATCCGATCGACGTAGCGCCGAAGGTCTGCGGCCACGGTTTCGTACCACAGCCGGAACTTCTCCGGATCCATCGGCTCAGGCCGTGGAGTCGATGTCGTGGCTCCGGGCGCGGCTTCGTGTGAGAGCCGCGGCGATCAGATATCCGACCCCCACCGCAACAAACAGGCTCCCGAGGATCAGCGTGATTTCCCGGCCGCTGTAGTCCGTCACCAGGTAGACGATCACGCCCGCGATGCCGGCGAGGATCAGGAAGATCGCCCGTCGGAGCGCATCGGTGACCCACTCATCGGCGGTCTTGTGGTTGCCGAGCAAACGCTCGATGGATCGCCCCCCATCAGGCGACTCGAGGAGGTGAAGGAACTCCTCCGAGCTCATCTTGTCGAGGATCAGCTTCGAGAGCTCGTGCTTCCGCGCCGCCCTGGCTTCGTACGCCGCGCGGATCAGATAGGCGAGGACGACGACAACGGCCACCTGGACGACGACCAGGATCGTTGCGTGGGCTGTGGTCTCGAACACGATTTCCCCTGGAGCTTATCGGGAAACGGCCGCCGCGAGCGCCGCGGCCAGGACCGGATCTTGGGCGTTGCGATATTGATCAAACGTAGAGGCGACAGGGATGTCGACCGGTAGGTAATCCGCATCCCCGAGCGTCGGGTCGCGCTCGACGAACTGGGTCGACACCGTCACCCAGAGCTTCGTTCGCTTGAGGTCGATGTCGCGGCCCTCGCTGGGGTTGTTTGGCTTGCCACGGGGGGGCTCACCCACGATCGTCGCCCCCGCGCGGCTTCGCAGTTGTGCCGCGTTGGTAAGGGCGGCCGAGAAGGTACGCCGGCCGACCAGAACGAAGAGCCGGCCCGCCTTGCCGAGCTCGGACCGCCGCGCCAGCCCGTCGATCAGGGGCTTGGCCACCTTCGGTTCCCCTCCCGTGTTCTGCCGCAGGTCGACGATCACCCTCTCGACCGCCCCGTGATCCAGCTTCTTGAAGAGCTCCTCGGCAACCTGCTGGAACGTCGGCCTGTTCTTCTGGTCCCAGCAGATGTTGAATTGGAAGTACAGGGTGCGCTCCGCTTCGAGGTGGGTGAACCAGTAGTACTTCCTCTGCTTCAGGTGCTCCACGGTCAAGGGGGTCGCGAAGAGGAACTCCAGCCGCATGCTCGGAGGTTTGTCTCCCTGGTAGAGGCTATTGGCGGACCTCCAGTCCTGCGCCAGCCACTTCTTCTCGGTCATCGCGCGGAGAGTCCGTCGGTCGCCGCCTTCGAAAACGAACTCGGCTTGCTGGGGCGACCGGATGATGCTGAGCGCGTGCAGCATCTCTGGCCGGACGAGCTCGAAGGGGACCGTGTACTGGTACTCCATGTCGTTGTCCGCGCCAACCGTCGTGCTGACACGGCGAAAGGCCTCCTCGATCGGTGTGTCGTCGATCTGCCGAAGCCTCTTCCCGAACAGGTCCACATGCTCGGGCGTGGTGGCGATGACGTAGACGCCGTCCGAGAAGGACCAGAGCTTGATCGGGTAGTAGCGGAACTTCCACTTCTTTTGGTTTCCCGGGTAGAAGGACGTGTGGCCGTCGCCTACCATCGCGACGAGCTGGGCGAAGCCGACCAGGATTTCTGGGGTCGTCAGCGACGGGATCCGCCGGTCCAGTTCCGAGACGGCCTTCTCGAATGCCTCCCTGGAGATCGAATGGTAGAGGTCGACATGGCGCTCGACGAGTTGGCGCTCGAGATCGCGTAGGTCGGCACGCCACGTCTCGGGCTTCACCTCGCCCGAGCACGAGGGCGCCCAGAGGACCAGGAAGCAAGAGAGGAGAGCTGCAAGAGGGTCGAGTCGTCGCATTCGGCTCCTTTCGCGGCGGACCGGGGAGGCCCGCCGTCATGCGAAACAACGTCTCGGTGGTGGGATCGGTAAACACCAAGCGTCAATCGTGGCTGCACGACGGCCCGTTCGGCCCAAAGAGGTGCCAAGCGAGTACCCCCCAAAGAGGTGCCAAGCGAGTACGGAGCGTTGGCCGGCCGCGCCGCGAAACGCGGTGCCGACAGCCTAAAAAAAGCGTTGCGATCGTCTCTGAACTACGTCCTTGAGCCCCGAACTGAGTGGCTCGGCTGGCTGAGCTCATCCGTCAGCGCGTCTCAGTGCTCGGGTCTCAGTAGCGGCGACTCGCTCGTCGCCGCCGTGAGACGCCGGCTCAGTCCGCGAAGATCGTCGTCTCAAGCAGAAGATCCTCGCGGCCAGCCGCCCAGGGGCGCTACGGCACGCCACGCATTCTCGAGCGCTTCGCCGCAAGGGCATCCCACCAGCGGCAAGCGAGTACGGATCGTTGGCGGGCGAAGAGCTCGCGAAAGCTGCTGTAGCAGAATTCCTGCCCCGGTCCTGGCTCAGGAGACCTCGAGAAGAAGGCCTGTTTCACGGGGCAGAGGTCCGCCCCAAAGAGGTGCCAAGCGAGTACGGATCGTTGGCGGGCGAAGAGCTCGCGAAAGCTGCTGTAGCAGGATCCCTGCCCCTGTCCTGGCTCAGGAGACCTCGAGAAGAAGGCCTGTTTCACGGGGCAGAGTGTCCGCCCAGGGGCCTGGAAGCAGGCCGGCCGCAGGGCTCGAGGGCCTAGACGGGACTCCCCCCCGGCGGCGCCGTGATCGGCGTCGGCGTCAGAGGCTAGGCGCGGTTGGCGACCAGGTTAAGCGGTGGTGGGATGCCGTGGCGCGGAAAGCGCACGGGCACCCGGTGCTCCTGCAGAGACAGCTTCGCGTCACAATAGGCATTGCGATAGCTCCGATACCCGGCCTCGAGCATCCGGCGAATCTGCCAGGTGGCGGCGTGGAAGAGCGGTGCCGGGGATCGAGCAAGCCGCTGGGGCCGGGCGTGGGGATCCTGACGCAGGATGCGCCGCATCCCCACCGCTCGCTTTCTTGCGGGGCGCAGCCGCTGGCGGGTTTCGACAACGATCTCGCGCACCATCTCGGCCGTCTTGGTTCGGACCTCCTCACACGAGAGGTCGTCCCAGCAGGGCAGGGGGCAGAGTTTCAGTGACTCGGTGGAAACGAACTGGCCGGGCTCGATCTCCTCTCCTCGCTTCCTCGCCCAGTACTCCGCAGTGCGGTCGTACCAGGTCCCGCGGACCGTGCCATCGTCGAGTTGCGCATGCACAGAGGTCGCGCCAGGCCAATCCTGTGGACGAGCCACGAGTCCTTCCTTGCAGCCCTGCGAGAGCACGTAGCGCAGGCGGGCAATCTGTGCTTCGGGCTCGAAGCTGACGGGGATGGCTCGGTAGCGCCGACCCCAGAACTTCTCGCGCCAGCGGTAGAGGCGCCCGGCTTCACGGGCGACGTTGGAGTTGAGGTAGGTCATGAAGTCCGCGAGCGCGGTGGCGCTCGGGGGGCGTAGCAGAAGGTGGCAGTGGTTCGAGAGGTAGATGAAGGTGCAGACGCCGACCTCGTAGCGGGTGGCAGCTCGCGCGAGAACGCCGAGGATGCGGCGTTTCAGCTCGCGAGAGGGACGCAGCAGCATCCTGCCCTGGATCGTGCGGCAGGTGATCTCGACGAGAGGGCAGTCGGGAGGCAGATAGCGCAGTGGGCGGCCCACGCTGGGTATGGACGAAAACCGGGGGGTGGGATCTTGCAGGTATTCGCGTGGCACCTACTTTGGCTGGGTGGGCAACCACCCAGGCCTACCCGACCGAGAGATAGACGAAAGGGCACACCTTGACGCGGTACCGGTGCGCCGCGCGGCCGAGAACGCCGAGGACAATCTCGTTGAGGTCACGCGAGGGGCACAGGAGGAACCTGCCCTGCAGCGTGCGGCAGGTGACCTCCACCAGGCTGTCCGGGGGTACGTAACGCAGAGGGCGGGGCATCTCATCTGGGATAGACGGATTCCCGCCTCGGCGATCTTCGCTTTCTCGGCTCCCGGGTGCCTCCCGAAACGGGTGGAACCTCCCTCAGCACCTACTTTGGCTGGTGCCTCCCGAAACGGGTGGAACCTCCCTCACCTCACCGCACCCCTCAAAAGAGCCAAAGCCCCCAAGAGCCGATCATTGTCCGCCGCGAACCGGCCACACATAGTTGCCGAAGGTCTTGCCGCCGTTGCTGACGAAGCCGTTGACGAGGGTCACGACCAAGGCGTTCCCCGGGAAGCTGACGAGGGTACTAGCCGACCAATAAAAGGCCGACACCAGGCCGACAAACGAGCAACTTCCGGCTGCCACACAAATCGTGTCCCAGCAATCACCGCCCGCGTCGTTGGTAATTGCCGGGCTGCTGCATCCCATGAAATCCCCGGCTCGCGGCGTGGTCATCGCCTGCCATTCCGCCTTGGAGGCCAGCCGCCACTCCCCCGGCGATGAGCCATCCTCGAGACCGCAGTCGTCGGGATCATTCCCCTGCAGATCTGACAACCCCGCCACGAACTCCATCGCCGTAAACCAGTCCACCCTGCCCTCCGGGTCACCAGTGCCACCGCCGGCCGCGCCGATACAGTTGGCGTTCTTGAGCCACACCAGCCCGGTGTCGTTGTCCGTCACCGTGCCGTTGGCGCAGTCGATGTAGCGGTCGGCGTTCGTCGGGTCCGCACACGACGCGGCGGCCGTCTGCAGGGCGACGACTCCGTCTCCGGCCCAGGCTCCCGAAGCGCCCCACACCAGAAGGCCGATCACACACCAGCCGAACGCTCGCCTCCGTCTCCTCAGGTCACCGGCGGGCCGGGCCTCCGCGGTGCTCTGGGGCAGCCGGACCAGAAAAGCCCCAGCTAGATAAGTCCCGGCCGCCGCAAGGCCCCCGGATCGCGTCATCCTGTTCTGCTTCACATCGACTCCTTTTCCAGGAAAGAACGGGCGGTTGCAAAGAGAGTGGTGGGCCGCCCCGCTGCACCCGGAGAATCAGGCTGCAAGAGCCGATCATTGCCCACCGCGAACCGGCCACACATAGTTGTTGCCGGACTTGGAGCCGCTGGCGACGAAGCCGGCGCTGAGGACCACGACCCAGCCGCTCGCGGGGGGGTTGACGACGCGGGTAGTAGCCGACCAATAAAAGGCCGACACCAGGCCGACAAACGAGCAATCCCCCGCAGTAGCACATGCCTGGTCCCAGCACTCGTTGCCGGCGTCGTTCGTGATCGTCGGCCCGGCCGCTGTGCAGTCCGGGTCTCCACCTTCACCCAAGGCGTCCGCAACCATCGCCTGCCATTCCGCCTTAGAGGCCAGCCGCCATTCCCCCGGCGATGAGCCATCCTCGAGACCGCAGTCGTCCACATCATCCGCCAGATCTGACAACCCCGCCGCGAACTCCATCGCCGTGTACCAGTCCACCCGGCCGAGCGGGTCACCAATGCCACCGCCGGCCGCGCCGATACAGTTGGCGTTCTTGAGCCACACCAGCCCGGTGTCGTTGTCCGTCACCGTGCCGTTGCCGCAGTCGATGTAGCGGTCGGCGTTCGTCGGGTCCGCACACGACGCGGCGGCCGTCTGCAGCGCGGCGACTCCGTCGCCGGCCCAGGCCCAGGGCGCGCCCGCGAGCCCCACCGTCAGCACTAGGGCCACAACACTTCTGCCTTCTCTAGCCATTCAATAACTTGTCTGTCACCAAGCGAATGAGTGAGTGTCTCACACCGCTCGCGCCTCGAACCTTGCTGAGCTGAGGTAGCCAAGAGCCGAGTGAAGACGACGCGTGTTGTAGAAGCCCTCGATGTAGTCGAAAATCGCGGCCCGCGCTTGGAGCCTGGTGGCGAACGTCGCCCCGCGCACCAGGTCTTTCTTGAGCGTCGCAAAGAAGCTCTCCAGCGGCGAATTGTCCCAACAGTTGCCCCGGCGACTCATGCTCACCTCGAAGCCCTCGCTTCTGAGCCTCGCCTGGTACGCCTGCGCCGTGTATTGGCTTCCACGGTCCGAGTGGTGGAGCAGCCCTGGCTGAGGCTGACGCGCCTCCAGAGCCCGATTGAGCGCCTCTAGGGTCAACTCCCCGGTCAGGCGCTCTCTGAGCGACCAGCCGACGATCCGGCGTGAGCAGAGATCCATCAACACGGCTAGATAGCGCCACTAGGTGCAGTGCCAGGCGAGTACGAGGGGTGCCGATTGCGCCGCGATCTTGCCGCCGACGTGAGGTGCCACCCATCTCGGAGCCCCGAAGTTAGGTGCAGTGCCAGGCGAGTACGAGGGGACTCCCCCCGGCTGAGCCGTGATCGGCGTTGGCGTCAGGGGCTAGGTGCGGTTGGCGACCAGGTTGAGCGGTGGGGGTGGTGGAATGCCGATGCGCGGCGAGTTCCTCTGCGCTTTGGGGTGCGACCGTTGCGCAGTCGCCTTTCACTTCCATAGGCGCCAAGGTCTGCGCTAGAATCCATCGAGCATTAGGAGTGGTCCGGCTCTCCGCCGGGCCCGGCAACCTGGGATGGACACCCAAGGTGCCTCTCGCCGCAAGGCGGGGATGTGGTCGCCAGAGGGGCGGCAACGAAGTGTCCGAG
Source organism: Thermoanaerobaculia bacterium (assembly GCA_963781065.1). Taxonomy (GTDB): domain Bacteria; phylum Acidobacteriota; class Thermoanaerobaculia; order Multivoradales; family JAHEKO01; genus CALZJC01. Next base: position 19,266 of record CAWAET010000005.1, on the reverse strand, counting down.
CGGAAGCCCGCTTTCCTGATGTGGAGGGCGGGCTTTCTGGCATCCGGGCTCGAGCATTCTCGTTTTGGCCGGCGAGCGAGCCGAAGGGGTCCTCCCGCGGAGAAGGAGGTATCCCATGCCAGAACGTCATCCAACTCAACCACGGCTCTTCCGCTGCGAGGTCTGCGGAGAGTGGGCTGGCATCATCAACCTGCGGTTCCTGAGATCGGATCAGAGGACCCAGGGCGATAGCTTCACGACGGTGCTGTGCAGCTGCGACGGGCCGTTGTGCAGGCGATGCGGCATCAACCGGACCCACCGGCCGATCTCGAACTGGTACGACGAGGCGGACGACTCGGTCTGGCACGTGCCGTACTTCGCCGGCCTGGCGCCGTGTGGGAGATGCCGGACTGAGGAGCGAGAACCGCTGACCTGCTGATTACGAATCAGTACGTCAACCGCTCAACCCACTGCCGCCGGCGTCTCGCCCCCCGGCCCACCGCCCCCCGCCCGCGCCGCCTCGGCCAGCGTCCCGCGATTCAGCGTGTGGATCGACCCGAACCCGGCGATCAGCCGGCCGGACTCGACCACCAGCTCGTAGAGGTGGAAGTCGCCGAGCTGGAAGATGCTGCGGCTCGAGGGGTACTTGTCGATGTAGACGTCGCGCGCCGCCGCCCAGTCGGCCTGGTCGCGGGGGATCCGGCGGACGACGCCCTGCAGGCTCAGCCGCGGCAGCTGCAGGGGGTCGGCGTCGGGCCGGTCGGTGGCGTGGATGAGGACGCCGAAGGGAGCGTCGGGAGTCAGACCCTTGGAGTGCAGGGCCAGGCTCGAGGCGTGGATCACCAGCGCTCCGAAGTCGGGCCGGGTGACGAAGGGGAGCAGCCCGACGTAGGGCCTGCCGTCGACCAGGACGCCCAGGGAGAGCATCCGCTGGCCGGTGATGAGCCCGCGCAGCAGCTCGAGCTCTTCAGATCGGATCATCAACCGTCGTGGTTGTACTTCAGCGGGAAGTTCTCGTGGGTGCCCTCGTCCTTCTTGGCCTCGTAGTCGAAGGTGTAGCCCTCGACCGGCACGTTCTCGTTGTGGCAGCCAATGCACTGCGCCTCGCTGACCTTCTCGACCATGCCGGCGGCGACGACCTCCGACCGCTTGTACTCCTTGTTCTTGAGCGACATCAGGTGGTCCTGGGTGTAGGTGGCGCCGGCGCCGTGGCACATCTCGCAGCCCACGCCGGCGAGTTCGGGGGTCTCCGCCTCGCTGACGAAGCCGCCCGGCTTGCCGTAGCCGGTCACGTGGCAGGCCACACACTCGGCGTCCTGGGTGTAGTCCACGTCGGCGCTCTTCCCCATCGCCGCCTTGGCCTCGACGTCGACGCCCGGCTTCAGCGACTCGTAGGCCTGGGCCATCTTGGTCTCTTCCCAGGACTTGTACTCCTTGATGTGGCACTTCTTGCAGTTCTTGGAGCCGACGAAAGCGTGCTCTTCCGCAGCCGCCGGCACTGCGGCCAGCAGGGCCGCCGCGGCGATCAGTACCGTGAATCCCAGAAAGCGTCGCATGTTGTCGTCTCCTTGTTCTCGGGTTGCCATTCGTTCTCGGGTTGACCTTCGCGGGTTGAAGTCTGAACCTTACAAGATCCCTGGTTCCTCCCTCTACCCGATCCTGTCTGTTGCAAGGATCGAGCCTTCACGGTCGGCAGCAGGGTCTACGGGCGCATCCTATGCGGGTGGGCGCCGCGGCGGCCCCACCCGTGTGGGTGGTCCGCGGTGGGCGGGGACGCCCGCTCAGGCCGCCTCGGCGCCCTGCGCCGGATTCCGCAGCGCCGCGCGCACCATGTACCCCACCACCGCCAGCCCGGCGACCAGCAGCACCGCGAACAGCACGAAGTTGCCCCACTGCGGCGCCGAGACGAGCTCGAAGCGCGAGGTCACGGGCTCGAGGTAGAGCGCCCGCACCTGGTGGCGGGTGATCGACATGACGGCGATGGTCAGGAGCATGGCGCCCAGCGTGCCGCCGACCAGCCGCGGGCTTCTCGGTCGGGTCGGTCACCCGCGAGAGCATCATCAGCAGGCCGATGCCGAGCACGACGCCGGCCCCCAGGGGCACCAGCGTGGCGGCGCCGCCACGCATCAGGCCCAGCAGCACCTCGCTGCGGCAGGACGAAAAGCAGGACGAAGCCGTCCACTACCTGGGCCAGGGTCGTCCACAGCGCCCAGCGCCAGCCGAAGCGGGCGATCCGGGCGTTGAGCTCGGGCTCGGTGCCGGCTCGCGCCTGGCGCACCGCCCACCAGGCGATCACCAGGCCGCTCATGCCGATGCCGGCGAGGACGAAGTGGAGCAGCCGCGGCCAGTAGGCCGGATCGGCCAGGATCGCCCAGGGGCTGCCGGCCAGCTCGGCCCACTGGTCCGGCTGGGCGTGGATCAGGTTGACCGCCACGTGCACCATCGAGATGAGCAGGAACATCGCCGCCGCCAGCACCAGCCAGCCGCCGCCGCCGTGCCCGCGCGCCGGCGCGCCCTTGAACTTGTAGACGTAGACCGCGTAGTAGCCGACCATCAGCATCACCAGGAAGCCCAGCCAGACCCAGCCGATGAGGATGGTCGCGGTGTAGAAGTACTGCTGGTACAGCAGTTGTATGAACAGCAGCGGCGCGATGCCGGTGGTGATGGTCAGCGAGATGCCGTAGGTGTTGATCGCCACCAGCCGGTCGGCCAGCACGCCCCGGTGGTCGCCCGTCCGGTCGCCCGCCAGAATGCGGCCCACCGCCGCCAGGATGGTGCCGCCGAGCGTCAGGTTCATGAACAGGGCGTGGAGGAAGAAGGTGAAGACCAGCAGGGCGTGGAACAGCCAGGCCGGCGCCGGCATCGGCATCGGGTCGAGGGCCGGGACCAGATCGGGGCTCATGGCTGGCCTCCCGCCGCCGCCACGGCCTCGGTCGGCGGCGCCAGCGAGCTGAGGTAGGCCACCAGGGCCTCCAGCTCCTCCTCGGTGCCGACGAAAGGCGGCATGTAGGGATAGTCCAGCGACGCCTTGTCGACCGCCTCGCCGGGCACGTACTCCTCGCCCTGCCCCCAAAGCGCCCAGACGTTGGCCTCGACGAAGTCCGGGTCGATCAGCGGCCGGATCGCCTGGTAGCCGTCGAGCGTGTGGCAGCTGGCGCACTGGGCGAGAAAGACGGCCCGGCCGACGCTCTCGGGGTCGCCGCCGGCCTGGTGCGCCGCCCAGCCGGCCTTGGACAGGATGCCCTCCTCGTTGAGCCGCTCGATCTCGGAGACCAGCACGCCGTTCGAGAACATGTAGTCGTGGATCAGGAACGGCTTGCGCGCCCCCTCCCGCAGCCGTTCATAGCCGCCGAAGAAGGCGAAGCCGGCGAGCATCAGGAGGATCGCCGTGGGCACCCGGAGCGCCCGCGGCGCCGCCAGCAGGAAGACCGCGCCGAGCGCCAGCGCCGCGGTCAGCGACCAGAGGACGAAGCTGCGGGTGTCGGCCAGGGCCACGAGGCCGGGCCGCTCGCCCAGGAACAGGCCGCGCACCGTCTCGGGCAGCGCCGCCTCCCACCAGCGGTAGCCGCCGTAGGCGAACGCCACCCCGGCCAGGAGCCACAGGCCGAGGTAGCGCGCCAGCCGTGGTCTTGCCTCGGGGGCCGCCCGCAAGGCCGTGAAGCTCATGAAGGCCACCGCCATCAGCAGCACGATGCCGGTGCGCAGCACCACGCTCGGCCAGTAGGTGGGGTTGAAGAATCCGTCCCAGAAGGCGCCGGTCTCGAGCCACTTGCCGGGCGTCAGCTGGAAGGTGATGATGCCGTTGATCACCACCATCGACATGAACGCCGCCACGAAGTAGATCCAGCCGATCATCACGTGGGTGCGCTTGGCAATACGGTCCCAGGTGGCGTAGTACAGCAGCGCGGCGACGATCTCGACGATGAAGAAGACCCACTCGATGGCCCAGCCCCAGACGTAGCTGCGGATCAGGGCCGAGATCGTCGCCGGGGCGATCAGCCCGGCTACCACCCAGATGCCGACGCCGGAGATGGCGCCGAAGACCGTCGAGACCAGGATCAGCATCAGCGACGAGCGCTTGGCCAGGTCGCGCATCTCCGGGTCGCCGCGCCGCCAGGCGAGGGTCTCGGTGGCGGCGATCACCAGGCCGCCGCCGATGGCGAAGTGCGAGACGATGACGTGGGTGACCGCCACCACGCCCATCAGCACGCTGCCGCCGATGGCGATGTCGAAGATCGGATAGTCCATGCGCGACTCCCCTCCTCAGGCGGCTGGGCGCCGCCGCAAGCTGCTCCCTCAGACCGGCCGCGAGAGCGACTCGATCAGCGAGCGGAAGGCCCCGCGCTGCGCCTCCAGCGTGGCCGCCGGGCCGGTGAGCTTGAAGAACCAGTTGGCGTCGCCGCCCTCGGCGATGGCGCCGAGCAGCATGTGGTTCGCGAGCTCGGAGCTGGCGCCGCCCATCATGGTCATGCCGCCGCTGTAGGTGCCGGTGATCTCGGTCAGCATCACCGGGATGCCGCCGACCTGGATCTGCTCGGTCTTCATCGCCTCCTGCGGCGTGCGGCCGTCGGGCTGGCTGAACTGGTTGGCCCAGCGGACGGCGTTCGACATCGCGTCGCCGCCCTGGCCGGGGCCGAAGTAGAAGACCACCAGCTCGCCGTCGCCGCCCGGCCCGGGAACGCGGTACTGGGCCCGGCGCATGGCGGAGGAGGGGGTCTCGGCGATCCAGCCGTCGGGCGTGGTCCACACCAGGCCGGACTGGCCGGTGCCGCTGCCCGGGGGCGGCGGGGCGATCATGCTGCCGGCCGGCGGGGTGGCCGAGAGGGGCGGATGGCCGGCGGGCAGCTCCCCCTGGGGGGCCTGCTGCTCGGGCGCCGGCGGCGTCGCGGCCGCGTCGGCGCCGGACTCGGAGCCGGCGCAGGCGACGGTGGCGAGCAGGAGCAGGGCGAGGCCGTAGCTGGTGAAGCGGTGCGCTGTCGAGAACATATCTCTACCTCGAATCGGGATGGTTGTGGTCGTTTCCGGCGGTCCGGGCTGGAGGGCTTCCAGCCGCCCCAATCGTATCGCTGATGGCGTGTCCTAGGCCAGCGGATGGCCTGGCGGGTCGGGCCCTCGGGACACGATCGCCCGCCGCCCGGATCAGGAGCCCTCGTCGCCGTCGTCCGACAGCGCCTCCAGGGCGCGCTCGAGCCCGGCGCGCGCGGCCGCGAGCCCCGGATCGACCGCCAGGGCCTGGCGGTAGAGGGGAGCTGCCCGCTCGGGGTGTCCGAGCATCTGCAGCAGGTGAGCGCGGTTGACCATGACGGCGAGATTGCCGGGTCGCAGCCGGCGCGCCCTGTCGAGCCACTCCAAGGCCCTGTCGACGCGCCCGGAGCGAGCCATCAAGGTACCCAGGTTGACCATGGCGTGGAACAGATCCGGGCGCAGCTCCAGGGCCTCGCGGTACGACGCCTCCGCCGCCTTCGGCCGGCCGAGAGCCTGGTAGAGATTGGCCAGATCGTAGTGGCCCCGGTAGTTGCCGGGCGCCAGGTCCACCGCCTGCTCGAGGTGGTGCAGGGCTCGCTCGAGAAGGGCGCTTCGAGCGTCGGCGGCCTCCTCGTCGCGCGCCAGGTCCACCAGGGCGGCACCGTAGTTGAGCTGCGCCATCGCGCTGCGGGGCGCACGCTCCAGCGTAGCCGCGAAAAGGGCCGCGTCGTCCTTCCAGTCGCTGGCGCGGACCGTGCTCGCCCAGGCTCCGGCGAGCAGTGCGATGCCGAGAAGCGCTGCCGGCATCGCCCGGCCGAGCCCGAAGCCCGGTGGCGGAGCGCCCCCCGACCCGGTGCCGCCGCTCGGATCGCGCCCGGGGGCGATGCCCGGGAAGCCAGTGCCTCGGGCCAGCGCCCGCGGTACCGCCCGCCCGAAGAGCCACCCCAGGACCAGGCAGAAACCGATCGAGGGGGCGTAGAGGAACCGCTCGGCGATCGGGAAGGCGGCCGAGCCGTGGGAGGCGATGGGGATCACAAAGTTGGACAGGAGAGCCAGGCCCAGCAGGAGAACGATCAGCCCGAAGGATGCCCCGGCAGCCGTGCGCCGAAGCCGCGATGCCCCCCAGATCGCCGCGACGAAGATGAGCATGCCGGCGCCGACCCCCCACGACCAGGGGTCGACGGCGAGCGGCAGGTCGTGGACGATGCTCAGACCCGTCGGCCAGACGAGCAGCCGCGCGTAGAGCCCGAGGGCGGTCCACCAGGTCCAGAAGAGCGCCAGGCGGCCGGCCGGCTCGACGGCGCTGGGCGGCGGCACGACGTCGAGCAGCCCGTAGCGCAGCACCAGGTAGGCGCCCAGCACCACCAGCGAGGGGAGGGCGGCTCGTCCGGCCCGCAGCAGGCGTTCTCGCACTCCCCCTGGCGTCCGCTCGACGAGCAGCACACGAGCCGCCACGAGAGCCGGAAAGACCGCGGCCGACTCCTTGGAGAACAGCGCCGCCAGAAAGCCGAGCAGCGCCAGGGCCTGCCAGTGGCGTCGCCCGCTCCGGCCCGCTTGCCAGTCGGCCCACAGCGCCAGAGCCAGGAACAGGCCCAGCAGGAGGTCCGAGCGGCCCGAGACCCAGGCCACGACCTCGACGTGGACGGGATGGACCGCGAACAGGAGGCCGGCGGCGAGCGCCGGCGCCGGCCTCCCGAGCGCCCGCAGCCCCAGGAGGAAGACCAGCAGCGACGTCGCCGCGTGCAGCAGCACGTTGACGGCGTGATAGCCGGCGGGGCGGTTGGAGAACAGGGACCGCTCGACCATGTGCGACAGGACCACCAGCGGGCGCCAGTAGTCGAATCCGCTCCCCCGGTCCTGGCTTTCGCGGAAGAAGTCGGAGGTGAGGATCTCGCCCAGGCGCGACCAGTCGCCCAGGGCGAGGTTGGGCAGCAGGATCGAGCGGTCGTCCCAGGCGAAGTCGTGTCCCAGGGTGGGCAGGAAGAGCAGCAGCGCCGCCAGGAAGACCGCGGCTCCGGCCAGGAGGGTGGTTCGGCCCGCCGTGGCCGGCGAGGACGCTTCGCCGCCCGTCGACGGTCCGGGCGCCCGGCCGAGATCGCCGGCGCTGAGCCGGTTTGTGCGCCCAGGGGGCAACTGGAGGACCCTTCCCACGACGTCGCCCGGAACCGAAGAGCCCGGCTCCGTGCGCCCGCGGTCGCTATACTTTCTCACGGTGGACACCTATAGACCGATCTGCTCACCAAGCCGCTGCCGCGCGTCCGTATGCATCTGAATCTGCACGACTTCCCTTGTTCGGGCATTGTCGAGCGGCGCGGTGACAGGGTCGGCCTGACCTCCCGCCGGTGGGACCGATGTCCGAGGGTGAGCGCAACGTAGCGGCAGGCAGGGGCGGGGCCGCCGCATCGGGATCCGCCGGGACCGCCGACGGCAGTCGGCGGCGGCGCGGGCGGGACCTGGTCATGGCCGTGGTGGCGGTGGGCCTGTTCTTCGCTCTGCTCGAGGCGGTTCTGGCTCTGGCCGGCGTCCGGCCGGTGACCCTGCGGGAGGACCCTTTCCTCGGCTTTACCGGCAGCTCGCCGCTCTTCGTGCCGGAGACCGGCGGCGCTGGCGAGCTCGATCTGGTCACCGCGCCGGCCAAGCTGGAGCTGTTCAACGAGCAGCGGTTTTCGCGGCGCAAGCCGCCGGGGCGCTATCGCGTCTTCTGCCTCGGCGGCTCGACGACCTTCGGCCGCCCCTACGACGACGCCACGTCCTTTGCCGGTTGGCTGCGCGAGCTGCTGCCCGCCGTCGATCCCAGCCGCCGCTGGGAGGTGATCAACGCCGGCGGGGTCAGCTACGCCAGCTACCGCGTGGCGCGGGTGATGGCGGAACTGGCCGAGCTCGAGCCCGATCTGTTCATCGTCTACACCGGCCAGAACGAGTTCCTGGAGGAGCGCACCTACGCGGCCATGCGGCAGCTGCCGGCGCCGGTCAAGGCGGTGGCGGCGGCGCTGTCCGGCACCCGTACCTGGGCGGCGATGGACGCCCTGATGACCCGCGTGGGGGCGCTCTCGGCCGAGCCGGAGGCGCCGCGCGAGGTGCTGGCCGGGGAGGTGGACGCCAAGCTGGACCGGGCCGCCGGGCTGGAGCTCTACGAGCGGGACGACGAGCTCGAGCAGAAGGTCCTGCGGCACTACCGGCTGAGCCTCGAGCGGATGGTCGCCATCGCCCGCGCGGCCGGGGCCGAGGTGATCTTCGTTGTCCCGGCCTCGAACCTCCGGAGCTGCTCGCCGTTCAAGAGCCAGCACACCGCCGGCCTGAGCCCGCCGCAGATCGAGCGGTCGCGGCGGCTGCTGGCATCGGCTCGCCGGCAGATCGAGGCGGGGGCCTGGCCGCAAGCGGTGGCGGCGCTGGACGAGGCGATCGGCCTCGATCCCCGCTTCGCGGAGCTCCACTACCAGCGCGGGCGGGCGCTGTTCGAGCTGGGCCGGCACGGCGAGGCGAAGGCGGCCTTCGAGCGCGCCCGCGAGGAGGACGTCTGTCCGCTGCGCGCCCTCGCCGAGATGGACGCGATCCTGCGCCGGGTGGCGGCCGAGTCCGGGGCGCCGCTGGTCGATTTCAAGGGCCTGCTGGAGTCGAACCTGCAGGCGGCCGCGGGGCACGCCATCCTCGGCGAGGAGGACTTCCTCGATCACGTCCACCCGACGATCGCCGGGCACCGCGCGCTGGCCCTGGCCCTGGTCGAGGCGATGCGGCAGCTGGGCGCGCTGCCGGCCGGCGCCCGGCTGTCGGAGGGGCGGCTGGGCGAAGTGATCGCCCGGGTCGAGGGCGGCCTCGACGAGGCGAAGCGGGCCCGGGCGCTGGCGGCGCTGGCCCGCACCCTCGACTGGGCGGGCAAGGGGGAAGAGTCGCGCCGGCTGGCGTTCCGGGCGCTCGACTCCGGGCTCGAGGACCCGACCATCCTGCTGGTGGCCGCCAAGCAGACGGCCCTCGCCGGCGACCTGCCGCGGGCGCTCGACCTGTATCAGCGCGCCCTTCGTGCCGATCCGCTGAGCCCGACGATCCACTACGAGACGGGCCTGTTCTCGATCCAGAGCGGCGACCTCGAGGCCGCGGCGGCGCACTTCCTTCTCGCCAGCGTGCTCTGGCCCGAAGACCCCGCGCCGCACGAGAAGCTGGGCCTGGTGATGGCCGAGCGGGGCCGCTACGGGCTGGCCCTGGCGAGCCTCGAGGCCGCCCGGCGGCGCGACCCCGGGCGGGAGGAGATCGGCCGGGCGATGGCGCGGGTGCGGCAGGTGGCCGGGTCGGCGCTCGGGGAGACCAGCCCGCCCGAGGTGGTCGTCGAGCGCTACCCTTCCGGAAACGCGCGCCTGGTCGCCCAGGTGCGACGCGACGCCGCCGGCGGGCGAACGCTGGACGGGCTGCGCACGGAATGGCGGCCGGACGGCACGCTGCTGCGCGTCGTCGGCTTCGCCGGCGGCGTCCCCCGGGCCGCCGCGACCTGGGACGAGTCGGGCCGGCGGAACGGCTGAGGCGGGGCTAGCCGCCGCCCGGCGGTCCGGGAGTGGGCAGGACGGGCACGAACGGACCCGTCAGCCCAGGGGGGCCGCCCTCGTGGCACTTGGTGCAGAGCGTTCCCTGGGCCGGGTCGGGATAGGGGCTCGGGATGGCGTAGGACCCCGACACCACCCCGTCCTGGCTCAGGAGGGCCACCCGGAAGTCCCACCGCAGCGCCGCGGGCGACGAGGTTGCGTGCGCCCGATGACAGGTCAGACACATGACCCGGCTGCCGCCGGCCGGCCCGAGGGTCGAGGTGCTGGCGCTGGCGGGGTCCTCGAAGGGCACGGCCGCCAGGTAGGCGGTGGCGATGGTCCCGCCTAGCGGGTCGGCGTCGCCGTTGTAAGCGTTGTACTGGTCGCGAATCTCGCCAGCGAGGACCTCGTCAATCGGGTGCTCGAGGGGATCTCCGCCGCCGGGGACCACCGGCGTCTGGGTGTCTTCGTGATAGCGCCCGTGGCAGTTGGCGCACCAGTCGCTCATGCCGCCGCGATAGGCGGTGTGGTTGCCATTCGCCTCCGCCGCCCCGTTGAGCGCGATCCCCGCCGCGTCGGGGGCGGGGTAGGAGAAGAACGCCAGGCCGCCCTGGACCTCGCCGGCGCCGTGGAGGAGGCGGAACCGGTCGTTGCCGTGCGGGTCGTGGCAGCTCGTGCAGCCCAGCTCGCCGGCCGGGAACGAGCCGCCGGGCGACAGGCTGTGCCGGGTGTCGGCCGCCAGCCCGTGGCCCGGGGCGAGGAGGTTGTGGCCCGCGGTCTCGCCGGGGATGACGTTCATCGCGCCGTCGGGCGCGTCGTTGATGTTGGTCTCGAACAGGAAGACGAAGTTGCCGCCGCCCCGCTCCGGCGGCGGCAGCATCGGGTTGCTGCCCAGCACCGCGCCCAGCTCGGTGGCGTGGCAGCGCAGGCAGACGTCGCTCGGGGTCTCCTCGATCAGCAGCCCTGGTGCGCCCAACGCCGATGTGGCGACTATCAGCCCCTCGCTGCTGTCGTGCATGACGTGACAGGCGTTGCACCGGGCGACGCCGCCGTCGTGGAAGCCGAGCACGGGCCGCGCGGCGCTCACCAGGGCGACAATGCCGACGAGCACCAGGAGAGCCGGGCTCGGACCGCATCGAGGCCGGTCCGCAGCGCGGCGCCGGCGACTCTCTGAACCTGTCCCGCGGCAGCTCATTCGCGGTAGGTCCTGACGACGCGCTCGGAGAGGATCTTCCACCCGCTCTCCTCGCGCCTCAGGGTGAGGATCTTGTCGACCTTGTCGGCGTAGAGGTTCGAGCGGTAGATCTGGACGAAGGCGGCCTGCGCCCGGTCCCCGGCGGTCAGCCGCGGCTCGATCCGCTCCAGGGTGACTTCGATCGAGCGCGGCCGGTCGAGGCGGGCGCGGCGCTGCCGCTCCCAGTCCGACCGGGGGAGGCCGCGGCCCGGCTCGAAGTCCGGCGAGTAGAAGGCGAGGTACTCCTCGATCCGCTTCCCGGCCCAGGCTCCGGCCCAGGCGCGTACCGTCCGTTCGACCGCGGCCAGGCTCTCGGCCTCGTCGGCGGTCGCGGCCCCGGTCGATGTCGGTGCGGCGGTTGCGGTCGGGCTTGTTGGCGGCGTCGCGGCCGCGGCCCCGCTCGGCCAGCGGTAGTGGCCGACCACCGGCCAGCGGAGGAGCACGTCCTCGGCGCCGGGGGTGCCGGCAAAGTCGCCGGCCGAACGGTGGTGGTGGACGACCAGGAGCTGCCCCGAGGGCCCGGTCTCGTCGGTGACGACGCCGATATGCCCGGCGATGCCGTCGGAGTTGCGGTCCCAGAACACGACGTCGCCCGCCGCCCAGCCGCCGTCGGCCCCGGTGGGCAGCGACTCCGCCTGCCGCTCGAACAGCGGCACCAGGTTGCGCAGCCGGCGGTGGTCGATGCTGGGATCGGGCTCGTTGATCGGATACGCGTCGAGGTTGGCCACGACGTCTTCGTGCAGGACCCGCTGCAGGTCGACCCCCGCGTGGCGCAGGGCGCGGATGACCACGTCGACGGCGCCGCCCTGGTCGAGCGGCGCGTCGCCACCCGGATAGGCGAGCTCGACGTAGGCGGGATCGTAACGCGGGGCCCGCTCGACCGACAGGCGGGCGCCGGCGACGATCCTGGCGGCGAATGCGAACGAATCCACCGCCGGCGCCGCGGACGCGACCTGATCGGGCGGTGCGGGCGCTGCCGGAGCCGGCGGCGGCGCGGCCTCCTCGATGGGTGGCGCCGGAGCCGGCACCGGCTCGGTCACGATCGGCGGGCGAACCGGCACGGGCTTGGCCGCGATCGGCGGGCGAACCGGCACCGGCTCGGTGGCGATCGGCGGGCGAACGGGCACGGGCTCGGTGGCGATCGGCGAGCGAACCGGCGTCGGCTCGGCCCGTGTCGGCGCGGGCTCGGGCTCGGCGGCCGGCTGGTCGGAGACCAGCGGCTTGCGCGCGGCGCCGGCTGCGCCGGGTTTCGCGCTGTCGCCGGTCGCCGCATCCGCGATCAGGGTCTCTTCGACGATCTCCGGCGCGGGCTGCCGGGCGGCGAACAGCATGGGCGCCGGCTCGGCGCCCTCGTACACCTGCACCCGCCCCTCGAAGCCCTGGCTGACGTAGAGGCGGCCGGCCGCGTCGAGGGCCATGTCGTTGGGCTGGTAGAAGGCGCCGGGGGCGTTGCCGAAGCCGTAGTGCTCGCTCAGGCAGACGCCGCGCCCGAGATCCCAGGTCATGAACATCGCCCGCTGCTGGTCGAGGATGAGCACCCGCCCCCGTTCATCGAGGGCGGCGGCGGTCGGGAACCTGAGCTGGCACTCGGCCGAGCCCGGCGCGCCGATGGTCCCCTTGGCGCGCCCCTCGAGGTCGTACAGGTGCACCATCCCGTCGTTCGGGATCGGCAGCAGGACGGTGTCGCCGTAGACGTCGACGTGGCCGTAGCGCAGCTCGTCGATCTCCTTTGGCGTCCGGCCGACCGTGGTGTCGACGGAGCCCTTGACGGCGCCCGACCGATCGGTGATCCACAGCCGGTCGTTCTCGCTGTCCATCAGGTAGAGCCGGTCGCCGGACGGCGAGATCGCCAGGGAGGCGAAGCGCGGCCCGCGCGCATCCTCCGGCAGTCCGGTCAGCGGCTCCTTGCGGATCAGTCGCCCGTCGAAGTCGAGCAGCGTCAGATCCGAGCTGACCTGGCTCAGGACGAAGAGGTAGCCCTCCGGGTCGACGGCGAGGTCGACCGGCGACTGGAAGGCGGCGCCGCCCGGGATCTCGTAGCGGAAGCGGCCCTGGGCGTCGAAGATGACGATCCGATTGGCGAGGGTGTCGCAGACCAGGACCTCGCCGGAGTTCAGATCGGCGACTACCGCCCGGGGCTGCTCGAGGTCGTCGCCACGGACGGGAACCTGCAGACGCTGGGTGAAGACCGGCGGTATCGATCCTGGCGGCTGTCCCGACGATCCGGCGGCGAACAGGAGCGCGGCGAGCGCGACGCCGGTGACTCCCGCCTTGGCGCCGGCCGATCTCATGGCTCCAGGCGGCGGAAGAGCTGCACCCTGCCGTTGCCCTGGTCGGCGACGGCGACGCTGCCGTCGGCCAGCCGAGCGAGGTCGGCCGGGAAGCGCAGCAGGCCGGGCTCCCAGCCGCGGCGCGAGCCGGAGCCGATCCAGCGGCCGCTGGTCTCCAGCACCAGCAAGCGGCCGCCGTGACGGTCGGCGACCACGACCTGGCCGTTGTCCTCGACGATCAGGCCCACCGGCCAGGCCGGCGCCGGGTCGAGCCCGGGCACGGCCAGCACGGCGAGCTGCTCGCCGTTGGCGCCGTACCGGCGCACCTCGCCGGCACCCGGCAGGACGGCGTAGAAGCCGCCGCCCGAGCCGGCGGCCAGGGCCGAGACCGCCTCGGTCATCTCGACGCCGGCCCGCACCTCGAGGGCGTTGTCGAGCACCACCAGCCGGCCGGCCGCGAGGTCGTGCACGACGATCTGGCCGTCGGCGAGGCAGGTCGCCGCGCCGGGGGTGATCCGCCCGGGCAGCGCCAGCTCGCGCAGCGCGTAGTCGGGCCGGGACACCGTCAGCAGGACTCCCGGTCGACGGGTCGAGAGCAGGTACCGCTCGGCGCCGCAGGAGAGGCTGTAGGCCGGGCCGGGCAGCTCGATCGAGCGCTCGACGACCCATCCCTCGGCGCCGCCGACGTTGCGGAAGATCTCGAGCGAGGGGCCCGCCGCGTCGGCGACCGCGATCTCGTCGAGCCTGCCGGAAGCGACGGCGGTAGGCCAGCGCAGTGGCGCCGTCTCGTCACCGGTCAGCGTCTGGTCGAAGGCGAAGAGCGTCGACACCGTTTCCTGCCCGGCGACGGGCACGGCGGTGGCCACCGCGGCGGCGGTCACCAGGGCCAGGCCGACGCGGCGACGGTAGCTGGCGAGCGGGCTCAACGCGGCACTCCCTTGTCCTTGTGACAGCCGACGCACAGCTCGCGGCCGCCGTCACGGTAGAGGTACTTCTCGGCCGGGGCCTCGTGCAGCCCGTGGCAGGACAGGCAGTCCATCGCCTGGCCGTTGCGCGGGTCCAGGACGCCGGCGCCCATCGGGTGGGTGATGGCGTGCTGGTGCGAATGGCAGGTGCTGCACAGAGCCACCGAGTCCTCGACCATCAGCACCGGCCGGTCGCCACCGTGCGGGCTGTGGCAGGTGTCGCACTCCAGGTCGGCGTGGGTCTCGAAATGGCCCTGCCGCCCGGAAGATGCGCCGCCGGGGTCGTGGCACGACAGGCAGAGCTCGTTGGTGTCCAGGTTGAGCAGGCTCGCGTCCTTGCCGCCGTGGGGGTTGTGACAAGCCGAGCAGCCCGAGCCGCCCGCCGAGACGTGCGGGAACGCCGCCGTCCGGTTCTCCGTCACCGCGTCCTCGTGGCAGTCGCCGCACAGCTGGTCCTGGGTCGCGCTCAGCGCGAAGGGCGACGCCGAGCCCGCCGGCGCGTGGCACAGCGTGCAGTCGCCTTCGGTGAAGGGCTGGTGGGCGTGCTTTTGCAGCAAGCCGGCCTGCGGCGAGGCGTGGGGGTCGTGGCACTGCTGGCAGTTGGCCTGCTCCACCGGGTAGCCGCCGTGGTCGGCGCGGAACTTGGCGCTCGTCGGGTGGCACTTGGTGCACACCAGGCCGCCGGCCTGGGTCTGCAGCCGGGCGTGCTCGCTGCCGTGCGGCTCGTGACAGTCCGCGCAGCGGCCGCGCCGGAAGGGCGAGTGCTGGTTGGCCAGCCCCTGCCAGCCGGCGATGTCCTCGTGGCAGGTCTGGCAGAGCTCGGCGCCGGCCGCGGCGAGCAGGTTCTCGTGGCTGCCGCCGTGCGCCTGGTGGCAGCCGGTGCAGCGGCCCTCGGCCACCGGTTGGTGGAGGACGGGGCGGCCCAGCTGCTCGCCGATCTCCGCGTGGCAGCCGACACAGAGGATGGCGGGCCGCTCCAGCAGCAGCCCCGCGTCGCGGGCCGCGTGCGGGTTGTGGCAGGAAGAGCACTCGGCGCCCTTGGCCGGCGGGTGCTCGACCGGCAGGGCGATCTCGGAGGCGACGTCGTCGTGGCACTCGAGGCAGACCTCGCCCTGGTCGACGGCCACCGCGGTGGCCGAGGCGGCCCCGGGCAGAAGCCACAGGGCCGCGGCCGCCGCCGGCGCCAGAAGCGCCAGGGTGCAGCGTCTCGAAGTGCTCATGGCCCGGTCTCCCCCTTGCTCTGGTGGCATATGGAGCAGTCGCCGTCGGCGAACGGCATGTGCTGGTTGGGCAGCAGCATCCCCGCCGCCTGCGCGCCGTGGGGATCGTGGCAGCCGCCGCAGTTCATCGCGCCGGCCGGCAGGCCGAGGTGCCGGCCCCGGAACTCGTCCGACTCGCCGTCGTGGCAGTCGGTGCACATCGCGGCGACGGGCTGCGTCAGCAGGTGGCGCCGCGGCGAGTTGTGGGCGCCGTGACAGGTCAGGCAGCCGTCGTCGTCGGCGGCCGGCATGTGGGCGTCGTCGGCCGCCACCTGCGCTCCGATGTCGGTGTGGCAGCTGGTGCACAGCGGCCGGGCACGCGCCTGGAGGAAGCCGGAGACGGCGCTGCCGTGCGGCTGATGGCATGCCGTGCAGTCGCCCGCCGCGACCGGCTGGTGGTCGCTGCCGCCGGCCGGCTCGTCGGCCTCGATCTCGTGGCAGTCCGAGCAGACGCTGGCGACGCTGGCGGTCATCAGGTTCTCGACCTCGGAGGCGTGCGGCGCGTGACAGGTGGCGCAGTCGCCATCGGCGAAGGGCAGATGCTGCTCGACGCCGGCGACCACGGCGAAGGTCGACTCGTGGCACTCGCGGCACAGCGCTTCGCCCTCGGCGAGCAGCAGTCCCGAACCGCCGGCGTGGGGGAGGTGGCAGGCCGAGCAGGCGCCGGCCGCCACCGGCGAGTGGATCACCGGCAGGCCGGAACGGTTGCCGACGCCGGCGTGGCACTCGCCGCACAGCTCTTCTTGCGAGGCGACCAGCAGGCCGGAGACCGCCGTGCCGTGGGGGCCGTGGCAGTCGAGGCACTCGCCGGCAGCCGGCGGATGCACCACCGCGGCGTCCGCCGCCTCGGGGTCCTCGTGGCAGTCGAGACAGAGCGCCCGGGACTCGGCGAGGAGCAGCTGCGGGTGGTCGGCCTGGTGGCCGTCGTGACACGACGAGCACTCCGCCGCCACCGGATGGACGCTGGCCATTCCGAGCGACTCCTCGACCTCGCCGTGGCACTCGGTGCACAGCTCGCGCTCGGCGGCGAGGAGCAGCGGCCGATGGTCGGTGGCGTGGGGGTCGTGGCAGTCGAGGCAGGCGCCGTCGGCCGCCGGGAAGTGCACCGAGCCGCCGGCGGTCTCGCTCGGCAGGTCGTGGCAGTCGAGGCAGATCTCGGCGCCGGGCGGCGCGGCTGCCGGGTCGGTCGTCTGGTGGCACGTGTCGCACTCCATCGCCGGGTGCGCCGAGGAGCGCAGCAGCGCGGCCGCCGTGCCCGAGTGCGGCACGTGGCAGGAGGAACAGTCCGAGCCGGCGACGGGATAGCCGCCGTGGCCGGCGGCGAAGTCGCCCGTGGCGCCCGCCTCGTGGCAGCTCGCGCACAGCGCCTGCTCCTCCAGTGCCAGCAGCGCGGGGTTGGGGCCGCCGTGCGGCAGATGGCAGGTCGAGCATTCCTCGGCGGCCGGCGCGTGCGCGACCCGGCCGTTGAAGCCCTGGCCTTCATGGCAGCTCAGGCACAGCTGCCGTTCCGGCTGCTCGAGGATGGCCGGATGATCCGATCCGTGCGGGTCGTGGCAGCTCGAGCACTTCTCGACGGCGGGGTGCCGGTGGCTCGCCGTCAGCTCGACCTGCTGTTCCGCGTGACACTCCAGGCACAGGTCCGGCTCCTCGGCCTGCAGCCGCAGCGCGCCGACCAGGCCGTGCGGCTTGTGGCAGGCGGTGCACTCGCCCCCGGCCGCCGGAGCGTGGGGCTGGCGAACGTCGCGCACGACCTCCGCGTGGCAGTCGGTGCAGGAGTCGCCCTTCTCGAAGCGCGAGCCGCGCTTGATCTGGCCCTCCGCGCTGTCCAGCGCGGCGAGCGCGAGGATGCCTCCCAGCAGGAGGATCCAGAGACCGCTCGGGTGGTGCTCAGTCAAGGTTGGCTCCCCCCCCATGTCCGCCGCCGTGCCCGCTGTCGTGTCCCGTGCTCTCGACGGCCTCCTGGGTGCCGGACAGTTGCAGCCCGGCGAGCACGTCTTCGCGGATCTCGATCTCCGACCGGCTGCGCGCGGTCTTGATGAAGCGGTCCAGCACCTCGAGGAACTTCCGCCGGAACACCGCCTCTCGCATGTTGCCGGAAACCTCCTCGTACGAGAACACTCCCCGCTCCTCCCGCGCCACCACCTGGTAGACCACCCAGGAGTCTTCCTGCTGGACCGGGTCCAGCGTGGTCCCGGGCGCCGCCTCGATCAGCGCCGTGTTGAATGGCGTGCCGTCCGGCTTGGCCACCGACCACTCCTGCAGGCCGCCCTTCTCGCGCAGCCCGTCGGTCGAGTGCTGCCGCGCCAGCCAGCCCAGATCGGAGCCGCCGCGCAGCGAGCTGGCGACGCCCTCGGCGAGCTCGAGCGTCGCCACGCTGATCTGCCCGAGCCGCACCCGCGGTGGCCGCCGCAAGCTGTCCCGAACCTCGTCGTAGTGGGCCCGCTTCTCCTCCTCGGACACCTCCAGCCCGGCGGCGAGCACCGACTCCAGGTACTTGGGGATCACCATCTCGGTCTCGAGGCCGTGCAGCGCCCGCCGGACCGCCGGCAGCTGGCCGTAGCCGCGGGCGTAGGCCTCGGCCAGCAGCAGCCGCTCGTTGATCAGGTTGTCGAGGATGATCGGCGCCGCCGCCCGCGACGCCTCTTCGTCGGCAATCGACCGCCAGCGACGCTCGAGCGCCTCCGCGTACTCGTCACCGGAGAGGGTGATCTCGTCGCCGATCCTGGCGATCACCGTCTCCGGGCCGGGGCTCTCGGCGGTGAGCCGGCCGTCGGGCCGCCGCACCGGTTGGATCGAGTCGACCAGCTCTTGATCGACAACCACCTGGTGGCGCTCGCGCAGGTGGGCTCCAGGGCCTGGCGGGCGGCTGCCTCCTCGCGCTGCCGCACCAGGCGCTGCAGCGAGCTCGGGCCTCGTCGAGAAGCTCCGGCTCGGGCTCGTTGGACTGCTCGGCGACCATGATCGACCAGCCGAGATCGGTCTTCACCGGCCCGGCGACCTCGTTCGGGTTGAGCTGGAAGACGACGTCGGCGACGGCCAGCTGCAGATCCTTGCGGGCGACGTCCTCGACCAGGCCGCCGCTCTCGCGGTAGGGGTCGATCGACATCTCCGCCGCCACGGTGGCGATGTCGACGCCGTCGCGCAGCGCCGCGTTGATCGCCTCGGCGCCCTCGATGTCGGCCGCGGTGAGGACATGGAAGGTGGCCCTGCGATAGCGCTCCCGGAAGAGCTCCGTGACCTCGGCCTCACCGGGCTGCGACGGCCCGGGGACATCCTCGACGCTGGAGCAGCGAGACCGCCAGGCGGCGGCGGTTGCGCTCGACCGACTCCGGCACGGGCGGCTCCTCGTGCAGCCCCAGGGTGCGCGCTCCGGCCGATCAGAACGTCGTTGACGAGCCGGTCGAGAAGCCTTTCGAGGCTCCCTGGTGACCGCTGCGCCTGGCCGACCTCGCCGTGCAGCGACTCGAGCCTCTTCTCCAGGTCCGCGAGCGTGATCGCCTCGCCGTTGACCACGGCGACCGTCGTCGCGGGCAGGTCGGCCGCGGCCGCGGTGGCGGCGGCTGCCGATCCCGGCAGGCAGGCGGCCAGCAGCAACGCTGCCGCGAGGTGGGTCGATCTTGAATGACGGGTCATCGTCTCGGTCTCAGCTTCGGCCGGCGTCCCCGAGGCCGGCCGAACACCGTATAACAATGTACGCACCATCTCGTAAGCCAGATCGGCGGAGGAGTAGATCCGGCCGCGATCGAAGATGGCGGCGGTCTCGGGGCCGGTGCGCTCGAGCCCGTCGAGGGCGTCGATCCTGCCGTCGGCGGTGTCGAGGAAGCGGATCGAGAGAGCGACCCAGGGCGCCGGGTCGCGGCCGACGCCGCGCAGGTCTTGATGCGCCGGTCGCGACCCGCACCGGCGTCGTCCTTCTCGCGCGCGGGCCTTCCGACTCGCGCGACTTCTCGCGGCGCGGAAACGCTTGCTTGTCCGCTGGCCGGACTGCTGGCTGCACGAAACCGGGGAAGAGTGGCGGAGTCGAACCGGCGAGAGCGGCGAACAGGGCCGGCGGTCGCGACCCTCCGCGGACGCGCCGGCGGC